>CAYMHB010000001.1:0-103039 GCA_964390145.1 uncultured Oscillospiraceae bacterium
TTCATAAGATGGAAGAAGACGGCACATTCGACCTTCTTCCCAAGAAGGAAGTTATCGGTCTCCGTGGCGAAATGGAAAAGCTTGAAAAGTACCTTGGCGGTATCAAGGGTATGAAGAAGGCTCCCGCAGCAATCTTCATCGTTGACCCCAGAAAAGAAAGAATTGCTATCGCTGAAGCTAAGAAGCTCAACATTCCAATCGTTGCTATCGTTGATACAAACTGTGATCCCGAGGATGTTGACTACGTAATCCCCGGTAACGACGATGCTATCCGTGCAGTTAAGCTTGTTGTTTCAACTATCGCTAACGCAGTAGTTGAAGGCCGTGAAGGTAAGGCTGAAGCTGCTGCAGAGGAAGAAGAAATCGATATCACACTTGAATAATATTACGAAAGGAATGTTATTAATATGAATTTCACAGCTCAGGATGTTAAAGAATTAAGAGAAAAAACAGGCTGCGGTATGATGGACTGTAAAAAGGCTCTTTCCGAAACAAACGGCGACATGGAAAAAGCTATCGACTTTCTCCGTGAAAAGGGACTTGCTACAGCTCAGAAAAAATCCGGCAGAATCGCATCTGAAGGTATCGTAAAGGCTTACCTTACAGATGATAAGAAGATTGGTGTTCTTGTTGAAGTTAACTCTGAAACAGACTTCGTTGCAAAGAACGACGAGTTCCAGGCATTCGTTGAAGAAGTTGCAAAGATCGTTGTAGAAAAGGCACCTGCTGACGTTGAAGAACTTAAGACTCTTCCCTGCGGCGAAGGTACAGTTGGCGACGCTCTTACAGCTCTTATCGCGAAAATCGGCGAAAATATGAACATCAGAAGATTTTCCAGAATCGAAGGTAATGTTTGCTCATACACACACGGTGGTGGCAGAATCGGTGTTCTTGTAGAAGCTGAAGCTGCTCTTGACAGCGAAGAAAAGTATGAAGCAGCAAGAGATGCAGCAATGCAGATTGCAGCTATCAATCCCCTTTATCTTACTTCCGAAACTGTTCCTGCAGAAGACCTTGAAAAGGAAAAGGGTATCCTTATGGCTCAGATTAAGGAGGATCCTAAGAACGCTTCTAAGCCCGATGCAATCATTGAAAAGATGATGGGCGGTAAGATTAACAAGTTCTTTGAACAGAACTGCCTTCTTCAGCAGGAATTCGTTAAGGATAACGATCAGAAAGTTGGTAAGTACCTTGAATCAAAGGGCGTTAAGCTTGTAAACTTCGTTCGTTTTGAAAAGGGCGAAGGCCTTGAAAAGAAAGAAGACAACTTCGCAGATGAAGTTGCTTCTATGATTAAATAAGTTATTATTTGATTTAGAAAACACCGCAGAAATTTTCTGCGGTGTTTTTGTTTATTTCCCTTGAAATCAGAGTTCTTTCATTATATAATATAATTAAGGAAAGATTTGTTTTACAAAAGGAGATTTGGATATGAACTTTTTTGAAGAACTCAATAATTTTGACAGCGAAGTTTATGCTGCCTGCAACAGAGAACTTACTCGCCAGCAGCACAACATTGAACTGATTGCGTCAGAAAACATTGTTTCAAAGGCAGTGCTTCTTGCTGCTGGAACAGTGCTTACAAATAAGTATGCCGAAGGTTACAGCGGAAAGCGTTATTACGGTGGCTGTATCCATGTAGACGAAGTTGAAACAATCGCAATCGAGCGCGCGAAGGAACTTTTCGGCGCAGAGCATGCGAATGTTCAGCCTCACAGTGGCGCTAATGCAAACCTTGCAGTATTTTTTGCATTCCTTCAGCCCGGCGATACAGTTATGGGTATGAACCTTGCGCATGGCGGACATCTGTCACATGGTTCTCCCGTTAATATCAGCGGTAAGTATTTCAACATCGTTCCTTACGGCGTAGACGATGAAACAGGTATGATTGATTATAACAAGATGCGTGAAATCGCGCTTGAGTGCAAGCCTAAGCTTATAGTAGCAGGTGCAAGTGCATATTCAAGAACTATTGATTTCGCTAAATTCCGTGAAGTTGCTGACGAAGTTGGCGCTATCCTTATGGTTGATATGGCTCACATTGCAGGTCTTGTTGCAGCAGGTCTTCATCCAAGTCCTGTCCCCTACGCTGATGTTGTTACAACCACAACACACAAGACTCTTCGCGGTCCCCGTGGCGGTCTGATTCTTTGTAAGGAAGAATATGCAAAGCAGATTGACAAAGCTGTATTCCCCGGAACGCAGGGCGGACCACTTATGCACATCATCGCGGCAAAGGCAGTTGCTTTTGGTGAAGCCCTTACAGACGAGTTCAAGGAATATCAGAAGCAGATAGTGAAGAACGCAAAGGTTCTTTGCGAGGCGCTTAAAGAAGAAGGTTTCAATGTTGTATCTGATGATACTGACAACCACCTGATGCTGATTGACCTGTGCCCCTTTGATATTACCGGCAAGGAAATGGAACACCGTCTTGATGAGGTTCATATCACAGTTAACAAGAATGCAATTCCCAACGATAAGCAGAGCCCCTTTGTTACAAGCGGTATCCGTGTAGGTGCACCTGCAGTTACATCTCGCGGTTTCAAGGAAGAAGAAATGAAAAAGATTGCTAAATGGATGAAACTCGTTGCTACTGATTTTGAAAATAGCAAGGAGCAGATCACAAAGGAAGTTATCGCACTTTGCGAAAAGTTCCCCATTTACGAATAATAAGAAGCGTGCCGCTTCACCCGTTTCGCGTCTCAACTGAATTTTAAACATACAAATATCACTCGCGAAAAAGCGCTCAAATTCCTATACGGCAGAAAAAAGGTACGGAACATAAGGCTACCACCAGATAGTTCCGTACCTTTTTTTAGTTCTGAATAATCTAATCGATTACCAAGACCATGTGTTCTGCATTTCGTCGATTGATTCTGCAATTGTCTGCACGTTAGCCTGTGAGAAGTTAACCTGTGCATACTTAGCAGCAACGTCCTGAGGAGCGCTTGTTTCGATTACATCAACTACATCAAGAGCTAATGTAACGATTTCGGGTGTGTTATACTTTTTCATCATTAATTACCTCCTGAAAATTATTCTGTTTTGTCGCCTATGATTTCTTCAAGAAGATCACCTGTTGCGGTGTGAACGTCTTCACCCTTCAAAAAGAATACAGCGTTCGCGCCTGTTACAGTGTAGCCTGTGCTTTCAAATGCTGCTGCAATTTCAACATCACCTGTAAGAACTGTGCCAAGGCCGAGAACTGCAACATCACCTGCTGAGTACTTAGTATCTGTTTCTGATGTTTCGTTGTTTGTTATATGGAACGCCCACCACATCTGTGTAAGGTCGCCTGCTGCAATGTTTGTTGCATTGAGCTTAAGCCATACAAGAGAACCCTTTGTACCAGGATTAGCTTCGCCCATTGTTTCAGCATCGTAGTCATCTCCTGCTGTAACATCGTCGATAACCTGTGCAGTTACCAATGTAAGTTTTGTGTCCGCAACAATCGGAATGTCGTTACCAACCTTAACTGCGTCTTCAGATGAGTTAGAAGCGTAACCAGCGTAAATGTCAATAGCCTCTACAGAAGAATCTGTGATTTCAGCTTCAAACACTGCATTTGTTGATTCTGCAGCTTTCTGGTCAACAAAAAGGATTGTTTCAGTAGTGAACGCGTCATCTGTTGCTGCTTCACCCTTTGTAATGATGATTGCAACCTGTTCACCCTTCTGAACATCTTCAACAGTAATAGAAACTTTCTTTGCTGCAAAGTCTGTAACTTCAACTGTGGCGAAAGCTGCTGTCGAAAGAACGAGGCACATTACTGTTGCGAAAGCAATTGCCTTCATAAACTTTTTCATTCTATTTTCCTCCCCTTATAATATATATCAAAATTTATTTGCAAAATTATGAACATCGGGGCACCACCCCATTATCTATACATATAGAATTATACTACAATTCGGAGGTGTTTGCAAGTATTTTTTAACTAAAATCAAGCGTTTTTAGCAAAGGAAATAAAAAAGGTACAGAGAAAATCTCTGTACCTTTTATTAGCTCTGAATAATCTAATCGATTACCAAGACCATGTGTCCTGCATTTCGTCGATTGATTCTGCAATTGTCTGCACGTTAGCCTGTGAGAAGTTAACCTGTGCATACTTAGCAGCAACGTCCTGAGGAGCGCTTGTTTCGATTACATCAACTACATCAAGAGCTAATGTAACGATTTCGGGTGTGTTATACTTTTTCATCATTAATTACCTCCTGAAAATTATTCTGCGAGTTCAACTTCTTCGCCTTTTACGCTAAGAAGAACTTTTGCATCTGTTACTGTGTAGCCTGTGCTATCAAGTGCTGCTGCGATTTCAACATCGCCTGTAAGAACACTGCCGAGAGCGGCAACGATAGTTGAGTCTGCTTCAGCATACTTTGTAGCTTCTACCTCTGTCTCGTCGTTCTGTACAACGAATGCCCAAGCCATACCTGCGATATCGCCTGCTTCAGCATTTGCTACATTAATCTTGAAGTATACAAGAGCTGCCTTTGTGTCAGGTTCAGCACTGCTGATAACAACATCGTTTTCTGTTACTTCTGTAATGTCATTAACGATCTGTACATCCTTCAATGTAACTGTGATCTCAACAACTTCTTCCGTTGTGAGTTCAACATCTGCTGCAACGAGAACTGCCGCTGAAGCTGAGTTAGAAGCGAAGCCAGCGTAAACGTCAACTGTTTCTACGTCAGCTTCTGTAATAGTTGTGTTGAATACTGCTGTGCTAGCACCTGCTGCCTTCTGGTCCACGAAAAGGATGTTTTCTTTTGTGAAATCTGCACCATTCTTTGTGATGATGATTGCAACCTGTTCACCCTTCTGAACACCTTCAACAGTAACTGTAATTGCCTTTGTTGTGTAGTCTGTAATTTCAGCTGCTGCGAAAGCTACTGTTGAAAGAACAAGACACATTACTGTTGCGAAAGCGATTGCCTTCATGAATTTTTTCATTTCGTTTTCCTCCTCTATAATAATAAATTTAAATTAAATTAATTCACAAAACTATGTACGCGAGGGTAAAACTATCCCCACATCACTTATACATTTAGAATTATACTCCTAAGCGAGTAAAAATTCAAGTGTTTTTGTTAAATTTGTTGTTTGATTTTTACCCAAATGTTGTTATGCTTTTTTGTAAGTTTTGACGAAATATTTTTGTAATATTTTTGTTTTAGTTTTATCGCAAATTTCCACCACAATATATAGTATGGTCTACGCCGTCAAAACATCATTTACAACGTATTATAAGTTCGCCTTTTACATTGTTCGGTGCATATGCTGAAACGATTGCGGTTCCCTTGCTAAACACCTGAAGTTTGCCGTTTTTATCGACACGGGCGATGTCTGTTTTATTACATTCCCAGTCGATAGTATCCTTTGAATCGGAGGGTGTTTTATATGCAACAAGCTGATAACTCTTTCCAACTTCCAAAGTTACATCATTTTTACCGCCGGCATGCACACCAACAACAATTTCTGTAATATCTGACTTTTCATTACGCACGCGCACAAGGTTTCCGTCCTTGTCAATATAGTCGCCGTCTCCGTCAACAACTACGCCCACATGAACATACGCCTTTTCTCCGCGGGCGGTAACAGTTGTAATTCCGCTGCCAACGGCAGAAACGGTGCCTTCCGGAGAAACAACAGCGATAGATTCGTCATTGCTCGACCAAGTAAGTTCCTCTTCCTTAGTCTGTTCTACCTTTATAGTATAACTTTCATCCTTCTTCATGCGAATATGTTTTTCCTTTACCGTCATAACATTTTCGCCGCCGCAAGCACACAACGTTACTGCAAGCACCCCAAAAGCCATCAATGAAAGTAGTCTTTTCTTCATAAAATTCATCCCCTTTGTAGAATATAGATATTCGTATATATACTATATCACTTTTTTTACCTTTTTTCAACACTTTCCGTTAATTTTTATAAGTAAATTTCACAAAAAATAAGACAGGGTGTCTCCCCTGTCTTATTTTATTCTGAATATTGCTTTTGTTATACCCCGCAAAAATTTCGGAAGTTTCATTACGACTACTTTCATCAAAAGACCTCCTTATTAAATTCGAATCATCGTGCAGCCTAAAACTATAATAAGAACCCCCTCTATCACGGCAAGAAGCCACGTCGGAAGAATCAGAGCGGTGAAAATCCCTGCTATGTATGCAAGGGTAAAAAGCCCACACGGACGGCAATATCTTTTTTTCAAAAATTATGCCCCCTCTCAATACCATTGTACGAAAGGGGGCATTTTTTTGTTACATCATTTCAAACATACTTACCTGTGCACTTTGCGGAATTCCGTTAAAGCAACCAAAGCTTTTCAGAAGTTCGATATGTGTTTCGCTGACACTTGTTCTCTGTTTGAAATCATCGATAGAGAAAAATTTTCCTTTTTCACGGGCGTCGGCTATCGACTGCGCCGCGCGGTCACCCATTCCTGCTATGCTGTTGAGAGCGGGAAGTATCTTACCATTTATATTAAGGTACTTTGTCGGGTGAGACAGATAGATGTCAATCGGCATAAACTCAATACCGCGTGCGTACATTTCGTTTACTACTTCCATAATGGTAATGGTTGCTTTATCACGTGCTGACGGATTTTCAATGGAGCGAAGTTCGTGCATCTTGCGGAGCAGGTTTTCTCTTCCCGTTGCCATTGTTTCGTAGTCAAACGTATCTGCACGGACAGTATAGTACGACTGGTAGAATGCTATCGGATGATGCACCTTGAAATATGCAACACGAAGTGACATTGTGACATATGCCGCTGCGTGGGCGCGCGGGAACATATACTGAATTTTGTTACACGATTCAATGTACCACTCGGGAACGTTATGTTCACGCATTTCCGCTTCGTCCTCGGGTTTAAGCTTTTTACCCTTACGAACCTGTTCCATTATGGTAAATGCTCTTGCCTCGGGAAGTCCGCGGTTTGACAGGTAAATCATAATATCGTCACGGCAGCAGATTGCGTTTCGAAGTGTACATATTCCCTTTTCAATAAGGGTCTGAGCGTTATTTGTCCACACATCAGTACCGTGAGAAAGTCCTGAAATGCGGACAAGTTCGCCAAGGGATGTCGGTTTTGTGTCGACAAGCATCTGACGGACGAATTTTGTACCAAACTCGGGAACGGCGAATGTGCCCGTTTCGCTACCTATATCTTCGGGGGTGACTCCAAGAGCTTCGGTACCGAGGAAAAGGCTCATAACATCCTTGTCGTCGAGTGGAACTTTTGTCGGGTCAACTCCCGTAAGGTCCTGAAGCATACGAATCATAGTGGGGTCATCGTGGCCGAGAATATCGAGTTTGAGCAGGTTTTCGTCGATGCTATGGTAATCAAAGTGAGTTGTTATGATGCCGCTTTCCGCCTTTTCAGCAGGGTGCTGAATGGGCGTGAATTCGTGAATATCGTGCCCCTTGGGAAGAACGATAACACCGCCGGGGTGCTGTCCTGTCGTGGTTTTTACATTCATTATTCCTTTTTTAAGGCGTTCCACCTCGGCATTGTGAACATACTCGCCCTTCTGTTCGAAGTACTTTCTGACATAGCCGTACGCCGTTTTCTCTGCAACTGTACTTACCGTTCCTGCGCGGAAAACATAGCCCTTGCCGAAGATTTCTTCCGTATATTTATGGGCGCTTGCCTGATTTTCACCCGAGAAGTTAAGGTCGATATCGGGCTGTTTGTCACCCTTGAATCCAAGGAAGGTTTCAAAGGGAATATTGTGACCGTCTTTCACATAAGGAGTGCCGCAAACGGGGCAGTTTTTGTCTGGCATATCAAGTCCCGAGTCATAACTTTCATCCTCTGTGAACTCGGTGTTTTTACAATTCGGGCATCTGTAATGCGGAGGCAGTGAATTAACCTCAGTAATCTGTGCGCAATACGCCAGAAATGACGAGCCTACGCTACCACGTGAGCCTACAACATATCCTTCCTCGCGCGAGTGTTTAACGAGAAGTCGCGCGATGTTATAAAGGTCGGCGTAGCCGTTACCAATAACGCTTTTAAGTTCTTTCTGAAGCCTATCCTCAATCTTCTGAGGCAGAGGAGATCCATACAAACCTTCGGCGGTTTCACGGGCAATACGCTCAATATCTTCGGCGCTTCCCTCGATTTTCGGCGGGAAATTCCCCTTGGGTACGGGGCGTATGTTTTCAATCATATCAGCTATTTTATTGGTGTTTGTTACAACAATTTCGTACGCCTTTTCTTCGGGAAGATAGGAAAATTCATCGAGCATTTCACGGGTTGTTCTGAAGTAAAGAGGTGCCTGCATATCAGCATCCTGATAGCCTTGGCCCGCCTGAAGAATACGGCGGAAAACCTCGTCACGTTTGCGAAGAAAATGCACGTCACCCGTTGCTACAACGAGTTTTCCAAGCTTGTCCCCGAGAGCAATAACCTTGCGATTAAGCTCGCAAAGTCCCTCGCGGTCAGCAACTGTACCATTGCGCACGAGATATTCATTATTCCCTATCGGTTGAACTTCAAGATAGTCATAATATGAAGCAATACGCTCCAATTCCTCATCACTTTCACCGCTTAAAACTGCGCGGAAAAGTTCGCCCGCTTCACATGCAGAGCCCAATATAAGCCCTTCACGATGGGCGTCAAGCACATCTCTGGGAATGAGCGGTCTTTTATAAAAATGTTCCAGATTGGATGCGCTTACAAGCTTGTAAAGGTTTTTAAGGCCTGTAAGATTTTGCGCAAATATAATTATGTGATACCGCTTCGTTTCACGCGCAAGGGGAGAACCCTTTTCAATGAGATATCCCTCACAGCCGTAAAGTATTTTTATGGTTTCGTCAGCTGTATGGAACGCCTCCGGAAATGCCTGCACGCATCCGTGGTCTGTTATGGCGATAGCCTTGTGACCGTATTTTATAGCCTGTTTTACAAGGTCTTTTGCACTGACAACAGCGTCCATGGCTGATGATTTTGTATGCGCGTGGAGTTCCACTCGTTTCTCCTCGGCTTCGTCCTTCTCGCGGGGGAGTTCGTAGGGAATAATATCACGCGCCATAACTGTAAGCTCGTGAGAGAAATTATCCATTTCCGCCTTGCCGCGGAGAGCGACTACGCCCGTTTTCTTAAGTGCTCCTGTAACCTCTTCGGTTGCGGCAATGGGGACAAAGCACTTACAGGTAATCGAAGATGTGTAGTCTGTTATGTAGAAAGAAACGATTGATTTTTTGATTTTTGTAATTTCTCTGGAATCTATTCCAAAAACCTCACCGCAAATCATACAGTTTCCAGTGTAGTTATCGATTTCTTTTATGTTTATAAGGTCGTTTACGGGGAAAGGCTTTCCCATCAGTGCACCTTCCGATGCCACGGAAACAATCTTCTTTGGAGCAGAATTTTCCTTTTTTATATAAATAGGTTCGAGATTTTTCTCTACCGTCATTTCGTCAATATCAAAAGAAACTGTTTTTTCGATACCAAACCACTTTTTAAGGCACGCAGAAATTTCCTTGCCAACACCTTCGTTTTCGGCAAGGTCAATATTTCCGTGGCGCAAGAACACCGTTATACTCTCTTTTTCAGAGCTTAAAATACAACTGTCAAGAATTGCACGCCAGAAAGGATTTTGTGACAAAATCGCATCTATGCAGTAGTTTGCAGCATCATTTTCGTCTATTTTCCCTGCATCAAAAGAAAGGTTTAACACAAAATCGCGGAGTTTATAACTTTCCTTGACGTTCTTTATAAACTTTTCCACTTCACTATATTCAAATATTGTGTCTGAAACGGCGTTGGCAGTAATTGTTCGCTCATTCGCGTCCGCTGAAATGCCAAGTATTTTAGCATCTTTCAAGGGGCCGCTGTATTGCGCATTTATAAACGCCTCGCCCAAAGTGTAGTTTTGCATTATAATTCCTCAATTTCCTTGAAAAGTTCATCTGCGGCTTTTTCAATAGGGATTTTACGGATTGTTTGTCCATTTTTGAAAAGAAGCGCCTCACCTTTTCCGCAGGCAATACCAATATCAGCCTCACGCGCTTCTCCCGGGCCGTTTACTGCACAGCCCATAACTGCGACGGTAATATTTTTATCTGTTTTTGATATTCTTTCATTTATTTCATTTGCCACGGGAATCATATCCACCTGACATCTGCCACAGGTAGGACAGCTGACGAATCTTATTCCGCTACGCAGATTAAGTGCGCGGAGAATTTCTATTCCTGCCGCCACCTCACGCACGGGTAGTGCAGTAAGCGAAACGCGGAGAGTATCCCCTATTCCGTCAAGTAGCAAGCTGCCGATACCGATACTGTTTTTCACAACACCGCCGTATTCTGTACCTGCCTCGGTAACGCCTATATGGAGGGGGTAATCTATCATATCCGCAATTTTTCTGTAAGCAGAAACTGTTGATTCTACGCTGCTGCTTTTAATAGAAAGAGCGATGTCGTAGAAATTGCAATCTTCAAGAAGTTTTATGTGCGAAAGTGCACTTTCGCAGAGTGCTTCGGGAGTGGGCGCACCGTATTTTGCAAGAATTTCTCTTTCAAGTGAACCGCCGTTTACACCGATACGGATAGGGATATTGCGAGAGCCACATTCGTCTGCAACCGCCTTTACGCGGTCGGCAGAGCCTATATTTCCGGGGTTTATACGAATTTTATCAACGCCACCTTTTGCGCACTCAAGCGCAAGACGGTAGTCAAAATGAATATCGGCAACTATCGGAATATCCACTTGCTTTTTTATTTCGGCAACAGCTTTTGCCGCAGTCATATCAGGGATTGCAAGTCGCACTATATCACAGCCTGCCAAAAAAAGTTCCTGTATCTGACTTACTGTTGCAGCTACATCACGGGTGTCTGTATTGCACATTGACTGCACGCTTACAGGTGCGCCGCCGCCAACCAAAACACCACCGATATTTATTTGTTTTGAAGTGCGTCTTTTCATAAAAATCACCTTTTAGAATAATTATAATTATTTTATCACAAAACAAACGACAGGTAAAGAGCGAATTTGCACAAAAAAGAAGCGTGCCGCTTCACCCATTTCGCGTCCCAACTAAATTTTAAACTGACAAATATTGCTCGCGAAAAAACACTCAATTTCTTATACGGTAAAAAACACGGTGGCGTTCGCCACCGTGTTTAAAGATGTTTATTTTACAATATAAATAGCCTTTGCTGTGCTGTTTGTAGTATCTGTTACGAAAACAATGATTTCACTTGAGTTTCCTTCAGAAATACCGATATTATCGTACTTTGTATCACTGGGTTCAGCAATAAGGTTTCCTTCTTCATCAAATCTGTAAACATTAGTGCTTGATGTAAGACCGAATGTGAAGATGTTTCCTTCTTCCTGCTTCTGAGCTTCGGTATAACTGCTACCCATTGCTTTAGTTGCGCTTAGCTGTGTAGTTCCGATAACGTCGAATGCTTCCAGATATCTTATCTTAAGGTCACCTACATTGCTGGTGTAAGATCTGAAGTACATATAATCTTCATCGGGACCTGCAGAATAAAGAAGTTCTTCGTCGCTTGCATCGTAAATCATTTCGATAGCAATTACGCCTGATGCATCTTCGATATAACGGATAACGTCACCTTCGCCCACTTCTTCAAATGATACTAAAGCATCGTCATCCTCAAAAGTCTTGAACTTGTCTTCTGAAATAGCAATTATTTCCTCGCTAGCGCCGCCCTTTTCATAACCCCTGATCTGACGATTAGCTCTGTCAACACCGCTTACTACCATATAGGGAGTCGATGAAACAAAGTCGTATGCGGGGTCAACACCGTAAATAAGAACCATAGAAGGCTGTTTTGTTCTCTGTTCGGGATCTGCACCGAAGATTTTAACTTCGCGTGTGCCACCTGACACAAATGCCTTGGAAGGAGCCATGATAGAGTAGTCGCTGTCGTTTGTGCTGTCTTCGGGAACATATACAACTACAGTAGACGCTGAAACCTGATATGCCATGCCGCTTAATGTCAGGCTGGTTCTGGTTGTTGCTGCATTGCCACCGTCGTTATAGATGAATGTATCATCGCTGTTTGAGCCGATTGCAGTCGCTCTTTCGCCTTCTGCAGTCGCTGCTGTATCAATTGCGGAAAGTTCGCCGTTTGTTATGATATATTTTACGGGCTGTGAGCACACATCTGTGCCGTAAAGGTCGTAAGCAATATCTTCAAGTTTAGCCTTTACATCACTGTTATCAGTTGAAACGCCGTCAACCTTTACCTTGTTCTTCATGGTAACAATTTCAAATGTCTTATCTTTCTTGATAAGGCTTACTGCCACTCTGTCGGCGTCAATGATATAACCAAGGTCATACTCGCCTGATGTAAGAGGATTATAGTCTATCGCTGCAAGCTGACCTGTGTAGTCAAGGTAGTACGTGTAAGTGTCACCGAGTGTGAAGGGTGCCTTGCCTGAGCCTTCAAAGTCATTATACATATTTGTAAGTATAACTTCCTTATTGGTAAGCTCTACAACTCTTTCCTTGTCAAGTTCTGCTGTTACCTTGCCACTGTACTGCTTGGTAGTAACATACATCTTACTGATAGAGTTGCCGCCAACTTCGGGTGCTTCCATAAAGTTAATTACATTAAATGCACGAAGTGTGAGTGAATCGTATTCCTTTTTCACACCGTCAACATAGATTTCAGGCTTGTCGTCTGTTGCTGAGGGGAATGTGTAGTAACCGCCGTCATACTTGAAAGTAATCTTGCCTGATGTTCTGTTGAAACTTTCTACAACATAAACATCGTAGCTTGTAATCTTTGCAAACTTTCTGCGACCTGTTTCGATAAGTTCGATTGTACCGCTTGTAAAATCTTCGTTGAGGTCTTCTATAATGTCACTGTTTGAAGGAATATACTTTCCGTTATAGATAACAGTGTAGTCGGAAAGGTCAACTGTTGTTGTTTTTTTATTATCATTATAGTACTTGATTCTTCCATTTTCGATGGGACGAATTACATCTTTTTCGTTGATGAGAGTAATTGTGTTGTTTGCCTTTGTAATAGATGTAAGTTTACGGTCAAGGGTGTTGTAGTAAGCAGTTACGCCCTTACCGATAAGGTCTTCAAAATCGATAGCGTTTGCAAGTTCGTCAGAAAGCTCGTATGTTTCTTCACCATTTTCAGTTGTTAAAATCTTGATTTCCTTAAGGCTGATACCTGCACTGGAAGCATCAATACCTGTATAGTAAGTACCTGAAACGATACCCTTTACTTCAACAACTGTCTTTTCTTCACTTTCTGTATTTTCGCCCTTTCCTACGCTACCGTCCGCATTTTGAACAAGCGGAGTAACATCAATAGCGTTACTTGTAAGAAGTGCTACGACACCTCTTGAAGCAGGTTCCGAAATTTCTGCAGTTACTGCTCCCTTTGTAAAGCCGTGCTTGTTAGCAGCAGAAATATAACCTGCAGACCATGTAGCGTTGGGGTTTGAAATAATCGCTTTATTATATTCGCTCTGCGCAACGATTTCGTAACCTGCTGCACAAACGAGCATCTTTACTGCCTGCTCGTATGTAACGGGTTCACCTGCACGGAATGTGCCGTCTTCAAAGCCGTTGATAATATTAAGGTCTACTGCTGCTTTTACATAAGGACGAGCCCAAGCGCGTGAAGAGTCGTTATCAAGGTCAGAAAAGCCTGTTGCAGCATCTGTACCAAGTGTTTCGCCAACACCCTTCATACGAACAACAATAGCTGCAAACTCGGCTCTTGTTATCTGATTATCGGGTCTGAATGTGCCGTCCTCATATCCTGTTATGATGCCATTGGCAACAAGCTTTGCAACTGCTTCTGCTACCTTTTCATCTGTAATATCACTGAAATTCGTTGCAAGTACGCCAAAGCTCATAGTTGAAATAATAAGCACAAGCGCAAGAATTAAAGTGACAATTCTTTTTGAGTTTTTCATAAAATCTCTCCTTTGCATTGGTGACGTGTAAAAAACGCCATAAAATGTATATTACACTCAATTATATTTTACATTGAAATTGATTATAAGTCAATAGGTTATTATTCCCTCGCACCTTTTCGGGCAATACTTTTTTCAGAAAGAATCGAAAGCGCGTATATTCCGCCTATCACACACAAAAGCGCAATAATTTGAGAAATTCGCATTCCTCCAAGATAAAGGCTGTCTGTTCTGAGTCCTTCAACAAAGAATCTTCCTACACCGTACCACGACAGGTAATTAAAAAAGGTATATCCGTAAAAAGGTCGTTTTTTATGTAGGAGTGAAAGGATTATAAAGCCAAGGAAGTTCCACAGCGATTCATAAAGAAAAGTGGGGTGCACGGGAGGTTTTCCGTTTATACTCATGCCCCATGGGTAACTGCACAAACCGCCAAAGGCTTCACAATTAACAAAATTTCCCCATCTGCCGATGAATTGTCCGATCATAAGCCCAAGACAACAGATGTCAAAGATTTTAAGGACATTAAGCTTTTTTACCCTGCAATAAATCCATGCGGTAAGCACGGCTCCTATTACGGCGCCGTAGATTGCAATTCCGCCTTCCCAGATTTTATAAATCGAGGACAGGTCATTTTTGTAGCTGTCCCACGAAAAAATGACATAATATGCGCGCGCACAAATAACCGATACGGGAAGAGCATAGAGTACGATATCGGTTACGGTATCACTCTTCTCCCCTTCCTTTTCGGCAACCATACTGCAATACAAAAACGCAAGAATTATCCCAAACGCAATTATTAAGCCGTACCAGCGCACTCCGCCCAGAAAAGGCAGGTCAATTGCTACAGGATTTATATCAAAGCTGATATTAAGTTTTGGAAATGAAATGTTATTCATATTTTTCTTTCCTTTTTATTTTTTCTTTGGATTGACAACAGAAAGCGAACACTGAGATTCATTAAAAAGTTCATTCAATCTTTCCATTGCGTCGAGGGTGGTAACCTCATCGCAAATACGCGGATAATCGAAAAGGTTTACGCCCTTGTGGTAGGACATCATATACTCGTTTCCGAAGCTCTCCACGTGATCCAAAATGTCGAGGAACTGCCCGCAATAAACCTTTTTCGCTCGTTCAAAAGCATCCTTGTCAAGCCCTTCGTTTTTGGTTTTCTCAAGCGTGGCAAATATTTCCTTTTCAATCTCTCCGATATGTTCGGACTCGCCGCAGAAGGCTGCGTAGCCGCAACTGTCCTCGTATTCATAAAAAGCACCGAAGGTGGAGTTTATGATTCCTTCTTCATAAAGCTTTTTGTAAAACTGACTGCTTTTCCCGAAAAGAACTCTTAAAATACTGTTTGTAAGTATTTCTCTTTTTAACATTTCGTCACTTGTTCCGCCGAATTTTATGTCCTTAAAGCCCAACATATACATAGGCATCGGAATATCAAATTCTGCCTCGATGTTTCTTTTATAGGCTTCTTTTCTTTCTTTCGGGAAAACCTGTGTGATTTCGCCGTGAGGAGTATCGTGTTTTATACATTTTTCAACATATTCACCGATTTTTTTCTCGTCAAGGTCGCCCACGCAGATGAGCGCCATATTTGACGGATGGTAGAACGTGTTATAGCACTTGTACAAAAGCTCGGGTGTGGTTTTCATTATTTCTTCCACGGTGCCTGCGATATTGATTCTTATGGGGTGTTTTTCATACATCGCCTCGAGGCAGTTATACATACAAGTCTGCTCGGCATCGTCCTGGTACATTCTGATTTCCTGTGCGATGATACCCTTTTCCTTTTCTACATTTTCCTTGGTAAAATAGGGTGTCTGGACGAAATTCAAGAGGATTTCAAGGTTTTCGTAGAAATAATCGGTACAACTGTAAAGATAGTTTGTAACGCCGAAGCTCGTAAATGCATTTGCGTTTGCGCCGTATTTTGAAAATTCGTTGAAAGCGTTAGTGCCGTCGGGTTGTTCAAAAACCTTGTGCTCAAGAAAATGAGCAATTCCGTCAATCACGCTTGTTGTTTCTTTTTCTCCCGGCACAACAAACTGTGTGTTGATTGAGCCGTATTTAGTGCTGAATGTAGCGTAACTCTTCTTGAAGCCTTCTTTTTTTATGAGGATTACGCAAAGTCCGCTTTTATGTGTGGCAGAATAAACTGTTTCACCCAGTGTTTCGTAGTGTGTTTTTATAAATTCCATTATTCCGCCTCCATATAATAAATTGTGTCAAGTTTCATTGTTTTTGCGGCAGAAATAATTTCCTCGCGGGTTACCTTTTCTATTTTTTCTGTCATTTCGGCAATAGAAATATTGGTACCGAGAAGAATCTGCATTGTGTAATATTCCGCCATTGCGCCGATGCTGTCGAGGTTTGATTCGTATGCGGTGATGAGGTGTTTTTTTGCAAAATCAATCTCATCGTCGGTAAATTCGCCGCTTTCCATTAGTGATTGCTGACGCATGATTTCGTCCTCGGCAGTTTTGAATTTATCAAATTCTACGCCGCTGCGTACAACCATAATTTCTTTAAGTCGGTCAATACTGCTTCCGACATAGTAGCAAAGGGAAAGCTTTTCGCGCACATTTTCAAAGAGTTTACTTACGGCGCTGCCACCGAAGACACAGTTATAGACGGTGTACGCAGGATAGTTTTCGCGACCTGCGCCCTCTTTCATGCGGAATCCCATACAAAGTTTGCCCTGTGTTACATCAAGTTTATCCTTTACGGTTTTAACTTTTTCGGGCGCTTCTTTGTGGGTTTCAGTTATATTAAGTCCTTCTCTTTCAGAAAGGTTCTCTGCAAATTTTTCAGCTGTTTCAAGTGCCTTATTCTCGTCAAAATTTCCGCTGAACATTATATCAATACGGCTTTCGGAAATAATTTTTTTGTAGTGAGAATAAAGCTCTTCGCAAGTTATTTTTTCAAGGTCTTCAACATAGCCCATAGGGTTTACACCATAAGGTTCGTCCTTACACATCTCTTCCTGAAGGCGAAGAACGCTGTACGCTCGTTTGTCGTTTTTCTGTGCCAGAATTGCATCTTTTATATTCTTTTTTTCAAGCTCGACAATGCTTTTTGAAAAGCCATCTCCATCACCGCTTAAAAATGCAAGGTCATACAAAAGATTCATGGCACGGTCAAAGTTTCCCTCTTTGCCGAGGGCACGGTCACTGACTGTTTCGATACCTATTTTAAGTATCTGACGCTCACCGTATTTGGACGCGCGGGCAATCATATCCGCACCGTAAAGATTTTCAAGTTCTTCGGAGATTTTTTGTGCATCGGAGAAATTTTTGCTCTGCATTCTGATTACCGCAGATATAAGTGTATTAAGAGTTACCTCCTCGCGAAGGTAGGGTCTGTGAATAAGTACCGCCGCACGAAACGACTTGAACTTTTCGTCCCTGACGGTGTAGAGGTTTATACCTCTTTTTATCTCAGTTTTAATCATAGGGTTCAATCCTCTCCATATGTATATACTCGTATATTATATACGAGTATTTTTTCTTTATTTCATTGAGTTTTTTGAGTTGTTGTTTCTGTTTGTGCCGGTCATATCGTCGAGCGCTCTTCTTGCACCGTCTGCGACCTCTTCGGTAGCGTCTGTCGCGCCGTCAACCACATCTTCAGCGCCGTCAGCAGCATCGTCTATGATGTTGTCATTACCGTCGTTATTTTCATCAATAACGCCGTCCTCATCCTGAACAACCCCATCTTGTGCATCGTTTGTGTTATCCTGCGCGTTGTTTCCTCCACAAGCTGTAAAGATGACCATAACTGCCGCCAACAAACAAATGAGTTTTTTCATAATACTAAATCCTTTCTGTATTTAATCAAACAGGGAGCAAAAAACACGGCTTGGGCTACTCCTGTTTGGCTTATATGACTATTATTTCATCTTTTTTTATAAATAATCATAAAATACAGAAACATTTTCCGCTATGATATCATAAATTGGTATTGTAGGAGATATCACGGACTGCAAAGTCCCTGCCCTACTTTATATAGATTCATTTTTATGAAAAGGAGCTATCTTTATGTGCTTTGGAAATAATAACGGTTGCGAATGGATCCTCTGGATTATTGTTATCGTAGTTATCCTTAACTGCATCTGCGGTAATAACGAAAACGGCGGTTGCGGCTGCGGTTGCTAAGCTAACCTTTAAGACTGTCCGTGGGGATTTTCCTCACGGACAGTTTTTAATTGTACTGCTTTTTTTCAAGTTTTTCAGAAAACATTTTAAGCGCTTTTCCGCGGTGGCTGATTTCGTTTTTCTGTTCGGGCGAAATCTCTGCCATAGTCTTATTAAATCTTTCAACAAAGAATACGGGGTCATATCCAAAGCCGTTTGTTCCTTTGGGAGTGTAATCTATCTTTCCTTCACACTCTCCGCGGGCGGTTATGATTCCCTCACCCGATACAAGTGTGATTGCGCAGACAAATCGCGCGCTTCTTTCATTATCCGGAATATTATCCATATTTTTAAGAAGAAGTGTTACTCGTCCTTTGTCGTCATAGCCTTCCCCACCGTAGCGAGCGGAATATACGCCCGGCTCGCCGCCTAATGCATCCACACAAAGTCCGCTGTCATCAGCTATTGCGGCTATTCCGGTTGCGTCATAGATTGCCTTTGCCTTGAGGAGTGAATTTTCTTCAAATGTGGTGCCCGTTTCTTCGACATCTATATCTATTCCTGCGTCTTCCTGACTGATGATTTCAAAGCCTTTGAGAATTTCGCCGAACTCACGTAGTTTATTTTTGTTTTTTGTTGCAGCTATTATTTTCACTTTTCTTCCTCCAGTATTTCGCGAAGTTTTCTGATAAAACTTTCGGTCTGCTCTTTTGTGCGTTTGGACGGGCCTTTTAATCTTCCTCCTGCGTTTCGCACTTTTTTGGCAATAAATCGGCTCATTAAAAGTGAGTCAATATTTTTGTCGGTGTATTCCATACCGTTCTGATTGATTATCCTTGCGCCTTTTGAAAGCGACATCGCCGCAAGAGCATAGTCCTGCGTTATGGCTAAATCGCCCTTTTTCAGCATATTAACAAGGCGGAAATCGGCGCTGTCCGCACCTTTTTCCACAACTATCGTATGTGCGCCTTCCTTTTCAATCGCGTGCGAAGTGTCGCAGATAATAATGCATTCTTTTTTGAATTCTTTGCATAGTGCGACCGTTTCGTTTACTACGGGACAGGCGTCCGCATCTATAAATACCTTCATAGTTCCTCAAGCTCCATATTGAGTTCTTCCCATTCTTCGAGCATAGTTTCGTGTTCTTTTTCTTTTTCTTCGAGAATTTTGCTGAGTGCAGTTATTTTTTCAAAATCGCTTCCCGATGAATTTATTTCCCCGTGAATATTTGAAATTTCGTTTTCCGCGTTTTCGATTGATTCTTCAAGGCGCTTGATTTTACCTTCAAGTTTTCGTCTGTCGCTTTGAAGCTTCTTTTGTTTCTGATAATCGTTAGGTTCTTTCTTTGTCTTGAGAGTTTCCGAAACAACCTGCACATTGGGCACAATTTTATTTATATAGTCGTCGTAATTCATATTATATGAATTTACGCTGCCGTTTTCAAAAGCGAGGATTTTATCTGCCATTTTATTGATAAGATAACGGTCGTGGCTGATTATGAAAATTGTGCCTTCAAAATCTTCAAGAGCCGTCTCCAGCGCTTCCTTTGAACGGATGTCAAGATGGTTCGTCGGCTCGTCAAGAAGCAGAAAGTTCGCACCTGTGAGCATTATCTGTAAGAGCGAGAGACGCGCTTTTTCGCCACCGGAAAGGGTGTCGGTCTCCTTGAAAACATCGTCGCCGCGGAACAAAAATGCGGCAAGGGCATTGCGGATTTGTGTTCTGTCCATACGTGGATATGCATCCCACAGTTCGCTTTCGACATCTTTTCCGCCCGTGATATCGCTTCTGTCCTGGTCATAATACGCACAGTCAACATTTGTGCCGAAAAATACGCTGCCGACAGGCGTGGGAATTGCACCTTTTATCATTTTATAAAGGGTTGATTTTCCGCATCCGTTAGGGCCGAGGAGGAAAACCCTTTCCCCGCGCTTTATTTCAAAGTTTACGTTCGAGAAAAGTTTTTTATCCTCGTATTCTTTTTCAAGGTTTGTGACTTTTAAGACATCATTACCGCTTTTTCTTTCTGCAGTAAAACGGAAACGGATTTTGGATGTATCTTCCTCGGGTTTTTCGAGCGTTTCCTCGAGGCGGTCGATACTTTTTTGTTTATGCTCGGCAGTACGGATATTGCGCTCGCGGTTCCAGCGTTTTTGTTGCTCGATGATGCCTTCGATACGCTTTATTTCCGCCATGGTGTTATCATATTTTCTCTGCATTGCGAGTTTTACCTGCTCCTTCTTGTGGAGGAAGGTTGAGTAAGAACCCGTATAACACGCAATTTTTTTATTTTCGAGTTCAATCGTCGTATTTGTCACGCGGTCAAGGAAATATCTGTCATGACTGATTACTATAAAAGCCTTGTTAGTGTTTCTCAGAAAGTCCTCAAGATACCTCACCGAGTCAATGTCAAGATGGTTTGTCGGTTCGTCAAGGAGCAGAAAATTCGCCTCGGAAAGAAGCGTGCGCGCAAGAGAAAGACGCGTTTTCTGTCCGCCTGAAAGCGATGACATAGGAAGATTTATCTCGCTTTCCAGAAAGCCCAAACCCAAAAGCATACTGCGTGTACGCGCGCGGTATGTAAGTCCGTCGTCCCTTATATATTCAGTATTAAGCGCCTCTTGTCTGTTTATAAGGCGCGCGGTATCGCCCTCGCCTTTTTCAAGAGCGAGGCGGATTATTTCCATTTCTTTTTCTATTTCGAAAAAGCGTGAAAAAACCTCAAGCGTATAGTCATACGCCGTAAGGTTTTCAGAAGATGGGGGTGTCTGCTCCATTACTCCAATGTGAAGTTCGGAGGATTTTACGATGTCGCCTGTATAATCCTCTTCCCCGAGTATTGTGCGGAAAAGTGTCGTTTTGCCGACACCGTTAGAGCCTATAAAACCCATCTTTGTAGTATTTTCAATGTTAAATGAAACGTTTTCAAAAAGCACTCTTTCACCAAAGCTTTTTGAAACTTCTTTAAGCATCAGTAAACTCATTTGTTATCCTCTGTCTTAAACATTCCCAGTTTTTCTGCCATTTTAATTCGTCTTGCGATTACATCGTTTTCTTTTATATCTTTTTCAGTTTTTGCCACATCCTTACCAGATGTTTTCAGGAAAATCTGAATAAATCGATGCGCCCAGCCTACAGGAAGCAATATCGGGTGCTTTTTTACATATGAAAAACGCTCTTTTATTGCATCTGCAGGTGGAAACAGCATTGAAAAAACACTGCGCTCGCTTTTGAAAAGTCTGTAAAAAAGATATTTGAAAGTGCCTTTTTTTGAACGTTTCTGAGTAAAGATTGAATAAAATCTTGCTCTTTCTTTCTCATTCTTGGCGAAGACTCCGCCGATTTCACAGTCTTCAAGAAGTTCGGGGAGACCGCACCCTTCGGTAATGGCATCGTGAAATTCCATACCGAAAAATCTTACTCCTATTCCCTTTACCACGCGGATAAGCGTGTCATAGCCGAGTTTTTTCATAAGGGAATTGTAGCTTTCCCAATCAATTTCTTTTTCGTATTCCTTCATGTATAACAGAATGTCCATCATTTGCCTTACACCCGTGGCATCGTTCACAAGATGCTTGATAAGGTGCGCCGAAAGATAAACAAGGTTGTCCTGTATGCCGAGAGTATATGTTCCGTCAGGAAGTCGGTTGAAATCCTCGTTATAACGGATTTCGTCGTCAAGTATTATATCATTTGTTGGCGCTGAATGAAGTGCTACATGAACCTCCAGAAGACCGCCCATTTTATGATACGCCTTCATGTGATGGTCATATTTTGAACGTTCTTCACATTCGTAGCCGAGTTCTGTGAGAATTTTTACTGACTTTTCCTCGTCTTTGCTATCAATTAAGATATCCATATCGCTGGAAATACGTGCTTCGGGCATAGCATAAAGACGCGCGATGGTTATTCCTTTGAGCACAGCGCATTTTATACCGTTTTCTTCGAGTTTTTTAAGCGAAGAAAGGTTAAACTCTATTTTCTGAATGTTGAGTGCCACATTTGAAAGGAAGGTTTTTTCAAGCGTAGTGTAAATTTCGGGCGGGATTTTAACCTCTCCGCTCTCGATTTTTGCTCGCACGCCACTATACACGACATCCCACACCTCTTGCGCGATGGAAAGGTCGCGTATTTTACTTAAGTTTTTACAATATTGGGGTTTAACTTCTCTCCCGAGTGCTGATGCACCGAAGAGATAGAGCATATTTGTAAAATCCTGTGTCATTAGTTTTCTCCGTAATATTCAAAGTACCATTTTGCAAAGCTGTTAAGTCCGTCCTCTATTGATGTGGACGGCTTGAAATCAAAATCACGCTGTAAGTCGCTTACATCGGCATAGGTCTGATAAACGTCGCCCATCTGCATAGGAAGGTATTCTTTTTCTGCAGTCTTGCCGATGGCTTTTTCAAGGGTTTCGATAAAATACATGAGCTTTTCGGGATTGTTGTTTCCTATGTTATAAACCTTTGCCATATCGCCGTTTTCGTCGGGAGCAGGGGGATTTAAGAGCATATTCATAATACCCTGAACTATGTCATCCACATATGTAAAGTCGCGGTACATATCGCCATTGTTGAAGATTTTTATGGTTTCGCCCTTCATAATCTTCTTTGTGAAAGAAAAATATGCCATATCGGGTCTGCCGTAGGGACCGTAAACAGTAAAGAAGCGAAGTCCCGTAGACGGGAATTTATAAAGGTGGCTGTATGTAAATGCCATAAGCTCGTTGGATTTTTTTGTTGCTGCATAAAGGCTTATGGGGTGATCAACATTATCATCAGTTGAAAAAGGCGTCTTTTTCTGATTTCCGTAAACGGAGGAGCTTGACGCGTAGATAAGATGCTCGACCTTATGATGGCGGCACGCCTCCAGAATATTATAAAATCCGATAATATTGCTTTCTATATACGCGTCGGGATTGTCTATGGAATATCTTACACCTGCCTGCGCCGCAAGGTTTACGATAATGTCGGGGCAGTACGTTTCAAAAGCACTTTCCACCGCGCTTTTATCGGCAAGATTACCCTTGACGAAGTTAAACTTCTCGTACTTTTTGAGTATTTCAAGGCGGCTCTCCTTAAGAGAAACCTCGTAGTAATCGTTGAGGTTATCAAAACCGATTACCTCGCCGCCCTCCTCGAGTATTCTTTTAGACAGATGAAAGCCGATAAAGCCTGCCGCACCTGTAACGAGTATTTTTTTGCTGCCGTCATATTTTTTAAAGTTAGCCATATTTTTACTCCTTAAGCCAATTCTATTCCGCTTGCCGTTTGCGCAAAGTAAACGCCGAACTTTCCCTCAAGCTCGGGAAATGCGTTAAGATATTTGCATGTTACCTCGGCTTTTATCTTTTCTTCAAAGTCAGGATTTATAAGCGCCATTGCACAGCCCTTAAAGCCTGCACCACTGAATCTTCCACCGTATATACCTTCGGTTTCTTTCATTATCTCGTGGATTTTTATAAGCTGCGGAGAGCCTGTCTCATAGTTTTTTATACTGCTCTCTCCGCTTTCAAATGAAAGTTTGCCAAAGTTTATAATATCTCCGTTTTTCCAGAATTCTTTTCCTTTTTCCACTCTTTCAGTTTCGGTGTAATAGTGAGTTGCTCTTTTCCTCCAGTTTTCAGGAAGCTTGTCCTTGTATTCTTCAAAAACTTCTTTCGGCACATCTCTTAGGCGGGTGTCTGCAAATTTTCCGTATTCCATACCAGAAAGCGCCTTGAGCATATATGCCGCACTCTTGAGTTCATCAACGCGCATATTGAACTGACTTCCGACAAGACTTCTTTCAAGTCCGCTGAAAAATATCGCTATTTTGAATTTGGGCATATCGGGGTTTGCAGGGATAAGCTCGTACGAGTCGTCCTTCATATCGATATATAAAAGATGGTTTTTCTTCGAATATATCTCACACGACTGGTCAAGCTTTCCGCAGCTTACTCCAACGAACTCGTTTTCTGCCCAGAGCGCGGTCTTTACCATTTCGTCCTGTGTAAGTTTTATGTTATTGACACGGCAAAGTGCATTCAGAAACGCAATTATTACAGCGGCGGACGAAGAAAGCCCTCCGATGGGCAGACTTCCCTTTATATGCGCCTTGATTCCATAGGAAAGGTCGTGATTTCTTTTGATAGAAGCCACGGCACCGCGCAGATAATCCGCCCAGTCGTTCTCTTTCACAAGATTTTTATTGAACTGAAATTCAACCTTTTTTTCAAAATCGTGGCTTTCAAGGTATATCTTTCCGTCGTCTGTTTTTTCGTATTCAATTTCAATACCTTTATCAATGGCAAAACCGCTTACAATGCCAAACTGATGGTCTATGTGAGCACCCAAGGGACACACGCGGTAAGGACAAAATGATATTTCTTTACTCATTTTCTTGATTCCTTTATGAATTATTTTTTATCTTTTATGCTTTACGAAGGATTTTCCTTCGCTTTTGAGCGAATCAAATCTTCCCTCGTCCCTGTATTTGATTACTTTCGCAGGGTTTCCGCAGGCTATACCAAGCGGAGGAACATCCTTTGTGACAACGGAGCCTGCACCGATTATCGCACCGTCACCGATTGTTACACCTGGTAGTATAATTACGTGACTGCCAATCCAGACATATTCGCCGATTGTTACTTCTTCAAATTTAAAACGCTCATCGAAAGGAAGGTACTGCAAATCTTCAGAATCGTAGTTGTGCTCGCTTGAAAATATTTCAACATCATGAGCGAAAATCGTTCCGTCACCTACTGATATGCCTCCCTGTCCGTTAAATGTACAGTTTGCATTTATAAGAATATTATTTCCAAGTTCAATATATTTTTTATGGTAAAAATAACTTCTTCCCCTGAAAACAATTTTTTCTCCACATTTTTTAAGTGACTTTTTAATTTCCTCATTTCTCTTCTTCTCTCTGAGATTACGGATTTTTGATATTAGCATAAAAGTCATTCCCTTCGGATTTTCTTTTTATCTGTTATCGTACATCTTCTTGTAGTATTCCTTGTATTCGCCGCTGATGATATTTTCCCACCACGGCTTATTGTCAAGATACCACTTTATTGTCATTTTTATTCCGTCGTCAAACTTGGTCGCAGGAAGCCAGCCAAGCTCTGCGTGAATCTTTGCAGGGTCGATTGCGTAGCGCATATCGTGTCCCTTGCGGTCTGTAACGTATGTGATAAGGTCCTCGCTTTTGCCAAGTTCTTTTATGATGATTTTGACAACGTCTATATTTGCCCTTTCGTTGTGACCGCCGATGTTATAAACCTCGCCCACTTTTCCGTTATGGATGATAAGGTCAATCGCGCTGCAATGGTCCTCAACATAGAGCCAGTCGCGGATGTTGAGTCCTTCTCCGTATACGGGGAGAGGCTTATCTGCAAGTGCGTTTGCAATCATAAGGGGAATAAGCTTTTCGGGGAAATGATATGGTCCGTAGTTGTTTGAGCAACGTGAAATTGTTGCAGGGAAATTATATGTCCTGCAGTATGCCTGAACAAGAAGGTCTGCCGCAGCCTTTGATGCGCTGTACGGACTTGAAGTATGTATGGGAGTTTCTTCCGTAAAGAAGAGGTCGGGACGGTCAAGGGGTAAATCTCCGTAAACCTCATCAGTTGAAACCTGATGATATCTCTTTACCTCAAACTCACGCGATGCGTCCATAAGCACCTGTGTACCGAGAATGTTTGTTTTGAGGAACACCTCGGGGGTTTCGATGCTTCTGTCAACGTGGCTTTCTGCCGCGAAGTTTACAACAACATCAAACTTTTCTTCGCCAAAGAGTTTTCTTACGGCTTCGCGGTCTGTTATATCGCCCTTTACAAATTTGAAGTTCTCGTTTTTCATCGCTTCTTCAAGCGTTTCGAGGTTTCCTGCATATGTAAGCGCGTCAAGACACACCAGTTTATAGTCGGGGTGTTTACTGAGCATATAGTATATGAAGTTACTGCCTATAAAGCCTGCGCCACCTGTTACTAAAATTTTCATAGTAATTACTCCTTCACAAGTTCAAGAATATATTTGCCGTAGTCAGTCATTTTAAGTTCTTCACCGATTTTACGAAGTTGCTCTTTATCAATAAATCCGCGGCGGTATGCAATTTCTTCAATGCAGGACACGTACATTCCCTGAACGCTCTGCACGCTCTGCACGAACTGGCTTGCCTGGAGCATACCCGAGGGAGAGCCGGTGTCAAGCCACGCCATACCACGATTAAAGAGTCTGACCTTGAGAGTGCCCCTCTTAAGGTATTCGTTATTAACTGCTGTGATTTCGATTTCTCCGCGCGCGGAGGGTTTTACATTCTTTGCAATCTCAATTACGCTGTTGTCATAGAAGTAAAGACCCGGAACTGCATATTTTGACTTGGGATTTTCTGGTTTTTCCTCGATAGAAACAACATTGAATTTATCGTCAAATTCCACTACACCAAAGGCTCTGGGGTCGCTTACGGGATAACCGAAAATCGTTGCGCCGATATTATGCTCCATTGCTTCCCTCAGTGTTTTGGTGAAGTGCTGTCCGTAGAAAACATTGTCTCCGAGCACAAGACACACGCTGTCGTCTCCTATGAATTCTTCGCCTAAAATGAAGGCGTCTGCAAGTCCGCGAGGAGTTTCCTGCACCTTGTAGGAAAGCTTTATTCCAAGCTGCTCGCCATCTCCTAAAAGCTGCTCGTACATAGGAGTATCCTCGGGAGTGGATATTATAAGAATTTCGCGTATTCCTGCCAAAAGAAGTGTAGAAAGAGGATAATAGATAAGCGGCTTGTCATAGATGGGTAAAAGCTGCTTTGAAACTGTTTTGGTCATGGGATAAAGTCTTGTTCCCTTTCCGCCTGCGAGAATTATACCTTTCATATTTTTCACGTCCCCTTATTTCAAAATTATATCACAAATTTTATTTACATCATCTTTTGAAAGCCCCTCATACATCGGGAGTGTGAGGATGTTTTTGGAAATTTTTTTTGCTATTGGGGTTTCGCCTCTGAATTTTCCTTTATAGCAGAAAAATTCGTTTGTGATGGGATAGAAATACTTTCTTGCAAAAATGCCCTCTGCTGAAAGCTTTTCCGCTATCTCATCACGATTTTCTTTATATCCGTCGAATAAAACGGGGAAATATGCGTGGTTCTGTGTAACACCTTTTTGCACAGGACAAAGTTTAATGCCGTCCACTCCTTCAAGGCGTTCGCGGTAGGTGTCTTCGGCAATTTTTCGGCTTTCTATGCAGTCATCAATGCTTTTAAGATTGCAAAGTCCCATCGCTGCCTGAAATTCATTCATTTTGGCATTGGTTCCGAGCATATCAACGCTTTCGGGACTTGTTATACCAAAGTTGCGAAGTGATGCAATCTTGCCTTTGAGTGACTTATCAGCGTATGTAAGGCATCCGCCCTCGATGGTATTAAACACCTTGGTTGCGTGGAAGCTGAACATACTGCAATCCCCAAAGTTGCCGATGCCCTTATTCCCTATTTTTACGCCGAAAACGTGTGCTGCATCGTAGATAACTTTAAGGTTATGCTTCTTTGCAATAGCGTCTATTTTCTCTACGTCACACACATTTCCGTAAACGTGGACGGGCATAATGGCACTTGTTTTGTCGGTGATAAGCGATTCGATTTTGTCTGCATCTATCGTATATGTATCGGGATTCACATCGCAAAAAACGGGAGTGAGTCCCGAGTCGACTATTGCGTGGGTAGTCGATGCAAACGTAAAAGGTGTCGTGATAACCTCGCCCGTAAGATTGAGTGCACGAATTGCTGTGCAGAGCGCAAGGTGTCCGTTCGTGAAAAGCGATACGTTGTCTACGCCTAAATATGCACCCACCTTGTCCTTGAATTCGTTATGAATCGGGCCCATATTGGTAAGCCATCGTGATTCAAATATTGGTTTGATTGCTTCGCAATACTCCTCGTATGAGGGCATAGACGAGCGCGTTACATTGATTTTTTTCATAGTGAATTTCCCTTTTCGCTTTTATTCTTCAATTATTTCAAGTGTAATATTTTTATATGCTTTGACTCCGTTTTTCGCAGTCAGAAGTTTCTCTTTATCTACTTTTTCTCCCCTTACCCATTTCACAATAGCAAGGGGTAAATCAACTCCTGCTCCGTGACTGAAGGGATATCCTCCGCCGAAGCGGGCATTCATTTCAAGAATGTATGGGGTGTTATTCACCAAGAACATATCGCAGTCAAGATTTGCAATATGTCCGAGTATTTTTCCTATTCTTGCCGCTTCACTTGAAATGATGCTGTTGTTTTCTATCTGGGCAATATCGGTTTCGCCTGCACGCATATCAATTTTTCTTCTTACCACAGATGAAACAAAGTTACCGTCAAGGTCATTTATTACATCAATTCCGTACTCTTGTCCGAAAAGTTTCTCCTGCATTATTATAGAATGTTGCAAGTCAGCCTTTGATTCGTATTTAAGATATGAATTAGCCATCGCCTTTTTCGCTTTTTTATAAAGGACTGTCAGCTCTTCTTCATTGTCTGCAATAAATACACCTATGGAACCCATACCCCATCTGGGTTTTATGACTATCGGATATGATGTTTCACCATTTTTGATTTCCAAAAGCAGTTTATCCATATCTATATAGGTCTTGGGAGTATAGAAATTATTACTGCTCAAAAATTTATATGTTTCCCATTTGTCGTTGCATATATGTATAACCTCTGCATTCGAAACAATAACCCTTATTCCCATTTCTTCAAACTGTGATTTGTTTTCTGCAAGAATGGGCAAATCCACATCAAACAGAGAAATTATAATATCTATACTGTTTTTTGTGCAGTATTCTTTGAGGAAAGGAATATACTCCGCATCAAAACACAAAGGCGTTATAACGGATTTATCCGCATATTCAAACACATATGTATATTGAGAATTCGATACATGAACTTCTCCTGTGCCTCCTATCGCTTTTCTCAGGTATTCAATCATATATCCGCGTCTTCCCACGGAGGTTATCAAAATATTCATAAGCTCTCCTCCTGCATCTCATAGGTCAGTTTAATATCGCCCTCACGGTCGGATAAAGTGCTGTGAAATCCGAAATTTTCATATAGCCTTATTGCTTTTTGATTAGTGCTGTGTGTATACAGAAAAACTTTTTTCATTCCCGCTTTCGCACTCTCGCTTATAAATCTTTCAAGAAGACTTTTGGCTATAGATTTTCCCTGAAACTCGGGAAGGACACACAGCACAGATACGTACGCATTCTTTGTTTCTGTATCGTTTACATATCCGCATATAACTCCTGCAAGCCCATTTTCACAGCAGGCAGCCACAACCTTCCCCAAAAGCAATAATTTTTCAGTCAGCACTTCTAACTCCTGTTTGCTGCTCAGCGGAATCGGAAACAGATTGTCCGCTTTTTTGAAAAAGCTTAATAATTCAGTTTTGTCTTTGATTGCAAGTTCGCTGTATTCCACTTTATTAACACTGCTTTCTTATCAACTGTTAATAGATTATTTCTTTATCGTATATATCTCTTAACATCATAGGCTCGTTTTGTGTACTGTAAACCTCAATGGCAGCATTTACACGTTTTATATTTTCATATAGCTCCTCTTTGGTGCGTGCTTTGATGAGAAATGCGCCTACCCGATTTTTGCTTGCCATACCGGGGTCAATCTCTGTGCCCTGTGTTTTAGTAATATAGAACTTTTCGATTTTTCCGTCTTCTAAAAGCTTTTCATATCCCACTATGCGGTCAAATATGCCTTCACTTGCATAGATGAGGTTTGTGGCATACAAAAATTCAGGAGATTTGATTTCGATATTACTTTCTTTTTCAAGGAATGAATCTACCGCCACATCGATTATATCAATTCCTGTAATAAGTCTGAGCATCTGATAACTTAATCCGCCGCCTATTCTGGGGGCAAATTCGATTACACTTATCTCATCATCCTTTACAATCGCCTGGAAAAACATAGGAGTATTTTTGAGTTTGAATGCTTTTGCAATATTATTTGCAATTATCCCGATTTCATTTTGTACATTTTCAGATACTTCTGCGGGTACAACAGAGCCTACTGACTGCAGTTCATCGGCATTATCCATAAAAAACTTTCTTTTCTGGCGAGTCATTATTACCTGTGCCTTACCATTTTTTATGTAGCAATCCACCTGTATTTCCATGCCCTCTTTAAATTCTTCGATGATTGCATTGTGAGTTCTGCTAAGCGAAAGTGCATCTTTAAGATAAATTTCTACCTCTTTTTCATCAAGTGCCTTTCTGACACCTTTTGAGCCATTGCAATCTACGGGCTTTACAACAAGGGGGAATTTCATTCCCGTTATGTCATAATTCTCCAAAGAGGTCGTGCAGACATATTTAGAGGTAGGAATTCCGTTTTCAACGAAAATGGTTTTCATAAGCTCTTTATTTGTGACATCAAGCGCAATTTTGTAACTATATGGTTTTGTCAGCCCCAGCTTTTCCGCGGTGTAACATGCTGAGATATTTGCCTGATCAATACAGGTGCTTATAACGAGATTTGCGCATTTTTCCTTGGCAATTTCAAGCACCTTATCGTAATCGAGCGTGCTTTCCCTGATATGCTCGTCTGCGTATTGGGCGGCGGGAGGATTTTCAAGATAATCAATCAAAACAGTCTTGTATCCTCTGGCTTTCAGGTTTTGCACAAGCTCTATATGGGGAGATGTGCCACCTAAAATAATTGCAATATTTTCAGTCATAATATGTTTCTCCTCTTTTTTTGAGGTAAATTATCTGCCAAACAGTTTTCTGTTATACTCGTTGGCAAGTGTAGGATAGAAAGGCTGCATATAACGAACCATACCATGAGAATTTATCTCAAGTATCTTGAAGCCGTCATCTTCTGCAACTACATCAAGCGTCAACCACGGAGTCATATTGAGATAGTTTCCTATTTCCTCCAGTTTTTCCTTGATTTCTTTCCAGTTTTTGATTTTGCCTTCTATACGCTCGTTTGAATCAGGGTGAATGTCACACGGTACGAGTTCATTCATATCGTTACTTCCCACAACTATTCTCGGGTCGAAAATTTCGCCCTCTTCAAGCGTGAGTCCGCACCAAAAAGTTCCGTCATAATCGATAATATCGCCCCATTTTTTACAGCCCAATCTTATTGCCGCTGCGGTAAGATGGGAGCCTGATTCCGCGTCATATGTAAGAACCATCCTCAAAACTACCGGAGAACCTCCTGTCATTTGCAGCAGCTCCCCTGATGCGTATGAAAATTCTGTAATCATACTGTCTTTTGTATTTTCAAGCATCGTCTTCAATTCTGTTTCGGAGGTTTGGGCGCTGCTTACAAAGAATTTTTCATCACGATATTCAAGTTTTTTAAATCCTTCCCCGTGTCCTCCACGAGCAGGTTTCGATGCAAGAATTTTCTTTTCCTTCAAAAGTTCAATGATGGCTTCTGCGTTATTGTTTCCACCGCCTGCATGGAGCTTTCGGATGTTTCCGTTATCAATCACAAAATAGTGCTCGGGCATATATTCCTTATAAGGTGCAAGCACATACCAGGTTGAAACCTTGTCATCATACCATCTTGAAAATCTGCGGTTTTTATATGCTGACGGAGTATGATACTCAATGTCGGGCATATAGTCCGTGTAGTTATCGTCATTTATTCCGTAGCGGAAGATTTTTTCCGAACAGAATCCTCTCTCGTAAGCCCATTCTTTCTGCTGCTCGGTAGTTTTGTGATAGTTATATTTATCCTCGTAAAAGTAGTTGACAAGTCTTTCCACGCGAGGCTCAATTACGCCCTGCTCGCGTATCCACTGTCTTAATTCTTCTTTGCGATTTTCTATAAGTTTATCTGACATTTTATTGCCCCCTTAAATACTGTTTTTTGACTTTTTTAAAGCACCGATAGCCAAAGATAAAATATATTTGAAGGTTTCATTTTTTGTAAGATAAGATACCGCCACATACACCATAGCTCCCGCTATTACCTGAACTGCCAATTTCAATATGGCTCCTATCGACACCATTCCGATTGCAAAAACTATAACCGACATAGCAACAAGCGGAACTATCGCACTGAAAAGGTCCTTAATCTGCTCTGTGTATTTGTAGTTTATAAGTTTCTTGTTGGGGTATGCATTTATAAAAGAGCTGAGGATTGTCACAAACACCGTACTCAGCGCAATTGCCATAACGCCATAACGTGCAACTAAGATAAGCACCGCTAATCCCGTTACCTTTTTAATTATTTCAAGTATTAGGAAAATGTCGCTTCTTCCCATAGCGTTTATCGCCTGAAGATTGGCTGTATGAATGGGTCTCAGCGCCATCGTGAAACAGGCAATCTGTAAATAAGGAACACAAGGGAGCCACTTTTCCGTCAGCAATAATTTGATAAACGGTTCTGCCACAAGGGCAAAGCCTGCCATAAGGGGAAACATTATGTAACCGCTTGTGCGGATGGCTCTGCGGCACATTTGCTTTACCTGACTCCTATTTTCCTGACAGTTTGACATCGCAGGGAAGAGCACGCTCTGAATAGATGAATTTACGTTTGTTACTACGAGATTCGGAAAACTCTTTCCCTTGTTATAATAGGCAAGGTCTTCAGAGGTATACATTTTTCCTATTACAAGGCTTCGAAGCTCGTTATAACCGGTTTCAAGAAGTGCTGACAGAAGTATTTTCCAGCCGTAAGAGAACAGGCTTTTGAGTCTTTTTAACGAAAACAAAAGTTTAGGATACCATTTTACTGTTACAAAAAGAACTATTGTATCAACAGTGGTGTTTATCATATACTGTGCCACAAGTGCCCATATTCCAAACCCCATGTATGCCATTATGATACCTACTACGCCTGACAAAAGCGTTCCTCCCAGAGTTGACCAGAAGAATCTTTTGAAAAGCATATGGCGTGATACATACGCGTGCTGTACGCTGTTAATTCCTGCTACTATGAGCCTTATTCCCATAACTCGCAGAACGGGGCTCAATATCGGCATGGAATAAAATTCTGCAATAAACGGTGCGCTGAAAAACACTATCAGGTACATTACCACAGACATTACTATATTAAAATAGAATACCGAGGAGAAATCCGTGTCGTCTGCATCTTTCTTTTGTATGAGTGAATTTCCGAATCCGCTTACCACAAAAACATTTGCCAGCGCTATGAATATATTTACCAGCGCTATCGCTCCGTAGTGTGACGGTTCAAGAAGTCTTGCAAGGACAATTGACACTATAAATGTTACCATCTGCGCGGAAATTCGCTCTGCAAATTTCCACACGAGGCCCGACATTATTTTTGTTTTCAAACCATCTGCTTTTGCCATACTAAAGTCTTCCTTCTAAATTAACTTTTGAAAATTGCTTCCCACAGCATAGGGAATTCTATCATATATTTCTGTGTCATTTCAAAATTACGTTCTTTTTGTTCTTCACTAAGCAAAGTGAAAAACTCGTTTTTCGATTTTTCGTCTGAAAAATCAACTTTGTTTAGCGCAAAAATATGACACCCTCTGTCTTTGTAATAGTCCCATGATGTCGTATCGTCGTTTATGTATACTTTTTTTCCGAGGGCAAGCATCATTGATATATTTCCCAGTCCCATCTGTCTGTCGGTGTTGAAAACGCCTATATCTATATTGTTAAGATGCCGTGCATACTCATCCTTCGGCATAAGCTCGGTAATGGGGATAAATCGGTCACCGAATAGCGCCTCCCCTTCAGCTATAACTTTTTTTACATACTCGTCCGTACCTGCGTAGGAAAGCGGAGAATATATAAGCATTTTGGGGAAATCTATCTCTTTGAGCTTTTTTAAAGCATCAATATGATTATTCATCGGCGCTGCTGAATTCCCGACCTGAATTCTTATAAAGTCATCGGTTTTTTCCTGTTTACTGTCAAGTATTTCGCGGTAGAGCTTTCTCTTATCGTCACAGTAGCCACCAAGAAAATATTTTGCGCGGGTCTTATACCATTTGCACGCCAGATCGTATTCTCCCTTTACCCAGAAAATAATACCGAATAAATTTCTTATAAAAATAGTGCGGACAAATTCTACTATTTTTTCTTTTACGGATTTGTTTTCTTTCCGATGGTAGTATAAATCCATCCCCCACAATACCCAGTACTGCTTTACAATGAATTTCGGGACGAGGGATAAAAGAAGCATCAGTTTAGGGTCCAGATAAGCAATATTGTGCAAAAAGACTTTGTCGTATTTGAGTAGAGAAAAAAACATTTTCCATACGTTTTTGATTTTCATATCAATCATATGAATATTGCCTTCTTCGGGAAGGTCTGTTTCGTTCTTCATACGATATACTAAAAAAATGTTTTCTTCCTGACTTACTTCCTTATTTATGCGGTCTATAAAATTTTTCGCAAAAACACCGTTTGGAATCAGATGTATGTTTTTCATAAAACCACTCCTATTATATATTTCTGAAAAAGTAGCTTAAGTTTTTAAGATTTTCTACAACATGAAAAGGTCCTGTGCAGACTGCGTCCAACCATATTTTCAATGCTTTTTTACGCTGATTGACCTTGATGTAATATTTTACGACGCCCATTGACCTTTTATATCTTGCGTAGCGGTGCGTTTTGAGGTAATCTTTATAAATTGTTCTGATTCGTTCTGAACCTTCAACCTTCTTTGCCCAGTTTGTCGAAATTCTTTCTCCACCGTGCAAATGGACAATTGAAAGCGGCTCGTCGACGTAGTCTATCTTATACTCCCTGGCAATCCTAAGCCACATTTCATAGTCCTGCGCGGCGGGCATCGTTTCGTCAAAGCCTCCGCACTTTTCAAAGCACTCTTTCCTGATTGTAGGGAATGCAAGTATGAAATTCTTGAGTATAAGCTTATCAAAGACAAAGCCTCTGTGCTTGTCCTGATTCGAACTTTTTATATCGCCTGTCGACTCATTCACAAGGTAACAGTCGCTGTAAACGAGTCCGATTTCATTGTCCGAAAATTTTTCCAATCTTTTTTCGACGCACGTTTCAACGAGCTCATCATCGTCGTCAACATACATTATAAGCTCGCCCTTCGAGATAGAAATTCCGCGGTTTCTTGAAGCACACGCTCCCATATTTTTTTCGTTGGCAAGGTATGTTATGCGACCATCTTCTATGCTTTCAATCGCTTCTTTTATTTCTGCACGCTTCTCATAATCGGCAGGGCTGTCATCAACCACGATTATTTCAATGTCTTTATACGTCTGATTTCTGACACTTTCAACAGCACGCAAAACCATATCCAAGGGGCGTTTATATGTAGTTATTATTATACTGACCATTTCACGATCTCCTTACTTATTAAGCGTAATCCAATCTCCTAATTTAAGGTCCCATTCTTCAGGCTCAAAGCCCTTCATCCCACTTGCAGGGAAAAATGTTATTTCGCCAAAATAGATTTTTCCGTCTATTTCGTAAAAGTCCGTTCTCACAAAGGGAATATCCCTAGCAAGAATTTTTGACAATTCAAGCATTTTTTCGAGAGTTTGCGGTTTTTCGTGGTGCTCCGCTCTGTTTGGAATGTCAGGTCTTTTTATATCCAGATGCTCCCACGAGGTATCGTAAAAGTCCTCGGTAAGTCCTTCCTCTGAAAATCTGCCGTCGCAAACAAGAATAAATTTCGGCTCGCCGTTGAAATTGTGAATTTTGAAATCCTTAATTTCCTCACCGTTTTCAGATACCATAAATTTTTCGGCAATGATACGCCGCTTTACATCTTTATACGGCCATTCGCGGGATGTTATAAAGTAATTTTGCCCAAGTCCTTTTTTTAATTCTCTCTTCACCTTTTTAATGTCAAGCTTGCCCTTATCCTTGCAGATACACATTCCAAGTCCGCTGTTGTGATTACACTTTAATACAAATCTTTCGGGAAGAGCGTCAAAATCAATGTCATCTGGAGTGTCCCACACTCCAAGAAGCGGGATTAAGTATTCCTCACCGATTATCTCTGATATGTAGCTTCTTACAGCGTACTTGTCTACCATCTGCGTGTACTCTTTTTTTCTGTCATAAAGCTTTATCCACTGCAGTTTCTCGCTAAAGGTCTGCGGTTTCTTTATGTCAAGCTTTTTATTCATTGTCAGATTGAATTTCGTTTTCAGGTACAGCTTGTCCGAAAACAGATGCGCAAGGCACTCCTTACTCAGTACAATCTGCAAAACAATCTTCGGACTGCGTATAGCCTTCTCGAGTTTGCGTAAAATCTTCTTGATTTTCATCAAAATCTCCTCTTGTTTCTTCATAGACTTCAGGTGCTTTCGAAGCGAAGTCTTCTGCAATTTCTTTAATGTATTCATCTGAATTTTTTTCGGGAGGTTGCTTCAGCGCTTTTGTATTTATCAGGAAAAACGCCATCAGTATCCAATGCAGTTTATCATAATAGGTAACCAGTGCTACTTCCATCACCAAGCGTGCAAGGAAGATTGAGAGAAGCGCCTTGCTGGCATCACTTTTTGAGCTTATTAACGATTTTATGGCTATAACATAAACCAGGTAGTAAAGAATGAAGCCTACAAGTCCGAAATCAACCAGAATTTCAATAAAGTTGTTGTGAGAGTACACTCCATATCCCGAAACAATTGCATAGTTATTTGCGCCGTATCCAATCATAAGACGGTCTTTGAAAATGTTCCACCCATCAATTATCATACTAAGTCTTACTTTTGCGGATTCATCGCCGTCACCTTCACCGCTGATAATTTCTGTAGCCTTTTCAATACGGTGATTTATTAGCTCAAACATAGGAAGTTTCATTACCGCCATAAAACCAATTACAAGTATGGCTGTAATAACTAATATTTTGTAGAGCTTCCTTATTCCGTACTTTTTGTAAATGAGGAAAAGTACGCCTATACACATCATTATAAGAGCTTTTCTTGAGCCGCTTGCCATTGCAAACAAAAATGCGGTTGAAACTACTACTATGTGAAATATCTTGAATCGTTTACGGTAAAACAGATAGTAAAACGCAACTATGATCGTTATCGCGTTCATCATACCAAAGGTGTTTGCCTGACTTATTTTTCCTCCGATTCTTACGTTTGCGCTAGTCATAATTTCAATTACCTGAGCGAGTCCATAAGATTTTATACTGTATGCTACAAGAGAAATTCCTGCAATATAAATACTTTTGAGTAAATACTCGTGAGCTTCCTCTTCTTCGCTGAAAAGGTTGTATGTCAGAAAGAACAGCAGAAATACCTGCCATATGGTACCCATTGTAAACGAAGCATAGAAGCTGTTCTTTGCCCAGAAAATTGTTGCATACATCCATGTAACGGTTATATATGCTACCAGCACATTCTTACCAATATGTATTCTTTTCCTCTGCAAAAGAAAAAGCATTGTGAATCCGGCATATAAAATAAATACGAGTCTTGATATTCCGACAGTTGAAGCTTTGTTTACAAATGTATAGAGTGTTATCATATATACTGTGAAAAACAGTCTTGCCAGTTTCTCAAATAGCGGTCTATTCTTTTTTAAATTTGCTGTGTTTTCCATAATTCCACCCAAATTCAACAAGGTAACTGTTTTATAATAAATTAATCTATAGTTTCTCCTCCAACTGAAATACCTTCCTCTAAATCGGGTATTTCAGTATCAGCTTCTTCTTGTGAAAGTTTCTTTTCAGCTAAGGCTTTTTCAACACTAATCAGACAGAATGCCATCATTACCCAGTGAATTTTTCCGTAATATGTAACCATGGCAATTTCCATCATAAATCGTACAAGAAAAATGCAGCAGAGTGCCTTTCCTGCATCTTCTTTTGCGCTCCATAAGTTTTTGAACGCGAAAAAATAAGTAAGATAGTAAAGAATAAATCCAATCAGTCCGAAATCAACCAGAATTTCAATAAAGTTGTTGTGTGCATATGTTCTGAACCTTGTAACATTTCTATAGTTATTCGCGCCATACCCTACTACAATACGGTCCTTGAACACTTCCCATCCGGTAATAATCATATTCTTTCTTGTTCTGGCAGAGGAGTCACCCATGCCCTCACCTGTAACAATCTCAGTGGCATTCTCCATTCTCGTTGTTATAGTATCAAACATAGGAAGCTTCATCGCCATTGAAAAAGTCACTATGAGTATCGCGACAACTGCCACTATTTTATAAAGTTTCCTCCAGCCGTATTTTTTATAAACCATTAAAAGCACTCCAGCCACTATCATAAGCAGAGCCTTCCTTGAGCCACTCGACATAGCAAACAAGAATGAAACTATCACTGTAGCTGCGTGCAACATTTTGAATTTTCTTTTGTACAGAAAATAGTAAAATGCCACCATAACAGTCGTAGCATGCATCATACCGAAGGTGTTTGCCTGATTTATTTCTCTGCCAAGTCTTACAAAGTTTTCTCCTGACATAGTATTAATTACATCCATAAACCCGTAGACGTATATACTGTAACCTATAAGCACAAGGCCTGAAATATAAAGGCTCCTCAGAAGATGCTCGTGAGCATCAGGCTGCTTTACAAACAGATTGTACACCAAAAAGAACTGTATAAACAGCTGCCACATGGTTTTCATCATAACTGTAGCATCGTGCGTGTTTTCTGCCCAGAAAACCGTTGCAAACATCCAGGTAAATGCAATATACACACTCATTACATTTTTTCCGATGTGTATACTTTTGTTTCGGAGCACTGCTACTATTGTAAAAGCTGCAAAAACGACGAATACTACCTTTGATACAATAATGGTTTCTTCGCGATCAACGAAGATATAGAGCGTTATCAAATACAAAGTAAAGAGAAATTCTGCTATTCTCTGCGATATTCTTTTTTGTGGTTTTATCGTATTTTCCATTTATTTCACCCAAACTCAAAACTTGCTCGTCAAAATCTTTGATGTCAGAATTTTCTCCAGACCATTTTATTTACTACGCCTGTATATGACTGAATAATTTTAACTACCTTGGTTGATACTTCTTCCTCGACATAATCAGGAACGGGGATTCCGTGGTCTTCATTTTTAGTCATTTCCACCGCGGTATCAACAGCCTGAAGAAGACTGTCCTCGTCAATGCCGGCAAGAATGAAGCAAGCCTTGTCAAGCGCTTCGGGGCGCTCGGTACTTGTTCTGATACAAACTGCGGGGAAAGGATTTCCGATGCTTGTGAAGAAACTGCTTTCCTCGGGAAGTGTGCCTGAATCAGACACTACTGCAAATGCATTCATCTGCAGGCAGTTATAGTCGTGGAAGCCGAGAGGCTCGTGCTGAATTACGCGGCTGTCAAGTTTGAAAGCGGATGCTTCAAGTCTTTTCTTTGAACGCGGATGGCACGAATAAAGAATCGGCATATCGTATTTTTCTGCCATTTTGTTGATGGCTGTGAAAAGAGATGTGAAATTCTTTTCTGTATCAATATTCTCTTCTCTATGGGCAGAAAGGAGAATGTATTTTCCTTTTTCAAGTCCGAGACGCGCATGGATATCGCTCTTTTTGATATCTTCAAGATTATTGTGCAGAACTTCTGCCATAGGAGAGCCTGTCACATAGGTTCTTTCTTTGGGAAGTCCGCAATCTGCGAGGTAGCGTCTTGCGTGCTCGGAATATGCAAGGTTGACATCTGAGATAATGTCAACTATTCTGCGGTTTGTTTCTTCGGGAAGGCACTCGTCCTTACAACGGTTGCCTGCTTCCATATGGAAAATCGGGATGTGTAGACGCTTTGCACCGATTACACTGAGGCAGGAATTTGTATCACCAAGCACCAATACTGCATCAGGCTTGATTTCTGCCATAAGCTGATAGGACTTTGCGATGATATTTCCCATTGTTTCCCCGAGGTCGTTTCCTACCGCGTCAAGATAAACATCGGGGTCATCAAGTTTGAGGTCACGGAAGAATACTCCGTTTAAGTTATAGTCATAGTTCTGCCCTGTGTGAGCAAGAATGGTGTCAAAATACTTTCTGCACTTATTTATAACAGCCGCAAGACGAATAATCTCGGGACGGGTACCTACGATTATGAGCAGTTTTAATTTTCCATTGTTCTTGAATTCCATTATTCTACCACCTCTCCAAAAGTGTCGGGTTTATCGGGGTTAAAGCATTCGTTTGCCCACATTACCGTAACAAGGTCTTCGCTGTCAGACAAATTTATGATGTTGTGTGTATAACCTGGAAGCATATGTATTGCCTCAATCTTTTCGCCTGAAACTTCAAAGTTGAGGACTTCATCACTACCGATTTTCCTTTGCTGGATAAGTCCGTGACCCGATACAACGATGAAAAACTCCCATTTTGTGTTGTGCCAGTGCTGTCCCTTGGTAATACCGGGTTTTGATACATTAACGCTGACCTGACCGCATTTTTCACTGCGAATAAGTTCGGTGAAGGAGCCGCGTGCGTCGACATTCATTTTAAGGGGGAATGCCACTTTCTCGCGAGGCAGGTATGAAAGATATGTTGAATATAGTTTCTTTGCAAAACTGCCGTCGGGGATTTCGGGCATTGTAAGGGTTTCGGGTTGTTTTTTGAAAGTGTTTAGAAGCTCAACAATTTCACCGAGAGTGATTTTATGTTCCACGGGAACTTTACAAAAATCTCCGTCGCGGTTTTCGTTACCCATAATCGCGTTTATGATTTCGTCCACTACATCATCTATGTAGCAAAGCGTCATCATATGACTTTCGTCATTTACCGTAATGGGCAAATCGTTTGCTATGTTATGACAGAAGGTAGCAACGGCGCTGTTGTAGTTAGGTCTGCACCATTTGCCGAAAAGGTTGGGGAAACGGTAGATAAGCACCTTTACCCCGTTTTCTCTGCCGTAGGCAAACAGCAAATCCTCGCCTGCTTTTTTAGATTTTCCGTAAGGATTGTCAAGTGCCGCCTGAATCGAAGACGAACCAAGGATGGGCGCTTTGTTCCCATACTTTTTGAGGGCATCAAGCATTACGGATACAAATCCGTAGTTACCCTGCATAAACTCTTCCTCGTTCTGAGGGCGGTTTACACCTGCAAGGTTTACGATAAAGTCTGCCTCTTTGCAGTAGGAATCAAGTTCCTCGGGTGTAGAGCCGAGGTCGTACTCGAAAATATTTTCTACTTTAAGTTCGCGCGTCCTGTCCTTGCCATCTCTTATATTTTTAAGATTGGCTACAAGGTTTTGTCCAACAAACCCCTTGGCACCTGTTACAAGAATGTTCATAAAAATTAGTCCTCCAAAGCGGAAAGTTCGTCACGGATATACTGAAGTGAAAGCAGTTTTTCCTTGACTGCTTCAACATCTAAAAGCTCGGTATTATTTGAATTAAATTCGGTGAGGGGATTTCTGTTCTTGTCCCCGTCCTTGAAATATTTGTCGTAATTAAGGTCACGCTTATCGGCAGGCACACGGTAGAAGTCACCCATATCGATAGCATTTGCACATTCTTCGTTGGTAAGAAGTGTTTCACACATCTTTTCGCCGTGACGGATGCCGATAATTTTGATTTCACTCTTGTTTTCCTTATCAAAAAGTTCCTTTACTGCCTTTGCAAGAACTTCGATTGTGCAGGCAGGAGCCTTTTGCACCATAATATCTCCGCTTGTTGCATTCTCAAAAGCAAAGAGAACAAGCTCAACCGCTTCTTCAAGTGACATTATAAAGCGTGTCATATTGGGTTCGGTGAGTGTAATCGCTTCGCCCTTTTTAATCTGCTCTATCCAAAGCGGAATAACGGAGCCGCGCGAACACATCACGTTGCCGTAACGGGTACAGCAGATAGATGTTTTTTCGGGAGAAACTGTTCTTGCTTTGGCAACGGCTACTTTTTCCATCATAGCCTTGGAAGTGCCCATTGCGTTGACGGGATATGCAGCCTTATCGGTTGAAAGGCAGATAACATTCTTTACGCCTGCTTCGATAGCGGCAGAGAGAACATTGTCAGTGCCTATAACATTTGTCTTTACCGCTTCAAGCGGGAAGAACTCACAGGAGGGAACCTGTTTGAGCGCTGCCGCGTGGAAGATGTAGTCAACGCCGTACATCGCATTTTTAAGGCTGTTATAATCTCTTACATCGCCGATGAAGAATTTGATTTTGCCTGCTACCTCGGGCATTTTTGCCTGAAATTCATGACGCATATCGTCCTGCTTTTTCTCATCACGTGAGAAAACGCGGATTTCAGCAATATCGGTTTTGAGGAATCGGTTTAATACTGCGTTACCGAAACTTCCCGTGCCGCCTGTTATAAGTAATGTTTTTCCTGTAAATAAGCTCATCGTATGTTCCTCCAATTATATGGTTTCTATCAAATCGATAAAGTTTTCTTTGCAAATGTCGTACCCGAAGCTGTGTGAGCGCTCTTTTGCAAGGCGAGCGTATTTTTCACGAAGCTTACTGTCCTCTGCCATGCGCTTCATTGCAGTATAAAGATGCTCTTCTGCCGTGGTAAGAGTTTTTTCTTCCCATTCTTCCTCATTTTCAAGGGGCATTGTGATTATACCGAACTGTGCTTCCTCGATACTGTCACATACTGTATCTATGGGAGTATTGGGTGCGAGTATTTCCCTCGGCCCCGATTTACAATCTGCCGCAATTATGGGGAGACCGCACACCATAGCCTCAGTCATAGCGTTGGGGAAACCTTCAAAAAGCGAGGAAAGAACGTATATGTCAGATTTTGCTATGAAACCGAATGGGTTGGGGTGTCTGTCAGTAAGTATTATGCTGTCCGTGAGATTGAATTTCTCTATAAGCTTTACTACCTTTTCGTCTATCTGTCCAACCAGAATAAGTGCGGTATTAGGATTTTCATCGTGCAGCTTCTTAAATGCTTTAAGAAGGTGCCAATAACCTTTCTGGTACATCTGCCTGCCGACTGTGATGAATGTTGTCTTTCCCTCTGCTTTTGAGAGGTCATAGTCACATTCTTTTTTCATTTGTTCTTCGATTTCGTCTATATCGTAGGGGTTATAGATTACTTTCATCTTTTCTTTCGGGATGTTGTAATTTTTTATATAAAGGTCTTCAATGACTTTCGTAACGGGAACAACCTTGTCCGCTCTTTTGTAAAGCATCTTATAAAGTGCGTTTGTAATCCTGCCAAGCAGACTGCCGTTGTTTTCCGATGCGGAATAGTTGCGGATTGATACGGCGCTCTTGCACCCTTTTACATTTGACAGGATATTTACCATATTGGGGCTGTCAAGGAAACTTATCACAAGGTCAAGTTCTAACTCTTTCTTTTTCTTGCGAAGCTTTTTGATTCTTTCAAGCATAAGAAGAATTTTTGAAAGAGCGCCTGCTCTTGACGGAGCATCGAGATTTACCAGTGTTCCGCCGTGGTCGTATTCCATATATGTATCCTCGAACAAAATAACATAGATGTTATATTTATCTTCAAGGATTTTCGATACTCGCGACACGACTCTTTCTGCGCCGCCGCTATTTAATTCAGATATAAGAAGACCAATATTTTTCATAGTGTTATCCTTTTAGTAGTTATTCTTTTTTGCAAGTAATTCGTTTACTGTCTTATCATCAAAACGCATTTTGATAACTTTGGCAGGAACTCCGCCGACATAGGAAAATGGCGGAACATCACTTGTTACAATGGCGCCTGCCGCAACAACGGCACCATAGCCGACTGCAACGCCCTTTAAAATTGTGCTGTTTGCGCCAATCCAGTTATCACCTTCAAAAATGACATCCTGATCGTCTTCGGGGCGTTTGTCGCTATCGGTAAAGCTTGTCATATACCGTCCGGGGACGTCGGTGATGTGATTTCCCGTAATAACCGATACCTGAGGGCCAAACATAACGTGGTCGCCGATAATGATTTTTGCCCTTGTGGTAAGGAACATACACCGCTCACCGATTGAAACATCGTTTCCGAAGGATATGTTTTCAAAGCCACTTGCGCTAAATCCGCGACCGAGTGTAACATTTTTTCCGCAGGAACGAAGCATACTCTTTTTAATGGGGGTGGTTACAAATTTATTCCATGCACGTGAAAACAAATTCGCAAATTTGTATATCGCTTTTAACATTTTTCTGCCTCCCCGTAAATCTCTGAAAATTTGTTTATTATGGCGGCAGCAGTATACTCGTTTTTTACCTTCTGGATATTCCATTCTGACATTTTCGAACGGGTCTCCTTATCCCTTAGGTTATTTATTGCTTTTTCCATAGCTTTGGTGTTACCGACCTGAACCACCGCTCCGCCTTTGTTTTCAATCATATCAAGATTTGCCCCGACATCCGTTGTAACTGCAGGGATTCCTCTTGCCATACTTTCTGCAAGTGCAACGGAAAATCCTTCTGTGTATGTCGGGAAAATGAAAATGTCGCTATTATCAAGATGCCTGATTACTTCATCGTGAGGGATCATACCTATGAGAGAAATATTATCAGGCTTTTCCCAGTTTTCAATCCCGTCACAAACTTCTCCTGCAAGCTCAAATTCAATTTCGTGGAACTTTTTTGCAAGCTCGAATATTTCTTTTGCTCCTTTGAGGAATGAAACTCTTCCAACAAAAAACGCCTTTTTGAGAACTTCATGTATTTCTTTTTTCTCAACCAAAAGCGAGCTGTCCACGAAATTGGGGACCTTTATGCTCTCTGCACCATAATTAGCCATGAGATATTTCTTACTGCTTTCACAAAGCACAAGATTTACGCTGCTTAATTTCAAGATTTTTTTGAGAAAATACTTTATCACACTGTTTTTCACCCAGAAAGGTATATCACAATGAAAATGAAGTACTATCGGAATTTTCTTTTCTGCTATTTTCCGGGCAACCATATAGTCCCTGATAATCCCGAAAACCCCTATACTCGTATTAAGATGTGCAACATCAAAAGAATTTTCTTTAAGTTCTGCCTTTAAGTCTTTCATTATACGGCTTGTTCGCTGCCATTCATCAGAGAGGCTTCTTTTTGCCGATGCATTTTTAAGGCGTTCTCCCGTTGTCACAGTGTTAACAATATGCACGATTGCATCTTTTCCTTCAAAACCGCTTAAATAATTCTCTGTCCATACAGCGATGCCACCTTTTGATTCAGTTGTCTTTACAGATATAAGTAAAATCTTCATCGCAAGCCTCTTTTAACTCAGCACTCATTAAATCAACAAGCTTTAACACCAAGCGATCCTTGTCGAAAAGTTCATTATATGTACAAAGTGCATTCTTTTTATATTCTTCAAGACTGTCAAGACTTAAAATAAAGCTAAGCACTTCTTTTAACTTGTCAACGGTCTGCACAGATACAAATCCACAGGAATTATCCCTGACGATTTTCGCACTTTCTCCGCCTGCCGCTGCTAATATCGGAGTTCCGCAGGCGAGGTAAGACTGAAGCTTTGCTGGAATTGTCAAATCAAACAGTTTATTATTCTTAAAGGATAAGTACGCACAGGAGGCAAAATGGATATACACATTTGCTTCTTCTTCCGAAACCTTTCCCACAAAGGTAACTATATCCTCTATTTTATTTGCTTTGACTTTATTCTGAAGGCTTTCCTTACTGCGACCGTCACCCACGAGGAACCATCTTAGCTTCGTATCCTTCATTTCAATTGCAGTATCAACGAGCAAATCAAGCCCCTGAGCATCTCCTATATTTCCTGCAAAAACGATGTTGAAAAACCCGTCTCTGTATATAGAAGGTTTCTGGGCATTTTCAAGAGCAGGTCTGCTACAGAACTGAGGCCAGAAAACGAGCTTTTCTTTCGGCACTCCTCTTTGGGTAAGGTTTTCCACAAACCCGTTTGAAGAGCACAGTATTTTGTCGCTGGCACTGTAAATCTTATCAACTATTTTATTGATTATGCCGATAACTATCTTATTGTGTATTCCAAGCACAACCTCAACATTTTCAGGCCAGAGGTCCTGAAGATTAAAGAATATCGGGGTGCCGAATTTCTTTTTATATGTAACGGCAGGTAGCCCTACGGTTACGGGCGATACTTCAAAAACATAAACTGCATCAAATTTTTCCTTGCACCTACGCACCCACTTATTTCCCTCAAAGACAAATGTGAGGCAATTGAGAAAAAGTCCTATCGGCGTTTTTCCTCTCGGACGCATTTTTATACGCTCTATTTTTATACCATTCCACTTTTTCTCATAAGGTTTATTGAATCCGTATCCCTCATAAATCTTTCCCTGAGGATACTGCGGATAGCCTGTGAGCACAGTTACATCGTGTCCAAGTTTCACAAGCTCGGTACAAAGTGTATTCACTCTGAAAATTTCCGGATAGAAATATTGCGTTATAACTAAAATTTTCATATGTTGTTTTCCGTCCTGTCTATTGTTTCATTAAAGTCCAGTAAAGCATAGTCTTTCTCGTACTGACTCATACTTTTATCATAATACAAATCGCCGAAAACCTTGTTTACAACAGATATTCTCTTAAGCATAGTAATAAAAGGATTGAATATCTTTGTCATATATATTTTGCGTCCATATACATTTGCGATTACACGAACCATTTCACTCGTTTTTACATACTCTTTGTTCTGAGGATAAAAATACCCAGCCTCGTTATTCACAACAACAAGCCTTATAAATTCACATAAATTGTCTATGTGAAGCATACTGCGGGTATTGGGATAATCGGGAAATACGGGGATTTTTCTTGCCAACTTCGCAAGGCGCGGATAATTGCCCTTAGAGCCTTTTCCGTAAATCATAGGCGGTCTTATGCTCGCAACCCTGAAGTCATCAGACTCCAGAGCGTGTATCCCCTCATCAGCCTTAAGCTTACTGTCTCCGTAAAAATTATCAGGCATGGGAACAGTCTGCGAAGTAATAAGAGTATTCTTACTGCCGAAAACTATGGCACTACTCATAAACACAAACTGTCCTACCCCTGCTTCCTTTGCCTTTTTTGCAGTTTCTATGGTCAGTTCGGTATTTACCGCATAATATTTTGCCTTTTCATCGTCACTTGCATTACCTGTATCCGAATGGGCAATTCCTGCAACATGAAAAACACTGTCATATGACGAAAAGTCAAATTCCCTCCACGAAGGATTTGTCATATCAACAGTATCAACACTAAAGTCTGTGTACTTTTTTATATAGTCTTCAAATGAGGTGCCTATGTAACTGTTTGCTCCGGTAATGAGAACCTTTTTCATTTTACTTTTACCTCTTTCTTTTCCTCAGAGATCGCACCTGTTCCGCCTTCTACAACTCCGTCACGCCTGAGCACATAGAACACAGAACCTACAAACATCTTTACATCAAACCAGAACGACATCTTCTGAACATACTCACCGTCAAGTCTTGCTTTTACATCGATTTCAAGTTCGTCCCTTCCGCTTATCTGTGCAAGACCTGTCAGTCCGGGTTTCACATCGTTTGCCCCGTACTTGTCACGTTCCGCTATAAGGTCGTCCTGATTCCAGAGTGCAGGTCGGGGGCCTATAATCGTCATACTGCCGAAGAATATATTGAAAAGCTGAGGCAGTTCATCGATTGAAGTTTTACGCATGAATTTCTGCCATTTACTGAGCATATCCTCCGCCTTAAACTGATGAGTCGGCATATCTTTGGGAACATCTACAGGCATAGACCGAAATTTCAAAATATTGAAATGTTTTTTATGTATACCAACTCTTTTCTGCTTGAAAAGTATCGGTCCGGGTGAATCTGTCTTAATAATTACTGCAACTATCAGCATCGGTATCAGAAGCACTATAATTCCAATAGAAGACAGGATTATATCAATCGTTCTCTTGAAAAAACGTGAATACATATTCTACTCCCCATTCTCGAACAATTTATGTATCTCCAATATATAATTATGAGGCAAGGTCAATGTGGATTATTGCCTTAGTCCTGTCGGTAATAAGGTCACTGAGCGCGTCATAATCCATCTCGAAAGAGTCCTTTTTTGTGTCGCAAAGAACAAGTTTTGCACCAACGTGCACCGCAGCACTTGCCGATGCGGTATATGTATATGCCGAGGTAACAACCTCATCGCCCTCCCCTATTCCCAAAAGGCGTAAAGTAAGTTCCATCGCAGCAGTTGCCGAGTTAAGACAAACTGCCATATCCGTACCGCAGTAAGTCGCGATGTCTTTTTCAAACTGTTTCGTTTTCGGGCCCGTTGTAATCCATCCGCTGCGAAGAACTTCTGCAACAGCATCTATTTCAGCTTCTGTAATATCGGGGGGACGAAAAAGGAACTTTTACTGACATTTTTATTGCCTCTTTTCAATAAGTTTTGGGCATACTTACACCCATACTATTTTATTTTATCATAATATAAGTAGACAGTCAACACAAATTGCATAAAAAATTACGAAAAAAGCTTGTGTTTATGGCACTTTTGCACAATTTTTACACTTTCCCCCTTTTTTCGCCCGAAGCAGTCAAAAAGGGTATTTTCCTGACATCTCCTCACCCCTTTTTTACCATTATTGTTTTGAAAAAATTTTGGATGAATGCACAAAATTTTTATAAAAATTTAGTATGGTTTTACATCTTCTTCCACCGTGAAAATTTGGGTATTTGTTCCTTATTTCGTTCCTCGAATATCTTTTGCAAATAAGCCTTTACTTATCAGCCAAAATGTGATAATATATATGAAGGTATGTACAAATATTAAATAGGGATATTTTTCCAAGTCAAAAAGAGGTATACTATGATTAACGACAAAAAGGTTATTTTCTCAGGAATTCAGCCCTCCAGCGATTCTATCACTCTCGGCAACTATCTGGGAGCGCTTAAAAACTGGGTTTCACTGCAGGATGAATACAGCTGTATTTTCAGCGTTGTTGATATGCACGCAATAACTGTAAGACAGGAGGCGGCACAGCTTCGTAAAAACACGCTTTCGCTCCTTGCGCAGTATATCGCCTGCGGACTTGATGCAGAAAAAAACATTATGTTTATCCAGAGCCATGTTCCTGCACACGCAGAACTCAGCTGGATACTTAACTGCTTTACGCAGATGGGCGAACTTAACCGTATGACACAGTTTAAAGATAAGTCGCAAAAGCACCCCGAAAACATCAATGCAGGTCTTTACACTTATCCCGTTCTGATGGCGGCAGACATTCTTCTCTATCAGACAGACCTCGTTCCCGTTGGTGCAGACCAGAAACAGCATCTTGAACTTGCGCGTGATATCGCACATCGCTTCAACACGCTTTACAGCGATACTTTCGTAATTCCTGACGCATATATCCCTGCAAAAAATGCAGGCGCGAAGATTATGAGTTTGCAGACTCCTACTGCGAAGATGTCAAAAAGCGACCCCAATCCCAACGGTTGCATTTTCCTTCTTGATAAGCCTGAGGATATTATGAGAAAGCTAAAGCGCGCCGTGACTGATTCCGAGGCGGAGGTTTGTTACCGCGAAGGTAAGGATGGCGTGAATAACCTTCTTACTATCTACTCTACTGTTGCAGGCAAGAGCATCGATGAAGCAGTGGCGGAATTTTTCGGCAAAGGCTACGGTGATTTCAAGGTCGCAGTCGGCGAAGCGATTGTAGAGCATCTTCGCCCGATTCAGGCAAAATATGACGAGCTTATGAAAAACAAGGACTACCTTGAAAGTGTATATAAGAGCGGTGCGGAAAAGGCAAATGCTATTGCCCGTCGCACCATCACCAAGACAAAGAAGAAAGTCGGTTTTATTATCTAAGTTGTCCCAAGGAGTAAACCATTATGAGAAACGATATTCTGATTACATTTATATTGGCGTTTGTAATTACATTTGCCACCACGCCATTTGTCAAAAAGCTGGCATTCAAAATCGGTGCCGTTGATGTTCCCAAGGATAACCGCCGCATGCACAAAAAGCCGACGGCAAGACTTGGCGGGCTTGCAATATTTTTCGGTTTTATTATAAGCGTACTTCTTTTCGCGAAGGCGGACAAGGAACTCTGGGGACTTGCCATAGGTTGCTGTATTATAGTAATTCTCGGAATATTTGACGACATATATGCGCTCAGTGCAAAGCTCAAACTTCTTGTCCAGATTATTGCGACATTGTGCCCCGTTCTTGCAGGAGTGCGAATCGACTTTATAAGAGTGCCGTCATTCATTGTCGAATATGGCTATATCGGTCTTGGTTGGTTTGCAATTCCCGTTACTCTTATCTGGATTATAGCAATCACAAATGCAACGAACCTTCTTGACGGGCTTGACGGACTTGCCTGCGGTGTTTCCTCGATTTCAGCACTCACGCTCCTTTGTATAGCGATTATCGTTGGCGAGAGCGAGGTTGCTTTCATAACAAGCGCACTTGCAGGCGCATGTTTCGGATTCTTGCCCTATAATTTCAACCCGGCAAAGCTCTTTATGGGCGACACGGGCTCGATGTTTTTAGGGTTTGTCCTGGGTACAGTTTCCGTACAGGGACTTTTTAAGGGTTACGCGGTAATTTCCCTTGCCGCACCGATTCTTGTTTTGGGACTTCCGATTTTCGATACTATTTCGGCAATTTTGAGACGTCTTAAAAATCATCAGCCTATTATGTCCCCTGACAGGGGTCACCTTCATCACAAATTGATTGATGCCGGTTTCTCACAAAAGAGAGCCGTTACAACAATATATGCTTTATGCCTTATCCTTTGTATCGTTGCGGTAGCTCTTATAGCTACAGGCGCCGTTTCTTTGTGGGTATTGGCATTAGTTCTTTTAGGTTTTGTATTATTCCTGTGGCTCACCCCCAGAATAATAGACACACTCACCGACAAAGAAGAGCATAAATAAAATCGGGGAAACTTAAACCCCAACTAAATCCTAGGAGGAAATTATGATTAAAGTATTTACAGTTTTCGGCACAAGACCTGAGGCAATTAAAATGGCTCCGCTTATTTACGAACTTAAGTCAAGACCTTCTATTGACTGCAAGGTTTGTGTTACCGCACAGCATCGCGAAATGCTTGATATGGTACTTAATCTTTTCGATATTAAGCCTGATTTTGACCTTAATATCATGACCGAGCGTCAGACTCTTGCAGGCATTACTACAAAGGCTCTTACAGGACTTGAAGAAGTTTTCCGTCAGGAAAAGCCTGACCTTGTGCTTGTTCATGGTGATACTTCAACGACATTCGCAGGTTCTCTTGCGGCTTATTACAATCAGGTTAAGGTTGGCCATGTTGAGGCAGGTCTTCGTACTTACGACAAATATTTCCCCTTCCCTGAGGAAATAAACCGCCGTCTTACAGGCGTTTTGTCTGATCTTCACTTCTCTCCCACAATAAACAACAGGGCAAATCTTATAAACGAAGGCGTTAACCCCGAAAGTATTTTCGTAACGGGCAATACTGTTATTGACGCGTTCAAAACTACAATCAAGAAAGAATTTTCTTTCGCGGGAACTCCTCTCGAAGGAATAGATATGGACAAGCGTATAATCCTCATGACCGCACACCGCAGAGAGAACCTTGGCGCTCCGCTTGAAAACATCTGCCGTGCTGTGGCAAGGCTTGTTCGCGATTTCCCTGATATAGAAGTTATTTACCCCGTTCATCTCAATCCTGCAGTGCGCGAGACTGCAAATGCCATTCTCGGCAATATTCCGCGTGTTCATCTTGTAGAGCCTCTCGATGTCGATGTTCTTCATAATGCGATGAACAAGGCGCATCTTATACTTACAGATTCAGGCGGACTTCAGGAGGAGGCTCCCGCACTTGGAAAGCCTGTACTCGTACTTCGCGGCGAAACTGAAAGACCCGAGGCGGCAGAAGCAGGTACGGTTAAGATTGCAGGTACTGAAGAGGATATTATTTACTCTCTTGCTTCTCAGCTTCTTATCGACGACGCTGAGTATCACAAGATGAGTGTTGCCGTTAACCCCTATGGCGACGGAAACGCATCAAGAAGAATCGTTGACGCGATTTTATATCATTTCGGCGTTACAAGCTGTCGTCCTGTTGAGTGGTTATAAATTATGGATAAAGATACCCGCAAAGAGATTTTTGAAGCGCTTAGCGCTATAACAGGGCTTGGGCTCAGTGTCATGATATCGTTTCTTCTATGGGTGGGAATTGCAATGTGGTTGCAAAACAAATATTCCCTTGGAGATTATGTCATGGTTATAGGCGTTCTTCTGGGAATAGGCAGCGGCTCTGTGACATTTATGAAATTCTGCACCAGAGAGACAAGAAAGGGAAACAAAGATGAGAAATGATTCCGTATATAAAGATGCGGCGAAAGTGTGTGCTTTAACATTTTTACTTGGTATTATTGAATTTTTTGTATTTTATGCATTTTTATCGTTCCGCAAAGATATTCTAATAGGAGTAGTGTATGGATGTGCATTCGTCTGCGCTAACTTTTTCTATCTGGCATACTCCGTCAAAAAGAGCCTTTCCAAGGACGCTGCGGGGGCACAAATACAAATGTCACTAAGTTACAACGCCCGTCTTGTGCTGTCTGCAATTATGATAATTATTGCGGCATCCACAGACACTATACATTTCTGGGCAGCTGTTATTCCGTTTGTTTTCCAGCGAATAGCAATTTACATCGTAAGTTTTACAAAACCGCGTAAAAAAGAAGGAAGTGAAAACTCTTGAACGCAGATATCAAAGGACCAAAAATACTGTTTGAAATACCCGTTTTGGGTGGTATCCCCATAACAGAAACAATCTTCAACGGTTGGCTTGTGGTAATCGTTGTATCCATTATCTGTTTTATTCTTGGCCGCAACCTTTCAGTGCGCAATCCTTCAAAAAGACAGATTGTTGCAGAAAAACTTGTTCTTACCCTTAAAAACCTCGTAGAAGAAACAATGGGAGGACATAACCTCGTCTTTCTCCCCTACATTGGAGCATTGTTCTCATACTCAATCCTTTCAAGTCTTTCCGGGCTGTTAGGACTTCGCGCTCCTACGGGAGACATCAACACAACGATTGGCTTTGCCCTTATAGCATTTTTCCTGATTCAGTTTTACAACATCAAGAACAACGGATTTTTCGGCTATATCAAGGGCTTTTTCGAGCCGGTGTTCTTTATGGCGCCGCTTAATATCGTAGGCGAAATTGCAAACCCGATTTCAATGGCGTTCCGTCATTTTGGCAACATTGGTAGTGGTATTGTAATAACAACGCTTATCTACGGTGCGCTTGCCGCACTGAGCAAATTCGTAATCGGATGGATTCCCGTTATCGGAACAATCCCGATTTTCCAGGCAGGTCTTCCTGCAATTCTTTCAATTTATTTTGACGTTTTCACAAGTTTCCTGCAGGCATATATTATCAGTATGCTTACAATGGTTTATGTAGGAAACGCCAATCCCGCTGAATAAAAAACAATTAAAAGATATAAAAATTTTTGGAGGTATTTATTATGGAAATGACAGAAGCTATCGTAAAAGCAGCATCAGCAATAGGCGCAGGTATCGCAATGATTGCAGGTTTGGGACCCGGTATCGGTCAGGGTTATGCAGCAGGTAAGGCTGCAGAGGCAGTAGGCCGCCAGCCTGAAGCAAAAGGCGAAATCACATCCACAATGCTTTTCGGTTGTGCCGTTGCAGAATCAACCGGTATCTACAGCTTGGTTATTGCTATGATTCTTATTTTTGCTAACCCCCTTGTTTAATAATTAAAGCCAAGGCGGAGCATCGTTCCGCCTTGGAAAAATCTTTATGAGGAGGCGAAGAAAATGGAGAAATTTCAGGAATTCGTAGCGATTGCCCCGTGGACAATGATTTTCACGTGGGTAAACTTGATAATCCTTGTTTTTGTGATGAAAAAACTTCTTTTTAAGCCCGTTATGAATATGCTCAAGGCTCGCGATGAAGAAGTTAATACAATGTACTCCAAGGCTGAAGAAGCGCAGAAAAACGCCGAAACACTTGAAGCAGAATACACAGAAAAGCTTTCTTCTGCAAAGGAAGAGGCAGCAAAAATTATGAAGGACGCAAAGCACGATGCGACACTTCGCGGCGAGGAAATCGTTGGAGGAGCAAAGCGCGAAGCATCGGCAATTCTTGAAAAAGCACAAAAAGAAATCGAGCGCGAAAAAGAATCTGCAATAAATGAAATTAAGAGCGACATTGCCAATATTGCTGTTGACATCGCGCAAAAGGTCATCCAGAAAGACCTACATGAAAAAGACCACGAAAAGCTTGTAGAAGAGTTCATAGACGGTTGGGGTGAAAACAAATGAAATCATTGGCACTGACTTATGCTCATTCATTGTTCTCACTCGCCGAGGATGAGGGACTTGTAGAGAAAATTTATGAGGAGCTTACCGGTATTGCGGAGATTTTTTCCCAAAACCCCGATTACGAAGTTCTTCTTGACTCCCCTACTATCCCTGTCGAAAAGCGTTTTGAACTTATCGATGAAGCTTTTGCACCATATATGGAGTATGTCGTAAATCTTATAAAAATACTTTGCGAGAAAAGACGTATTCACATTTTGCGCGACTGCGCGAAAGAATATGATAAACTTTATTATGAAAAGCTCGGTATTAAGCGTGTTACCGCTATAACTGCCACTTCTCTCAGCGATGAACTTCGCGAAAAGCTTGTAAAAAAGCTTGAGGCGCAGTGGGACGCGAAAATCGAACTTACACAAAAAGTTGACCCCTCAATTCTCGGTGGTATTGTTTTAAGAACTGACAACTCGCAGACGGATGCAAGTGTGCGCACAAAACTTGAACGGTTAAAGGCGCAGATTGCTTCCAATGACTTTAGATAGAAGGTGAAATTATGCAGCTTAAATCTGATGAAATCAGCAAAATCATAAAAGACCAGATTAAGAATTTTTCAAATAAAATCGAGCAGAAAGAAACCGGCTATGTTGTTGAAGTTGGTGACGGTATTGCAAAGGTAAAAGGTCTTGACAACTGTATGAGTAATGAACTTGTAGAGTTTGAAAACGGCGAAGTTGCAATGGCACTTAACCTTGAAGAAAACCTTGTAAGCCTTGTTATTCTCGGTTCTGACGGAGAAATCCGTGAGGGCGATATCGTAAAGCGCACAGGCACTGTTGTAAGCGTTCCCGTAGGCGAAGGTATGATTGGTCGAGTAGTAAATGCTCTTGGTCAGCCTATCGACGGCAAGGGTGATATTAAAACCACCGAGCGCCGTCCTGTTGAATCACCGGCTCCCGGTATTATTGAAAGAAAATCTGTAAGCGTTCCGCTCCAGACAGGAATCAAGGCGATTGACTCCATGATTCCTATCGGCCGCGGTCAGCGTGAACTTATAATCGGCGACAGACAGACAGGTAAATCTACTATCGGTATTGATACTATCATCAATCAGAAGGGCAAGGATGTTATCTGTATCTACGTTGCTATCGGTCAGAAGAAATCTACCGTTGCACAGCTTGTTGACACTCTTGAAAAGAGTGGTGCGATGGATTATACAACAGTAGTTGCCGCTACTGCGAGCGAGCTTGCTCCCATGCAGTATATTGCGCCCTATGCAGGTTGTGCTATCGGCGAATACTTTATGTATCAGGGTAAAGATGTTCTTGTTATATACGACGACCTTTCAAAGCATGCGGTAGCATACCGTGCACTCTCACTTCTTATCCGCCGTCCCCCGGGACGAGAGGCGTATCCCGGCGATGTATTCTATCTTCATTCAAGACTTCTTGAGCGTGCTGCCCGCCTTTCCGAAGAATACGGCGGAGGTTCGCTTACTGCACTTCCCATTATTGAGACACAGGCAGGGGACGTATCAGCATACATCCCCACAAATGTAATCTCGATTACAGACGGTCAGATATTCCTTGAAACTGAACTTTTCCATTCCGGCGTAATGCCCGCTGTTAACCCAGGCATCTCAGTCAGCCGTGTTGGTGGTAATGCGCAGATTAAGGCGATGAAAAAGGTTGCAGGTACTCTTAAACTTGCATATTCACAGTACCGTGAACTCCAGTCATTTGCACAGTTCGGCAGCGACCTTGACCCCGACACAAAGGCAAGACTTGAACAGGGCGAAAGAATCGTTGAGGTTCTTAAGCAGGATAGAAATTCTCCTGTAAGCGTTGAGCATCAGGTTATTATAATCTATGCCGTTACAAACGGTTTCTTAAAGGATATTGCACCCTCTGATGTAAGAGAATTTGAAAAAACTCTTTACGAATATGTTGATAACACATATCCCAAAATTGCTCAGGCTATTGCACAAACAGGAGCGCTTTCCGAAGAGACTGAAGAAATGATTAAGGAAGCAGTTTCTCAATGCGTAGAAAAATTTCTCGCTCGCAAATGAGGTGAAGCACAATGCCTTCAATGAAAGCAATAAAAAACAGAATAAAAAGCGTTGAAAACACCCGCCAGATTACAAAGGCGATGCAACTTGTTGCGACAAGTAAGATGAAAAAGGCAAAGGAGCGAATCGAAATGAGCCGTCCTTTCTTTGAAATCTTATCGGAAACTCTTTCCGATATTGCATCAAGTGCGAAGGATTTTTCCTCCCCTTTCACTGCAAAGGAAAAGGAAGGAAAGGCTTGTCATATTGTTATTGCCGGCGACAGAGGTCTGGCAGGCGGATACAACAACAATCTTTTTAAATCAATAAATTACAGCGACGGAGATATTATTTTCCCCATCGGTAAAAAAGTTGTGGAATATTTTGCAAAAAAGGATGTAACAATCTTTACAACCGAGTATCAGATTGCCGCAGACGTAAGTATCAGCGACTGCAACAGTATCGGCAAGGCACTTACGGAGGCATTTCTGAAGGGTGAATTCACATCCATTGATATTTATTATACGGGGTTTGTTAACATTATCTCTCAGGTACCTTCTTCCAAAAAGATTCTGCCTATTACACCTTCTGAGGGAACTGTGCAGAAAAAGAAGCTTATCGAGTATGACCCCGATCCCACATCGGTTTACGGCAAAATTGTTCCTCACTATATCAGCGGTATAGTATGGGGCGGTGTATGTGAATCAATTGCATCCGAACTTTCTGCACGCCGAATGGCAATGGAAAGTGCGACCGATAACGCAGGCGAAATTATTGAAAATCTTTCTCTCACATACAACAGAGCCAGACAGGCGGCAATAACTCAAGAGATAACTGAGATAGTCGCAGGTTCACAAAACGGCTGATAACCCGCTCTATAATTCCTAATTAAGAAAGGATGAAAATCCCATGGCAGAAAAAAACATGGGCAAGGTAATATCAATTATCGGGCCTGTTCTTGACATTAAATTTGAAAACGGACAACTTCCCAATTTGCTCAATGCTATTGAAATCAAATCAGGAGAGCGTACAATCACACTCGAGGTAGCACAGCATATTGGCGATGATGTTGTTCGCTGTATTGCGATGAGTTCTACTGACGGACTTGTTCGCGGTATGGAAGCAGTTGACACAGGAAAAGGTATCAGCGTGCCCGTAGGCGAATGTACGCTCGGAAGAATATTCAATCTTCTTGGTGAGCCTGTAGATAACAAGCCCGCTCCCGAAAATCCTGAAAAATGGGAAATTCACAGACCTGCTCCCGATTATGACGAGCAGGCAAGCACAACCGAAATCCTCGAAACAGGTATCAAGGTAGTTGACCTTATCTGCCCTTATGCAAAGGGTGGTAAGATTGGTCTTTTCGGCGGCGCAGGCGTTGGTAAGACAGTTCTTATTATGGAGCTTATCAACAATGTTGCAAAGCAGCACGGCGGTCTCAGTGTATTCTCCGGGGTCGGCGAAAGAACCCGTGAGGGTAATGACCTTTATAACGAAATGCAGGAGTCGGGCGTTATCAACAAGACTGCACTCGTTTACGGTCAGATGAATGAGCCTCCGGGAGCAAGAATGAGAGTTGCGCTTTCAGGTCTTACTATGGCGGAATACTTCCGTGACAGAGAAGGTCAGGACGTACTTCTTTTCATTGATAACATATTCAGGTTTACACAGGCAGGCAGTGAGGTTTCAGCGCTTCTTGGCCGTATGCCCTCTGCAGTTGGTTATCAGCCTACACTCGCGACCGAAATGGGCGCTCTTCAGGAGAGAATCACATCCACAAAGAAGGGTTCTATCACATCTGTTCAGGCAGTTTATGTGCCTGCCGATGACCTTACCGACCCTGCTCCTGCAACAACATTCGCGCATCTTGATGCGACAACAGTTCTTTCAAGGCAGATTGCGTCACAGGGTATTTATCCCGCGGTTGACCCGCTTGATTCAACATCGAGAATCCTTTCTCCCGATGTTGTAGGAGTGGAGCATTACGAAGTTGCAAGAGCTGTGCAGAAGATTCTTCAGAGATATAACGAACTTCAGGATATCATCGCAATTATGGGTATGGACGAACTTAGCGAAGAAGATAAACTTACGGTTAACCGCGCTCGTAAGGTACAGAGATTCCTTTCACAGCCGTTCTCCGTTGCAGAGCAGTTTACAGGTATGCAGGGTAAGTATGTACCCCTTTCCGAGACTATCCGCGGTTTCAAGGAAATCATCGAGGGCAAGCACGATGACCTTCCCGAATCTGCATTCCTTTTTGTAGGCACTATCGAAGAAGCTATCGAGAAGGCGAAGGGCTGATATTATGAATGAATTTGATTTGCAAATAGTTACCCCCGACGGACTTATGTTCGAGGGTAAGGCGCAGAAAATCATCGTTCGTACTACCGAGGGCGATGTTGGGATTCTTGCAAAACATACAAACTATGTTGCCGCACTTGCAATTGGTGTTGCCCGCATTTTCACCCAGGAGGGCGAGCGCAAGGGCGCATGTGCAGGCGGTATGCTCAGCGTGACTGACGGTGCTGTAAGAATTGCCGCATCGACTTTTGAGTGGGGCGAGGATATCGATGTTGACCGCGCTAAAAGGGCGAAGGAAAAGGCTGAAAAAAGACTTGCCGAATCAAAGCAAAGTGAGTTTGAGCATAATCTGGCAGAAATTAAGCTTAAAAAGTCTCTTGCAAGACTTAATGCATCGAAATAACCAAAAGACTGTGACAATTTCTTGTCACAGTCTTTTTAGGAGAATTATATGGAATTTATTACTACACCCTATCTTCCGAAAAGCAAAGTTTCGCTTTTTATAGCCGACTGCGAAATTGAAGACGCGAAGGTTATTACACCGCCGCCTATTGATGTGCTTGTGCCGTCTATGCGCCGTCATGCCGATTTGGGCATTGTAATTGTCAGTGAGAAAAAGGCAGTTTGCGCTCCCGAGACGTATGATTACTATAAAAATGCGCTCGCTCCTTACGGATTTGAGGTTATTATGGGAAAAAAGAGCGTCGGTAGTAACTACCCGCTGGACTGTGCATATAATGTTGGTATAGTTGGGAAAAAATGTTTTTTAAACAAAAGCGTATGTGACGGGCGTTTATTTGAAATACTTATCAGCGAGGGTTATGAGCTTATCGAGGTTAAGCAGGGATATACAAAATGCTCTATCTGCCCGATTGATGAAAATTCGTTTATAACGAGTGACAGCGCCATTGCGCAGGAGGGTTTGAAAAGGGGCATGGACGCTCTTTTGGTAGAAAATGAGGGGATTTTGCTTCCTCCGTTCGAAAACGGATTCTGGGGCGGATGCTGTGGCATGGGAGACTCTGATATACTCTTTGTTAACGGTGATATTTCGCTGATTGGGTCGGGTAGTAAAATAAAGGAATTTCTTGACCGCAAAAACATAAAAATACAAAAATCCAAGGAAGGAAAAATTTTAGATATAGGCTCGATTATACCTCTGATGACAAAGCACACGGGAGCTAAGCCCTGTATGCCTTAAATTTGTAAAATTTGCACACTTTTCATTTATCGTCCTCAGAGGCTATTTTCAAGAGATTTTGCGCAGCATCAACCAAAATTGACATCTTAAAACCATACTGGGCTCGGATCCCGTGTGCTTACATACTGGAGGTGATAATTCTTGGAATTAAATACTGCTGTCAATCTGCCTAAAGGGTCGGATGTTTACGAATTTGCAATGCAGATTACAGGAGAAATTATGTCGCGGTACGAAAAACCGCTACTCAGAAAAATTACGGAAAGCGAGTTTTATTATTCTCCCCCAAGCGAAAGAGCTGAGATACTCGGTATTGCATTAAAACACGCAAGCGGTGAAGGTCCGAACGCGATGGATGCAATTCATTATGAAAGGCGTAAGGCTCTTATTCGCGAGCAGGCGGAGGAATATCTCAAAGAAAATAATTATATAATAATAAACGGATTTGTGAATTTCAGACTTGAGGATTACAAAAACGAACTCAAAAATCTCTGTCACGATGCGGCAGAGGAGCTCTACGCGATGCGCGAATATGACGAGTTTTTGAATATGCTCAGTTTCTTTATATCGGTTCAGTCGCCCAAGGAGACACTCGTTCATATTGTAAAAAAAGACGGCGTTTTGCGTATTCTTAATAAAAGGCATAAGGATATTACAGGTCATTATTGCGAGGAAGCTATTTTCACATGCGAGGATTTTGGCGCGGAGGATATTCTGTTGAGTGCACTTATAACAATATCTCCGAGGAAAATTGTAATTCACGATTTAAAAGAAAATGAGCGTATCTACGATACGATTGCAAGCGTATTTCCCGATGTGGAATTTACGGCTGAATAAATGGCGGAGAGCGCAATTTGCGCTTTCCGTTTCCAATAAGCGGACGGGGCACTTTTTGTGTAACAAAAAGTGCCCCGTCCCCAAATTGTACAGCATAATTTGCTTGACGGAAAAAGGTATTGGTAGTATAATAATTTTTAAGCTATAAATATGACAAAGGAGTAATTACAGATGAGAGCAGTTGTTTCAGTTATGGGTGTTGACCAGACAGGTATCATTGCTAAAGTAAGCGGTTGCCTTTATAACAACAAGGTTAACATTCTTGACATAAATCAGACTATTATGCAGAACATTTTCACAATGGTGATGCTTGTGGAATTTAACAAAGATTCAGACAACTACAATGCCGTTATGACAGACCTTGATGCAATAGGCAAGGAAATCGGCGTTGAAATAAGAATGCAGAATGAAGATATATTCAACTCTATGCACAGAATATAAGAGGTTTTTAAAATGATAAATACAAGAGAAATTGTAGAAACAATCAAAATGATCAGCGATGAGCATCTTGATGTAAGAACAATAACCATGGGAATTTCCCTGCTTGACTGCATCGACAGCAGTGCAGAGAAGGCTTGTGAAAAGATTTATGCGAAAATCACCCGTCTTGCAAAGGACCTTGTGAAAACAGGCGAGGATATCAGCCGTCAGTACGGAATCCCGATTATAAACAAGCGTATTTCAGTTACCCCTATTTCTATTATCGCAGGCGCGAGTGATGCGGAGAGCTATGTCTGCTTTGCACAAACTCTTGACCGTGCGGCAAAGGATACGGGCGTAAACTTTATCGGAGGTTTTTCTGCTCTTGTGCAGAAAGGCTTTACAAAAGGTGACAGAATCCTTATCGAATCTATCCCCGAGGCACTTGCAAAGACTGAGCGCGTTTGCTCGTCAGTTTGTGTTGCTTCCACAAAAGCAGGTATCAATATGAATGCCGTAAAGCTTATGGGTGAAACTATCAAAAAGACTGCAGAGTTGACTGCTGACAACGATTCATTCGGTTGCGCTAAACTTGTTGTTTTCGCAAATGCGGTTGAGGATAACCCCTTTATGGCAGGTGCATTCCATGGCGTTGGTGAGGGCGACTGCGTAATCAATGTCGGCGTCAGCGGTCCCGGTGTTGTTAAAGCGGCGCTTGCGAAAGCAAAGGGAAAAGATTTTGGCACAGTTGCAGAAACAATCAAAAAAACTGCTTTCAAAATTACCCGTATGGGACAACTTGTTGCTCAGGAAGCGTCAAAGAGACTTGGCGTTCCGTTTGGTATAGTTGACCTCTCCCTTGCTCCTACTCCTGAGGTCGGCGACAGTGTTGCGTATATACTTGAGGAAATGGGACTTGAAAAGTGCGGCACGCATGGCACAACGGCGGCGCTTGCACTTCTTAACGATGCAGTTAAAAAGGGCGGTGTTATGGCGTCAAGCTATGTAGGAGGTTTAAGCGGTGCATTCATCCCCGTCAGTGAAGACGCAGGTATGATTGCGGCGGCAGAGTGCGGAACGCTTACCCTTGATAAGCTTGAAGCGATGACTTGTGTGTGCTCGGTTGGTCTTGATATGATTGCCATTCCCGGAGATACTCCTGCAGAGACGATTTCCGCAATTATTGCAGACGAATCGGCTATCGGTATGATTAACCAGAAAACAACTGCCGTAAGAATTATTCCCGTTGTCGGCAAAACTGTAGGTGAAAGCGTTGAATTCGGTGGTCTCTTGGGTTATGCACCCATTATGCCCGTACATAAAGAATCAAGCGCAGAATTCATCCACCGCGGCGGAAGAATTCCTGCTCCTATCCACAGTTTGAAAAATTAAATTGCATAAAACGCTCCTGACATTGTCAGGAGCGTTTTTTTACTGTACTGTTTTTATAATTGAATTACACAAAGGAGTAATTCTTTCAAAGTCTGACCAGCAAAATGCTTTAACGGTATATCTTTCGGCAGTCGGCAACTTTTCAAAAGTATGTGACACGGTTTCAGACACATCTTCATAATAAAAATCAAGCATAGTATTTTCGGAGTAAACAGTTATTAAAACCTTTCCGTTTTGAGTTTGTAAATCTGTATTGAGAACAACGGATACATCAAGGGTTTTGTTTTCTGATGAGTAAACCGTGTTTTCCAGTACTATAATCGGGCTTGAGTAATCGCGCGCTATGTATACTCCTGCGGTCTTGTCAGGCACTTCCAACGGAGCATATATTTTTCCGTCAGGGGTTTCCCAATAGGTATTCGTAATGCTTGCCGAGGATTTTGTGGGCATTTTGAACATATAGTTTTCGTTTGTGTTTGTTCCATCACCGTTAAAGCTGAAATTCTCGCCGAGAATGACTTTTTCAAGTGCGGGGTTGCCTGCATTTTCTCCGCCAAAGAAGCCCTTCATTGTGTAAGAATAGGTGTTATTTTCGCTGATTTTTACTCCGTTCTTGGCTTTTCGGGTATCAAAGTTACTGAGGTTTACCTCTTTTATTTTATACGCATTCCAGAACATTTCGTGGAAAGTGATTCCGTTTGAAGTGTCAAAATTCTCAAGGCCTATAATTTCTTCTATAGCACAACCTTCAAACATCTGGGAGAATACTTTTACATTACTCGTATCGAAATGAGAAACGTCAAGAACGGGATTCTGGATCTGATAAAACATTGCATTCATATTTACCGCTGACGAAGTATCCCAATTTTTAACCGCGTCCTTACCGCCGACAAGCGTTATTACCGAATGGCAGAATATATGGTCAAATGATGTAACTTTACCTGTTTCAAAATTCCTTAAATCAAGAGTTTTCAATTTGGGACATTGGTAGAACATAAAACTGAGATCGGTAACATTACCGATGTCAAAGTTTTCAAGTCCTTCAATTTTGGTTAATGCTTCACACAACTGGAACATAGAACTCATTGTATTTACGTTGGATGTGTCCCAGTTTTTAAGATTAACCGTTTTGAGATTGGTGCATTTATTAAACATACCGAAAGTCGATTCAAGGGAACTTGTGTCCCAAGTGCTTAAATCTATTTCTGTTAACGAAGAACACGTATTGAACATGGCTCTCATCTCTGTTACATTATCTGTATCCCAATTAGTTAAATCTAAGGTTGTAAGTTTTGAGCAGGTATTAAATACGCTGTACATTTCTGTTACATTGCTTGTGTCCCAAGTGCTTACATCCAGCATTTCCAGATTAGAGCAACCCCAGAACATACCTTTCATCTCAATCACTTTGCTTGCGTCGAGTATGTGTGTGTTTGAGATTTCGGTTATATTTGTAAATTCGTCAGTTCCCAATGTAGAAAAAGCAAATTTGGAATCGGGGTTCATATAAATACGTCCGCTTCCGTCCCCTGCAATAGTAAGTGTCGTCCCGTTTATATAACACATTATATCATCATCAAGTTCGCTGTCAGCGTTTTGGTCAACTGCGGCGGGCCAACTCTCGGTTGCAGATGAGATAGTCGTTTCATCTGCGCTGTCTACAATGTTAATCGCTGTTAAGGAGTTTCTCTTTGTATTTCCTGTGTACCATGTATCACTTGCTGCGAGCATTGGGTGATCAAGTTCTTCCTCTATATGGGCTGTACGGATAGTGTACGCGGTAACATACGGCTCCTTATACGCGACTGTCAAGGGTTTGTTTTCTTCCTCCGCAAGGGCATTTGGGAGGTACAAAAGAAGTATCAATATTGAAATTAAATATGTGCTGATTTTTTTCATTTTTACCCCCATTAAAAGGTGTCTCTTAAAAATTCAAGGGCATTGCGTTTCTTTTCGATTATTTCATCAATTCGCGCGATATAGTCCGCCGCTTCCTTGGGGTTAAATACGCGTTCTATCCTGCCTCCCTTTACCATTTTGGTAGATGCGCCGCCGCCGAGAGCGAGGATTGTCTGAATTTCCTCCATAATGCAGATGTTGTAAAGGCTTTCGTGACCTTCCTTTGCAAAGCCTACATTTTCAAGGTTTCCGAGGGTATTTTTCTGCTTATAGAGATAGTAGGGATTATATCCGTTTTCCGTCAGGAAGTCGTAGGCGTGCTGTACCATAGCGTCCATATCATTTGCAAAGCGGAGTTTCTGAAAATCGTTTATAAGCCTTGCCGCGCGTTTAAGATACATTGTATGTACGGTTACGGCATCGGGAGAAAGAGCGCAAACTTTGCGCATTGTATGGGCAAAATCATCGGGGCTTTCGTCAGGGAGACCTGCGATAACATCGGCATTTATACTGAAACAATTATATTTCTGCGCCATTTCAAATGCGGCTACCGTATCCTCTACGCTGTGGTGTCTGCCTATTTTGTCAAGCGTTTTCTGATTCATTGTCTGCGGATTGATACTGATTCTGCGGACGGAGTTTTCTTTTAGTACCCCAAGCATTTCGTCGGTAAATGTGTCGGGTCTGCCTGCCTCAACCGTAAATTCACGAAGATACGAAGTGTCAAAGCGGTCTTTGACGCGTTTTATAAGCACATCCAAATCCTCGGGAGAAAGCGTTGTCGGTGTACCGCCGCCGAAGTATATCGTTTCAACCTTCATCCCGAAATCGTCTGCCATTTTTGCCGTTTCGTCTATTTCCTTAAGGAGCGCGTCCACATAAGGCTTTACAAATTTTTGGTTATGTGCCATCGCCTGAGAGATAAACGAGCAATATGCACATCTTGTCGGGCAGAAAGGTATGCCGACATAGACGCTGACACCATTTTTCACGGGGTTCTTAAGAAGTTCATATTCCTTTTTCGCAACATCGAGAGAAAGGCGTGCTTTTTTGGGAGTTATAAAAAATTCATGTTGCATATAGCTTTGAATTTCATCGTCTCCCCTGCCTTCATCGAGCATCATCCTTGCAGTTTTTGCGGGACGGATGCCTGTGGAAATTCCCCACGGAGTCGGCATATCGGAAAGTTTTTTGCAGGCAAAATAAACCGATTTTTTGACAAGGTCAGAAATCTCTCTTTTATCGGGGTTAAAAAAGGTTTCTTCTATTTCACCCTCGGCGTATTTATCGCCCAGGGTGATTTCTGCCTTTGCAATATATAGGTTTTCTTCATTTTCCAGAGAGGATATTACATCAAAATCCGCACTTATATCAAAAAACAGTTGCAAAACCTGACGCACTGCATCCTCAAGGGAGTGTCCGCGGGCAACTATTTTCATTTTACATCATTCCAAAACATTGAATAGGGGTTATTTCTCTTTTCAAATCCGATCGTAGTAGCCTCTCCGTGCCCTGCGTAAACCTTTGTACCATCGTCAAAATTATCCATAAGGAATTTAATCGACTTAAGTTCGGTTTCCATATCTCCAAAATCATATCTTCCTATCGAGCCGCAAAAGAGCAAATCCCCGCTGAAAAGATTGTCGCCCCAAAGGTAGCTGACACTTCCTTCGCTGTGCCCCGGAGTATGAAAAACCTTAATCACAGTATTACCAAGGGGTATTTCCTTAACATCGTCAAGGAGTACATCCGCCTTATACGGTTTTATTCTCTCGCCAGTCAAAAAAGAGAGGTTTGCGCCGTTGTCGGTAAGCATTTTGCTGTCTCCGCTATGGACATAAACCTCGGCTCCTGTTTTTTCTGCAAGGTCACAAAGTGCGCCTATATGGTCAAAATGTCCGTGAGTGAGAAGAATTTTTTTGAGGGTATAACCGCCCTCACTCAGATAGTCTGTTATTTTTTTGCACTCGGCACCGGGGTCAATTACTGCTGCCTCGCCGTTATCGGTCAGGATATAGCAGTTTACGCCCATATGTCCGAGAGTAAGCGTCCTTATTTTCATAACAAAATCCTTTACTGTACAGTTCTCCTGATGTCATATACGCCCGGCACACGATGAAGCTTCTTGATTATGCTTTCAATCTGTTCCTTGCTGCTTACTTCAATAGTAATATCAATAAGTGCAGTTCTGTCCTTGAGTGCACGCGCATTTGCCGCAAGAAGATTGAGCTTCTGCTCAGAAACAATGCCGATAACATCGGCAAGAATCCCTGAACGGTTGATACATTCAATACTGAGTTCAGCGCTGAATGATGTAGATATGTCGTCAAGCCAGTTACACTCGATTATTCTGCCTCGCATATCCTCGTCAAGCTTTTCAGGGAGAATATTCACACAGTCGCATCTGTGTACGCTGACACCGCGTCCACGCGTTATGAAACCGATAATATCGTCACCAGGTACTGGGTTACAGCAACGGGAAAGTCTGACAAGGCAGTTATCAACGCCGCGCACTTCGATACCGCTGTCGCTCTTATGCTTTTTCTTTACAGTCTGCCTGGAGACTACTTCAGGCGGAAGTTCTTCCTTGTGGTCGTTCTGATAGCTGTCGCGCAGTCTTGTAACAACCTTTGCTGCAGTTATTCCGCCGAAACCGATTGCGGCATACATTTCGTCTATGTTTGAAAAACCGTAGCGTTTGAGCATGGGTTCAAGATACTTTGTCTGGAAAAGTGCAGAATATGAAAGTCCGAGTCTCTTGAGCTCGTTTTCAACACTCTCCTTACCACGCACAATATTCGCTTCACGGTTTTCTTTCTTGAACCATGAATTGATTTTATTTCTTGCGGTACTTGTTTTAACAATCTTGAGCCAGTCACGGCTGGGGCCTTTATTCGCTCCCGATGTGATAACCTCAACTATGTCGCCGTTTTTAAGTTTGTAGTCAAGGGTTACAATCTTGGAATTAACTTTCGCACCTGTCATCTTGTAGCCTACGGCTGAATGAATATAAAACGCAAAGTCAATGGGACACGAGCCTGCAGGAAGTCCTATTACGTCGCCCCTGGGAGTAAAGACAAATACCTCGTCTGCAAACATATCTATTTTGAGAGTACGCATAAAATCTTCAGGGTCAACTGCCTCGCTCTGAATTTCAAGGAGTTTATTTACCCAGTCAAGATTTTTACTGTCGCCTGCCTTACCCTCTTTATATTTCCAGTGCGCCGCAATACCGCGCTCGGCAACTTTGTGCATATCCCATGTGCGGATCTGAATTTCAAAAGGCTGTCCGTCGGGACCGATTACCGTTGTATGAAGCGACTGATACATATTGGGTTTAGGCATCGCTATATAGTCCTTGAATCGTCCGGGAATAGGCTTATACTCCTCGTGAACGATACCAAGTACTGCGTAACACTCTGCAACGGTATCTACGATAATTCTTACTGCGAAAAGGTCGTAGATTTCGTCGAGAGTTTTGTTCTGATTATACATTTTTCTGAAAATGCTGTATATGTGCTTCGCACGGGCAACGATGTGACATTTTATTCCCATCTGCTCCATTTTTTCAGCGATAACACTTCTTACATTTTCAACATAGGAATCGCGTTCGGTCTGTTTTTGTGAAAGTCCGTCTACGATTTCGTAATAAGCCACGCTGTCAAGATAGCGAAGTGCCAGATCCTCAAGTTCTATCTTTATCTTTGAAATACCGAGTCTGTATGCAAGAGGCGCATATACGTCGAGTGCCTCTTTCGCTTTTTGAAGTTGTTTTTCAGGCTTCATATGTTTAAGAGTGCGCATATTATGAAGTCTGTCGGCAAGCTTTATAAGAACAACTCGGATATCCTCTGCCATAGCGAAAAACATCTTACGCAGGTTTTCTATATGGGCCTCTTCACTTGATATGCACTTAATCTTATCCAGTTTGGTTACGCCCTCAACAAGCAGAGCAACCTGTTCGCCAAACTCTTCTTTCATCTGCTCGTAAGTGTAATCGGTGTCTTCGATAACATCGTGCAGAAGTCCTGCTATGATAGCATCGCGATCAAGTTCCATATCGGCAAGAATACGCGTAACCTCGTAGGGATGCATAAAGTAAGGCTCGCCGCTGTGACGAAGCTGATCACCGTGTTTCTCCTTACAAAGAAGATAAGCCTTATAAATCAGGTCACGGTCTTCTTCTGCACTTTTATTGTATTTTTGTATTTTCTCCATCAAGACCTCAAAAGCCTGATCCATACGCTCACTTCCTTTTTTAATAGTTTTCTTCTACTTCTTTCTTGATTCGCTGATACTCTTCACTCTTGTCTATCGAAACCTTTTTACCTTTTTCCGTTTCGCACAAGGTTACCTGTACAACATCTCCGAGTTTATTGAAATTAAGTATTTTCAAATCCTGAAATACACGAAGAACGTTTGTAATCTTGTCACGCATGATGCGTCTGCCGAGTTTTTCAGTAAGAATTCCCGTAAGAGTTGAAATTTCCTCACTTATTCCGCCCTGCTGTTTTAAATAGCGGTAAATATCGGCAAAGTCGTTTCTGTCGGGAAGAACATCACTCTTTTCCTTATAGGAAACGCGAATTGAATTTATGATAATCTGCAGTCTGATTTGTCCGTTGTAAAGATTTATGTTAAGTTCGCCTGCAAGATCAACAATATCGCCTACAAAATATTCTTTTGCCATAGTTCCTGCGCCGAATGCAATCGCCTCGACAATTTTGCCGTCACTTTCAACAAGGATTCTGCAATGCTTTCCTTCAGAAAGGGTTTTAACATCTATAATTTTTGCATTCATAAGAGCAAAAACGGGGACTTTATTACCTGCACCGTAGGGAGCAAGAACTTCCGTTTTCCTTATGATGGGTGCTATTATATCTTTTACAGTTATTTTTGAATCTATGAGAATTTCAGGGACTTTTTCCTCAAAATTGCAGTTGTTTGCAAATTCGTTGAGACGTTTGTCAAGCTCTCCGATATACTCTTCCTTGATAGAGAAGCCTGCCGCGTATGCATGACCGCCAAACTTCTCCAGTATGTCGGCACAGTTTCCGAGGGCATCGAAAAGATTAAGTCCCTCGACACTTCTGCCGCTGCTCTTACACCAATCGTCCTCGATTGAAATAAGAATACAGGTTTTGTTGTATCTTTCGCAAATTCTTGAAGCAACAACTCCGATGATGCCATGGTGCCAGTTTCTTTTCGCAAGTACAAGCACCTTTTTATCAGAAAGGTCGATTTGATTTATCATTTCAACCGCTTCATCAAAGATGATTTTTTCTTCGTTCTGACGGTTTTTATTGTCGTTATCAAGACGGATTGCGAGATCCTGAGCTGCGACAGGGTCATCTGTAAGGAGAAGGTCAACTGCAATCATTGCGTTGGACATTCTTCCCGCCGCATTAAGACGGGGTGCTATCGAATAACTTACAACAGAGCAGTTGTTCCATTTCTGACGAAGTCCAAGAGTTGAAATAACCGCCGCAAGTCCTGTATTGGGATTTTTCGAAAGCTTTTCAATACCGCGAGAGGCTATAATTCTGTTTTCATCTTTAAGCGATACTACATCGGCTATTGTACCAAGGGCTACAATGTCGGAATACTGTTCCAAAAGCTCGTTTTCACTCTTATCACTCGCCGCACAAACAAGCTTGAATGCAACACCAACGCCTGCAAGATCCTTGAAAGGATAGCTGCAATCCATACGCTTGGGATTTATTACTGCAACAGCTTCAGGAAGTTCCTGTTTGCATTCATGATGATCGGTGATGATAACTTCAAGTCCGTTTTCTTTTGCATAAACGGTTTCCTCAAAAGCAGTGATACCTGTATCAACGCTGATAAGAAGTGTTGCACCATCGTCAACTATCTTTTTAATAGCTGCCTTATTGATTCCGTATCCTTCGTTCTGGCGGTCGGGTATGTATGCCTGCACATTCACTCCGTTGGAGTGCAGAAAGCTTACCAAAAGAGCTGTTGATGTGATACCGTCCACATCATAGTCACCGTATACGACAACATTTTCTTTTTTTTCTATTGCCTCGTGAATTCTCTTAACTGCCTTGTCCATATCGCAAAGGAGGTTCGGAGAATAAAGAGTGTTTGAATTTTTGTCAAGGAATTTCTTTGCATCCGCCGCATCGGTAAAACCGCGATTCAAAAGAACCTTCGCAACGATGAGCGGTATGTCAAAAAGCTGGGCATAGGCCTCCGCCTGAGCCTCACTTATGTTTTCGTCAAGAAACACCCATTTCTTTTCGAGCATTTAATTTCCCCTCTTTCGTAAAAAACTAACTATAATAGGTTGATTATAACATAAAGAGAGATTCGTTTCAACATTTTTAGTGCTAAAAATCTACAAAAAGTATATTTAAAATCGACAATGGAATAATAAGAATAATTTTGAAGATGAGGACTGATTTACATGTGCACCGCGATAACTTATAAAGGCGAGAATTTTTATTTTGGCAGAAATCTTGACTATGAGCATTCGTTTTCTGAAAAGGTAGTGATAACGGGAAGGGATTTTTCCCTCAAGCTAAGGCACAGCGAGGATGTTTTTTCGCACTATGCCATAATAGGAATGGGCATTGTTTCAAATAATTTTCCGCTCTATTTTGATGCGGCAAATGAAAAAGGATTGTCGATGGCAGGGCTTTTGTTCCCTCATTTTTCATATTATCATCCACCGAAAAATGATAAGGCGAATATTGCGTCGTTTGAATTTATCCCTTACATTCTTTCCGTGTGCGAAAGCGTTTCGGATGCAAAGGAGATTTTGCCTGATATAAATATTACGAGCACACATTTCAGCGACGAATTTCCGCCGTCACCTTTGCATTGGATTATTGCCGATAAAAAGGAATGTATTGTTGTGGAATCGGTTGAAGAGGGGATTACGGTTTATGATAATCCCGTCGGTGTACTTACCAACGCGCCACCCTTCCCTTCGCAGATGTACAACTTTTCAAATTACACTAATCTTTCCCCGAAACCTCCCGAAAACGATTTCCCTCATTACAGTCGAGGGCTGGGAGGAGTCGGTATGCCCGGCGACCTGTCCTCGCAGTCACGGTTCGTAAGGGCTTCGTTCACAAAATTAAACTCACCCCCTTTAAAAGGCAACCAGCCGTGCGTAAGTCAGTTTTTTCACATTCTGGATAGCGTTTTCCAGACGCGCGGAAGTGTTGTTACCGAAAAGGGCGACCTTGAGCTGACGCAGTATTCATCGTGTATTAACGCGGATAAGGGAATCTATTACTATAAGACACACGACAATTTATCGCTTAATGCAGTTTGCCTTTTTGATAAAGATTTGGATGCCGATGTTGTGTACACATTCGATTTAGTAAAGGAATGGAGAGTAAACTTCCAAACTTGACGTTTTGCGACAATCTCTTACATTGACGCAGGTATGAGATAAGTTATATAATATAAATCGGAGGTGGAAACCATGCCCGATTTAAAATCTGAAGACTTTCAGAAAAAGGTATCGCATCTTATTATACGAAACCAGAATGTTGTTGATATATTAACCAAATGCCAGAGTGCTTGCAGTAAAATCTGTCGCAGCAGTATTAAAACGGCCACAGGATGCGGATGCCTTAAGATAGATGTGGGGAAAAAATTATCCCCGATATCGTCAGAAGAAATGACGGGAATAAGCGGAACTCTTTGCCCCGAATGTAAAGATATTATCGAAAATGAAATCGGCGAAATGCTGTTTTATATTGCAGGATTATGTAACGCGCTGGGACTTAGTATGCGCGACATAATGAAAAAAGAAATCAAAAATATCGAAGTCCTCGGAAAATACAGTTTGAGGTAAGAAGGCAGTGTCGCAAGCGACACTGCCTTCTTACCGTCTGCAAACAAAAAGGGATTCGTTTTCACGAATCCCTGATTATTACTTTCTTCTGTTTCCGCGCTTCCCCTCTGTGTTGCGCTTAAGATCAAGCATTCTTGCATCGCTTGACTGCTTGAAAGAAGCCATCATATCTTCAAAAGACATATCCTTTCTTTCGTCGTGGCTCCAATCGATTTCAGCAGGTTTACCGCTGAAGGGTTCGGGCGCACGTCTTCTGAAGGTTTCCTCCTGCGCTTTCTTGATAGAAAGGCTGATTTTTCCTTTTTCGTCAAGTGATAAAACCTTAACCTTCACTTCCTGTCCGACAGACAGGTGTTCGTTTATATCTTTAACGTAGTTTCTTGCAACTTCGGAAATATGTACAAGGCCTGTTTCTCCACCAGCTAAATCTACAAATGCACCGAATCCCGTTATACCGGAAACTTTTCCTTCAACAATTTGTCCTACCTCAAGTGCCATAAAGGACTTATACCCCTTTCAGTATAAATAAAATATTATGCGAAATTACAATGCATCAGTTTCCTATAATGAAGACTGTCTCGTTTTCACGCACATAGCCTTCATCGCGGGCTTTTTCCTCGTAAAATCTGTCAGATGAGCTGTACGCAGCCTTTTCCTTGAGTTTTTCGTACTCCTTCTCCTGAAGTGCGATTTCCTCATTGCAACGCGCAGTCTCCTTGCGTATACTTATAAGGCGAAATTGCTGAGCAGTCAGGGTGTACAAAAATCCGCCAATTATTAAGATTGAGACCATCAAGCGAAGATAGTCGCTGCTTGTATATTTGCGTCTTTTGTGCACTTTTTTTGTTGCAGCCCTGCTCACACATATCACCTCACAAAATATAGTATAACTTAAAGTAATTGATTTGTAAAGATTTTTTTACAACATTTTAACTCTTTTTTTTATTATTTTTCTTCGCTTTTTTGCACCTTTTTTAACGCTTTTAAACCTTCTTTGAAGCTTGGTAAAATGTCTTTTTATTTTAAGCGCTGCTTTTTTGATTGGACTCAGTAGAAAAAGCACGGTTCTTACAAGCGGTCTAACCAACAATTTTTCCACCACTTCGAAAATCAAAGTGAGTATTTTCAGGAAAATGCGGCTTAAAAAAGCCGCGTAAAAAAGTATTCCGCTGACTGCCCCCATAACTTCGTAATAGCGTATTTCGCCATTGTTTAAGGCGAAGCTTGCACCAAGCATTATGACTATAAACGCAGTTGCAAAAACAGTGTCCTCTATCGTTGTACGCACATTCCCCGCAAAGCTTTTCTTTCGTAAAAACCGTTGAACATCAAAAAGCGCACCGCATACCATACCCAAAACCACAAACAGCGAAAAAACATATATCTGGTGCGATGAAGAGACATTCATTATTTAAGAATCCTCCTTAAAAGCCCTTCCCGATCCCCGTGTCCTGCGGTATAGACGCATCCTGATATTTCTCCCTCAATGAGTATTTCGCCGCTCTCGGTGGAAAGTTTCTTGACCTTCATTCCTTTACCCGTTATTGTGAGCAGATGGCTATCACCTATAAGAACTATTTTTTCAGGCGAAAAGCTTTCAACATCCTTTACTCCCCCCGCGGTAAGTTTGGCACGGTTTTCGATGATGATATTACCTGTTTTTTTATTTGTTTCTGTCATTATAAAACCCCCTTGTCTTAAATTTTATTAAGAACAAAGGGGGTTTATGTGTTAAGTTGAAAAGAAACTTATAGCATCTTTTTGAGGAACATTCCCGTATAGGACTTCGGGTTTTTCGCCACTTCCTCGGGAGTGCCGATTGCAACTACCTCACCGCCACCGTCTCCGCCTTCGGGACCGAGGTCGATGATATAGTCTGCTGTTTTGATAACATCAAGGTTATGCTCGATTACAAGCACGGTATTTCCTTCCTCGACAAAGCGGTCAAGAACCTCTATAAGCCTGTGAACATCGGCACTGTGAAGTCCCGTTGTAGGCTCGTCAAGAATATAGATAGTCTTACCGGTCGAGCGCTTTGAAAGTTCGGTTGCAAGTTTCACACGCTGTGCCTCGCCGCCTGAAAGAGTGGTCGATGACTGACCGAGTTTGATATATCCGAGACCTACATCCTTGATTGTCTGAAGTTTATTTTTTATTTTGGGAATGGCATCGAAAAATTCAGTTGCCTCGTCAATGGTCATATCAAGAACTTCGTAGATATTTTTGCCCTTGTAATGAACATCGAGCGTTTCGCGGTTATACCGCTTGCCCTTACACACTTCGCAGGGGACATATACATCAGGCAAAAAGTGCATCTCGATTTTGATTATACCGTCGCCTGTGCAGGCTTCACATCTTCCGCCACGGACATTAAAGCTGAAACGCCCTGCATTATAGCCACGCGCCTTCGCTTCGGGAGTTTGCGAGAAAAGCTCACGGATGTCGTTGAACACACCTGTATATGTCGCAGGGTTAGAACGCGGAGTTCTGCCGATAGGCGATTGGTCAATGTCTATAACCTTGTCAAGATTTTCAATACCCTCGATACATTTGTGCTTACCGGGGACGGCTTTACTGCGGTTTAATTTATAGGCAAGGTGTTTATATACGACCTCGTTTACAAGCGAGCTTTTTCCGCTGCCGGAAACACCGGTCACGCATACGAATTTGCCAAGCGGAATGTCAACATCAATATCCTTGAGGTTATTTTCCGCTGCCTTTTTAACAGTGATTTTCTTGCCGTTACCTTCGCGGCGTACTGTAGGAACGGCTATCTTTTTTCTGCCGCTTAAATAATCGCCTGTAACGGAGTTTTTGTTGTTTATAATGTCCTCAACTGTTCCCTGCGCGATGATTTCGCCGCCATGAATACCTGCACCTCGGCCAACATCGACAATATGGTCGGCGGCAAGCATAGTATCTTCGTCATGCTCGACTACGATAAGGGTATTTCCCAAGTCACGAAGAGTTTTAAGTGCGCCGATAAGCTTATTATTGTCGCGTTGATGAAGGCCGATACTCGGCTCGTCAAGGATATACAAAACGCCGACAAGGCCCGAGCCAATCTGGGTCGCAAGGCGTATTCGCTGTGCCTCACCACCCGAAAGTGTTCCTGCACTTCTTGACATAGTAAGGTAGTTGAGACCGACATTATTAAGAAAGCCTATTCGCGCGTTTATTTCTTTTAGGATTTCTTCGGCAATGATTGTTTCCTGCTTGCCGAGTTTGAGTTTTGAGAAAAATTCCTGTGCGCGGTTTACGGAGAGGTCACAGACCTCGTCAATATTTTTACCGCCTACCGTTACGGCAAGGCTTTCTGGACGAAGCCTTTTTCCCTTACATTCGTTACAGGGGATTTCGCGCATAAGCCCTTCTATATCCCACTTTGCCCAGTCGCTGTCAGTTTCGTCATAACGGCGTTGAAGATTGTTGACTATGCCTTCAAAGGTGGTTTTGTACTTTGAAAGTCCTCGCTTGCCGATATGCTCAATTTCAATTTCCTCGTTGTCGGTTCCGTAAAGAATTTTATTTATAGCTTCCTCGGGAAGCTCCTTCACGGGTACAGAAAGACTGAAATTATACTTTTTCGCAAGGGCGCGCAGTGTTGCGTTTGCCATACTGCCCTCTTTATCGGGAGCACGCCATCCACTGACGGAGAATGCGCCCTCAAGGATGGAAAGTTCATCACTTATGAGAACGAGCGACGGGTCAACACGCTTTAAAAGACCGATACCGCTACATTTCGGGCATGCGCCTAACGGGTTATTGAATGAGAACATTCGGGGTGAAAGCTCCTCCATACTGATTCCGCAGTCTTCACACGCATAGTTTCGGCTGAAGGAGAGTTCCTCTTCCCCGTTTAATACGATGAGTGTACCGCCCGACTGATGAAGTGCAATTTCGATTGAATCTGCAAGTCGTGTGCGGATATCGTCGCGCACGACAAGTCGGTCAACGACTATTTCTATATTGTGTTTTTTCTGCCTTTCAAGTTCGATTTCTTCTGAAAGGTCATATATGATTCCATCTACGCGCACGCGTACATAACCGCTTTTCTTTGCGTTTTCAAAAACCTTCTGATGTTCGCCTTTTTTCCTGCGTACAACGGGGGCGAGAATCTGCACACGGCTGCCTTCAGGAAGAGCCAGCACACTGTCTACTATCTGGTCAAGCGACTGCTGAGAGATAACCTTTCCGCAGACGGGACAATGCGGGATTCCCACACGTGCATACAAAAGGCGCAGGTAGTCGTAAATTTCCGTTACTGTACCAACGGTTGAACGCGGGTTTTTATTGGTCGTTTTCTGGTCAATACTTATCGCGGGGGAAAGTCCTTCGATATAATCAACCTCGGGTTTTTCCATTTGTCCCAAAAACATTCGCGCATAGGAAGAAAGCGATTCCACATACCTTCTCTGCCCTTCGGCGTAGATAGTATCAAAAGCAAGTGATGTTTTTCCGCTGCCGGAAACGCCCGTAAATACGATGAATTTATCGCGCGGAATTGTAAGATTGACATTTTTAAGATTATTCTCGCGAGCCCCCTGAATAACTATTTCTTCTTTTCGCATTACATCACTTCCTTTCTGAGCCGCTTGATGCGGTCACGGATTCTTGCCGCGTCTTCAAAACGAAGTTCCTCGGCAGCAATTCTCATTTCGCTTTCAAGTTTTGTTATAACCTGATATACATTTGTTTCGGGAGTATCGTCCGTCTCGGTAGTAGCGGCTATAACATCACTGACTGCCTTGACGATAGTTCTGGGAGTTATACCATGCTCTTTGTTATATGCTTCCTGCACTTCGCGGCGGCGGTTGGTTTCGTCAATCGCGCGGCGCATAGAATCAGTAACACGGTCGGCGTACATAATGACCTTGCCGTTTACGTTTCGTGCAGTTCTGCCAATTGTCTGAATAAGCGACGTTTCGCTGCGAAGGAACCCTTCCTTATCGGCGTCGAGAATCGCTACAAGCGATACCTCGGGAATGTCAAGGCCTTCGCGCAGAAGGTTGATTCCCACAAGTACATCAAACACACCGAGTCTTAAGTCACGGACAATTTCAAGACGTTCAAGAGTTTCAACGTCGGAGTGCATATATTTTACCTTAACACCCATACTGCGGAGATAGTCGGTAAGGTCTTCCGCCATTTTTTTGGTAAGGGTGGTAACAAGCACTCTTTCCTTTTTATCGGCGCGGGCAAAAATCTCGGTTAAAAGGTCATCAATCTGTCCTTCAATTGGTCGGACAGAAACCTCGGGGTCGAGAAGTCCCGTGGGACGGATAATTTGTTCGGAAACAGATTGCGAGTTGTCGTATTCGTACTGCGCCGGAGTTGCACTAACGAAAACGACCTGATTTATTCTTTCTTCAAATTCCGCAAAGTTGAGCGGTCTGTTATCAAATGCAGACGGAAGTCTGAAGCCGTATTTTACGAGGCTTTCCTTACGGCTGCGGTCACCTGCAAACATAGCGCGGACCTGCGGAATTGTAACGTGGCTTTCATCCACCACAAGTAAAAAATCATCGGGGAAATAGTCCATAAGAGTATAAGGAGCACTTCCCGGCTCACGTCCGCTGATGTGACGCGAATAGTTTTCAATACCGCTGCAAAAACCGATTTCGCGCATCATTTCAATATCATAATTGGTTCGTTCTTCAAGGCGCTGTGCTTCAAGAAGACGGTCATTGTCACGAAGTTCACGGAGTCTTTCTTCAAGTTCTGCCCTGATTGATGCTATCGCCGCCTCGCGCTTTTCGGCGGTTGTAACATAGTGCGATGCCGGATAAATTCCCACGTGTTTACGAACACCGAGAACTTCACCTGTCAGGGTATCAATTTCGGTTATACGGTCGACTTCGTCACCGAAAAATTCCACGCGCACGGCATTTTCCGCGCTGCTGATGGGGAATATCTCAACAACATCTCCACGCACGCGGAATTTACCGCGTATGAAGTTGATGTCGTTTCTTTCATACTGCATTTCGATAAGCTTACGGATGACATCATCGCGGTCTTTTTGCATACCGGGGCGAAGCGAAAGAACGAGTGTGGAGTAATCCTCGGGGTCACCGAGACCGTATATACAGCTGACAGATGCCACTACGATTACATCACGGCGTTCGAAAAGAGCCATTGTGGCACTGTGGCGGAGTTTATCAATTTCTTCATTGACCTGCGCGTCCTTTTCGATATAGGTATCGCTGTGGGCAATATAGGCCTCGGGCTGATAGTAGTCGTAATAGGAAACGAAATATTCAACGGCGTTTTCAGGGAAAAACTCCTTAAATTCATTATAAAGCTGTGCCGCAAGAGTTTTGTTATGTGCAAGTATGAGTGTCGGCTTGTTAATGCGCGCGATAGCGTTTGCAACGGTAAAGGTTTTACCACTGCCCGTTACACCAAGCAGAATTTGTCCGCGGTTGCCGTATTCTATGCTTTTCACAAGATTTTCAATCGCTTGCGGCTGGTCCCCTGTCGGAGCGAAATCGGATACAAGTTTAAAATTCACAGAGCGTCCCCCTTTCAAAAATAATTATTATAATATTTTACACTAAAAACAAAAGTTTTTCAACTGTAAATAACAAGAAAAGCGAATAGGCAAATCCACCGCGCGCACTTATTGTGCACTTTGCACAAATTCTCGTCAAAAAAAGTGGTTATTTCTTATAGTTTGCTCATTGATTTTTTCTTGTCTTCGATGTATTATATAGATGTCTCAATGAGACGCAACAACTTTTTTCATTTTCCCCTTTTGATGACAGACGATTTTCCTTGTCTGTCATATTTTTTTGCATTTTTTTGGTATATGTCCTCTACACCCTTCATATATTCGTTGTGTGAGGAGGATTTAAAAATGGAAATAAATATTAAAAATGAAACGCTGCCGTTGTGCAGTGCCGTATGTCGCACAAAGAGTACCTTTTCAGCCGAATGCGACGTTATTGTCCCCGATTCAAAACCGGACATTAAAAAGGTGCTTCAGGTAAGCGCCCGACCAAAAATAACAAACACAGAAACGCGTAACGGACATATTATTGTTTCGGGAAGTATTTCGTTTGATATTTTGTATCTTGCCGACAACGAGGAAAAATGCGTTACCGCGATTACTTCCTCCTGCGAGTTTTCAAACCTTGTAAAAGACAGTAATATTTCTGATTCGTTTTTATCATTTGCCGATGTTGATGTGAGCGACCTTTACTGCAACATCGCAAACTGTCGGAAAATTTCGCTGAAAGCAACACTTCTTACGAATGTAAGAGTTTATTCGTGTCAGAGCGTTGAGATTATAAGCGAAATCGAGGGTGCTTGTACAAAGAAGGCTTGTCTTGTAAGTGATGTTATCTGCGCACATACACAGGACAGCGCCGTTATCTCGGACAGCTTCTCCCTCGCGACAGGAAAATCGCCCATTGCAGAAATATTAAAGACCGATGCTACCATTACCGAAAGCAGTGTTAAAGTAATCGACGACAAGGCAATAGTCAAGGGAATTATCCGTATATGTGCACTTTACAAGAGCGAATCAAAAATAGAACACGCGCAGACGGAAATTTCGTTTGCAAATGTGCTTGAAGTATCCGGCATACGCGAAGATATGAACTGCGAGCACGCCGTAAAGGTTATTGATGTAAGTTCCTCTTCAAGTAAGGATGCTGAAGGCGTAAATTCAGTGATAGATATCTCCACGCAGATTTTTATGCGTGTTATCGCGCGTTCTTCTGTGGCTGTAAATTGCGTTGAGGATGCTTATCTGCCACACGGAAATCTTGAATACAAATCCGCACCCATCAGTGTTGACAGTGTGGAAACCGTGATAAACCGCGACATAGATTTTCGCGAGAAAATTTTAATCCCTGATAATTTACCTCCGATTGACACGGTGTATCAGACAGTTGCAAGACCGTTCGTGCAAAATTGCGTTTCTGAGGGCGGAATGCTGAAGGTTTCAGGATATGCGGAGATTTATATTCTGTATTTAAGCGGTGATGAATCCGCGCCCGTTTGCAGTCATAAGGAAAATGTGGATTTTTCTTTTGAATGTGATTCGCCCGGATGTATGCTGATACCTGTGGCGTCGTGCAAACTTCTTAACATAAGTTATACGCTGAATGACGAGCGTACCGTTGAGGTAAGAGGCAGCATTGAAAGCGAAGTTCAATGCATCCGCACGACTGAAAGCGATATAATCTATTCTGCGAGCGAGGGAGAATATACGCCCGTACCTAGGCCATCTATTATTGTGTCGTGTGTGCATTCGGGCAGAAGTTTGTGGGATATTGCTAAGGAATACCGCGTGAGTGCCGAGGATATTCTCCGCGCAAACGCCCTTGAAAGCGAAGAAGATATATTAAAAGGTGCAACACTTATAATTCCTAAATAATATAGCAACAAGCAAGGCGGAAACTGTGTTTCCGCCTTGCTTTAATTATAGTGTATTTTTATGATGGGAGAAAGCAGTGCAGAGCGTACAGAGTTCGAAGTTCGAAGTGATGGTTGATTTTCGACAATACGAAAACCTATTATAAAAGAAATGGTTTTGCTCGTGCAAAACCTTCCTTCATTTCGAATTTTATCATTTCGCACTTCGAATTTTTATTGTGTTTTTACTTTAAATATTCTTTCTCATACTGGTAATCGCACTTTTCTCAAGCCTCGACACCTGTGCCTGACTTATCCCTACTTCGCTTGCTACTTCGGTCTGTGTTTTTCCGCGGAAAAACCGCATTATTATAATCATTTTTTCGCGGTCAGAGAGTTTGTCCATAGCTTCACGAAGAGATATTTTTTCAATCCATGCTTCGTCCTGATTCTTTTTATCTGACACCTGATCCATAACATAGACCGCGTCACCTCCATCGTGATAGACGGGTTCAAAAAGCGATATCGGTTCCTGAATGGCATCAAGCGCGGTTGCGACTTCCTCGGGCGTTACCTCGATTGCTTTTGCGATTTCTTCGCAGGTGGGTTCACGGTTTTGCTCGTTCATCATTTTTTCGCGCACGCAGAGAGCCTTGTAGGCAATATCACGGAGCGAGCGCGATACCCTGACGGCGTTGTTGTCACGAAGGTAGCGTCTTATTTCGCCGATAATCATAGGAACGGCGTATGTTGAAAACTGCACATCCAGTTCAGTATTGAAATTGTCGATTGATTTTATAAGTCCGATGCACCCCACCTGAAACAAATCGTCGACGTTTTCTCCACGATTGTTAAAGCGTCCTATCACGCTTAATACAAGCCTTAAATTCCCGCGTATGAAGGTTTCACGGGCAAGGGTGTCGCCTTTTTTTATTTTTTCAAAAAGCTCCTTTTTCTCCTGTGCAGTGAGGGTTGGCAGCTTTGATGTATTGACTCCGCATATTTCAACTTTGTTTACCATAAAAAAGCCTCCGCAAGAAAAAATTAGTATACACTAATCTTTCCCACGGAGGCTTTCAATTATTCAGTCATTAATTGCCAAGGCGCTTTAATAATTCTTCCTGTTGTTTCTCGAAACCCGGTTTGCCGAGAAGAGCAAACATATTCTTTTTATAAGCTTCAACGCCGGGCTGGTCAAAGGGATTTACCCCAAGTACATAGCCGCTGATGCCGCAAGCCTTTTCAAAGAAGTAGATAAGGTTTCCGAGGCAGTACTCGTCAAGTCTTTCCGCGCGAAGAACAAGGTTAGGAACATCGCCGTCTGTATGAGCAAGAAGTGTTCCGTTAAACGCCTGTTCGTTTACGAAGCTGAGGTTTTTGCCTGCAAGGAAGTTAAGTCCGTCAACATTGTCGCTGTCCTCTTTTATAACGAGGTCTTTTCTTGCGTTGTCAAAGAAAATCACTGTCTCAAACATTGTGCGCAGGCCTTCCTGAATGTACTGACCCATTGAATGAAGGTCAGACGAGAAGTCAACTGCTGCAGGGAAAATGCCCTTGTTTTCCTTGCCTTCGCTTTCTCCGAAGAGCTGTTTCCACCATTCTGCAAAATAATGAACCTGAGGCTCGTAATTTACCATAATTTCGATTGATTTGCCCTTTCTGTAAAGAGCGTTTCTTGCCGCAACATACTTGTAGCAGTCGTTTTCGGAAAGATTGGGGTTTTTGTATTCCTGCATTGCATCGTAAGCGCCCTTCATAAGTGCGTCAATGTCGGCACCGCTTGCGGCAATGGGAAGAAGACCTACTGCTGTAAGAACGCTGTAACGACCGCCTACATCGTCGGGAACGACAAATGTTTCGTATCCTTCCTCGTCAGCGAGGTTCTTAAGTGCGCCCTTTGCCTTATCGGTTGTGGCGTAGATTCTTTCCTTTGCACCTTCTTTTCCGTACTTTTCAATCAGAAGTTCACGGAAAACACGGAACGCAATCGCAGGTTCTGTTGTAGTACCGCTCTTTGAAATGATGTTTACGGAGAAATCGATATCCTTTACGATTTCAATAAGGTCTGCAAGGTAGGTAGAGCTTATTGAATTTCCCGCAAAGAAAATCTGCACCCCGTCTTCCTTTTGATTTTTAAGGTTGAAGAAATTATGATGCACCATTTCGATAGCCATTCTCGCACCGAGATAACTGCCGCCGATGCCGATTACAATAAGTGCCTTTGAATTGCTTTTTATCTTTTCTGCCGCCTTTTTGATGCGTGCATACTCTTCCTTGTCATAGTTTTCGGGGAGGTCTACCCAGCCAAGAAAGTCGTTGCCGCGACCTGTTCCGTTATGGAGCATTTCGTGTGCCGCGCTGATTGCAGGCGCAAGAGCACCGATTTCCTCTTCTGATATGAATTTTTCTGCCTTTGTATAGTCAAATCTGATTTTTGTCATTTTACTTCTCCTTTATCATTTATATCCATTTGGATTTTTACTCTGCCAGTTCCATGCATCGCGGCACATTTTTTCAATACCACGCACGGCTACCCAGTCAAGCTCTTCCTTCGCTTTTGTCGCATCGGCATAGCACATCGCAATATCTCCCGAGCGATTGGGAGCTATCGCATAAGGAATTTCTTTTCCGCAGGCCTCTGAAAATGCCTTTATAATCTCCAGCACGCTGTATCCCTTCCCTGTGCCGAGGTTATATATATGAACGCCGCTTTCATTTATCTTTTTCTCCACCGCTTTAAGATGACCAAGAGCGAGGTCTGTTACGTGGATATAGTCGCGTACTCCCGTACCGTCCGGAGTGGGATATGAATTTCCGTATACATTCACCTTCGGCAGTTTACCTACCGCCACCTGCGAAACGTAGGGCAGCAAATTGTTGGGAATACCGCTTGGATCTTCACCTATAAGTCCGCTTTCGTGTGCACCGATGGGGTTGAAGTAGCGAAGAAGGACTACGGAAAAACGGTTGTCGGAAATATAAACATCGCTTAAAACTCTTTCAAGCATAAGCTTGGTTGAGCCGTACGGATTTGTCGTGGAAAGCGGAAAATCCTCCTTTATCGGCACTTTTTTCGGATTTCCGTAAACTGTTGCCGAGGAAGAAAATACAATGTTGAAAACACTGTGCTCTCGCATAACACGAAGAAGAGTAAATGTACCCGTCATATTATTATGATAATATTCAAGCGGCTTTTCCACTGACTCGCCTACTGCCTTAAGCCCTGCAAAATGAATTACCGCATCGAAATTATTTTCGTCAAATATTTTTGTAAGAGTATCGTAATCGAGAATATCGCACTTGTAGAAAGGGACATTTCTTCCAGTGATTTTTTCTACTGCTTCCAAAGATTTTTCACTTGAGTTCGAAAGGTTGTCGACAACAACAATATCGTGTCCTGCACTGAGAAGTTCAACGCAGGTATGACTGCCGATATAACCGCTCCCTCCTGTAACAAGAATTTTCATAAATTTTCCTCACATTATTTAATATATATATTTACTTATATTCTATACCTGTCAAAAATAGTTGTCAAGTAGAACGTAATTTTATATCTTCCAATATATAAGAAGAGGCTCGGCGACATAAAATATGATAAAAATAAATTGCTCGACAATTCTCCCCTTTTAAAACTCTTGTCAAGTATTTTTTGATTATATCGGATTTTTTATGTAAACCTATTTTTCACGATAAATACGCAGTTTGTAATTTTAATAAGTTTCGGAAAAATTATTGTTAAAAACTGTTAAAACTGTTGATAACTCTTGTTAATAACCTTGATTTAGGGGTTTTAGCTGTTGAAAACTCAAAATTTATCTGAAACCTTCTGTATTTTTTATGTAAACCTTAATTTACATAAAAAAAGAATAACAATTTAATTATTGAAACCTAAATTATTACATATTACGACAGTAAAAAACGACAAAAAGAAGCCCCAAGCAGACTGCTTGGGGCTTCTTCACCTTTTCATTTATTAAAGCGCGTCAATATCTTCCTGCGAAACAAGTTTTACACCGTTATCTTTAAGAATCTTTGCTGCTTTGTCATTATCTTCTACTCTGAGCACCACGTACGCGTGTTTACCTGAAATTGTGATGAATGCGTAAAGGTATTCAACATTTATAGAGGAATCCTTCATAAGCTCCAAAACATTTGAAAGACCGCCGGGGGTATCGGGGATTTCAACGCCGATAACCTTTGTTATGGAAACAACGCAATCGTTTTTGCTGAGTGCTTCCTTTGCCTTTTCAACGTCGCTTACTATAAGACGCAGAATTCCGAATTCCTGAGTATCTGCTACACTGAGCGCACGAATGCTTACGCCTGCATCTGCAATGCTTTTTGTAATATCGGCAACTGTGCCTGCCTTGTTTTCAACAAAAATTGATAACTGATTGATTGTCATTTTCCCCACTCCTTTAATTATTATAAAGATTTCTCTTATCGATTACTCTGACTGCTTTACCTTCACTTCTCACGATTGACTTGGGCTCAACGATACGCACATTTGCGTAGATGCCAGTCATGGACTTGAGAGCCTCGTTAACTTCTTTCTCAATTTTGGAAAGTTCGTTAATCTTATCAGAGAAGAGTTCGGGAGTCATTTCAACTCTTACCTCGATAGTATCACTTGTCTTTTCGCGGTCAACGATAATCTGGTAATTGCTTGTAAGTCCCTTCTTGAGAAGAACTTCTTCAATCTGTGACGGGAATACATTAACGCCCTTTACGATAAGCATATCGTCGCTTCTGCCCATAGGCTTTGCCATCTTTACATGAGTTCTTCCGCAGGAACATTTCTTTCGTGAAAGAACGCAGATATCCTTTGTACGGTAACGAATCATCGGGAAGGCTTCCTTGGTGATACAGGTGAATACAAGCTCACCCTTTTCGCCCTCGGGAAGAACCTCGCCCGTTTTGGGATCGATAATTTCTGCAATAAAGTGGTCTTCGTTTATATGCATACCGGTCTGTTCGCTACATTCAAATGATACACCGGGTCCGCAGATTTCTGTAAGTCCGTAGATGTCATATGCCTTGATGCCAAGACGCTTTTCAATATCTCTGCGCATTTCCTGTGTCCATGCTTCCGCGCCGAAGATACCTGCCTTAAGCTTGATTTTATCGCGGAGTCCCTGCTCCTCAATGCTTTCTGCAAGATACTGAGCATAAGAGGGAGTACAGCAGATAATTGTAGCTTCAAGGTCTGTCATAAACTGGAGCTGACGCTCTGTATTACCTGATGACATAGGAAGTGTAAGACAGCCTACCTTGTGTGAACCGCCATTAAGACCGGGGCCACCTGTGAAAAGTCCGTAGCCGTAACATACCTGACAAACGTCGTCCTTTGTGCCGCCTGCTGCAACGATCGCTCTTGCGCAGCATTCTTCCCAAAGGTCAATGTCGTTTTGTGTGTAGAAAGCAACTACTCTCTTTCCTGTTGTTCCGCTTGTGGACTGAATACGAACACACTCTGAAAGAGGTTTTGACATAAGTCCGTAGGGATACGCTTCACGAAGGTCATCCTTTGTAAGGAAAGGAAGTTTGTGAAGGTCATCTACCCCTTTAATATCATCGGGTGTTAATCCCTTTTCATCCATCAGCTTTCTGTAGTACTTGTTGTTCTCGTAAACGTGATTGATTGTCTTTACAAGTCTTTCGCTCTGCCACGCACGAATTTGCTCGTATGATGCAGTTTCAATCTCTTTCTGATAATAATTTTCCATTTTTCCCATCTCTTTTCTTTAAATTAATAATTATAACCAAGCTCAAATGCTTTTTTATTGAGCTCTGCAAACTTGGGAGCAACAGTCTTTTCAATTGCATGAATCCATTTGTCATAGCTGATGTCAAAATATTTTGCGAGACGCGCCATAAGTACAATATTTACTGCCTTTGAGCTACCTGCCTCTTCTGCGAGGGAAAGTGCATCAAGAGCATCTACAAATGCACCCTTCTTTGCAATTTCATCAAGCACATCAGCAGGATACTGCGCTGCACCGATAATTACGGGCATCGGGTCAATCTGCTGTGTGTTAACGATGATTTTTCCGTCTTTTTTAAGACATGAGAGCCATCTTGCCGCCTCAATCTTTTCAAATGAAACGATGAAGTCTGCCTCGCCCTCCTCAATAATGGGAGAGTAAACCTTTTCTCCATAGCGTACATATGTAACAACGCTTCCGCCGCGCTGACTCATACCGTGAACTTCTGAAACCTTTACATCGTAGCCTTCGTCGACGAGGAGTCTGCCGAGAAGCTTACTTGCAAGGAGCGAGCCCTGTCCGCCTACGCCGACAATCATAATATTTTTAGTTTGCATTACTCCTGCACCTCGCTTTCAATTGCTCCAAAGGGACAAAGTCCGCTGCATACGCCGCATCCTACGCAAAGAGTCTTGTCTATTTCTGCCTTGCCATCGTGCATACTGATTGCAGGACAACCGAATGACATACATTTTTTACAGCTCTTGCACTTGTCTTTGTTAACTGTAAGGGGTTTTAAAGGCTTAACATACTTAAGAAGTACGCAGGGGCGTCTTGAAATGATAACTGACGGTTCGTCTGCGGCAAGCTCTTCTTTAAGCACTCTTTCACATTCCTTGAGGTCGTAGGGGTCAACTACACTTACGCGGCCTATACCAACGCTTCTGCAGAGTGATTCGAGGTCAATTTTTGCTGCAGGGTCGCCCTTGATATTGTAACCTGTTGTGGGGTTCTGCTGATGACCTGTCATACCTGTAATCGAGTTGTCGAGTATGATAACGGTTGAATTTGAACCGTTATAAGCAATATTTATAAGTCCTGTCACGCCACTGTGCATAAAGGTTGAGTCGCCGATTACGCAAACGCTCTTCTTCTCGCTGTCTTCTCCGCCTGCTTTGTTAAAGCCGTGAAGTCCCGAGATTGAAGCACCCATACAGAGTGTGGAGTCAAGTGCAGTAAGCGGAGGCATTGCACCAAGTGTGTAACAACCGATATCTCCGAGAACGGATACCTTGTTCTTCGCAAGGACATAGTACATTCCGCGGTGGGGACAGCCTGCACACATCATCGGAGGACGCATGGGAATTTCCGTCTCAAGGTCATAAACCTTCTTTGCTTCCTTTTCCATAGCCGCGGCAATAGTTTTCTGTGAAAATTCACCGATAAGGCTGAAGAGTTCCTTGCCGACTACGTCTGCACCGATGTTTTTGCAGTGAGATTCGATGATACCGTCAAGCTCTTCGATAACATAAACCTTATCCATTTTGGATGCAAATTCCTGAATCGATTTTACGGGAAGCGGATTTACAAGACCGAGCTTATAAACACTTACGCTGTCACCGAGCGCTTCCTTGACATACTGATAGCTTGCGCCTGATGTGATAACACCGATTTTCGAGTCTGTATATTCTATGCGGTTGAAGTCACAATCTTCCGCAAGGGCGATAAGCTTTTGTGTTCTTTCTTCAACGAAGGGATGGCGCTTTTTTGCGTTACCCGGCATCATAATATATTTTGCAGGGTTCTTTTCGTATTGCTTTACGCCGACTTCTTCCCTCTCTCCTGTTTCAACGATGCTCTGTGAATGAGCAATTCTTGTGCACATACGAAGAAGTACGGGAGTGTCGTATTTTTCTGAAAGCTCAAAAGCCTTCTTTGCAAATTCGTAAGATTCCTGTGAATCGGCAGGTTCAAGCATGGGAACTTTTGCGCCGATTGCGTAATGGCGTGAATCCTGCTCGTTCTGTGAGGAGTGCATCCCGGGGTCGTCTGCAACGCAGATAACCATGCCGCCGTTAACACCTGTATAAGAAAGTGTGAAAAGCGGATCTGCCGCAACATTAAGTCCAACGTGCTTCATTGCGCAGGCAGTTCTTGCACCACGGAGTGATGCACCGAAAGACACTTCGCAGGCAACCTTTTCGTTGGGCGCCCATTCGCAGTATATTTCGTCGTATTTTGCCGCAAATTCCGTGATTTCTGTGCTGGGAGTTCCGGGGTAGGATGAAATCACATTACAACCTGCCTCGTAAAGTCCGCGCGCAACGGCGGCATTACCGATAAGTAATTCTTTCATTTTAATCTTCCTTTCGGGTTATTACTGGTTTCTTAAGTCGAGAATGCGTTTTGCTTTTCCTTGGAATCTTTCCAAAGTCTTGGGCGGAACAAGAGTGATTTTTGCCTGAAGTCCGAGCACGCTCTTGATTCTTTCCTGAATCTGGCGAATCAGTTTTTCAAGTTCGCCGTAGTTTTCAAGTACGCTTGCGTCAAGGAGTTCCACCTTGATTTCAAGAGTATCCTTGAACTTGTCTTCGCGGCGAACAACAAGTTGATAGTGGGGACCGATTTTGTCGATATTGATAAGAACGCTCTCAATCTGTGTCGGGAATACATTAACACCCTTGATAATAAGCATATCGTCTGTTCTGCCCTTGGTCTTGGACATTCTTACGTGTGTTCTGCCGCACTTACAGGGCTCGTAATCAAGAGTGGTAATATCTCTTGTCCTGTAACGGAGAACGGGCATACCCTGTTTTGTAAGAGTCGTTACGATAAGCTCTCCTGTTGCACCGCTTTCAAGTTTTTTGCCTGTATCGGGGTCAACAATTTCGGGAAGGAAGTGGTCTTCTGCAAAGTGCATACCATCACGCTCGAAGCAGTCACCGCTGACACCGGGACCACCAAGCTCTGTCATACCGTAGTTGTCGGAAACGTATACACCCAAGTTTTTCTCGATAGTTTCACGCATTTCGGGAGTACAGGGTTCACTGCCCAGTATTCCAAGCTTCAGCTTGTAAGCATCAAGAGGATATCCTCCCTCTTTTACTGCTTCGCTGAGGTAAAGTGCGTATGAAGGAGTCGCAACAAGACCCGTTACACCAAGGTCACGCATCATCATAAGCTGCTTTTCGGTGTTGCCTGATGACATGGGGATTACCATTGCACCAAGTTTTTCAAGACCATAATGAAGGCCAAGTGCACCTGTAAAGAGTCCGTAGCCGAAGGAAATCTGGATTATGTCATCGCTCTTTACACCGCCTGCCGCACAGACACGCGCAACGCAGTCGCTCCAGATGTCAATATCCTGCTTGGTATAAACGCCAACGGTAGGCTTGCCGGTAGTACCGCTTGATGCGTGAACGCGCACGATTTCCCTATGAGGAACGGCAACCATACCGAAAGGATAGTTGTCACGGAATTCGCTCTTTTCGGTAAAGGGTATGTATTCGATGTCGGAAAGTTGCTTAATCTTGCTTCCGTCACCTACTCCTGCCGCGTCGAGCTTGTCGTGATAGAATTTTGTGTTGTTGTAACAATATGCCACGATGTTTTTAAGGCGCTCAAGCTGGAGTGCCTCAAGTTCTTTACGGGGCATAGTTTCTATATCTTTCTGGAAAAAGTTCATTTAACAAACCTTCCTTTCATAGTTATCTATTTTTACAGGGTATATTGTATCATAAAATTATGGGTTTTCATAGTGTTTTTTTGAGTTTTCGGGGAAAATTTGTACTGTTTTTTGCGGAAAAGAAAAGAGAGAACTAAATCAGTTCTCTAAACTTTCCTTATTATTGATTTTGTTTGGCGACGAGGAATCTAATGTTTATTATCATAATATAACATCATCAGCAAATTTATAGGCTATATATGATACTTTATTTTCTGCATTTTGATATTTTCAGAAAATATTGTTTATTTAGAAAGCAAAATCTTGCAGTTTTGCAAGGTAATGTCCTTTTGGTGTCAAAAGGACCAAAAACGCGGGGGTTGCGATTCGCCCGCACCCCGAAACGCCCTAGCCGGGGCTCAAAAAATGAAGTAATCTTTCTTTTTTACAAAGTGGTTTTTGTTTTTGTTAGTTTGATATCAGACTAGCCATTTGCAACAAACTACGGTTTTTGAAGTGACGAAGCCGACCGCCAAAATCGTGTCCACATCATTTTCCTTTGCTGGTGGGCACGATTTAGAAATGCACGATAATAGGTTTATCGATTGCGTTTCGGTGGTGCAAAGGCGAGGAAACTGAAAAAACGACACTTGCATATTAAATAAAGAAAAAACAAATTTCTTTTTTCGCCCTGCGAGGGCGTTTTGGGGTCCGGGGAATCGGAACCCCGAACTTTTGGTTCTTTTGGTTACAAAAGAACATCCCCTTTGCAATTATGCAAAATCAAATATTTTTTGCAACAAAAAAGGCTTCTATGGCGATACTAGTAATCGTCATAGAAGCCTTTTTAAGTTGTTTTCAATAAGAATTAGTCAACAAGTGTGATAATAGCCATGGGAGCATTGTCACCACGACGAACGCCTGTCTTAATAATTCTTGTATAACCGCCGTTACGTTCTGCGTATTTGGGAGCGAGCTCCTCGAATACCTTCTTAACAACATCTTCCTTTGTGATGAAGCTAAGAGCCTGTCTTCTTGCGTGAAGGTCGCCGCGCTTTCCGAGAGTAATCATATTCTCAGCAAGGGGACGAACTTCCTTTGCACGAGTTACAGTTGTTTCGATTTTGCCATTTTCCAAAAGAGCAGTTACCATACCGCGGAGCATTGCAATTCTCTGGTCGGTAGGACGACCGAGTTTTCTTGTTCCTGCCATGTTAGGTTTCCTCCTTCAAAACTTCTGATAAGTCAATTTGTGAATCAGTCTTCATCGGGAGCAAATGAAAGCTTGAGTTCCTTAAGTTTACCGATAACTTCGTCAAGCGACTTGCGTCCCAGATTTCTTACCTTCATCATTTCTTCTTCCTTGCGGAGAGTAAGGTCTTCAACTGTGTTGATACCTGCTCTCTTAAGGCAGTTGTAAGAACGAACTGAAAGGTCGAGCTCCTCGATAGTCATATCAAGAACCTTTTCCTTCTTTTCAGTTCCCTTTTCAACCATTGTTTCAACATTCATAGCTTCTTCTGTAAGCTGGATAAAGAGCATCATATGATCGTTGATGATCTTTGCAGAAAGGCTGATTGCCTCGTCCGCAGTTTTTGTGCCGTTTGTCCAAACTTCAACAGTAAGCTTGTCGAAATCAGTATTCTGGCCTACACGGGTGTTTTCTACGTAGTAGTTAACCTTTTCTACCGGTGTGTAGATTGAATCAACAGGGATAAGTCCGATAAGAGGCTGAAGCATAGCCTTGTTCTTATCTGCAGAAACGTAGCCTCTGCCCTTATTGATTGTGATTTCCATATAAAGTTTTGCATCATCATTAAGTGTTGCAATGTGAAGGTCGCCGTTGATGATTTCAACATCGCTGTCGGCCTTGATATCGCGTGCACAAAGCTCGCCTGCACCATCTGCTTCAATGTAAACAGTCTTGGGACCGTCTGAATGAAGTTTAATGATAACCTGCTTTAAGTTAAGGACAATTTCACTTACATCTTCCTTAACACCGGGAATTGTTGAAAATTCATGCTGAATATTTTCAATCTTTACAGATGAAATTGCTGCACCTTCAAGAGAAGAGAGCATCATTCTGCGAAGTGAATTTCCAAGGGTTGTACCATATCCGCGCTGAAGCGGAGCTACAGTATATTTACCGTAAGAACCATCCTCGCTGAGCTCTACACGCTCTACACGAGGCTTTTCAAATCTTAAATCAGTCATTAAAATAACCCTCCCATTTTCTTATTTTTCAGATAAAATACCCGAGGGTACAGCAGACGCAGTATAAAAATACTATTTGTCCGCTTAAGCATATGGGGAATAATCCCCATATACCTTAAGTCATTACTTGGAGTACAATTCGACGATAAGTGTCTCGTTGATCTCGTATTCGATGTCTTCACGCTTAGCAAGGGTTGTAACCTTTACGCTGTGAGCGTTACTATCGAGGTCGAGCCAAGCGGGGATAGTCTTACCCTCGTTAGCTTCAAGTACTGCCTTAATCTTGGGAGAATCCTTACTCTTATCAGTAAGTGCGATAACATCGCCCTCTTTAATGATATATGAAGGAATGTTTACTTTCTTACCATTTACTGTGAAATGACCGTGTCTTACGAGCTGACGAGCTTCAGGACGGCTCATACCGAAACCTGCTCTGTAGCAAACGTTATCAAGACGGCTTTCGCACATGATAAGAAGGTTTTCACCGACGATACCGCTCTTCTTGGAAGCGAGTTCAAAGTAATGAGCAAACTGCTTCTCAGCGATACCGTAGTATCTCTTAACTTTCTGCTTTTCACGAAGCTGAAGACCATATTCTGAAATCTTCTTTCTGCCCTGACCGTGCTGGCCGGGAGCATATTCGCGTCTTGCAATAGCACATTTATCAGAATAACATCTGTCGCCCTTCAAAAAGAGCTTCTGTCCTTCACGGCGGCACTGTCTGCACACCGCTCCTGTATATCTTGCCATATTACTTTTGCACCTCCATCAGACTCTTCTTCTCTTCGGGGGACGGCAACCGTTGTGAGGAATAGGAGTAACATCCTTAATCATGCTAACTTCAAGACCTGCTGCCTGAAGTGCGCGGATTGCTGCCTCACGGCCTGCGCCGGGACCCTTAACGAATACTTCTACAGTCTTAAGACCGTGTTCCATAGCTGCCTTAGCAGCTGTTTCTGCTGCAGTCTGTGCAGCAAACGGGGTGCTCTTCTTAGAACCGCGGAAACCAAGTCCACCGGCACTTGCCCAGGAAAGAGCGTTACCGTTTACATCGGTCATGGTTACGATTGTGTTGTTAAATGTGCTGCGGATATGTGCTGCACCGCGCTCGATATTCTTGCGCTCTTTTCTCTTACGAGTTACTTTTTTAACTGTCTTAGCCATGCTCTCTCCTCCTTACTTCTTCTTATTAGCGATTGTACGCTTCGGGCCCTTGCGGGTTCTTGCATTTGTCTTAGTTCTCTGACCTCTTACAGGGAGTCCCTTTCTGTGACGGATACCTCTGTAAGAACCAATTTCTACAAGACGCTTAATGTTAAGCGCTACTTCACGACGAAGGTCACCTTCTACTGTGAAGTTTGCATCTATTGCATCTCTGATTTTACCGATTTCTTCTTCGGTGAGATCCTTTACACGAGTATCAGGATTGATACCTGTTTCTTCAAGGATTTTCTTTGCACTTGTTCTGCCAATACCGTAAACATATGTGAGACCAATCTCAACTCTCTTTTCACGGGGCAGGTCAACACCGGCTATTCTCGCCATCTGTTAATACACCTCCAAAATTAAATGAAACAAACTTGTTATTATTGGATTAGGGGTAATTGATTATGCGTTTTGGGCAATCACACAAAATGATTTCAGCCGCGCCCTTAACGGACTAAAAAATCAGCCCTGTTTCTGCTTATGCTTGGGATTTTCGCAAATCACCATGATTTTACCTTTTCTCTTGATGATTTTGCACTTTTCGCATATAGGTTTTACTGAGGGTCTTACCTTCATTTTGAAATACCTCCTCTAACGCTTAAGCACTTATGATTTTCATCGTGCTTTTACTTAATTTATTTTGCTCGCCAAGTAATTCTCCCGCGAGTGAGGTCGTATGGAGAAAGCTCCACAGTAACCTTGTCGCCGGGCAAAATCCTTATAAAGTTCATCCTTAACTTACCGGATATATGTGCCAGTATCTGATGACCGTTTTCAAGCTCTACCTGAAACATTGCGTTGGGCAGTGCTTCGAGCACAGTACCTTCAAGCTCCAATACATCTTCTTTAGCCAAGGCTACAACCTCCTTATTTTTTATAAACAATCATATCAACGTTTTTGATGCGTTTCAGTTCTTTTTCGATGTGTGCATCGTAAAGAGGGTTGTATGAAGAAAGGTCAACCTTTCCTATTTCTTTAAGATGCTTTTTATTTTTTGACTTTGGACAATCAAGTCTTTTACTCTTCCCGTCGCACAGGAGGATTTTTTTGTCCTTTGTTCCTGTTACGATGTAAAGTTTCCCTTTGTCGTGTCCTGAAAGGGACACAACCACTGTTCCTTCTTTCATAGTATCACCTACTCAGTAAGGAATACGGGACCGTCAGGAGTAATTGCGACAGTGTTTTCATAGTGTGCCGAAAGCGACCTGTCGCGACTTCTTACTGTCCATCCGTCGTTCTGGTCGAAATCAACTTCCTTCGTACCTGCGTTAATCATAGGCTCAATAGCGATTACCATACCGTTTTTAAGCCTTATTCCGCGTCCCTGATTACCAAAGTTCGGAATGTCGGGTTCTTCGTGAAGATTTCTGCCGACACCGTGGCCGACAAGTTCGCGAACAACACCGTATCCGTTTGCTTCAGCAAGGGACTGTACTGCGAAGCCGATATCACCAACTCTGTTTCCTTCCACAGCCATAGCTGCGCCTTTATAGAAACATTCGCGCGTCACATCAATAAGATTCTGAGCCTCTGCGTCGATTTTTCCGACTGCAAAGGTCCTTGCCGCATCTGCGTGATAGCCGTTAAGGAAAGCACCTACATCCACACTTACGATATCACCTTCACTAAGAATGACCTTTTTGGAGGGTATTCCGTGAACGACGATACAATTAGGTGAAATGCAACTTGCCGCAGGAAAACCATGATAGTTTTTAAAGGACGGGCGGGCACCGTGTCCCGTAATGACTTTTTCAATGAGAGCGTTAAGTTCCCATGTTGCCATACCGTCTTTTACGGCATCGCCCGCAAGGCTGAGCGCCTCGCTGACGATTTTTCCTGCTTCCCTTATTTTTTGTATTTCGTCTGATGATTTTATAATAATCATTAACACTTAACTCCCAATGCATCGAGAACTGCTGCGGTAGTTTCTTCAATGGTGTCGCGTCCCTGTACATTCACAAGAATCGCCTTTCCATTGTAGAAATCTATAAGCGGTTCTGTCTGCTGATGATAAACATCAAGTCTTTGGCGTATTGTTTCAGGAACATCGTCCTCGCGGGCGATAAGTTCACCGCCACATTTATCACATACGCCGTCCACCTTGGGTGGGTTAGCTTCAATATGGTACGGAGCTGCGCATTTCTTACACTCGCGTCTGCCGGCGAGGCGTTTTACAATGACCTCATCGGGAACAACAAGGTTAAGTGCTGCGTCAAGCTTTATACCTATTTCATCCATCACACATGCCTGGGGTAAGGTTCTGGGAAAACCATCTAATATATAGCCTCCCTCACAATCCTTCTCCGAAAGGCGCTTAGAAACCATATCTATAACGAGCTCGTCAGGAACAAGCTGTCCGTTTTCGATATATCCTTCCGCCACAATACCAAGCTGTGTTTTTTCTCTGATGGCATTTCGGATTATTGCCCCTGTGGAGATATGCGGAATCGAGAGCTTCGCGCTGAGGATTTCAGCCTGAGTACCCTTGCCGCCTCCTGGGGGGCCCATTATCGTTAATCTCATAATCTCACTTCTTTCAGGATACAAAACCTTTCCCTTTAGCACAAAGGATTCTTATTCAAGAAATCCCTTGTAGTGGCGCATAAGCATCTGACTTTCCATTTCTCTTACTGTTTCAAGAGCAACGCCAACTACGATGAGAAGGCTTGTTCCTGTAAGTGCAAGTCTGGAAATGTCAACAGTTTTCATAATCATCGTTACTACAATGGGTAAAACTGCGATAATACCAAGGCAGAATGCACCGATAAGTGTAAGTCTGTTGAGAACCTTTGAGATATACTCAGTTGTAGGTCTTCCGGGACGGATACCGGGGATTGCACCGTTGTTTGTCTTGATATTGTTAGATACTTCGACAGGATTGAATGTTATTGATGTGTAGAAATACGTAAATCCTACGATAAGAAGGAAATAGAGAATCGGATAGATGGCACCTGTTGTAAGGAAGTTAGTTATTTTAACTAAAATTCCATCAGCCTTTCCGAAAAGCTGAGCAAGTGTTCCGGGGAAGGACATAATGCTCATTGCAAAGATAATCGGAATAACTCCTGCCATTGTAACCTTAATCGGAATGTTGGAACTCTGTCCGCCGTACATCTTTCTTCCTACAACACGCTTTGCGTACTGTACGGGGATTCTGCGTTCACCTTCGTTAATAAGAATTACGAATACGATTGATGCCAGTGTGTAGACCAAAAGGAATACAAGCATCCACCACTGCTTCGGGAAGAAACCTACCCAAGCTGTGTGAATCATTGTGGGGAAGCTGCTTACGATACCTGCAAAGATAAGCATTGAGATACCGTTGCCGATTCCGCGACCTGTGATCTGTTCACCAAGCCACATCAAGAATGCTGTACCTGCTGTGAAAGCAAGAATGATTGTAAGTCCTACAAGGAAATCCGGAATACCAGCCTGATATCTGATTGCGCCCTTATTGTGAAGAGTTACAAAAAGGCCGTATGCCTGAATTGCTGCAAGAACTACTGTAAGATAACGTGTAAGTTTTGTAATCTTCTTTCTGCCTTCCTCGCCTTCCTTGCTGAGTCTTTCGAGAGCAGGAATTGCTACACACAAAAGCTGCATAATAATTGAGCTGTTGATGTAGGGTGAGATTGACATTGCGAAGATAGTTGCCTGTGAGAATGCACCACCTGAGAAGGTGTCGAGCAAATCAAACAGTGTGCTACCTGCGCTTGAGTCGAGCCAGTTCTGGAGAGCGTATGTGTTAATCCATGGAACGGGGATTACGCTACCAAATCTGAATACAACGAGAAGAAGTACTGTGAAAAGTATCTTTTTTCTTAATTCGGGGATCTTCCATGCATTACGTAAAGTCTGTAGCATTTTAGATCACCTCCACCTTGCCGCCTGCTTTTTCGATCTTTTCAGCAGCACCCTTTGTTACGCGTGCTACTTTTACGGTTACCTTCTTTGTAAGTTCACCGCGACCGAGTACTACAACACCGTCAAGTTCTTTGGAAATAACGCCAGTCTCCTTAAGAAGAGTTGCGTCTACTACTGTACCGTCTTCAAACTTGTTGAGATCGGATACGTTAATTTCTGTATATTTCTTTGCAAAAATATTAGTGAAACCTCTTTTGGGAAGACGTCTGTAAATAGGCATCTGTCCACCTTCGAAGCCGGGTCTTACACCGCCGCCGCTACGGGCGTTCTGGCCCTTATGACCACGACCTGCTGTCTTACCGTTACCGCTACCTGCACCTCTACCTTTTCTCTTGCCTTCGGTTTTGCTGCCAAGTGCGGGGCTAAGCTCATTAAGTTTCATTTCTGCGCACCTCCTTAATGTTAGATTTCTTCAACTTTAACAAGATGAGATACCTTGTTAATCATCCCTCTGATCTGGGGATTGTCTGCGTGCTCCTTGGTATCGCGAATTTTCTTAAGACCAAGAGCCTCAACTGTAGCGATCTGGTCCTTCTTGGAACCGATAACGCTTTTAACAAGAGTTACTTTAAGATTAGCCACTATTCTCTCCCCCTTACAGTTCTTCTACAGCCTTACCTCTAAGACGAGCAACTTCTGCTGCGTCCTTAAGAGATGCAAGACCTTCGATTGTAGCACGTACTACATTTCTGGGATTGTTTGAACGAAGGCACTTTGTTCTGATGTTCTTGATACCTGCAAGCTCAACTACTGCACGAACAGCGCCGCCTGCGATGATACCTGTACCTTCTTTAGCCGGCATAAGAAGAACTCTTCCTGCGCCGAACTCACCTGTGATTTCGTGGGGAATTGTAGAACCTGCCAAAGGAACAGAAACCATGTTCTTCTTAGCGTCTTCAATACCCTTTCTGATAGCATCGGGAACTTCGGCTGCCTTACCAAGACCGTAACCAACCTTGCCGTTTTCGTCACCTACAACAACAAGAGCACTGAAACGGAATGTACGACCACCCTTAACAACCTTTGCTACACGGCTGATATGAACAACCTTTTCTTTGATATCAAGTGTTGATGCGTCAATACGCTCTGACATAAGTTTCCCTCCTTCTCTTAGAACTTAAGGCCGCCCTCACGAGCGCCTTCTGCAAGCTCTGCAACTCTACCGTGGTAGATGTAACCGCCGCGGTCGAAAACCACTTCAGTAATACCTGCCTCGATAGCCTTCTGAGCTACCATTTTACCAACTTCTTTTGCTGCGTCTTTGTTTCCGCCGTAAGTTTCTTTAAGTTCGAGACTTGAAGCGGATACAAGTGTTACGCCCTTTTCATCATCGATGATCTGTGCGTAGATATTCTTAAGGCTTCTGAAAACGTTAAGACGGGGACGCTGTGCTGTACCGCTGATGTGGTTACGGATGCGGCCGTGTCTCTTAAGTCTTGCCTTATTGCTGTTAGTCTTGCTAACCATATCGCTTTATCTCCTCTCTTACTTCTTACCAGCTTTACCTTCCTTGCGGATGATACGCTCGTCAATGTATTTGATACCCTTACCCTTGTAAGGTTCCGGCGGACGTTTTTCTCTGATTTCAGCTGCGAACTGACCAACCTTCTGGTTATCAGCACCTGAAATAATGACAGAGTTAGGATTGGGAACTTCGATTGATACGCCCTCGGGAGCTGTCATCTCAACATTATGAGAGAAGCCAAGGTTCATAACAAGTGTGTTTCCCTGCATCTGAGCTCTGTAACCAACGCCGTTGATTTCAAGCTCCTTCTTGAAGCCTTCTGTAACACCTACAACCATATTGTTTAAAAGTGTTCTTGTAAGGCCGTGAAGAGCCTTATGCTTTTTGATTTCGCTGGGACGCTGTATTTCGATAGCGCCGTTTTCCTGCTTTATAATCATATCACCGTGAAGCTGTTTCTTAAGCTCACCCTTGGGTCCTTTAACAGTTACGAAGTTATCTTCTGTAATTGTTACGGTTACGCCTGCGGGAACGGTGATAGGCATTCTACCTATTCTAGACATTTTTTCACCACCTAAATTCAAAAATTATTACCAAACAAATGCAAGCACTTCGCCGCCGATTCTTTCGGCTCTTGCTTTTTTGTCTGTCATGATACCCTTTGATGTGGATACAATTGCAATACCAAGGCCTTTAAGGACTCTGGGAAGTTCATCGCGACCTGCGTAAACTCTGAGGCCGGGCTTAGAAACTCTCTGAAGACCTGAAATAACCTTTTCTTTATTTGCGCCGTACTTGAGGGTAATGTGAATCATGCCCTGCTTTCCGTCATCTATGATCTCGTAGCTCTTGATGTAGCCTTCCTCAAGAAGAATTTCGGCAATTGCCTTCTTCATATTGGAAACGGGAACATCAACAGTTTCATGCTTTGCTGAGTTTGCGTTACGGATTCTTGTAAGCATATCAGCAATAGGATCTGTGATTTGCATGAGTAAACCTCCTTTTCCAAAGCGTTATTATTACCAGCTTGCCTTCTTAACACCGGGAATCTGTCCCTTGTATGCAAGTTCTCTGAAGCAGATACGGCAGATACCGTACTTTCTCAAATAAGCGTGAGGTCTTCCGCAGATCTTGCATCTGTTATAGGCTCTTGTGCTAAACTTAGGTGTTTTCTGCTGTTTTAAAACCATTGCTTTTTTAGCCATTTTTCATACCTCCCCTTAGCTTCTGGTAAAGGGCGCACCCATAAGAGTTAAGAGTTCGCGGCCCTCTTCATCAGTTTTTGCTGTAGTAACAAATATAATGTCCATACCTCTGATTTTATCGATCTTATCATATTCGATTTCAGGGAATATGAGCTGTTCTTTGATACCAAGAGAATAGTTACCTCTGCCATCGAAAGCATTGGGGTTAATTCCTCTAAAGTCTCTAACGCGGGGAAGTGCTACGTTAAAGAGTCTGTCTATAAACTCGTACATTTTTTCGCCACGGAGTGTAACCTTGACGCCGATGTTCATGCCCTGTCTGAGCTTAAAGTTAGCGATTGACTTCTTCGCCTTTGTAACAACGGGCTTCTGACCAGTGATTTTTGCAAGGTCAGCCATAGCTGCATCGATAACCTTGGGGTTATCCTTAGCTTCGCCAAGACCGATGTTGATTACGATTTTGTCAAGCTTGGGAATCTGCATGGTGCTTTTGTAACCAAACTTCTTAAAAAGCGCCGGTGCAACTTCATTTGTATAAAGAGTTTTCATTGTTGACATTGCACTTTCCTCCTTTCAATTAATCATCAAAGTTTTCATTGCACTTTTTGCAAACACGAACCTTGCTGCCGTCCTTAAGAACTGTGTAGCCGATTCTTGTAGCCTTGCCGCACTTTTTGCAGATGTGCATAACGTTGCTCATATTAAGAGCTGCTTCCTGCTTAATAATGCCGCCCTGCTCGCCCTGTCTGCGGGGTTTTCTGTGCTTTGTTGCGATATTCACGCCCTCAACGATTACACGACCGTTTTCGTGGTCTACGCTGAGAACCTTACCTTTTTTACCCTTGTCGTTACCGGCAATTACGATAACTTTGTCGTCTTTTTTAATGTGATTGAATTTCATTAAGCGCACCTCCCAATCAGAGTACTTCGGGAGCGAGAGAAAGGATCTTCATGTAATCGTGGTCACGAAGTTCTCTTGCTACCGGTCCAAAAATACGTGTACCTCTGGGGTTCTTATCTTCTTTAATGATAACAGCGGCATTTTCATCAAACTTGATGTATGTTCCGTCAGCTCTTCTTACGCCCTTAACTGAACGTACGATAACAGCCTTAACAACATCACCCTTCTTAACCATACCGCCGGGAGCTGCTTTCTTAACAGAAGCAACTATTACATCACCAATGTTGCCATATCTTCTAAGGGAGCCGCCCAATACGCGGATGCACATAAGTTCTTTTGCACCTGTATTGTCAGCAACCTTGAGCAGAGTTTGCTGTTGAATCATGTTTTTTCACTCCTTCTTTTCTTAGAGAAGAATTATTTTGCCTTCTCGATAATTTCTGCGAGTCTCCATCTCTTGTCGCGGCTCAAAGGACGTGTTTCCATAACCTTAACACGATCACCGATACCACAGGTGTTTTCCTCATCATGAGCTTTAATTTTTACAGTTCTCTTAACAACCTTGCCATAGAGAGGATGTTTCACACTGTCTTCGATTGCAACAACGATTGTTTTGTCCATCTTGTCGCTAACGACTCTGCCGATTCTTACCTTACGATAATTTCTTTCAGCCATTTGAATTTACTCCTTTCTATGTCTTACTCTTCGCCTTTGATTTCTCTCTCGCGGATAACAGTGAGAACCTTTGCGATATCCTTCTTAAGAGCAGATATCTTCATGGGGTTTTCGAGGTTGTTTGTTGCAAGAGCAAATCTCTGTGTGAAGAGTTCCTTCTTAAGCTCAGTAACCTTGAGCTGTAATTCTTCGGTAGTTAAATCACGAATATCTTTGATTTTCATTCGTTGTCACCCTCCGTTTCCTGTGTTTCGCGCGCAACGATTTTGCACTTTACGGGAAGCTTGTGCATAGCAAGACGAAGAGCCTCGCGAGCTGTTTCTTCCGCAACTCCGCCGATTTCGAACATCACTCTACCGGGCTTAACTACTGCTACCCAGTATTCGGGTGAACCCTTACCACTACCCATTCGTGTTTCAGCGGGCTTTTCTGTGATAGGCTTGTCGGGGAAAATCTTGATCCAAACCTTACCGCCACGCTTGATATAACGTGTCATAGCAATACGGGCTGCTTCGATCTGGTTGCTTGTAATCCAGCAGGGTTCTGTTGACTGAAGACCGAACTCACCGTAAGTAACCTTGTTACCGCGGAGAGCCTTACCTGTCATTCTGCCTCTGAACTGCTTTCTATGTTTAACTCTTTTAGGTGTTAACATTATTTTCTGCCTCCTTCCTGAGACTTGGGCTTTCTAGCCTCAGCAAGAACTTCGCCCTTGTAGATCCAAACCTTACAGCCGATCTTACCGTATGTGGTATTAGCTTCTGCAAAGCCGTAGTCTATATCAGCACGAAGTGTCTGCAGCGGAATTGTACCTTCATGGTAGTGCTCGCTTCTTGCGATTTCAGCACCGCCAAGACGACCGCTACAAGTTGTCTTGATACCCTTTGCACCGAGCTTCATAGCGCGGCTCATAGCGCCCTTCATTGCACGACGGAAAGAGATACGTCTTTCAAGCTGAGAAGCGATGCTTTCAGCAACGAGCTGTGCGCTGAGGTCGGGCTGCTTGATTTCAACGATATTTACAAATACCTGCTTGTCTGTAAGCTTAGAAATTTCGTTCTTAAGCTTTTCGATATCTTCACCCTTCTTACCGATAACGATACCGGGCTTAGCGGTGTGAATAGATACCTTGATTGTGTTTGCTTTCTTCTCAATTTCAATCTTTGCAACGCCAGCGCTGTAAAGCTTCTTCTTGAGATATTCTCTGATCTTGTAGTCTTCTACAAGGTTGTCTCCAAACATATGGTCCTCGGCGTACCATCTGGAGTCCCAATCCTTGATAACGCCGACTCTAAGACCGTGCGGATTAACTTTCTGACCCATATATTACGCCTCCTTTACTCTTTTTCTTTTACAACGATTGTAATGTGACTTGTTCTTTTTCTGATGCGGAATGCTCTGCCCTGTGCTCTGGGTCTTACTCTCTTGAGTGTGGGACCTGCATTTGCATAGATTTCTGCGATATAAAGCTTATCAGCGTCCATACCGAAGTTATTTTCAGCGTTTGCTACTGCACTGTCAAGGAGCTTGATAAGAAGTTCGCTTGCAGCCTTGGGAGTATTCATAAGAATACCTCTTGCAACGCTAACGTCTTTATTTCTGATAAGGTCGTTTACAATGTTGACTTTTCTGGGCGAAATACGTG
>CAYMHB010000002.1:0-14327 GCA_964390145.1 uncultured Oscillospiraceae bacterium
CGCTTAAAATTTAATACGCACTACCATAGTGTGCCTTTTTATGCTGTCTGCACAATTTGGGGCAGTTCACTTTGTCGATGCTTTTTTACTAATTACCCTATCTTCCCCGGTATTCGCTCTTTAGAATTTCCGCCATTTCTTCCGGTGTTTCAACACAACCGCCGGAGAGCCACATTTTTATAATGCTGTTAATGCCATTGCGGAAAAACTCAATATGATACTTTATGTGCTTTCCCGAAAAATCCTTCTCGGCTCTTTTAGTGTCATAAATATAGGTCTGATGTTTTTCGTCATATCCAAGCTTGAAGTATGTTTTATAAAAAAGTTGGTTTTTGTAAATATGACGAAACATTGTCAATGCTTCTCGGGGCGCATTTTCGCTGAACTGTTCTCCGAAATCTTTTTCCAGTTTTTCGCGGAGTTTGTCAGCCAAGTCGTAAACGTCAATAAAGTTTGCATAAAAAGTGCTTCTGTTAAGTCCTGTTTCCTTGCAGATGTCCGTGACAGAAATTTGATTTATTTCTTTGTACTGAAGCATATTTATAAAAGTTTTCTCAATTTTTTCAATGGACTCTCTTTTCCTTTTGTTGTTTTTTACATTCATAAAAACGCCTCTTTTTATTATTCCAACACCTGTTGCGAAATTGATGATTGAAAAGTATCTTCACAAACATTATACTGTAATTGCATTAAAAAAACAAGTGTTGGTTTAATGAAATTAAATATTAGGAGGTTTTTGGGTTATGAAAAAGAGTGGTTTTGTGGCAATGATGTTGGGCACTATATCGGGTGTTTTGTTTTCACTTGGTATGTGTATGGTGCTTTTACAGGAGTGGAACACATTCAAGCCGGGTGTGATTTTCGGCGCAGTTGGTCTTGTTCTGGGATTGATAACTCTCATTATATGGAGAAAAATGGAGAATAAAGCCCCGATAAAGCTCAACGGAAGACTGATTGCACTTGCGATATTTGGCATAATCGGTGCTTTGACCCTGGGCGTTGGTATGTGCTTCTGCATGGTATGGGGAAACATTGTTTTAGGCACAATCATAGGTTTGATAGGTATCTTGTTGTTGCTTTCCCTTATTCCTATTACTAAAGGCATAAAATAAGTAAGAAAGGAAAATAAAAATGGCAAAATCAAAATTAGTAAAAGCAAATGAAAAAATCGCGAAGGGAGCAACCGAGGGCTTCAAAAAAATTGAAGATGCAGTTGTAGACGGTTACAAAAAAATCGAAAAAGGCGTCGTTGAGGGCTACACAAAAATCGAAGATAAATTTGTTGACCAGTACTTGACCCGCGACGGCGAAACTGTAGAAGAAGCTAAAAAAAGATTAAAAGACAGATAATTAAAATAAAACTTCGAATCGGTGATTCGGAGTTTTCGCTTGTTTATGTTGATTTTTCTGAGTAAAAATAATATAATGTATGTGGTGATTTTTATGAACGAATACATAAAAAATTTTCTGGAAGAGCGCTTTGTTTCAGATATCGGTTTCACAACGTGCGAAGATACACCGTTTGAAGGTCTTGAAAATGCGGTGTCACTCGTGTTTCGTCTTTCCGATGCAGTTATAAACCAGATTGACGGCGCGCCTACACACACATATTTTCAGCATTACAGGACGATGAATGCATACATTGATTCAGTCACTAATCAGCTTGTAATGGCGTTGATGCAAAAAGGGTATAATGCTGCCGCCATACCTGCGAGTCAGTCGACAGAAGGTCTTGCCGGACTTTTTTCACACAAGCAAACGGCTGTCCAGACAGGACTTGGATATATCGGAAAGAGTGCGCTTTTCATATCGCACAAGTTTGGTCCAAGAGTGCGTCTCGGTACTGTCTTTACAGATGCCCCGCTCGAAACTGTGAAGTTTGAGCAGAAATCACTTTGCGGCGATTGTAATATATGCGCAAAAAATTGCGGTGCGATGGCGATTAAGAATAAAGAATTTGAATGCGGTATGACGCGCGAAGATATTTTTGATGCAAAGGCATGCAGTGACTATATGAAGGAAAAGTTCAAGCATATTGGTCGTGGGGCGGTATGCGGTGTTTGTATAAAGCATTGTCCCAGAGGCATTAAATAAAAAAACAGTGGAGCGTTGCTCCACTGTTTTTTAGTGCATATGTTTTGCAGGGACTTTTTCTTTGAATAAAAGTGTAATACACCAGATTCCGGCAAGTCCTATTACCGTATAGACAATTCTGCTTAAAATGGCTGTCTGTCCTCCGCATAAAAGAGCAACGAGGTCAATACCAAAAAGGCCAATCATACCCCAGTTGATAGCGCCTGCGATTGCGAGTACCAATGCTGTGTTATCCACATAAATCAACTCCTTTTATGACTATTATAGTCAGGTGTAAAAATTTTTATACATATACAAAAAAATTTTGTTTTCAAGACAGTTATATGATATAATATCAGTGGTGATTCTATGTATTGTTGTTTTACAGGGCACAGACCGTACGGAATAGGAATAAAAAAAGAAAATATAGATTCTCTTAAACAGGTTTTGTCAGATGTTATAGATACTGCCATTTCCGATGGATATACCGACTTTTACTGCGGAATGGCGCAGGGAATTGATACATATGCGGCAGAAATACTGATTGACAAAATGAGAGAAAACGCTGTTCTCAAGCTGCACGCAGTTCTCCCCTGCCCCGAGCAAGACCTCAAATGGACCAAAGAAGAGAAAAAGCATTATGAAGAAATATTATCCCACACTGACAGCAGAACTATTATAAGTCCGTTTTACACAAAAACCTGTATGCTGACGCGCAACAGATTTATGGTAGATAATTCAGAGAGGGTAATTGCCGTGTGGAACGGCTCGGTGCGTGGCGGTACTGCATACACGGTGCGTTATGCAAAGAAAGAAAACAAAGAAATACACCTTATAAGACCAAAAGATTTATCAATAGAAATGATATAAAAAGAGAGTTCATACGAACTCTCTTTTTATATCTGCTTATATATTTCCGGGAATACCTCGATACTCTTTTTCAGTATGCCATTCATATACGAAATAAGTATTCCGTAGTTTGTAAAGGGGATATTCTGCTCCTTCGCCTTTTCCATACGGCTCATCACTTCTTTTTCGGTTATCATACAACCGCCGCAATGAACCACAATCGCATAAGGAGACAAATCGTCGGGGAAACCTTTTCCCGATGTAAATTCAAATTCAACACTCTTCCCTGTATGTTTTTTAATCCATGCAGGAATCTTTACTGTGCCGATATCGTTGCACTGTCTGTGATGTGTGCATCCTTCTGCGACGAGTATTTTATCACCGTCTTTTAATTCTTCTATTTTAATAACTGTCTTTACTGCCTCTTCAAGTACTCCTTTATAAGACGCGAAAAGAATAGAAAATGAAGTCAGAAGCACACCATCTGGCACGATTTTTGAAACTTCGCCAAACACCTGACTGTCAGTTATTACGCATTTTGGTTTTTCTTTTAATCCGCAAATGGCACTTGCAAGATTTTCAGGCTGTACCACAAGGTTAGTCGCACCGATATCCAAAAGATTGCGAAGGACATTCTGCTGCGGAAGAATAATTCTCCCCTTTGGCGCAGACTCATCAATCGGGGTTACGAGAATTACCGTGTCACCTTTTTTTACAAAGGAGTCTACAATTCTCATTTTGTTTGACTGCTCGGGAACAAGGCTTGCAAGTTTCTTTTTAAGTTCCTCTATTCCCTCTCCCGTTTTTGCGCTGACATAGAATTTATTATCTTCGCGTGAAGATTTTTCATCCGCTTTGTTAAACACTGTTATATAGGGAATTTTCTTTTCCAGAAGCAGTTTTTCAATTTCCCTATCCGCTTCATTTATGTCTGACAGGGCGTCACATACCAAAACGGCAACATCTACTTCGTTTATTGCTTTTTTCGTATTTTTAATGCGCTCTTTCCCAAGCTGACTGTCATCATCAAATCCGGGGGTGTCAACTATCATGACGGGACCAATAGGTAAAAGCTCCATAGCCTTTCTGATTATATCGGTAGTAGTTCCGCGTACATCGGAAACCAGCGCAACGCCTTGGTTGGTAAGCGCATTTACAAGGCTTGATTTACCTGCATTCGTACAACCGAAAAAGCCTATATGCACCCTTTCGGATGAAGTTACATTATTAAGGCTCATATTAGTCCCTTCTTACTTTTTGGGATTGACGATATCACGCCAGTCGAGGTCACCGCGCTGGAGACCGTGGATAAGAACTTCTGCTGTCGCAACGTTTGTTGCAAGCGGAACATTATGCACGTCACAAAGGCGGAAAAGTGCATTTACGTCAGGCTCGTGAGGTTGTGCAGTCAGCGGGTCGCGGAAGAAAAGCACAAGGTCAATTTCATCGTACGCAATATATGCGCCGATCTGCTGGTCGCCGCCCTGAGGTCCTGACAGAAAGCGATGCACATCAAGACCTGTTGCTTCGATAACAAGTCCGCCTGTCGTTCCTGTCGCAAAAAGCTTATGTTTTGAAAGGATGCCCTTGTATGCGATACAAAACTGTACCATAAGTTCCTTTTTTTTGTCATGAGCAATCAATGCAATGTTCATCTTATGTTGTCTCTCCTATTCTCAATCGGTACACTCGCATTAACAAGGCAAATCGAGCCTTCACTACAAGTTACCGACACCTGCGGCTGTGCATTTTTGGGAGCATACTTTTCAAGCACCGCCGAAACTTCTTTCCTCATTTTCTCCATTGTCATATCATATGACACATTCATTCTATCATTTATTATCACAGATTTCAATCTGTTTTTCGCATCTTGTACAGTATGAGAGTTTATTCTTGAAAAAAATCTCATCATGCTCTTTTCCTCCGTTTTGCGGAAAAAAGTTTTTCAAGGAAGGTCGTCTTGAACTTTATAAGATCCACTTCCTGTCCATTAAGGCGTGATGCGATATTTGTATAAGCTTGTCCTGCACGTGATGTTGGCATAGCTGAAACGTATTCTCCTGTATTTGCTGCAACTATAATATCCTCGTCATCAGGCACTACACCCAAAAGATTTATCGCAAGGATGTCAAGCATATCGTCAATGCCAAGCATACTGCCGTTTTCGACCATTTTAGGTCTCAACTTATTTATTACAAGTTTAATATCTTTTATGTCGTGTTTTTCAAGAAGCCCTATAATTCTGTCGGCATCACGCACACTTGAAACCTCGGGCATAGCTACAACAATGGCACGCTTTGCCGCTGCCACCGCGTTTTCAAAGCCCTGCTCGATACCTGCCGGACAATCTATCAGGATATAGTCAAAATCCCCCTCCATCTGACGGACGAGGTGTTTCATCTGCGTTGTTGTAACGGCACTTTTATCCCTTGATTGTGCCGCGGGAAGAAGGAACAACGATTCAAAACGCTTGTCCCTTACAAGAGCCTTATTATATGTACAACGGTTTTCCACAACGTCCACCAAATCGTACACTATTCTGTTTTCAACGCCCATTATAACATCAAGATTGCGAAGACCGATATCTGTGTCTATCATTACAACCCTCTTTCCTGAAAGGGCAAGTGCGGCACCGATATTGGCAGTAGTAGTAGTTTTTCCTACACCACCCTTGCCGCTTGTTATTACTATTACTTCACTCATTATTTTCACCCCATGGGTATTTTATCACGGTTTGCTTTTCCGGTCTATAAAGAAATCACAAACACTCTAATATTATTTCGCCGTTTTCTGCCAATGCTATTGCACTGCCGACATTTTCGTCCTTTTTGTTATAAGAACAGACCTTTCCTATCTTTATCTGCGAGGGAGACATATAGGTTGCATAGACCTTCCCCTCGCCTGTAATATGCGCCGCACCGCGAAGAGCACCGATGACCGTAATATTACCCTGCGCCCGAAGAAGCGCACCCGGGTTTACATCTCCATAGATAATAAGGTCGCCGCGGCTTTCTATAACTTCTCCGCTTCTCAAATTTCCCTTTATCACGCGCAATATTTTCTCGTCACCCGCAAGGGAGTATTCAATCTGCTCTTTTGAAAGACTGTGCTTTTTTTCAAGAGTTAGATTTTCCGAAATACTTTTAAGGGTTTTCTCCAAATGCATTTCTTCATCATAACTTAGCTCTGTGCCGCTGTAAGATATACTGCAGTCGGCATTTTTCAAAAAACTTTTTTCTTTTTCGATGTCCGCTATGGCGTCCGAAAAAGTCGTATCTGAAGTAAATTGCAGTTTTATATTTCTGCCAATTCCTTTTATAGTAAGCATAATTTTACCTTGTCAATACGTTTGTTTCTATATCATTTTCTTCGTCAGACTCGAAATAACTGTCGACGACCTTTCTTACTGCCTGTGCAACGTTTGCGCCGCTGCCTGCCTTTTCAACAACGCAGGCAATGGCAATTCTGGGTTCTTCGTAAGGAGCGTATGCAATGCAGATACCGTTAGTATAATTTCCCGATGTCTGCGCACTGCCCGTTTTTGCCGCAACAGACACTGCGCATCCCTCAAATGCCTTCTTTGCAGTTCCTTCCGTAACAACCATACGAAGTCCGCGAAGTATTGCTTCCTGATTCTCTTTACTGATGTCTATTTTCTCAAGCACTTCTGGAACAGATTCTTCCGAAACGCCTCCTCCTATGTTTTCCACCGCCTTTATAAGACGTGGTTTATAACGGGTTCCGCCGTTCGCAAGAGTCGCCATATAGTTAGCAAGCTGAAGCGGTGTTACAAGCGTATCAGACTGACCGATTGCCGTCTGACAAACGTCGCCTGGGTACCATATTCCGCCGTTTTTCTTTCTGTTTTCAGGACTTGCCACTGCGCCTGTTTTTTCTTCAGCCGAAAGCTCAATTCCGCTATTTTTTCCAAGACCGAATTTGTCGGCGTATGAGTTTATTTTTTCTATTGTAAGCCTTCGTCCTACATCAAAGAAGAATACATTACACGAATCGCGTATTGCCTCGGCAACATTTATAAATCCGTGCGTGCCTCCTGACTGATTGTATATCCAGCAGGAAGGCTGATAATCTTTGAAGTAAGTGTATTTTCCTGTATCAAGGATTTCTTCTTCGGTTGTGATTATATCTTCTTCAAGGGCCGCCACTCCCACAAGTGGTTTGAATGTCGATGCAGGAGCATACGTTCCTGCAAGAGCGCGGTTAAACAGCGGGTTTGAAGGGTTCTGAAGAAGATTGTTGTATTCTGACGTAAATGTCTTTATTTCGTATGACGGATATGACGCCGTGGCAAGAATGTCACCCGAATTGACATCTATTACAACAATGCTTCCGGCGTCGGCATCTCTGCCCTCTTTTGGGGTTTCAGCTGATAAGCTTATATTCTGTATAGTTTCCTCAAGTGCCTTTTCGCAGGCAAGCTGCATATCAAGGTCGATAGTGAGACTTACATTTCTGCCCTTTATAGGAGCCTTTTCTACTACCTGACCGATACTGTGGCCGCCACTTGACTGTTCTACACTACCGCTGCCATTCTCGCCACGAAGGTAGCCCTCCATAAGTTTTTCAATTCCGTTTTTTCCTATATGAGAATTTATATTGTATCCGTTCCCTTTGTTTTCTTCATATTCAGTGACATTTACCAAACCTACTCTGCCCAAAACATGTGCTGCAAGCGAGCCGTGAGGATAATCACGCACAGGCTGTGTTATGATGCTGACATTGGGAAAGCTGTCTGCCTGTTCCTTAATAATAGCGATATCGCCGATAGGAACATCTTCGGCAAAAAGGTACGGAGATGTAGCCGAGAAACCGCGCTTTATCATATCAAGACGCGTCGCTGCAATACGAATACAATCGGTTTTGGAGTAATCGCCCCCTTTAATAGCATAGCGCGATATAAGTTCATCCATAACCTGCTTCGCGCTGTCACCTGCATTAAAGTTATTATCGGTTTTCCATTTCTGCGCATCCTTTTTAGAAACAGTAAAAGCATACTTTTCATTCTTTTCTTCGATAGGAATGATTGTAGTCACATTAGAGGATGTTGATGTTACTGTTCTGTAAAGGTTATAGACTGTTTTATTCAGCTGCTCGTCAGTTCTTCGGCGGTTTGAAAGTATATATACGTTATAAGCAGTACGGCTGGATACTATTACTCTTCCGTTACGGTCGAGGATATCACCGCGCGCTGCTATGAGTTCAATACTTCTCACCGTTCTTGAATCACTTTTTTCCCTGTAGTAATTTCCGTTTACTATCTGCAAATTCACAAGACGCACGGAAATCATGATGGCAACAAGTGCAAACAAGACATAAAAAGACACATAGCGCCTTGGTTTCATACCGTCGCCTCCTCTTCGGAGTTTTGATTTTTATCTGTTTTTTTCTTTTTTATATTCTGAACTAAAATTACAGACGCCAGCGCAAATACTGCAGCAAAAATACCTTTTACAAAAATATTTGCACACAATACGCCAATATTCAACGGCACTGCAATTACTGATTTCAATATCGCTGCAGCTATTTCAAGTGCGGCAATACTTACAAAAGAAATCCAGCTCATAATCAGCGGGGAATTCTCGTTTTTTCTGTCTGTTGCCAAGCTTACAAGAAGGGCTAAAAACATATATATCAAAAGGTTTATTCCGAACACTTTTTCATACATAACGTCTATCAAAACGCCTGCAAAGGCTCCCAAAAATGTCGCCGAGACGAAATTGAGCGAAACAGAAAATATGATAAGAAGCGTAAGCATTATATCGGGCGAACAAGAAAATATTTTTATGTTTTCAAAAAGCAGGGACTGAAGCAAAAACGCTACATATATCCCTATAAATTTATAAAAAATTCTCACTTCGCACACTTCCCTATAAGTACACTGTCAAGTTTGTAGATATCAATATCAGTTTCAATTACAGCAGTAAGAGTAAGGTTTCTGCCGTCCTCTTTAATTTCTGTGATTTTGCCGATTCGTATTCCGCGCGGGAATATTCCGCCCGTTCCGGAGGTGTCAATCACATCTCCGACAACGGTTTTTGCACTGCGGTCTATGTAATTCATATTACATTTTCCACCACTGTCTGTACTGCCTGTCGGCTCAACAATCCCCATATCTCCGCTGCGGAGACAGATTGCAGAAACTGAAGTTTCTGTGTCAAAAATTGTTTTCACCTTGCAGAAGTTATAATTCGCCTCAAAAACCACGCCTACAAGTCCTTCGGGAACAAGCACCACGTCGTTTACCCTGACACCGTCTTTAGTACCCTTGTCAAGAGTGATTACGCTATTGAATTCATCTGTTTTTCTGCCAATTACATTTGCACCGATAGTTTCAAAATCCGTGCGTGTTTCTTTAAGTTCGATGAGCGCACGCAAGCGCTCATTTTCCGTTTTATGGCCTTCAAGCATACGAAGTTGGTCCTTGAGTGACGCCACTTCTGCTTTCATTTTTTTGTTTTCTTTTGCAGTTTTTCCTGCGGATGCTATATTCTTGAAAAAGTCGCCGGTAGCATTTGCCACACGACTTACCACGCTCTGGACAGGAGATAAAACGGTTCCTATTGCGTTTTGCACAGCATTATTGCCCGTTTTGAATGAAAATGCCGCCATACAAAGCACTGCCAGGGTAATAGCGGAAAATATTATAATGTGCTTTTTACCGAATTTTTTCATCGTTTTCAATCCTTTAAGATATTTATATCAAATTCTTCCGAAAGAAGCTTTGAAAGAGCGCATACGGGAAGTCCGACAACATTAAAGTAGTCTCCGTTAATTTTTTCGATGAATATACTTCCCTTGCCCTGAATTCCGTAAGCGCCTGCCTTGTCCATAGGTTCACGCGTTTTTATGTATGCGTCAATTTCGTCGTCAGCAAGGTTGCGGAAAGTGACATCGGTTTTCTCAAATCGCGCAACGGCTGCCCCATCGCTGCATCTTATCACGCAGTAGCCTGTATAAACAGAGTGAGTAGCACCGCTGAGTGCAGATAACATTCTGCGGGCATCCGCAATATTTTGCGGTTTGCCGAAAATTTCACCATCCATAACCACAACTGTATCTGCCGCTATTACATATGTATTCCCACGAAAAGAGCGCGCAACATCGCTTGCTTTCAGAAGAGCAAGCTCGGTCACCATCTTTTCGGGTGGGAGTGACGAAAGTTTGCTTTCGTCAACATTGGCGGGGATGATTTCTGCCTGTATTCCCATATTTTTAAGGAGTTCTTTCCTCCTTGGAGATTTTGATGCAAGTACAAAAAGCGTCTTTGCCATAATTTTTAGTCCTTATCCTAAGATTTTTTCTTTATACGCTGCGATACATTTTTCAATGATTTCTTCTGCATCTTTGCGTCCGAGAACTTCCAGAACGGCAGTCTGCTTGTTCTCAAGCGTCTTGTAAACTTCAAAGAAATGTGATATTTCGCGTGAAATATGCTCAGGAAGCTGTGAAATATCGTGATAACTTGAATTTGTCGGGTCATTGAAGGGTACTGCAATAATCTTCTCATCAACTGCTCCGTCGTCAATCATCTTGATAACGCCGATGGGGTAACAACGCACGAGAACAAGACTATCGATTGTTTCCTGACAGAGAACGAGTACGTCAAGCGGGTCATTATCCTCTGCATATGTACGCGGAATAAATCCATAGTTTGCCGGATAGTGAGTTGCAGTATAAAGCACTCTGTCAAGGATAATCATGCCTGTTTCCTTGTCAAGTTCGTACTTGTTTCGTCCACCTCTTGATATTTCAATAACCGAAAGGAAATCGTCCTTTTTAATTCTTTCTGGGTTTACATTATGCCATACGTTAAACATTAAATCAGACCTTTCTTAAATGTTTGGGATAGTGGTTTTTTGCGACATTGTCGCTTAATTTATACCACCCTATCGGGTAAGTATTCTGATAAAGCATTGCGCCGTAGCCCTTTTCTCCGCTATGTGCAATGGCTTCGCCTTTTGTGTAAAGCGAAATTTCATCGTCTGTAAGTGATATTGTGCGCTTGAATTCTTCTTTTTTAAGTGCCATGCAAAGATGGTGCGACGGAATAAAGCGTCCTTTTCTGATTTCTCCCAATTGCAATCCTGCACGGACACACTTGATTTTATCAAGGGAAATCATATCGCGCGGAACGAGATAAAGAAAATCGCCAAAAGAAACGAAGGTACCATCAAGCGAAGTGTTAAGATTTTCTTTTTCAAAATCGCGGTATATATTTATTATTTCCCTTTTCGACTCGGTTACGGGCGTTCTTTTCTCCGCGCACTTTTCCCCGCACTTTTCAAAAAGTGCGGAAAAGTGCCCCTCGCCCTTTACTTTATGAGGCATCAGGCGATGCATTTCAACAAGACGGATGTCGTCATATTTTTCAGCGAATTTTTCTGCAACTTCTTCATTTTCAACGCGTGCAAATGTACACGTTGAGTAGACAAGTTGTCCACCGAGGGCAAGCATTTTGTATGCAGAATCAAGGATTGAAAGCTGTCTCTGTGCACAGGAGATTGTATGTTCGATACTCCATTCCTGTACTGCAACCTCGTCCTTTCGGAACATTCCCTCTCCGCTGCAGGGCGCATCGACCACAATTTTATCAAAAAATTCGTGGAAGTGATTTTCCATTTTTTCGGGGTACATATTGGTAACAACTGCGTTTTTAATCCCCATACGTTCAATATTTTCGCACAGGATTTTCGCGCGTTGCGGAACTACTTCGTTTGAAACGAGAAGTCCCGTTCCATTGAGTCTTGCGGCAAGCTGTGTGCTTTTTCCACCCGGGGCGGCGCACAGGTCAAGGACCTTGTCCCCTTCTTTTATGTCGATGGCTTCCGCAGTTATCATCGCAGATGGCTCCTGAGAATAAAAGAGGCCTGCAATACTTGACGGGTGGTTACCCTTTTTCCCGCTGTAGTAAAAACCGTTTTCGCACCACTCCACTTTTTCGCCACAAAAATCTACCGTTTTCTTAAAATCATCCGGGGATAATTTGAGTGTGTTCACACGCAGAGCGATAGTAGGCTCGTCCTCATAGGATTTAAGGAAAGCATCATATTCAGTTTCAAGGTCGGTTTTCATTCTTTCAAGAAATTTTTCGGGAAGTCTCAATAAAATCACCTGAATATAATATATCTATATTATTATAGCATATAGGATTGTCAAAATAAAGTGTTTTTTGTGGGTAAGAAAAAATAATTCACAAAATGAAAAAACATCGCAGGAAAAATCCTGCGATGTTTTTTGTCTAATTTAATGTTAAAGGTTAAGAAGCCTTGCAAATACGGCTGCTGCTTCCGCTCTGGTTGCATTACGTACAGGTGCAAATGTACCATCTGCGTTTCCTTCCATAATACCTGCTGCCTTTGCCCATGCAACTGCGTCTAATGCATAATTGGAAATTGCAGCTTTGTCTGTATATGTGATCTCACCTGTTACAGCTTCATTCTCTGAATATCTGTAAAGAATTGTCGCCATCTGCTCACGTGTGATATTATTATCAGGAGCAAACTCACTTTCTGTAACACCTGTCACTATACCATTAGCATTTGCCCATGCAACTGCATCTGCATAATACTTATCCGCAGACACATCTACAAAATTTGTTGTTGACGATACAGCAGGCTCACCTGCAGCTCTGTAAAGAATTGTTACAAACATTGCTCTGGTAACTTCAATTTCAGGTGCAAACTGTGTCTCTGAAATTCCGTTCATAAGACCTTTTTCTACAACATTCTTAACAACGTCATAATACCACGCAGCATTATTGATATCAGTAAATTTGAGTCCGATGTTTTCGCTTTCTATCCACTTAGCATAAAGTGTCAAGGATTTTGTTATAGGTGTGGAGAAATCGTACTCCTGAGTAAGGGCTGTATCAGTATACCAACCGCCAAAAACGTAGCCTTCCTTAAAAGGCGCTGCAGGTGCAGAAATTGCAGTTTCTTTCTTCGCATTTACTGATGCCACTGCACTGCCGCCGTTTGTGTTGAATTTTACAGTATAGTAATTGACACTGCTTCCGCTTCCACCACGGGGTGCAGAATAGATCTGTACGCCTGAAAGATTCATTACAAAATCAGTTGCATTTGTGATTGCCTCTCCATTTTCATCAAACCACTGAAGACGCACATATTTTTTGGGGCTACTCTCTACATCGGTGTAGAATGCAACACCATTCTTTTCAACCTCATCTACAGTTGTAACACCTGTTTCAATAGCTTCTGTAATCATAGAAAGACTTTCTTTGTCTGTAGCAAAGGCATAACGCATTGTTGTTGCGTTGTCGGGGGCGACTACAGCAAAGCCTGTCCAATAACCACTATTATTCAAGCTATTTTTATGGGATTTCAGGCTCATCATATCTATATTAACAATAACCACTCCATTTTCGTCGGTCTCTGCCGCCACAGAATAGGAGCTATAGGGTTTCACAGCAGTATCAGCCTGGTCAACAATTTTTGCTTCTTTAACTGCGTCAGTTTCGATATAGGAAAGTCCTGCAAGAGTTACATCTGTCAAATCGATAACAAATGTAGTAGGTGCTGAAAGCGGCGTTGTTCCGTCAGCAGCAAACCACTGAAGAGTAGCCTCTGTCTTGGGAGCCAGTGCTCCTGCGTTTGTATAAAATGCTACGCCCTTCTTTTCTGCATCAATATCTTCAAGTGCCATATTTGTATAAATATCTTCACCAAAAGTAATATTTGCCTTTGCTTCAGCATTGGGCGCTTCTACCGCAAAGCCTACCCAGTAACCCTGCACATCAAGGCCATTTGCATGCTTATCAAGAGCTTCTGCGGTATACTTAACTGTGATTACGCCATCATTTTGTTCTGTGTCAAGCTCAACTTCTGCTGTACCTGTTGAATTTGCAATTGCTACTGTTTCCTCTGAAATCCAGTTGAATTTTACACCATCAAGATTTATTTCGAATGCTATCTCATCAGTAAGCACATTACCGTCTGAATCAAACCACTGAAGCTTTACAAATTTTTTTGGTTCTTCTGCATTTGTGATAAATGCTGCACCTAATTTTCCTTGTCCGTCAATATCTTCAACAGCAGTAAGACCTGCTTCCCATGTTGCATCCGCTGTTTCACCAAAAGCATACTTAAACTGTGTTGCTCCTGCAGGTGCTTCTACTGCAAATCCTGTCCAGTAGCCTTCTGTGCCATTAGCATTTGTGTGTTCCTTAAGACCTGTCATCTCAACTGTCACGATTTCTGTAGCTTCGTCATAGTTGGTGCTATAGCTATCGGTATCGTAAACTTCTCTCGCCTCATCATAGTCAGCAATATTCGCGTCAACTACTACAGGTGTATAATCAGTAATACCAAGAGCAAGAGTTACATCTGTCAAATCGATAACAAATGTAGTAGGTGCTGAAAGCGGCG
>CAYMHB010000002.1:14427-98836 GCA_964390145.1 uncultured Oscillospiraceae bacterium
GCAAGAGTTACATCTGTCAAATCGATAACAAATGTAGTAGGTGCTGAAAGCGGCGTTGTTCCGTCAGCAGCAAACCACTGAAGAGTAGCCTCTGTCTTGGGAGCCAGTGCTCCTGCGTTTGTATAAAATGCTACGCCCTTCTTTTCTGCATCAATATCTTCAAGTGCCATATTTGTATAAATATCTTCACCAAAAGTAATATTTGCCTTTGCTTCAGCATTGGGCGCTTCTACCGCAAAGCCTACCCAGTAACCCTGCACATCAAGGCCATTTGCATGCTTATCAAGAGCTTCTGCGGTATACTTAACTGTGATTACGCCATCATTTTGTTCTGTGTCAAGCTCAACTTCTGCTGTACCTGTTGAATTTGCAATTGCTACTGTTTCCTCTGAAATCCAGTTGAATTTTACACCATCAAGATTTATTTCGAATGCTATCTCATCAGTAAGCACATTACCGTCTGAATCAAACCACTGAAGCTTTACAAATTTTTTTGGTTCTTCTGCATTTGTGATAAATGCTGCACCTAATTTTCCTTGTCCGTCAATATCTTCAACAGCAGTAAGACCTGCTTCCCATGTTGCATCCGCTGTTTCACCAAAAGCATACTTAAACTGTGTTGCTCCTGCAGGTGCTTCTACTGCAAATCCTGTCCAGTAGCCTTCTGTGCCATTAGCATTTGTGTGTTCCTTAAGACCTGTCATCTCAACTGTCACGATTTCTGTAGCTTCGTCATAGTTGGTGCTATAGCTATCGGTATCGTAAACTTCTCTCGCCTCATCATAGTCAGCAATATTCGCGTCAACTACTACAGGTGTATAATCAGCAACTTCGAGAGTTACATTAGTTAAATCTATAATAAATGTTTCGGTTTCGGAAATTGCACCTTCCTCATTAAACCACTGAAGTGTTGCCTCCGTTTTTGGTACTAAAGCGCCTGCATTAACATAGAATGCTATACCTTCGTCATTGTTTTCATTTATAATAATAACAGGCTCATTTTCGTAGGGTTCACCACCAAAAGTACCTGATGCTTTCATTGCGCCGTCGGGAGCTTTTACTGCAAAACCAATCCAGTATCCACAAGCATGCTCTGCATTTTCGTGTAACTTAACACCTGTTGCATCAATTGCAACTGTGATTGCCCCTTCACCCTGCGACGTAGATACTTCATAATCATTGCCACTAACTACATCTTCTTCATTTTCTGATTCTGCTGCATTATCATACAATATTGCTTCCGTTACTGAATCAGCGGTAATTAAATCAACCTCTGAAGTCGCCATAACTACACCTGCAAAGCTTGTTGCAAAAATTGCACCTGCCGTCAGAATACTCAAAAATCTTTTCTTTCTGTCCATTTCTTTCTTCCTTTCAGATTATTTTGAAGAAATTTTCTTCATAACATACATTATAGACGCTTTCCGTCTAAAAGTCAATAGAAATTTTCCGTCTATGGTAAATTAAATATAAGGAGTGATTCTTATGAAACTAACATTTGGCGAAAAAATCAAAAATCTTCGTGAAGACAGAGATCTAAGTCAAGGCGTACTTGGCGAAAAAATCAATATGACGCAAAGGAAAGTTTCATATATTGAAAATAATAAATATGAGCCAAGTATTCAGGACATTAGGGAAATATGCTTGTTTTTCAATGTCTCTGCAGATTATTTGTTGGACTTACCCCCTTATGATAAATAAAAACACCGCGGAATTTCCGCGGTGTTTTTATTAGCTATTATTTACTTATTCGTTTGCGCGCTTTACAAGTGCTTCGTACTTAGCCTTAGCACCTGCTGCTGCCTTTTCGAAGAGAGCCTTTGCTCTTTCGGGGTTAGAGCGAGCAAGTGAATTGTAACGAACCTCGTTCATAAGGAATTCTTCGTAGCTTTCTGTGGGTTCCTTAGAATCGAGCTGGAAGGGATTAAGACCTTCTTCTGCACGGCGAGGATCGAAACGGAAGAGATGCCAGTAACCAGCCTGTACTGCACGCTTTTCTTCTGTCTGAGCGATGCTCATACCGCCCTTGATACCGTGGTTGATACAGGGAGCGTATGCGATAACGATTGAAGGTCCGTTGTAAGTACCTGCTTCAACGAATGCCTTCATACACTGATTGTAGTCAGCACCCTGTGCAACCTGTGCAACGTATACGTAGCCATAGCTCATAGCGATAGCTGCAAGGTCTTTCTTCTTAACTTCCTTACCTGCTGCTGCGAACTTAGCGATAGCACCTGTGGGAGTTGACTTAGAAGACTGACCGCCTGTGTTAGAGTAAACTTCTGTATCGAATACGAGGATGTTTACATCGTCGCCGCTAGCGAGTACGTGGTCAAGACCGCCGTAACCGATATCGTATGCCCAACCGTCACCACCTAAGATCCATACGGACTTCTTGGAAAGGTATTCCTTATCCTTAAGGATTTCAGCAGCTTCGGGTGTGTTCATCTTAGCAAGAACTTCAACAAGTTCAGCTGCAGCAACTTTGTTAGCGTTTACATCTTCCTTAGTGTCGATGTACTTAGCGATTACTGCCTTAGAAGCATCATCAGCCTTTTCAGCTACTGCTTCAACCTTTGCAACGAGGTCTTCACGAAGTGTATTCTGCGCAAGGTACATACCGTAACCGTATTCTGCGTTATCTTCGAAGAGTGAGTTAGCCCATGCAGGACCTTCGCCCTTTTCGTTAACTGTGTAAGGTGTTGAGGGACAGCTACCACCCCAGATTGAAGAACAACCTGTTGCGTTTGCAATGTACATCTTATCGCCGTAAAGCTGAGTTACAAGCTTAGCGTAAGGTGTTTCACCACAACCTGCACAAGCGCCTGAGAACTCGAGGAGGGGCTGCTTGAACTGGCTGCCCTTAACTGTTGTTTCCTTGAACTTTTCAAGAACTTCTGCCTTTGCGGGAACCTTGATTGCGTAATCAAAGATTGCCTGCTGAGCTTCCTGTGTTTCGAGAGGCTTCATAACGAGAGCCTTTTCGCCCTTCTTACCGGGACATACGTTAGCACAAGAGCCACAACCTGTACAGTCAAGAACTGATACTGCCATAGCAAAGTAAAGTCCGTTGAGACCTGTCATATTGATATACTTGATACCTTCGGGAGCATTTTTTGCTTCCTCTTCTGTAAGAACTACAGGACGGATACAAGCGTGAGGACAAACGTATGAACAGAAGTTACACTGGATACAGTTGTCGCTGTTCCATTCGGGAACGTCGATAGCGATACCGCGCTTTTCAAATGCAGAAGAACCAAGCGGAACTTCACCGTCAGCATAGGGAACGAATGTAGAAACGGGAAGCTTCATACCAGCGAATGAGTTGATGGGGTTAAGAACATTGTTGATATAATCAACAAGCTTGCCTTCGCCTGCAACCTTAGCTGTGAGGTCTTCATCCTTAGCATCCTTCCATGAAGCAGGAACTTCAACCTTAATAACCTTCTGTGCACCCATATCGATAGCGTCATGGTTCATCTTAACGATTGCTTCACCCTTCTTTGAGTAAGAAGCTGTAGCAGCGTCCTTCATATACTGGATTGCATCGTCAGCAGGAATGATGTTTGCAAGCTTGAAGAATGCAGACTGAAGAACTGTATTGATACGGTTTCCAAGACCGATTTCCTTACCGATAGCAACACCGTCAATTACGTAGAACTGAATGTCGTTTTCAGCGATGTAGCGCTTAACCTGACCGGGGATATGTGCTTCAAATTCTTCAGCCTTTGTCCAGGGGCAGTTAAGAAGGAATACACCACCGGGCTTAACGTCAGAAACCATATCATACTTTCTGATGTAAGAAGCCTTATGACATGCAACAAAGTCAGCCTTGTTGATGAGATATGTGCTTGTAATCTTAGCATTACCGAAACGAAGGTGAGAAACTGTAAGACCGCCTGACTTCTTTGAGTCGTAGTCGAAGTAAGCCTGTACGTTCATATCTGTATGGTCACCGATAATCTTAACGGAGTTCTTGTTAGCACCAACAGTACCGTCAGCACCAAGGCCCCAGAACTTACAGCTTGTGATACCTTCGGGAGTTGTGTCGGGATTTTCTGTGATTTCAAGAGATGTGAATGTTACATCATCGTTGATACCGATAGTAAATCTCTTCTTGTCGTTGTTCTTGTAAACAGCGATAATCTGAGCAGGAGTTGTATCCTTTGAACCAAGACCGTAGCGGCCGCCGAAGATTTCGATATCCTTGAACTGGCTGTCGCGAAGTGCTGCAACAACGTCGAGATAAAGAGGTTCGCCGATGCTGCCGCATTCCTTTGTTCTGTCAAGAACGCTGATCTTCTTAACTGAAGCAGGAATTGCTTCGATAAGGTGCTTAGCGCTGAAGGGTCTGTAAAGTCTAACCTTGATAAGACCAACCTTTGCGCCGTTCTTAACCATATAGTCTACAGTTTCCTGGATTGTGTCACAAGCACTACCCATAGCAACGATTACGTGCTCAGCATCTGCTGCGCCGTAGTAGTTGAAGAGCTTGTAGTCTGAACCGATTTCAGCGTTAACCTTGTCCATATATTCCTGGCAAAGTTCGGGAACCGCATCGTAGAACTTGTTGTTTGCTTCCTTTGCCTGGAAGAAAACGTCGGGGTTCTGAGCTGTACCGCGCTGTGCAGGATGTTCGGGGTTAAGTGAGCGACGACGGAAACTGTCGATTGCATCCATATCAACGAGAGCCTTGAGCTGATCGTCGTTCCAGCATTCAACCTTCTGATATTCGTGAGATGTTCTGAAACCGTCAAAGAAGTGAAGGAAAGGAACTCTTGCCTTAAGAGTTGTAAGGTGTGCTACTGCACCGAGGTCCATCGCTTCCTGAGGGTTAGCACTACAAAGCATAGCGTAACCTGTCTGACGGCATGCATATACGTCCTGATGATCACCGAAAATTGAAAGTGCGTGTGAAGCAAGTGCACGTGCAGATACGTTGATAACTGAGGGCAAAAGTTCACCTGCGATCTTGTACATGTTGGGGATCATAAGGAGAAGACCCTGAGAAGCTGTGTAAGTAGTTGTGAGAGCACCCGCTGTAAGTGAGCCGTGAACTGCACCTGCAGCACCGCCTTCAGACTGCATTTCTGCAATCTTTACAGTTCTGCCGAAGATATTCTTCTTTCCTTTAGCTGCCCATTCATCTGTTACTTCCGCCATGTTTGAGGAAGGTGTGATGGGGTAGATTGCGGCAACATCTGTAAACGCATATGAGACATATGCTGCAGCGGTGTTACCGTCCATGGTTTTCTTCTGTCTTGCCATGAAAAAATTCCTCCTTGAGTTTTATAATGATTAAAATAAATTAATTTGCTGATTAGCCAACCTTAATTATAACTCTTTTTTCATATTTAGTCAAGGTTTTGCGAGAGAAAATTCGTTCTTTTTTCACTGATTTTACAGGCTTTCGTTTGAAATTTCGCTTATAATTTCCTCTATTTCCTTTTTAGCCTCCTCGATTTCGCGGATAAATGCGGCGGCGCTGATTCTTACCGCACCGCTGCCGAGGATAATCAATTGCTCGAGATAATCACTTGTTGCAACCTGCACATGATGCTTTTTTCCAAGCTCGTGAGCCGCTTTTTCAATATAGGCATCGGCAGTCTGCGCTTCTTTCGTATACACGACAGTAATGTTGTGAACTTTCTCGACTTCGCCACGGTTGCCCTTTACCTTGTAGGCATCAAAAACGACTATTACTTCCTGCGGGCGCATTGCCTTGTAAGCGCAGATGCGGTCAATGAGCATATTTCTCGCATCTTCGAGATTATCCTTTGCAATTTCTTTAAGCTCGTCCCACGAGAAAATGATGTTATACCCGTCGATAAGAAGATATCCGGGGCCTTCTTTCTGCCCTACCGCGCGATGTTTTTTAGGCAGTGCAATATCCTTAGGCGTACGCATCGCGTTATGGTTTTTACGCACAATTTTTCCGTAGGTACGCTCGAAAATTTCCATAAGTTCTTCATCGTCATATACGGCTTTTGTTTTTGGTCGGACGGGGGAAGTGATAATCTCGTCGGTTTTTTTGCTGAAAATACTGTCAAGGTGCATATACTCCGTTACCTGATGCCACGGAACATTGAAACCTGCACCGTGCTGACAGAATACGCTGTCGGCACTGTTTTCGATGTCGGCATCACAGTTATAGCCGATTTCGTCTATTATTTCTTCGGGGGTTGCACATTCAAGATACCCTCTGAAAGAACACGAAAGCGTGCCGAGTCCGTGGGTGTAGCTTGTGACACTTCGCTGATATGAGCGAATTTCCCTTACGGGCGCAAAGCCTGTGATAACGGCTTCGTTTTCCATTATTTCGGGCGGAGAAATAGTTGCACCCATTTTTTCAAGGTCGGTCATCGCCCTGCCGATTGAGTCTGTCGGCAGATTAAGTGTGAAGTCGTAATAAGGTTCCAGAAGCACGCTTTCGGCACAGCGAAGTCCGTGCCTTACCGCGCGGTAGGTTGCCTGACGGAAATCACCGCCCTCGGTATGTTTAAGATGCGCTTTTCCCGATTTCAGTGTGATTTTCATATCGGTAACGGCGCTTCCCGTAAGGACGCCGATATGCCTTTTTTCGCCCAGATGTGTGAGAATAAGCCTCTGCCAGTTTCGGGCAAGAAAATTCTCGTCGCAATCTGTTTCAAAACGCAGTCCTTCTCCCCTTTTCAGAGGTTCTAAAAGAAGGTGCACCTCGGCATAGTGGCGGAGGGGTTCATAGTGTCCTACCCCCTCAACCGCGGATGCAATCGTTTCCTTGTAAATAATGCTTCCCTGTGCAAATTCAACATCAAGGTCAAAACGTTCGGACAGAACGCGGCTCATTACCTCCAGTTGTACCTCGCCCATAAGCTGAATATGAATTTCGCCGAGGGCACTGCTGTAATTTGCGCGAAGCTGGGTTTCCTCTTCTTCAAGCTTTTTCAGTTTTGCAAATGCAACACGGGGGTCTGTGTTATCCTTTATTACAACGCGGTAATTAAAGACAGGCTCAAGAGTAAGTGAGGGAGAATTCTTTTCAAATCCTATTCCCTCGCCGCCCGATACTTCCGATATTCCGCAAACTGCACACACATCGCCTGCCCGTACTTCCTGAACGCTTTTGTATTTAGCTCCTGAATATATGCGGATTTCGCCCACCTTTTCTTCACCTATTCTATCGCGCACACAGAGTTTTCCGCCCGTTATTTTCATATGTATAAGGCGGGTTCCTTTTTCATCCTCGGAAATTTTGAAAACGCGAGCGCCAAAATTCTCATTTTTATCGGCATAAAGAGTGTATTTTTCTATTCCTGAAAGGAGTTCCTCCACCCCTTCGTTTTTTAGTGCACTGCCGAAATAACACGGGAATATTTTACATTCGGCAATGGCATTTTTTATCTCGTTATCGGTAATAGTTCCATTTTCAAGGTAAGAGGTGCAGAGTTCTTCACTGCAGAGTGCCGCCTCCTCAAAAAAGGTTTCGTCGTCATTTCCGAATACAACAAAACCACCTCCGAAAGCGCTTTGAAGCTCGCGGAGGTTTTTGTCGGCATCTGCCGTTTCCATATCCATTTTATTTACGAACACAAATGTCGGGATAGAGTGCTCTTTTAAAAGCTTCCAAAGCGTTTTGGTGTGACTTTGCACACCCTCTGCCCCGTTTATTACGAGAATTGCCGCATCAAGTGCCCAGAGTACCCTTTCCGTTTCCGCGGAAAAATCCACGTGCCCTGGAGTATCGAGCAGAGTTATCTGCGCGTTTTGGGTATTTATTACCGCCTGTTTTGAAAAAATAGTAATTCCGCGGTCTCGCTCTATTTCATTTGTATCCAGAAATGCATCGCCGTGGTCAACACGCCCGAGATGACGAATTTCACCTGCGGTATAGAGCATCGCTTCGGAAAGAGTAGTCTTTCCGCTGTCAACGTGCGCAAGCACCCCCAACGCTATTTTCTTCATACTGCAGCTTCCTTAATAACAGATTTTTCAGTTTCTTTTATCTTTTCAAGCCATTTTTTCTCTCTGCTGTTGCAGATTGAGAAGAAGAGAATTGTCAGAATAATTGTTGTAAGCGCCCATGAAACCGGATATGACGCATACAGAATTTTGAGGTCTGATGCCTGTGTATAGGGTGCACCAATTATATTCATAATTATTCGCACGCCGCAGACTCCGATAAGACAGGTAATCATAGCACGCGTTGCAACGCCCAGACCTCTGAGAGAGCCTGTTCCAATTTCCATAAGTCCGCAAAGGAACTGCGTTCCGCCTATGATAATTATTCTTTCCACGCCTATACGGGCTACCTCTTCAGAATCAGTATAAATTTTCACAAGGAAAGGTGAAAGAGCCACTATAACGGCAGACAATACTACACCAAATACACCTGCAGCACCAAAACCTATCCAGTAGCCCTTTTTTATTCTGTCGAATTTTTTTGCACCGATATTCTGCCCTACGAAGGTAAGCACAGCATGGAAGAAGGCTGCCATTGCAACATATTCCAGATTTTCAATACTGCCTGCGGCACTGTTTCCTGCCATTGCATCAGAGCCGCAGGAATTGATAGATGACTGTATAATTACATTTGAAAGTGAGAAGATTGATGACTGAATTCCGGCAGGAATACCCAGCATAAGTATTTCCTTAAGCTCGTTTGCATAAAATCTGATTTTTCTGATGCTAAGTCTTATTTCCTCGTCAAATTTCCTCAGGCTGATTATAACAAGCACTGCCGATGTTATCTGCGAAACTACCGTTCCTATTGCAACTCCGGCAACTCCCATCTTGAAAACGATAACAAACAGAAGGTTAAGTACAACATTTATAACCCCTGATATTGCCAGGTAATATGTAGGACGTTTTGCATCGCCAAAGGCACGCATTATCGCACTGCCGAAGTTATATATGAGCATCGCGGGGATACCAATAAAGTATATCCGCATATAAAGCGTTGAAAGTTCTATTACATCTTTTGGCGAACTCATCCACAAAAGAATATTTTTTGAAAGCAATATACCTGCTGTCATAGCAACAATACCACCTGCAAGGCACATCGCCACAGCGGTATGCATGGCCTTGGAAACACCTGGTTTATTACCTGCACCAAACTTTCTTGCAACGATAACATTTGTCGCAGAGGACATACCGATAAATATGTTGATCAGCATATTTATCGCAGATGTAGTGGAGCCTACTGCCGCAAGCGATTCCTTGCCTGCAAATTTACCTACAACTATCATATCGGTAGCGTTGTAGAGTGTCTGCAGGACACCTGAAAACATAATAGGTATTGCAAATGCAATAATTTGCTTTAATATGTTACCCTGGGTCATATCAACTGTATGTTTTTTCATAACGGGGTACCTCAATTCTTAAACCAATGGTTTAATTGCTTCTTTGCCTTCATTATACTCCTCGACCCCTCAATGTCAAGGACTATTTCATTATATTTTGTGCCATTTTTTAACTTAATGAAAAATACTGTTTCTATATGGCGAAAACTTATATTACTCCCGTCCGCGTTTTGACAAAAAACGCACATAAAAAATGCTAAAATTCATTATAAGAATATTGAAAGGATGATTTACTAATGAGTAGTTTTTCACCAAAGCCTCTTGTAAAACGAAGCAGTAAAAAACGAAAATTCATACACAAAGATAAGGAAAAAGCCAAAGAATACATATTACGAAGAACAATTCTTGAATGTTTGTGCGCATTCTTGCTTTCGCTCACGACACTCATAGGAAACGCTTCTCCTCTGGGACTTTCTTTTTTTGCGGCAAATTTCCCTATAAATGCCTCGTACTCATCTGCAATCGCGCTCCTTCTGGGGCTGGTATTGTCGGGTAAGGGACTTCTGTATGTCGGCAAATATATAATTTCAATAATCCTTTTTTCACTGATCTGGGAAAGGTTTTTGCCTGAAAAACATAAGAACGCGAGTATTTCTGCAATACTCATTTCACTTTGTCTTCTTTTATCGGGAACTTTTCTTCTTTTCGCCGATATAACTTTTGGCGGATATCCGCTTATGTATGACAGCATGATTTTAATCATAGAATGTGCAACATTGTGGCTTTCTGCAAGAGCATTTAATGTGGCACTCGGACTTTTCTCAAGCATTACGATAAGACGCCGTCTTACTGCCGAGGAAACCGTTTCAGTCGCCCTTTTCGTAGGTGGAGTTCTCTGTGGTCTGGGCGGTTTCAGGCTGGGATTTTTCTCGCTTACCGGGGTGCTTTGTGTTTTCTCTGTGCTTTTGTTTGCGCTTCGTTTCGGAAGCCTTGAGGGATGTGCATCGGGAATTATTATGGGAGTTGTGTATTGCCTCAGTCAGGGACGAATCAACGTCAGCGCAGTATCGTTTGCACTGAGCGGTCTGTGTGCCGGATATTTTTCCAAATACGGAAGATGGTCTGTATGCATTTCTTTTATTATCACAAATGCGGCAGTCACAATACTTTCAAACGGTTCTACCGAGGTTCTTATAAACCTGATGGACTGCGTCGTTGCTGCCATTCTACTTTATTGTATTCCGAAAAAACTTTTTGGTGCACTTGGCGGATTTTCTCCGTCTTCTCCCCCCGCAGTTAAGCTTGCCGCAAATAAGCTTGCGGGCGCGGAGCTCACTTTGCAAAAGTGTGAAAAAAGTTTTCGTCACATGTTTGAGCTTCGCAATAACGAGGAGTACAACACACTGCTTTTATACAGGCGTACAGCGAGAAACACTTGCGGTAATTGCGGGCTGCGAAAGTACTGCTGGGGTCGCGATGCAAAAGCGACAAAAGATTCTATGGACAAGTTATGTGCACTTCTTAACGAGGGAAAAACTCCTCCGCCTGAAAGCGCACCGTGCCATTGTCTGCGCAGAGAGCAGTTTGTAAAAGAATTTTCACGAATGTTTGAAATCTACAAAAACGACTGTGTGTGGACCGAAAAGATAAGTCAGCTTCGCGGTAATACATACTCGACATTCTCCGCTGTTTCGGGGATTTTAGGGCTGTGCAGGGACAACATTTTAAAAGAGGGTGAATGTGACAGCATTGCCGCGGACAACCTCCGCATTAAGTTGCGTAAAGAAGGCATTCTGACGCGCGAAGTCTATGTCACGGGGAAAGACGATGACATGGAAATTCAGATAAGTCTTGAAAGCTGCGGTGGCTTCGGCAGATGCGAAAATGCCGTGTATAAAGTCCTTGAAAGCACACTCTCAAAACCGTTTGTACGTACGGGTGTCCGCAACTGCGGTGAGTGTTGTGCCACATACGTTGTAAAGCCGTCATTCAGTGTCACTACTGCGGTGGCAAGTGCCGTAAAGGCAAAAAAGAAAGTAAGCGGCGACCACGCAACCTTTACACTGCTTGACAGACACACATACGCAATGGTTCTGTGCGACGGAATGGGCAGCGGCGAAATCGCACGCGAGGAAAGTAAAACCTGTTCTAATTTACTTTTGTCTCTTTTGAGCCATAAGGTTGATGTGGAGACGGCAATCAACATTATAAACTCAATGCTTTTGTGGACATTTTCGGGAAGTGTTGCAGCTATTGATTTATGTCTTATAAACCTTGATAACGGCTCTTCGAAAATATACAAATGCGGTGGTGTCGGAAGCTTCGCAAAAATAAAAAATTCCGTTTCAAGCATCTCCTCTCCCACTCTGCCGCTCGGTTCTTTTTCAAATAGCGATATGGAGGTTTTTTCCGTTGATTCGGAAAAAGGAAGTATGCTCGTAATGGTTTCAGACGGAGTAATTTCATCCGAGGGAAGTCAAAAAAACTGGATAGCCGAAATCATAGATAAATATGAGGGTACTGAACCTCAGGAGCTTTCTCAAATGATTCTTTCGCGCGCAAAAGAGATATCTGAATCTTCGCCGAGCGATGATCTGACAGTTATGGCGGCATATATTGGGTAGTATATATTGGATATAATTGACAATTTAAGGGTATAACTTCACGCAGTTATGGCGATAATCAAGAAAAGAGGAGTTGATAGAATGAGCAATAACACCCGCAAAATAGTCGTTTTGAGTAAAATTGATTCTCCGCGTATAGAGCAGGCTATTTTCATACTGCGTGATGAAACAGCTGTAAGCGAGCGCGATGCTATAACAGAAGCGCAAAAAATAGTTGATGACTACTTGCGTTCACTTTCAGCGCCACCACCTTCCCCGCCTCCCAAGAAAATGCGTTCAACATTCTTTTTCGGTATGGCGGTTTATACATTTGCAACGGTGGTTTTGACTGCATATATAATGGCTATGATAGGATAAAAACAGCGCTACATTCGTATTGAATGTAGCGCTTTTATTATACTGTCAAAAGGTATCTGTAAAGCATAATCATTGCTTCTGCACGGGTGGTTAAATCCTGCGGGCGAAGGTTTCCGCCGTCTCCGCATACTACTCCAAAACCGCTGAGTAATGCGCAATAACCGATTTTACCGCCTGAAAGGAGCTCTGCGTCGGCAAAATCCACTTTATAGATGTTTTCAAGCTTTGCCACTTTTTCAAGACCTGCCATGCGGACAATAAAGACAAACGCATCTTCACGGGTGATATTGGCGGCGGGATTTTTCTCATCCTCTCCTATCACTTTTTCGCGGATTAAGTTTTCGTAGAGCGCATCGGTTTCGTATGTTTGGTAGTACTTTCCATACATTCCGGATGCACAAAATCTTAAAAATTCTTCCTGCGTTATCTTTTCATCGGGATTTAATTTTCCGCCGTCAAAGCCAATCTGGATTTCGGCAAGTTTCGTTGCAGCTTCTTCTGCCCAATGCCCTGTTATGTCGTCATAAGAGAAGCTTCGATTCTGGTTTTTTACCGCATTTTTAACCTCACCCGTAAAACCATCAAGCATTACACCTTTTTCTTTGAGAGTAGCACACAAAACATACTTTCCGCCACTTTTTACATACATTTTTACAATAGGAGAATATTCTATCAGTCTAGTATAAGCCTCATCGTATGTTATAGCGTAATGCGGAGACGGGAATCCCGTTTCAGTAAAGTTGAGGGAATAGCTTGTTATGATACTGTTTTTTGTATCATAAGTCACTCTTATTCCTTCGCTTATGTGCTTGACTCCTTCGATTCTTCGGGGATAATAGAAGTTTACATAGCCGTTCTTATCTTCACTCTTCTCAAAGTATGTCTCTGAAAACTCTGCCTCTGCAACAGCTGAAAGGAATTTTTCTGTATTCTGATTTGCAAGTGTATTCTGATATTCGGTAAGCGGATTTCCATCCTCGCGGGAATCCGAATCGTTCAGATAAAAACTGATGAGTTTTCCGCTATCTGCATATACGCTCATATAGACATAATTGTAGGAATCTTCCTTTTCATTTGAATAACTGAGACTGTATATGTACTTCCCCTCATCATTTTTTGAAAGATTACTGTTTTTAAGCACAACATTCTTGGGGAATTTTATGTAAGGAAGTTTCTTTATTTTACCCTCTATTTCCGACACGCTGAGAAGCCCCTCAACTGCAGTTATTTCCTTGAGTTCCTCGGGAGTGAGAGAAAATTCGTTCTTGTTTACAGAATCCATCATTGTGCCTGCCGATTCCGCACGGAAAATTATGTTATCGCCCATATCTTCGGTAATAATTTCGCCTGTTTCAAGACTGATAAATCCTGCATTATCATCCTTCATTCTGTATATGAGCTCACCGTTATATTTATTCTTGTTCTTTTCTTTCCACTGAGGATTATATTCGTTGCGGTAAAGAAGTTCTACTGGAAATGTCTCCATATATTTTTGAGCAAAGTCCTGAATTTCTCCGCTTTTTTCCGCGAAAGGAGTTTCGTAATCAATATTTGCCGACATACTGCGTATGTAGGGAATATCATCGTCAGAAATGCAGACTGTCACATTCACAAAATTGTCTTTTACATAAACTCCGCTTTTATACCTTTTGTATGTAAGGGTATAGCGGAGCGATGCTTCTGCGCTGTATGATTTTTCTTCAAAAACAAGCTCATCTGTGGGGTCTGTGTGCATTTCAGGAAGTGTTTTCTTAAGAAATTCTTCTGAAAATGAGATTATTTCCTTTTTCGATATGCCTGAAAGCTTCTTTTCTGACATCTTCTGAGTGTAACTGTAGTAGTTTCTTACACGTCCGTTTTTGTCAGCTGAAATGCTTATGGATTTTTCATAATCAGAAGAGTACCAGCCAAAGTTATAGTAGGTCTGCTCATTATATTTTGATATATTGCTTTCAAACACGCTGAGCTCCGACGGAATATCAACTTTGTTTTTCACTGCAATAAGTACCTCTTTAAGTTCACTTGACGCTGTCATGTCAGCATAAGCTGACGGAACCAGCATTAAAAGTGCAAGTAATAATGCTGTAATTTTTTTCATATAATCTTCCCCTCTCATTAGTTTTTATATCTTGTATGTATGATATGGAAACGATACCTTTAATTACATTTGCATCGCGCGGTTTTGGTATGCTATGCTGAAAATGTGCCTTGTCACTCTCGGCACAAATACACAAAAGGAGTTACATATCATGAAAAGAATATTTACATCTGCAGCAGGCATACTCAGTTGTGCCATAATGCTGTCCTCAAATGGCGCTATGGCGCAAAACACAACTCATACGGTGGTCAAAGGAGATACAATGTGGAAGATTGCCGTCCGCTACGAAGTCGGACTAAGCGAGATAAAAAATGCAAATTTACATATTGAAAATCCCGATTTGATTTATCCCGGGCAGGTACTTAATATCCCATCTGTTGACAATACTGTTATAAACTACGAAAATGAAGTCATAAGACTTGTCAATGAGCAGCGCGTAAAAAATGGACTCAAAGAGCTTCAGGCGGACTGGCAGCTCAGCCGTGTGGCGCGGTTTAAGTCACAGGATATGAAAGACAATAACTACTTTTCTCACACAAGTCCCACCTATGGTTCACCTTTTGAAATGATTAAGAATTTCGGCATATCATACAGAAGTGCAGGAGAAAACATCGCCAAAGGGCAACGCACTCCGCAAGCCGTTGTAAACGCGTGGATGAATTCATCAGGTCACCGTGCAAATATCTTAAACAGTACATATACAAAAATAGGCGTTGGCTATGTTTCTGACGGAAATTACTGGACACAGATGTTTATCAGCCAGTAAAGTTATACTCTGTTATTCATTTTTTCCAGTGCTTCCGCCTTAAACTCGGCAAAACGATTTTCCTCGATAGCGCTTCTTATTTTAGCCATGAGGTCGTTGTAGAAATGAAGGTTGTGAAGCACACAAAGGCGCATACCGAGCATTTCCTTCGCTTTTATAAGGTGGCGAATGTAACTGCGTGTATAGTTCTTACAAGCAGGGCACTGACACCCCTCCTGAAGCGGACGATCGTCTTTTTCAAACTTTTTGTTATTAAGGTTAAGAACGCCGATATCTGTAAAGAGATTTGCGTGTCTTGCGTTTCGGCTTGTAATAACGCAGTCGAAGAAATCAACGCCTCTCTCCACCGCTTCGAGTATATTCTGCGGTGTGCCTACGCCCATAAGATAGCGCGGCTTATCCTTGGGCATATAAGGTTCAACTGCATCTATAATGCGGTACATTTCCTCTGCACTTTCGCCAACTGCAAGACCGCCGATTGCGTAGCCGTCAAGGTCAAGTGTCGCAATCTTTTTCATATGTTCAATACGAAGGTCCTCATATGTCCCGCCCTGATTTATACCGAAAAGCATCTGATGTTTGTTAATCGTTTCGGGAAGTGCGTTAAGGCGTTTCATCTCTGCCTTACAACGCTCAAGCCAACGGTAAGTGCGGTCACACGAATTTTTTACATAGTCGTAGGGCGCGGGATTTTCAACACATTCGTCAAATGCCATTGCAATAGTAGATGCAAGGTTTGACTGAATCTGCATACTTTCCTCGGGTCCCATAAAGATTCGCTTACCGTCAATATGGGACTGGAAATTAACGCCTTCCTCCGTGATTTTGCGCAGTGATGCCAGCGAAAAAACCTGAAATCCGCCGCTGTCGGTAAGGATAGGTCTGTCCCAGTTCATAAACTTGTGAAGACCGCCCATATCACGAATAAGCTCGTCTCCGGGGCGCACGTGCAGATGATAGGTGTTTGAAAGCTCCACCTGACAGCCGACATCCTTAAGGTCAAGAGACGAAACTGCCCCCTTGATTGCCGCAGATGTACCCACATTCATAAACACGGGTGTCTGTATTGTACCGTGCACAGTCTTGAATTCTCCGCGACGGGCACGGTCTTCCTGATTCTTTAGTGTAAACATAATTTTGTTATTCCTTCGCATTATTTTTTAAGACAAGCAGTAAAACTTTTGCTTCGAAAGAATGACAGCATCATCCTTTAAACCTCAATAATTACGGGGAGAATCATGGGTTTTCTGTGTGTTCCTTCGTAAATGTAACTACCAAGTGCTCCCTTTACAGTATTCTTTATTGAATTCCAGTCGTGATGATTTGAAATGAGCGTATCCTGAAGCGCAACAGTTGCAATACGTTTGAGTTCTTCCATAACTTCCTCGTTATCACGCATATATATAAATCCTCGTGTGATAACTTCAGGATCTGCCGCCATTTTATGAGTTTTGCCGTTAATCGCCATAACGACCATAATGATACCGTCTTCTGCAAGGTGCTTTCTGTCGCGAAGAACGATACTTCCGACATCTCCTACGCCGTATCCGTCTACGAGAAGGTCGCCTGCCTGCACATTTCCTGTGACCCTTGCACTTCCTGATGAAAATTCAAGGACACTGCCGTTTTCAAGTTTGAAAATATTTTTCTTGGAAATTCCCATTTCTTCGGCAAGCATTGCGTGTCGGCGCAGATGTCTGCTTTCGCCGTGTACGGGAATAAAATATTTGGGTTTTGTAAGTCCCATAATAATCTTGAGTTCTTCCTGACAGGCGTGACCTGATACATGCACCTCGGTAAGTGCAGAGTGTATTACCTCCGCGCCTTTACGATAAAGCTCGTTTATTACATTTGAAACTGTCTTTTCATTTCCGGGAATCGGAGAAGCTGAAATTATTACAAGGTCTCCTTTTCCAATCTCAACTTTTTTATGGTCTGAAAACGCCATTCGTGTAAGGGCGCTCATTCTTTCGCCCTGACTTCCGGTTGTAATTATAACAAGCTGATGGTCCTGATATTTCTTGACATCCTCAATGGAAATCATCGTTCCCTCGGGAATTTTAAGATATCCCAGAGTCGATGCAACATCGATGATATTGACCATACTTCTGCCCGATACAGCCACTTTTCTGCGGTTACGGACAGCGGCATTTATAATTTGCTGCACTCGGTCAACATTGGACGCAAAAGTCGCGACAAATATTCTTGAACGGGTTCCTTTGAAAAGCGCCTCAAAGGTTTCGCCGACTTTTCTTTCGCTCATCGTATAACCGGGGCGTTCCACGTTTGTAGAGTCACTCATAAGCGCAAGAACACCCTGTTTTCCAAGCTCGCCAAAGCGTGCAAGGTCAATCATACTGCCCTCAATGGGTGTCGTATCAATTTTAAAGTCGCCGGTGTGGACAACTGTTCCTAAGGGGGTTTTTATAGCCATGCCGACAGCATCACTTATACTGTGATTCACACGGATAAACTCCACGCTGATATTTTTCCCTATTTTAACTGTTTCGCCCGCTGAAACACGGTTAAGCTTGCTCACACTTAAAATACCGTGTTCCTTGAGTTTCTGCTCAACAAGGCCGATTGCAAGACGTGTGCCGTAAACCGGTACATTTACGCTGCGCAGAAGATATGCGATACTTCCGATATGGTCCTCGTGTCCGTGAGTTATTACGACACCTTTTACCTTGTCCTTGTTATTCAAAAGGTAGCTCATATCAGGAATTACGCAGTCAACACCGAGCATACTGTCGTCCGGGAAAGCCATACCGCAATCGACAACCAGAATCTCTCCACCTATTTCAAAGGCAGTAATATTCTTGCCGATTTCGTTCAATCCGCCAAGAGGTATAATCTTCAGTTTTAATTTTTTTGCCATTATTTTCTCCTTTTTAATCCACGGCTATCGGAAAACATGCCATGCACATCCCAATATGTACAATTCCGCTTATTCTCCACCGCTGTATTCAGCACTACTGAGGTCTGTGTATATTTATTATACGCCTCTCTAAGTACTGATTATACCAGTTTCTTTGCATAAAGTCAACATCACCACATTCAAAAAAAGAGTAGACACGTAATGCAAAATGTGATAAAGTTGTAAATGGAGGGGAATTTAATGAAAAAAGTTATATCTTTGCTTATCATACTGAGTATATGTTTTTCCGTTTCTATTGCAGCAAATGCCGCAAAGCCTATTGATATCAGAATTGGCGGAAGTGTACTCAAAACGGATGTTAAACCGACTATCGTTGACGGAAGAACGATGCTCCCTGTAAGAGCGGTTTTTGAGGCTCTTGGTGCAACGGTTAATTATATTGCAGAGGAGCGCAAGGTTGTCGCTACAAAGGATGATACTGTCGTTTCATTTGTAATTGACAGTAATGTTATGAAAATCAACGATGAAGAAAAGACTATTGATGTTCCCGCAATGATTAAGGATGGCCGTACCCTTGTTCCCGTTCGTGCGTGTGCCGAGGCTTTCAATCTTGAGGTTGAATGGAATGGTAACACCCGTACCGTAATAATCAAAAGACCTGTAACAGTTCTTTCTGAAAGATATACCATAGTTGATAAGGTTGTAATTACCTATGACTATGACGAACGCGGAAATAAAATACTTGAGGACAGACCCGGTGTGCTGACAAAAAAGTATGTCTATGACGAAAATGACAATCTTATCCGTGAGGAACATTCTAACGGATTCGTGGCAACTTTCACATACGACTTTCAGGGTAAACCTTTAACATACGAAGATACTAAAGGCGTTAAAATGAAGTATGAGCATGACGAAAACGGAAACCTCTTATATTATGAGACTAATACCGGTAGCTGGCAGAAAGCTACTTATGACGAAAACGGCAAAATGCTTACCTATGAAGATTCGAACGGAAACAGAGAAACCCTTGAGTACGATATAAACGGAAGACTAATAACAAGGTCTTACGGAAACGGTGCATGGGTAAGATACGGTTATGACGAATACGGCAATTTGTCTTATCAGCAGAATTCTACATTCACCTGGGTAAAAACGCTTTATAATTCAAACGGTCAAAAGGTCCGTGTTGAAGATTCAAGCGGTGCATGGGAAAAGTATACCTATGATGAAAATAATAAACTCATAAAATACGAAAACTCTTTGGGTGACTGGAAAGAATACACCTACAACAGTGACAGAAAGAGAATCTATTACAAAGATTCAAAAGGCGAATGGAATGAGACTTCTTATAATTCCTTCGGATTGCAGGAGTTTTATAAGGATCACACAGGCGCATGGAAAAAATACACCTACGACGAAAACGGAAACCGCACACTTATAGAAAACAGTGACGGTTCATGGGAAAAATATATTACAATCATAAAATAATAAAAGAGCGCACCCTCTCTCGGGGGTGCGCTTTTATTGTTCATTTTGTTTATAATATATATCATATTTTTTCAAATTTTGTCAATTTTCCTCTTTACTATCTACTAATATATATGGTATAATATATTGAATTATGCCGTGCGCTTATTTCTATTATATTTATGCACAAAAAAACGCGCTCAAAATACGGGTTTTGAAAATTTTCAGAATTTTTATGCAAAACTATTGCATATTTATACATTTTGAGTTATAATGTTTAAAACCCGAATTTTATTGGAGAGATTAAACTATGAAAAAAGTATTCATCGACGGCAGCGCCGGAACAACCGGGCTACGCATATTGGAAAGGCTTTCAAAAAGAAGTGATATAGAGCTTATAAGGCTTCCCGAGGAGCTTCGTAAGGATAGCGAGGCAAGAAAGAAGGCTCTTAACGAATGTGATATTGCGTTCCTTTGTCTTCCCGACGCGGCGGCAATAGAAGCAGTTAGTATGATTGAAAACGAAAATGTAGTTGTTCTTGATACGTCTACTGCGCATAGAACTAATGACGAATGGGCATACGGCTTTCCGGAGCTTTCAGAAGAGCATTTTGAAAAAGTTAAATCAGCAAAGAGAATTGCTGTTCCCGGTTGTCACGCAAGCGGATTTATCGCTCTCATCTATCCTCTTATTGAAAAGGGTATTCTAAGCCGCGATGCACTTCTTACCTGTCACAGTATTACGGGATACAGCGGCGGCGGAAAGAGTATGATTGCACAGTATGAAGATAGCGAGAGAGATACTCTCCTTGATTCTCCCCGTCAGTATAAGCTTGACCAAAGGCACAAGCATCTCCCTGAAATGCTGAAGGTTACAGGGCTTGAAAACGCTCCCATCTTCTGCCCTATCGTTTCTGATTTTTACAGCGGTATGGTTGTGACAATCCCCGTATTCAAAAGCCAGCTTAACGACGGGTTCGGCATTGAAGATATAAAAAATGCTTACAAAGAAAAGTACACAGGAAATATTGTTGCATATCAAGATTCCATCAGAGAAGAAGGTCTTATAAGCGCAAATGCACTTTCCTTCAAGGACTCAATGCAGGTAACAGTTGAAGGAAATGAGGACAGAATTCTTCTTATCGCAAGATATGACAACCTCGGCAAAGGTGCTTCGGGCGCGGCGCTTGAATGTATGAATATCGTAATGGGCGAGTCTCCCTCGCAGATGCTTGATATCTAAGAAAGGATGTTTATCATGTTTAATATAATAGAAGGCGGTATATGTGCACCTCAGGGATTTAGTGCAAACGGTATTCATTGCGGAATCCGTAAAAATCGTACAAAGCGCGATATTGCTCTTATTGTGAGTGATGTTCCCGCTGCTGCCGCTGCTACATATACAACAAACCTTGTTAAGGGTGCTCCCCTTACTGTGACAAAGGCAAACATCGCTGACGGTTATGCAAGAGCAGTAATCTGCAACAGCGGTAACGCAAACACATGTAACGCTGACGGTATTGAAGTGGCTGAAAAAATGTGCTCACTCGTAGCGGACGAACTCGGTATAGATGCAAAAGATGTTATAGTGGCATCAACGGGCGTTATCGGACAGAAGCTTGATATTGAGCCAATTAAAGATGGACTTCCCGAGCTTGCAAAAGGTCTTGGAAACAGCGCCGAGCACAGCGATTATGCGTCCGAGGGCATTCTTACAACAGATACTGTGAAAAAAGAAATCGCAGTAAGCTTTACAATCGGCGGCAAGGAATGTAAAATCGCAGGTATTGCCAAGGGCAGCGGTATGATTCATCCGAATATGGCTACAATGCTCGTATTCATTACAACCGATGCGGCTATTTCCCCCCCTATGCTTCAGAAGGCACTTTCAGAGGATATTAAAAAGACATTCAACATGGTTAGTGTTGACGGCGATACATCCACAAACGATATGGTGTCCGTAATGGCTAACGGTCTTGCAGGAAACAAGATGATTGAAACAGATGGTGAAGATTTTGAAATCTTTGCCAAAGCGCTTAATACAGTTACAGTTTACCTGTGCAAAATGATTGCAGGCGACGGCGAAGGCGCTACAAAGATGCTCGAATGTACAGTCAACGGTGCAAAGGACGAAAAATGTGCAAAGGCAGTTGCAAAGTCTGTTATCTGTTCATCACTTCTCAAGGCGGCAATGTTTGGTGCCGATGCTAACTGGGGCAGAGTTCTTTGTGCAATCGGCTACAGCGGTGCGGATGTTGATGTAAACAAAATTGATGTTTCCTTTTCTTCAAAGGAAGGCGAAATTGCAGTTTGCAAAAACGGTGCAGGAATTGATTTTTCTGAAGAAGTTGCGAAGAAGATACTTCTTGAAAAGGATATAAACATCTTAATTAACCTCAATGACGGAGACGAAACTGCTACCGCATGGGGTTGCGACTTGACTTACGACTATGTGAAAATCAATGGAGATTATCGAACTTGATAAAAGAGAACAACTCAAATGAGGTTGTAAAAAAGTAGTGAAGAACGCACAAACTGAACCCGTAGGTGTATACAGATACTCCGCGTGGTGAAGTTTGCGCGTAACAAAACGCATAAAATTGAAATTCGCAACAGCGAATTTCTACATCAAAAATTCGAAGGCTCTTGTTAAATGTTTTAATAAAAGCACTTTTGATTTCTTGCTTTGCGTTTTGTGGTCGGTGCTGCTTTTTGACGGCCTGAATACATTACATTGGAGGAACAAAACATGACAAACGCACAGAGAGCCGAAGTACTTACCCAGGCACTTCCCTACATTCAAAAATACAATAATAAGATAATAGTTGTTAAATATGGCGGAAACGCTATGATTAACGACGAACTTAAAGATGCCGTTATGGGCGATATCGTTCTGATGTCTCTTATCGGTATTAAAGTTGTGCTTGTGCATGGCGGCGGTCCTGAAATTACACAGATGCTTAATCAGGTTGGCAAGAAGAGTGAGTTTGTCAATGGTCTTCGTGTTACAGATAAGGAAACTGTTGACATTGTACAGATGGTCCTTGCAGGTAAGGTTAACAAGAACCTTGTAAACCTTCTTCATAACAAGGGCGGAAACGCTATCGGTCTGTGCGGCATTGACGGACATATGATTGAGGCGGAAGTTCTTAATCCCGAACTTGGCTATGTAGGCGAAATAACAAATGTCAATGTTGCTCCTATTACCGATGTACTTGAAAAGGGTTATATTCCCGTTATTTCTACAGTCGGCTGTGACAAGGAAGGTAATGTTTATAACATCAACGCTGATACTGCGGCTGCAAAAATCGCAGGAATACTCGGCGCTGAAAGTCTTATTTCCATGACAGATATTGAGGGTATTCTTCGTGATAAGGACGACCCCTCTACTCTTATTTCCAAAATCTATACTACTGAGGCACCTGCTCTTGTTGAGGAGGGTGTTATCTCCGGCGGTATGATTCCCAAGGTTGAGTGTTGTATTGACGCTATCAACAGTGGTGTAAGAAAGGTATTTATAATCGACGGCAGAATTCCCCACTCCATACTTATCGAAACTTTGACCAATGAAGGTATCGGTACTATGTTCGTCCGTGGGGAGTAAATATAGGTATCATTTACGGTGCGTAGAAAATATTTAACGCACCGTAATTTGGGATATATAAGGAGTTTTAGAAATGAACACTTTTGAAAAAGACAAACAGTTTGTCGCTCCTACCTATGCGCGTTTTCCGCTTGAAATCACAGGCGGTAAGGGGGCAATCCTTACAGGTAGCGACGGCAAGGAATATATAGACCTCGGAAGCGGTATTGCGGTAAATACATTCGGTGCTCGTGACGATGAATGGGTAAATGCGGTAAAGGCACAGCTTGACAAGTTTGCACACACATCAAACCTTTACTACACATCGCCCTGCGCTGACCTCGCCGAAATGCTGTGTGCCCGTACCGGAATGAAAAATGTTTTCTTCTCCAATTCGGGTGCAGAGGCAAACGAAACCGCAATCAAGGCGGCAAGAAGATACGGTGCACTTAATAAGGGTACGGATTACTACACAATCATTACTCTTGAAAAGAGTTTCCACGGAAGAACGCATACAACTCTTGCGGCAACGGGTCAGGAAAATTTCCATAAGGAATTCCTTCCTCTTACGGAGGGCTTTGTTCACACTCCGCCCAATGATATTGAAAAGCTGCGCGAAGCAGTAAAAAACAACAAATGCTGCGCGATAATGATTGAACTTGTTCAGGGCGAGGGTGGTGTAAATGCTCTTGAACGCGAATTTGTTGATGAAATTGCAAAGCTTTGCAAGGAAAACGATTTAATTCTTATCGCTGACGAAGTGCAGACAGGTAATGGCAGAACGGGTAAGCTTTACGCATATATGCACTACGGCATTACACCCGATGTTGTATCTACTGCAAAGGGACTTGGCGGAGGTCTTCCACTCGGCGCTACGATGCTTGGCGAAAAAGTGAAAGATATTTTCACTCCCGGACTTAACGGCTCGACATTCGGTGCAAACCCTGTTTGTTGCAGCGGTGCGATAAGTATTCTTGAAAGATTGACCGATGATTTCCTTGCCGAGGTTTCGAAAAAGGCACAACTTGTTCGCGATACCTTGTCGGGTGCGGAAGGAATCGAGGATATTTCGGGACTTGGCCTTATGATAGGCATTAAAACGGTTAAAGAGGCGAAGGAAGTTGTAAACTACTGTATGGAGCACGGCGTACTTGTCCTTACAGCAAAAGACAGAGTAAGGCTTCTTCCCCCGCTTAACATAGAAACACAGTTGCTCTCAGAAGCACTTGAAATTATTAAGGAGGCATGTAAATTATGAAACACTTTCTGAAACTCGGAGATTTGAGCAAGGAAGAAATTGTAGAAATTCTCGACCTTGCGGATAAACTTAAATATGAAAAGAGAAACGGTATTGAGCATCATCTTTTAAAGGGTAAGACTCTCGGTATGATTTTCCAGAAGTCTTCCACAAGAACACGTGTATCTTTTGAGGTTGGCATGTTTGACCTTGGCGGCAGCGCACTTTTCCTCAGTCCCAGAGACTTACAGATAGGTCGCGGTGAGGTTGTTCAGGATACTGCACGCGTGCTTTCAAGATTCCTTGACGGTATTATGATTCGTACTTTTGAACAGAAAGAGGTTGAGGATTTTGCCTCCTACGGCGATATCCCGATTATTAACGGTCTTACCGACTACTGTCATCCCTGTCAGGTGCTTGCAGACCTTATGACAATCCGCGAAAAGAAGGGCAAACTTGAGGGACTTAAAATGTGTTTCGTCGGCGACGGTAACAATATGGCAAACTCCCTTATTGTCGGCGGTATCAAGATGGGTATGGAAGTTTCAATCGCTTGTCCTGAGGGTTACGAGCCTGATGCCGAAATTATGAAGTGGGCAAAGGAAACAGGTAAATTCACCTGCACTCCCGATATATACGAAGCGGCAAAGGGTGCCGATGTTCTTTACACTGATGTATGGGCATCTATGGGTCAGGAAGAAGAATTTAATGAAAGAGCAATCATCTTTAAAGATTACCAGATAAATTCTGAACTTATGAAAGTTGCAAACGAGGGCGCGATGGTGCTTCACTGTCTCCCTGCGCACCGCGGAGAAGAAATCACTGCGGAAATTATCGAGCAGCACGCTGACGAAATTTTCGAAGAGGCAGAAAACAGACTTCATGCACAGAAAGCCGTTATGGTTAAGTTAATGGCATAATTTTTCTCTACACTATTTGGAAAGGCATGGTTTTATGAAAGCATATTTGATTCTGGAAAACGGCAGTGTTTTCGAAGGCACACTAATCGGTGCCGAGAGCGAAACTGTCGGTGAAATAGTTTTCTCAACTACAATGGGAAGTTATATAGAAGCACTGACCGACCCCTCCTATTACGGACAGATTCTCGTGCAGACATATCCCCTTATCGGTAACTACGGAATGATTTATTCCGATATGGAAAGCAATAAGATTCACGCGAAAGGTTATGTAGTGCGCGAGATGTGTGATATCCCTTCAAACTTCCGTTGCGAAGGAACTCTTGACAGTTTCCTTAAGGAGCAGGGTATTGTGGGAATATGCGGTATCGACACACGTGAAATCACAAAGATTATCCGCGAAGAAGGTACAATGGCAGCGCGCATCACAACAAAGGCTCCTGATGGAGAAAAGATTACACTTCCTGAAATTAAGGACGCTGTGGGCGAAGTTTCCACGAAGGAAAAATACACAGTTGGTGAAGGAAATGTTAAAATCGCACTTCTTGACCTTGGTACAAAGAAGAGTGTTGTGAACATCCTTTCAGCGCGCGGAGCAAGTGTGGATGTTCTTCCCTTCACTACAAAGGCAGACGAACTTTTAAAATACGATGCGATATATCTTTCAGACGGTCCGGGAAATCCCGATAACTGCAAAGATATCGCAGAAGAAATCAAAAAGGTATTTGGAAAGAAACCCATTCTTGCAACGGGACTTGGTCACGAGCTTCTCGCGATGGCAAACGGTGCAAAGTGTGAAAAACTCCACCACGGACACCACGGCGCAAATCAGCCTGTAAAGCAGATTGAAAGCGGACGAGTTTATATAACTGCGCAGAATCATAACTACGCAGTTGTGAGCAATACTCTCCCCGACTTTGCAAAGGTTACTTACGAAAACCTTAACGACAAGAGTGTTGAGGGTATCGAATACATTGGAAAGAACGCCGTTTCCGTTCAGTTTGCTCTTATCGAGGGCGAAGGTCCTAACGAAACAGGTTTTATTTATGACAAATATTTCGAAATGATTGGAGGTAAGCACTAATGCCTAAGAATAAAGACATCAAAAAGGTTCTCGTTATTGGCTCAGGTCCTATTGTAATCGGACAGGCTGCAGAGTTTGACTACGCAGGCGCGCAGGCATGCCGAGTGCTTCGTGATGAGGGCGTAAATATTGTCCTTGTTAACTCCAACCCTGCTACAATTATGACAGACAAGGCGCTCGCAGATGAAATTTATCTTGAGCCGCTTACAACAGATACAATCAAGAGAATTATTGAAAAGGAACGTCCCGACAGTCTCCTTGCATCACTTGGCGGACAGACAGGTCTTACAATTGCGATGCAGCTTGATAAGGAAGGCTATCTTGACAAAATGGGCGTAAAGCTCATTGGTACAAACGCCGAAGCGATTGACCGTGCAGAAGACCGTGAGCTTTTCAAGGAAACAATGCTCAAAATCGGTCAGAGCTGTATTCCGTCCGATATCGCAACAACTGTTGACGATTCTCTTGCAATTGCAGAAAAAATCGGTTACCCCGTAATCGTACGTCCTGCTTTCACGCTCGGTGGTGCAGGCGGCGGTGTTGCATATGACCGCGACACGCTTGCAAAAATTGCAAATAATGGTCTTACACTTTCGCCCATTACTCAGGTACTTATTGAAAAGTACATCTACGGATGGAAAGAAGTAGAATTTGAAGTTATGCGCGACCACGCAGGGAACGCAATCACAATCTGCTCTATGGAAAATGTTGACCCCGTTGGTATTCATACGGGCGACAGTATCGTTGTTGCTCCTGCGGCTACACTTTCTGATAAAGAGTATTCAATGCTCAGAAAGGCAGCACTTGACATTATTACCGAACTCAAGATTGAAGGTGGATGTAACTGTCAGTTCGCACTTAATCCCGATAGTTTTGAATATGCAGTTATTGAGGTTAACCCCCGTGTTTCCCGTTCGTCTGCTCTTGCAAGTAAGGCGACAGGTTACCCGATTGCAAAGGTTACTACAAAAATTGCTCTCGGTTATACACTTGACGAAATTAAAAACGACGTTACCGGCGTGACTTATGCTTGTTTCGAGCCTGCCGTTGACTATATGGTTGTTAAGTTCCCCAAGTGGCCGTTTGACAAGTTTGTGTATGCCGACAGAAAACTCGGTACACAGATGAAGGCAACGGGTGAGGTAATGTCTATCGGCAATTCCTTTGAATCTGCTCTTATGAAGGCTATAAGAGGTGCAGAGCTTAAGACAGAAACTCTTTTCCACAAGGAAGTTCACGCAATAGAAGATATCGAAAAGAAACTTTACGACCTTGACGACCTTCGTATATTTACTGTTTATGAAGCGCTTGTAAGAGGAATATCCGTTGACAGAATCAACGAAATTACACGTATTGACAAGTGGTTCCTTTCAAAGATTAAAAATATCGTTGATTATGAAAAGAGCATCCTTGGAAATCTTACCGAAGAACTTTATGAAAAGGGTAAAAAGCTTGGCTTTACAGACAAGGCACTTGAGGAAATCAGTGGATGCAAGGTTCCCACTCACAAAAACTGTGTTTACAAGATGGTTGACACCTGCGGCGGCGAATTTGCCGCAAAGACACCTTACTTCTATTCAACATATGACGAAAAGTGTGAAGCAAGAGCAGTTTCTACCAATAATAAAAAGGTTATCGTTTTGGGCTCAGGTCCTATCAGAATCGGTCAGGGTATCGAGTTTGACTACTCCTCCGTTCATTGTGTATGGGCGCTCAAGGATATGGGTTACGAGGTTATTATCATAAATAACAACCCCGAAACTGTTTCAACAGACTTTGACACAGCGGACAGGCTTTATTTTGAGCCGCTTACTCCCGAAGATGTAATGAACGTTATCGAGGTTGAAAAACCTGAGGGCGTTGTTGTTGCATTCGGCGGACAGACTGCAATCAAACTTGTTAAGTTCCTTGACGAAAGCGGTATCAAAATCCTCGGTACATCTGCAAAGAGTATTGATATGGCAGAAGACCGCGAGCAGTTTGACGCGCTCCTTGAAAAGTTCAACATCAAGAGACCCAGCGGTCTTTCTGTAATGACGAAAGAAGAGGCTCTTTCCGCGGCAGAAACACTTGGTTATCCCGTTCTGCTTCGTCCTTCATATGTAATCGGCGGTCAGAATATGACAATCGCTTATAAGGAAGAAGATGTTGTGCAGTATATGGACATCATCCTCGCGCAGAAGATTGAAAACCCCGTACTCGTAGATAAATATATGATGGGCAAGGAACTTGAAGTTGATATCATAAGCGACGGCAAAGATGTTCTTATCCCCGGTATTATGGAACACGTTGAGCGTGCAGGCGTGCACAGCGGCGACTCCATCGCCGTATATCCCCCGTTCAATGTAACCGACAAAATGCTTGACAAAATTGTTGACTGCTCAACAAAACTTGCTCTTTCTCTTAAGACGCAGGGACTTATCAACATTCAGTATGTTATATATGATAACGAACTTTACGTTATCGAGGTTAACCCCCGTGCATCAAGAACAGTTCCCTATATCAGCAAGGTAACGGGTATCCCCATGATTGACCTTGCTACACAGGTTATGCAGGGCGCACCCCTTCTTTCCCTCGGATACGGAAGCGGACTTTACAAGATGCCTCCCTACTACGCAGTTAAGGTTCCCGTATTCTCGTTTGAAAAACTTTCGGGCATCAACTCAATTCTCGGTCCTGAAATGAAATCTACAGGCGAGGTACTCGGTATCGGTAAAACTCTTAATGAAGCACTTTACAAGGGACTTATGGCGGCAGGTTTCAACCTTGAAAGCCGCGGCGGAGTATATATCAGCGTTGATTCGAAGGATAAGTACGACCTTATCGAGCTTGCAAAGAAACTCCACGATGCAGGTCTTGAACTCTATGCCGATGAAATGAATGCGCTCATCATTGACTCTCTCGGTATCCCCGTTGAAACTGTTGACGGAGAAAAGATTTACTCACTTATCGAAAGTGAAAAGGTTGGTTATATAATCCACACCAATTCAGGTCGTCCCAAGGAAATTGAGAAGTTTATCAGACTTCATCGTCGTGCGCTTCAGCTCAGCATTGCGTGTCTTACATCGCTTGATACTGCACACGCACTTGCGGACATTCTCCTCAGCCGTTTCAATCAGTACAATACCGAACTTACAGATATAGCGAAACTTCGTACGGAAAAGCTTAACATACCCTTTATCAAAATGCAGGGTACGGGCGATGACTATATCTTCATCAACAACTTTGACGGTAAGATTGCATTCCCCGAGGCTCTTGCTATCGTATTCTCCGACCGTCACAGAGGTATCGGTGCAGACGGACTTGTTCTTATTGAAAAGTCAGAGGTTGCCGATGCGAAGATGCGTATATTCAACACAGACGGCAGCGAAGGTAAAATGGCAGGCAACTCCATCCGCTGCGTAGGTAAGTATCTCTATGATAACGGATATACAACTCACCGCCATATCACAATCGAAACTGCAAGCGGTATCAGAAAGCTTACCCTTCATCTGTTCGACCACAAGGTTACAAGCGTAACTGTTCAGATGGGCGATCCTCAGTTTGATCCGAAAGCTATTCCCGTTGATATGCCCGGTGATAAGGTTATAAACGAAAAGGTTACCATCGGCGGCAAGGATTACAACATCACTTGTCTTTCTATCGGTAATCCGCACTGCGTAGTTATCTGTGATAATGTTTACAACATTGATGTTAAAACAATCGGTCCCCGTTTTGAAAACGCATCTGTCTTCCCTGAAAGAATCAATACTGAATTTGTCAAGATTATTGACAAGCGCACAATCAGAATGAGAGTATGGGAACGCGGTAACGGCGAAACACAGGCTTGCGGTACAGGTGCCGTAGCGGCAGCAATTGCGGCAGTTGAAAACGGATACTGCGAAAAGGATACAGATATCAGCGTAAGAGTTGAGGGTGGCGAACTTATCGTCCGCTACACAGACGAAGGCGTATTCCTCACAGGCGATGCTGAAAAGGTATTCGAGGGAATTTACGAATACTAATTCAAATGAGAAAGTTTTATTTTACAAAAGCATTTATGAATATTGATGTATAAAATCAATAAATTTTCGCATATTTTCAAAATTTTATGAATTTTTATGCAAAAAGGCTTGCATAATTATACACTAAGTGTTATACTGTTATCAATTAAGAAGTACACTATATAGAAGGAGTTTTCAAAATGGATAAGAAAGATATCAAAAAGGTAGTTCTCGCCTACTCAGGCGGTCTCGACACATCAATCATCATTCCGTGGCTTAAGGAAAACTACAACAACTGTGAAGTTGTTGCAGTTGCAGGTAACGTTGGTCAGAACGACGAGCTTGACGGCCTTGAAGAAAAGGCTATTAAGACAGGTGCATCAAAGCTTTATGTACTTGACCTTACAGATGATTATGTAGATAACTACATCATCCCCACTATGAAGGCAGGCGCAATTTACGAGGAATACCTTCTCGGTACAAGCCATGCACGTCCCTGTATTGCAAAGGGTCTTGTTGACATCGCAATCAAGGAAAACGCAGACGCTATCTGCCATGGCTGTACAGGTAAGGGTAATGATCAGGTTCGTTTCGAGCTTGCTATCAAGCACTTTGCTCCCGAGATGCCCATTATCGCTCCCTGGCGTGAATGGGACATCAAGTCTCGTGACGAAGAAATCGATTACGCAGAGGCACACAATGTTCCCCTTAAGATAAACCGCGAAACAAACTACTCCAAGGATAAGAACCTCTGGCACCTCAGCCATGAAGGTCTTGACCTTGAAGATACAGGTAACGAACCGCAGTACGAAAAGGAAGGTTTCCTTGAAATGGGCGTATCTCCCGTTACTGCTCCCGATGAACCTACATATATCACAATTGATTTTGAAAAGGGTGTTCCCGTAGCATTCAACGACAAGAAGATGAGCGCGAAGGATATCATCCTTGCACTTAACGAAGTTGGCGGCAAGAACGGTATCGGTATCCTTGACATCGTTGAAAACCGTCTTGTTGGTATGAAGTGCCGTGGCGTATATGAAACTCCCGGTGGTGCTATTCTTTACAAGGCACACAGCGTACTTGAATCAATCTGTCTTGACAGAATGACACTTCATCACAAGCAGCGTCTTGCAATCACATTTGCAGAGCTTGTTTATGACGGTCAGTGGTTCACTCCTCTCCGCGAGGCACTTTCCGCATTTGTTGATAAGACACAGGAAAATGTTACAGGTAAGGTAAGACTTAAACTTTACAAGGGTAACATGATTAACGCAGGTGTATGGAGCGATTACAGCCTTTACTCAGAAGAAATCGCAACATTCGGCGAAAGCGATTACAACCAGAAGGATTCAGAAGGATTTATCAATCTTTATGGTCTTCCGATTGCAGTACAGGCTATGGTTGACGCTAAGAATAATAAGTAAGAAACAACAATGTAGGGGTCGATGCCTTCATCCGCCCCTACAATTTTACATTTTACCGGAGGTAAATAACATGGACAAAATGTGGGCAGGGCGTTTTTCAAAGGCGCTCGATAAAGAAGCCGACGACTTTAACTCTTCCATACATTTTGACTGCAAGATGTATAGGCAGGATATTAAAGGCTCTGTTGCACACGCAACAATGCTTGCCGAGTGCAACATTATTTCAAAGAGTGATGCAGACACTATCATAAAAGGTCTTGAGGGCATTTTAGCCGACCTTGAAAGCGGTGCTCTCGGTTTTGATTTTGATGCGGAAGATATACATATGTTTGTTGAAGCAGAACTTACAAAACGTATCGGCGATATTGGTAAGCGCCTTCATACCGCAAGAAGCCGTAACGATCAGGTTGCGCTTGATATCCGTCTTTTTATGCGTGATGAGGCAAATGAGATTATCGCTCTTATAAAAAAGCTTCTCTCTGCAATTCTTGTTCAGGCTGAAGCAAACAAGGAGACAATTCTCCCGGGGTACACTCATCTTCAGCGTGCTCAACCGATTATGTTTGCACATCACTTGTGCGCATATGCTATGATGTTTATCCGTGATATCGGAAGAATTGAGGACGCGCTTGCGAGAATGAACTTCTCTCCCCTCGGGTCTTGTGCACTTGCAGGAACAACTTATGAAACAAACCGTGATATGACAGCAGAACTTCTGGGATTTGACGGAATTACACTCAATAGTATTGACGGCGTTTCGGACCGTGATTTCTGCGTTGAGCTGATGAGCGCGTTTGCGCTTATTATGACACATCTTTCAAGATTTGCCGAGGAAGTAATCCTCTGGTCATCGTGGGAATTCAAGTTTGTTGAGCTTGACGATTCATACACAACCGGCTCATCCATTATGCCGCAGAAGAAAAACCCCGATATGGCAGAGCTTGTCCGCGGTAAGACAGGCAGAGTGTATGGTGACCTTATGGCGATGCTTACAATTCTTAAAGGTCTTCCCCTTGCGTACAACAAGGATATGCAGGAGGATAAGGAAGCAATTTTCGACAGCAGCGAGACCGTTAAAAAGTGTCTCAGCGTATTTGCTCCTATGATTGAAACAATGTCAGTGCGCGCAGACAAGATGTATGCTGCTGCAGGCGAAGGTTTTATCAATGCAACAGACCTTGCAGACTACCTTGTTAAAAAGGGTCAGCCCTTCAGAAGCGCATATAAGACAGTTGGCCAGATTGTCGGCAAGTGTGTTGCTGAAAAGAAAACTCTTGAAACGCTGACACTTGCAGAATATAAAGAATTTGATAATCTTTTTGAAGAGGATTTATTCGGTGAAATTGACCTTAAGAACTGCGCTGAAAAGCGTATTTCCGCAGGCGGTACATCAGTAGAGTCGATAAATAAACAGATTGAATATATAAAGAAATTTGTATAAGAAGCGTGCCGCTTCACCCATTTCGCGTTCAAACCAAACTTAAAACCAACAAATGTTGCTCGCGATAAAAACAAAAAACCACTATCAACCACATAATAAAAAGCCCTGAAAATTACAATTTTCAGGGCTTTTGCTTGCTTTCGTTCAACACGCCCTCTACCGTACCCTCGTACGCCGACGAGTTCGTGTTGAACAAATTTACCTTCCTTTTTCCTCGTCCTTCAGCGTGCCGATAGGTTTATCGACACGCTGAAAGATGCTACGCAAGTAGCATCTTTTATTGTTTTAGTTTTAATTTTTGTAAAAGCCTTTTGGAATACCTTTTTATAACACGTTTATAAAGGGTTTTTTCGGCGAGTTTGGCATATTCCATAAACTCGCTATCTTCCCTGCCGATATATTTATCTCCCTGATAGAATCCCTCAAGTACGCCTACTATATCGCTTTCCTTTACGGTGGTTTCGAGTACTCCGCGGTTGTCGGCGCAGATGATATAGCCTTTTTTCGTAACCCTCACAATGCGATGCATAGTGTAGTGTCCCTGCTTTCTGTAAACGGGAATGTCGTGCTTCTTAAGAGGAAATACGGGCGGAACGATTACCACCTTATCGCGTCCCTCGATAAGCATAGGATTCATACTGTCACCCTTTGTCTGCGTTACGTATATTCCGTTTTGTTTTAAACTTTCCTCAAGACCCAGCATTATTCCAACCCCAATAAATTTTTTGCATTGGTATAAAATATCTTTTCTTTTTCTTCTTCGGTAAGTGCAAGTGCCTCTATTTTTTCTGCCTCTTTTTTGAGAGATACTGCAGGGTAATCGCTACCGAAAAGAACTTTATCGGCGCCGTGCGCGCGAATCATATCAACCATTTTCTGCGGCTCTACTTCACACAGAGTGCTTGATGTATCAAACCACACATTTTTTCCGACAAGGCTTTTAGCCTCTTTATCCCAGGCGCTGTAGCCGCCCATATGTGCCGCAACAAATTTATGCTCGGGAAATTTTTCAAGAATTCTGGAAAGTCGCTCGGGGTTTGAAAAATCAAGCTTCTTATCCCCTACATGAAGAACTATCGGATAATCACTGCCGATTTCTTCATACATAAAGAGCGCTTTGTCATCATCAATATTAAACGCCTGAAAATCGGGGTGGAACTTAAACCCTTTCAGTCCGTGGTTTTTTATTCGCTGTATCTCACCCTTGATATCATCAAAATCGGGATGAACAGAGCCGAATACTATAAATCGCTCATCTCTTAAATTGAACAGGAAATCGTTATTTATAGTTACCTGCGTCGGCTTTGTCGGGGTGGAAAATATGACGGCCTTATAAAAGCCTGACTTTTCCATCTCGTTTTTCATATCGGTAAATGTACCGAGACATTCCCACGACATACCGTAGTGTTGCTCAAGATTGGCTATCGCAAGATGTGCAATCTTGGGATTGAATATGTGTGCGTGAAAATCTATAATTTTTCTCATATAAAGGACTTCTTTCTTAAAAAACTTTGTTGCAGTGAAAACTCACTGCAACAAAGCTAAAACTCATAATTTTGTCGCGAAATGATGACCTTGTCATCCGTTAGCCGGGAGGCCATTGGAGACTTCTTCCGCCAAGCATGTGGAAATGAAGATGACCGACTGTCTGTCCACCATCTTTTCCACAGTTGTTTACAATGCGGTAACCGCCTTCTGCGATGCCTTCTTCTTTTGCAATTTTTACCGCAACTGCGAAGATATGTCCTACGACTGAAGCGTTTTCTTCAGTAAGTTCATTTGCAGATGCAATATGCTCTTTCGGGATAATGAGAATATGCACAGGTGCCTGAGGCTCAATATCGCGGAATGCATATACAATCTCATCCTCATACACTTTTGATGAGGGAATTTCGCCTGCTGCTATTTTACAGAATAAACAATTCATAATTACACCTCTTCTATCGGGACGGGGACAGGTCAATTTTTGTGCACCTACGGATTACAAAAATGTCCCCATTGTTGGGGACAGGTCAATTTTTGTGCACCTACGGATTACAAAAATGTCCCCGTCCCCTATACTTCTTATATTTGCGACTGAATGATACTGTCTACAAGAGCGAGTGCGTCGTCAATTTTACTTGCATCCTTGCCGCCGCCCTGTGCACTGTCGGGCTTACCGCCACCGCTACCGCCTGCTGCTGCTGTGATTTCCTTGATAATCTTTCCGCAATGAACACCCTTTGCAACTGCATCGGTTCCTGCCATTGCGATAAATGAAATCTTGCCGTCAGTATTTGCGGCAAATACGCATACGCACATAGGAGTTTTCTCCTTGATTGCGTCGCCAGTCTTTCTGATATTGTCAACAGTTGAGCCATCCATCTGTGCAACGATAAGGTTAATATCGCCGATGTGCTTTATGCCAGACATAATATCGTTAGCCTTGGCACTTGCCATTTTTGCTTCAATCTGTTCAAGTTTCTTCTGCTGCTCACGATTTTCGTTTGCAACGGCTTCTGCACGGTGAACAAGCTCGCCCTCAGTTGTTTTAAGAACCGCTGCTGCGTTTGTGATTATAGCGTTCTTTTCCTCAATATAGCGAAGAACGCCCTCGCCTGTTACAGCCTCGATACGTCTTACACCTGCTGCTACGCCGCCTTCTGAAATGATCTTGCAAAGGCCTGCCTCGGCAGTATTCTTAAGATGACATCCGCCGCAAAGTTCGATTGAATATCCGCCCATATTTACAACGCGGACTGTATCGCCGTACTTTTCGCCGAAGAGTGCCATTGCACCCTGTTCTTTTGCTTCGGCAATAGACATATTCTTGATATCAATAGGGTATGCCGCAAGAATTGCCGCATTAACCTTGTTTTCAACTTCCTGAAGCTGTTCTTTGGAAACTGCTTCAAAGTGTGAGAAGTCAAAGCGAAGTCTCGATTCGTCAACATAGCTGCCTGCCTGCTCAATATGGATGCCCAGAACTTCACGAAGCGCCTTCTGAAGAAGGTGTGTTGTTGAATGGTTTCTTGCAGTTGCCAGTCTCTTCTTCATATCGATTGAAACAGTTACCTTGTCGCCCTTTGAAGCAGAACCCTCAACAACTTCAACGTGATGAAGAACCTTTCCGTCGCCAAGCTTCTTGGCATCGTAAACCTTCATCTTGAAGCCATCGCCGCAGATTTCGCCGTTATCGCCCATCTGACCGCCGCTTTCGCCGTAGACAACTGTTTTATCAAGGATGATAACTGCATTTTCTCCGTCAGAAACGCTGTCTGCAACTTGTCCGTCTTTAACAATAACTGTGATGTTTGCTTCACATTCATTATTATCATAACCGACAAATTCGGTTGTAATATCTTTTCCGAGTGTCTGGTAAATATCTTCACTCCAAGCCGCTTCATCGCCGACTTTTCTGCCCTCTCTTGAACGCTTTTTCTGCTCAAGGAGAAGTTCGTTAAATGCTTCGCGATCAACCAAAAGTCCCTTTTCCTGAAGAATTTCTTCTGTGAGGTCAATCGGGAATCCGTATGTGTCATTAAGAGCGAAAGCATCTTCGCCCGAAAGTGTCTTTTTACCACTCTTTTCAAGTTCAGCAATCTTTTCTTCAAGAATTGAAAGTCCGCGGTCAATTGTCTGTGCAAAGCTTTCTTCTTCTCTCTTGATCACTCTCTTAATAAGCTCCTGCTTTTCTTCAAGCTGAGGATATGCACCCTTGGACTCTCTTACAACGGTATCAACGATATCCGAAAGGAATGTTCCCTTGATACCGAGAAGCTTACCGTGACGAGCCGCACGACGAAGAAGTCTGCGCAGAACGTATCCACGTCCTTCATTAGAGGGAATTACCCCGTCACAGGTCATAAATGTTGTACTTCTGATATGGTCTGTGATAACACGCAGAGAAATGTCTGCCTTTTCATTGTCGCCGTAGTTAACCTTCGCAACCTTGCTGATTTCAAGCATAATATTGCGGATGGTGTCAACTTCAAAGAGGTTATTTACATCCTGCATAATAACTGCCATTCTTTCAAGACCCATACCAGTATCGATATTGGGTTTTGCAAGGCGGTTATAAACGCCGTTTTCATCCTTGTCAAACTGAGTAAATACAAGGTTCCAGAATTCTACAAAACGGTCACATTCACAGCCAACTTTACAGTCGGGTGAGCCACAACCGTACTTTTCGCCGCGGTCGAAATAAAGTTCACTACAAGGTCCGCAGGGGCCCTGACCGATTTCCCAGAAGTTGTCCTCTTTACCCATTCTTGTAATGTGAGAGATGTCTACACCAACTTCTTTTGTCCAGATTTCGATAGCCTCATCGTCATCCTCAAAAACTGTAACATAAACTCTGTCTTCAGGGAGACCAAGTTCCTTTGTAACAAATTCCCATGCCCACGCGGTTGCCTCGTGCTTGAAGTAATCGCCGAACGAGAAGTTACCAAGCATTTCAAAGAATGTACCGTGACGCGCAGTTATACCAACACGTTCAATATCGGGTGTACGGATACACTTCTGGCAGGTGGTTACACGGTTGCGGGGAGGAATCTCCTTGCCTGTAAAGTAAGGCTTGAGAGGTGCCATGCCTGCATTTATAAGAAGCAGACTGTTGTCATTCTGCGGAACGAGCGGGAATGACGGCAGTCTTAAATGTCCTTTACTTTCGAAAAATTTTAAGTATCTTTCGCGTATTTCGTTGAGTCCAAGTTTTTCCATTATGAACACTCCTTTACAAAGTTATATTATACCTTTTTTAATGGGTATTGTCAACAAATTTAGGTGCGTTTTTCAGGGTCTGCGTCAATTTATGGCAAGAACAAAAAAAGGGGTAGATTTTTCCTACTATATATGGTATAATATACGCAGTATTATATAATGGAGGGACTGTGTATGTCAGTTTTTAGGGCATTTATACTTGGTCTTATTCAGGGAATAAGCGAATTTTTACCGATTTCTTCATCGGGACACCTTTCCATCGCAGGAAAAATTATGGGAATGGACCCCGAGGGAGACAACCTTTTGTCGTTTAATATACTTCTTCATGTAGCAACACTTGTGGCGGTATTTATCGTTTACAAGAACGATATATGGGAAATGATCAAGGCATTTTTCGCTATGATTGGTGATGTGTGCAAGGGCAAGGGATTACGCCTTCGTGAGTTTTTATACCGCAGGCTTATCGTAATGCTCGTTGTGGCAACACTTCCTGCCGTTGTTGCGGCACTTTTCCTTGGCGATATCATTGAGAATCCCGCCCTTTGGCAGATTGGTATTTTCCTTATCATTACTGCAATACTCCTTTTCCTCAGCGAAAAGCTTGCAGGCGGACAAATAAATCTTGAAAATATGTCTGTAAAGCGTGCCTTTTGCGTTGGATGTTTTCAGGGTCTTGGCACACTTCCCGGTATCAGTCGCAGCGGCAGCACAATCGTAGGCGGACTGTTCTCGGGGCTTGATAAAGCTACTGCAGTAAGATTTTCGTTCCTTATGTCAATTCCTGCAATATTGGGTGCACTGGTGCTTGATATCAAAGATATGTTCGATGCTACATCGCAGACGCTTTCCTTTATGCCCGTTGCAGTTGGTATGATTACCGCCGGCGTAAGTGGATACCTTTCAATAAAGTTCCTTCTTAAAATAGTTCAGAAAAGTAAACTAAGCTATTTTTCAATCTATTGCGTATTAGCAGGTGTTTTTGCAATAATACTTAATTTCACTATCTAAAAGGGTGCAAAAGAAAATGACAAAAACTACAAAAAAGAAAACTACAAAGTCAAAAAAGAATACCTCCCCTTCCGGAAAGAAATTGACATCCAGAGAGACATTGCCGTCATCTTCACGTTCTACGACAAAGTCTTCTGCGTCAAAGTATCCTGCAAAGGAACTTCGACTGATTTGCCTTGTTGCATCAGCGATTATTTTAATTCTTTCTTATTATTTCAATGCGTTTGGTTTGATAGGAAGACTATTAAAAGGCATCGGCAGAACACTTCTTGGAAGTATGTGCTTTGCAATACCAATAATTTTTTCCGCTGCGACGATTCATATTTTCGTCAAGGGGAAAATTTTCCCGTACAGGTACCGCTATATATTTGCCTGTCTCTCGGTAATGTCCGTTGCGGCACTTCATACACTTTATTTTGCCTCTGCTGCGAAACCGACTTTTTTTACAGGCAGTAGTGCCAAAACAATCATTACTATAATTCATGACAGCAACAATTCCTATTCATCCGGCGGTTTTGTCGGTGCGCTTATGGCATTGCCTTTAAAGGCCCTTGTAGATACTGCAGGCGCATATATAATTTTGTTGACATTGGCGCTTGCTTCGTTTGTAATTGCAACCGGAAAACAGCCGTTTGTAAAATTGGCCAAACTTGTTTCAACTATGCTCGCTGACCGCTTCAACAAGGAAGATGACGAAGATGAGTCTTCTTCAGAAGAAATTAAAATCAGCGGTGTAGATGAGCCCGAAAAGGAAAGAAAGAAGAGAAGCAAAATCGAGAAACTTTCGGAGGCAGACAAAGGAAAGAATAAAAAGAAGAAAAAAGAAGAAGACGAAGATGTTTCGGCCACTCCTTCCCCGTCAGAATTCAAGATCAATCTTTACAGCGACAAGAAGGACGATGCCGCCAAAGCAAAAAAAGTTGAAATTCCTGAAGATATAAAGAAAATGGCAATGGAAGAATCGGGCGGTATCGAGGAAGGAAAAGTTGACACAACACCCATTGAAGTTACCGAAGAAGAAATTGAAACCGATTATATAGAATACACCTTCCCGCCTATTAACCTTTTGATGAAGGCGAAAGCCCCCTCTGGAGGACAGGACAGACCCGAAGACCTCCGCACACAGGCAAAAAAGCTTGTTGACACGCTCGCAAGTTTCGGCGTTGAGGCGAAGGTGCTTGAAGTAAGCAAGGGTCCGAGCGTAACAAGATTTGAGCTTCAGCCTTCGGCAGGCGTAAAGGTAAGTAAAATTGTAAATCTCGCCGATGATATTGCGCTTAACCTTGCGGCGTTTGGCGTACGAATTGAAGCTCCTATTCCCGGGAAAGCGGCAGTCGGAATTGAAATCCCCAACAAGACTACATCTATGGTGCCTCTGCGTGATGTCATCGACTGTGATGAGTTCAGAAAGTTCGGTTCTAAAACTGCTTTTGCTATGGGTAAGGATATTTCAGGACAACCTATTGTAAGCGATATTTCAAAAATGCCTCATATGCTGATTGCCGGTGCTACGGGTAGCGGTAAGAGTGTATGTATAAACACGCTTATCACAAGTATTCTCTACAAGGCAGACCCCAACGAAGTTAAACTTATATTGATTGACCCCAAGGTTGTTGAGCTTGGCGTGTACAACGGTATCCCCCACCTTCTTATCCCCGTCGTGACAGACCCGAGACGCGCCGCAGGAGCGCTTAATTGGGCAGTTCAGGAAATGGTTAAGCGTTACAGTATGTTCGCAACTGCAAATGTGCGTGATATCAAGGGATACAACGAGTACGCGGCGCTCAGCGGAGACAGACAGCTTGAACAGATTATAATTGTAATTGACGAGCTTGCTGACCTTATGATGGTTTCTCCGCACGAGGTTGAAGATTCCATCTGCCGTCTTGCACAGATGGCGAGAGCGGCGGGTATGCACCTTGTAATTGCAACACAGCGCCCGAGCGTTGATGTAATCACAGGTCTTATCAAAGCTAATGTCCCCAGCCGAATCGCATTCAGTGTTTCAAGTCAGATTGACAGCCGTACTATCCTTGATATGGGTGGTGCAGAAAAGCTTCTTGGCAAGGGCGACATGCTGTTCCTTCCCATGGGTGCAAGCAAGCCCAAGAGACTTCAGGGTGCGTTTGTGTCGGATAAGGAAATTGAAAAAATCGTTGAATTTATCAAGTCGGACTCATCGGCACATTATAACGAAGATATAATTGAGCATATTGAAAACGGCGTGGATGACCATTCAGGCAATGACGATTCTGAGGCGGACGATCTTCTTCCGCAGGCAATCGGTATCGTGGTTGAGCTTGGTCAGGCGAGTGCTTCTCTTCTTCAGAGAAAGTTAAAAGTTGGCTACTCCCGTGCAGGCAGACTTATCGACCAACTTGAAGAACGCGGCATCATTGGGCCGCACGAAGGCAGCAAGCCACGTAAGGTTTTAATCAGCAGAACTGAGTATCAGGAAATGATGCTTAACAATATGGAAGATTAACAGTAATTTCCTCGTTTTTGGTAAAAATATACAAAAAAAGTGCAGAAAATTGTCTCCAGTTGTGCAATTTACTGCACTTTTTCCCTTGACAACGATATTTTTGAATGTTATAGTTAATTATATATAGTGGGGTGAGTTATATGGATAACACATCAGAAAAAAGCTTCGCCTCATTTTGCGATGAAGATTTAGTGCTCCTTGCACAGCAGGGTAATGATCGGGCACTTGACCACTTGCTTGGAAAGTATTTTGTTCATGTGCGTAACAAATCACTTTCGTATTTTATCGCAGGCGCTGATAGAGATGACATAATTCAGGAGGGTATGATTGGTCTGTTCAAGGCGGTCAGAGACTTCAGCAGTGAGCGCGGTGTGACTTTCAAAACATTTGCGGATGTTTGTGTTACGAGGCAAATTCTCACGGCTGTAAAAAATGCCAGCAGACAAAAGCATGCGCCTCTTAATTTTTACATTTCGCTAAACAAATCCGTTACTGACGGTGACGATGATTCTACATTGGCTGATATATTGGGGCATTCCAAAAGTACAAATCCTGAAGATATACTGCTTGAAAAAGAAAAAGCAGATACATTGGGAACAGAAATGCACAGACTCCTGTCCGAGTTTGAACTGCGCGTATTGTCCCTTTATTTACAGGGTAAAAGTTACGCAGACATCGGATGCGAGATTGGAAAATCGCCCAAGTCAGTCGATAACGCATTGCAACGAATAAAAAAGAAATTTGAGAAGATTTCTTCTGACAATTAGTTGCATATTAAATTGCTATATGCCTCAAGCGGCGTGGTAACCGCAAAGGGTAAAAAATATTTTTATAGGTAAAGGTAAGGAGATTAGAAATGTACGAAGACAAGACTTTAGTCTGCAAAGATTGCGGACAGGAATTCGTGTTCACAGCTGGCGAACAGGAATTCTATGCAGAGAAAGGCTTCCAGAACGAACCCCAGAGATGTAAGGATTGCCGTGCTGCAAAAAAAGCATCACTCAGAGAAAACAGAGAAATGTATACTGCTGTTTGCGCTGAATGTGGTGGCGAAGCAAAGGTTCCCTTTGTTCCGAAGGATGACAGACCTGTTTACTGCAGCGAGTGCTTTGCAAAGAACAAATAATCTCCTTATTAACCAGAGAAGATTATAACAAAAAAAGGTGATAGCTTTAAGCTATCACCTTTTTTGAGTTTTGTATTCAATGTCTCTTTATTTATGATGTAACATTCGCATAGAATTAAGTACGGCAAGTATCATTACTCCGACATCGGCAAATATAGCCGCGTACATATTGTCAAAGCCTAATGTACTCATTATCATTACACCAAACTTTATCACAAGTGACATTACAATATTCTGCCTTACAATTCTCATTGTTTTCTTTGCGATTTTAATGCTCTCCCCTACTGCTGTGAGTGAGTCATTCATAATGACCACATCTGCCGCCTCAATTGCGGCATCACTGCCGAGAGCACCCATGGCAATACCTACATCAACACTTGAAAGCACGGGGGCATCGTTTATTCCGTCACCCGCAAAGGCAAGTTTTCCCTCCTCCTTCTCTTTGAGAGAAAGGGCAAGTTCAACTTTGTCTGCCGGAAGAAGAGATGCGTGAATTTCGTCAATTAAAAGCGCCTGACCGATACGCACAGCAACAAGAGGATTGTCACCGGTCAGCATTATAGTCTTTTTAATACCGCTTTTCCTAAGTTCTTCAATCGCTTCTTTTGAGTCTTCTTTGACCTCGTCAGAAAGAACAATTGCGCCCAGATACTTTTTGTCATAGGCAATATGAACAACAGTTCCTTCTTCCTTAATGTCTTTTACATCTATATTATTTTCACGGAGAAGCTCTATGCTTCCCGCAAGAGTTTCCTTCGAGTCTAAGTTAGCCTTTATACCGCGTCCTGCAACATTTACAAGGTCTGTTACGCGAGCCTTGTCGGTTTCTTTTCCGTATGCCTTCACTATTGAAAGTGCTATGGGATGAGATGAAAAACTCTCAAGATGTGCGGCAATTTCCATAAGTTCTTCTTCGCTGCAATCCACCAAAACAGTCTTTGTCACGAAGAATCCGCCACGGGTAAGTGTACCCGTTTTGTCAAAAGCAATCTGCGTAACCTTAGAAAGCATTTCAAGATGGCTTGAACCTTTTATAAGTATGCCCTTCTTCGATGCTGCTCCTATACCGCTGAAGAATGAAAGCGGTACAGATATAACAAGTGCGCAGGGGCACGATACAACAAGAAATACGAGCGCACGTCTTATCCATACTGAAAGCGGCTCGCCAAATGCAAGCGGCGGCAAAAATGCCGTAATTATTGCCGCAAGCAAAACAAGGGGCGTATATCTGCGCGAAAATCTTGTGATGAATTGTTCCGACTGAGACTTATGTGCGGCAGAATTTTCTACAAGGTGCAAAATTTTTGCGACTGTGCTTTCTGCATAAACACCGCTGACACGGATTTTTACGGGGCTGTCAAGGTTTATAGTACCACTTGCCACCTTGTCCCCCTCACGAAGAACAATAGGCAAACTCTCACCTGTAAGCGACGAGGAGTCAAAACTTGAAAATCCTTCTTCTATAACACCGTCAAGCGCAACTTTTTCGCCCGGAAGGACAAGAATAAGTTCGTCCTTCTCCACCATTTCGGGAGCAACCTTTATTTCCTGCCCGTCGCGTAAAACCGTGGCAGATTCGGGTTTTATTTTCATAAGCTCCTTTATGGATTTGCGGCTTTTCCCAACAGCAATACCCTGAAAAAGTTCTCCCGTCTGGTAGAGAATCATTACCATTGCCGCCTCGGAAAATTCCTGCATTGCGACAGCGCCTGCCGTTGCAAGAGTCATCAGAAACTCTTCGTCAAAAAAACTACCGCGAAAAATTTTCCTTACAGCTGACAGTAAAACATCATAGCCAACTATCAGATATGCTAAAAGTTGCAACGCAATTTTTACAGTTGTATGAGGAATGACTGCACCCGTTACAAACACAACGAATGCAGTTATAATCCTTTTTAGATTTCGTTTCTGGCGTTTAGTCATATTATACCTCGCTGATTTCAAAATCTTTTTCTGTTTTTCTTCCTGCTTTTACGATTTCTTTTTCAAGACGGGCGAAATCGCCCTCTTCTGCTTCAACGGTAAGAGTCTGCATAATAAAATTGAGCTGCGCACTCTTCACACCGTCAATTTTTTTAATTGCATCTTCGATTTTTCCTGCACACACTGCGCAATCAATTTCAGATACTTCATACTTCTTAATCATACTAATCAACAATCCTTTCTTCTATGAGATGGTCAAATCCTTGTGCTATAATGCTTCTTACATGGTCGTCGGCGAGGAAATAGTAAACCGTCTTCCCTTCTCGGCGGCAATCTACAAGTTTATTTATTTTCAGTACTTTAAGTTGATGAGATATTGCACTCTGTGCCATACCAAGAAGTTCGGCAATCGCACAGACGCACAGTTCTGATTCAAAAAGCGAGAAAAGTATTTTCATCCTTGTAGTATCACCGAATATTTTAAACAGGTCCGAAAGGTCACACAACAATTCATCTGTCGGCATCTCATCACGGACTATTTTCAAAATGTCGTCGTGATTATGCTTGCGCATTATATGCACCCCCATTCATATGTATGTGTATTCATATGTTAACATATGCTCGCGTTTTTGTCAACAAAAAAAACAGAAGATAACTCAAAAAATTTGTTATCTTCTGCCTGAATTAGCATAAATATAAAATAAACCAAGTCCTGTAACAACTATTCCTATTGCTGCAAACACGATACTTCCGCTTATTGCGAGGTTTCGCAGCATCAAAGCCGAAGTAAAGTTGAAAACTCCGTGGCAAACTGCCGCGGCAAAAATATTTTTCGTCCTGTGATAAATTATTCCAAGGAATATTCCTATGAAGGCGGTAAAAATGCTCTGGAAAAGAAGCCCATGCGATACACCGAATATTATAGCCTGAAGCAAAATCGCTGCCCACGGGCGCATAATTTTTTTAAGTTCACCCATAATGAGACCGCGGAACAAAAATTCTTCAAATAGCGGCGCTACAATCAAAACACTGAAAAACGCTATGGCAAAGTCCATTCTTGTAGAAAGACGCGGAGCAACCACTGCCGATTCTATTATGGATTTTTCAAACACTTCCACGTTTTGAATCAAATAGTAGTACACTGCCACGATAAGTCTGGTTCCCAATGCCACAACTGCTGACATTAAAAAAATCATCAGCGGAACTTTCCTTGTATGAATGTATTCCGAAATATCTTTTTTTCTGAATTTACATATCAGAAGATATACCCATATGGAAACGAGAGAAATTATAACTGAAAGTGCAAATGTGTTATCATTTGCACTTTTCTCAATTTCAGTCGCCGAAAGTTTGCCACCCATTTTAAGCCATTGAGTGTATATGAGATAGATGACAAAACCTACAATCGGATATAACACAGCATATGTAAGCGCAAAAAATAGACCTTTAATTCTGCTTATTGCCCTTTTCAACTGAGTTCTCCTCTTTCAAAACCGATATTATAATTTTCTTGGGACATTTTTCTGCGCAAATACCGCAAGAAGTACACTTTTCGTAGTCAATCACTGCGTGATTATTTACCACGGTTATTGCACCTGCTTCGCAGTTCTTTTCGCAAATCTTACAGCCGATACATCCAACGGAGCACTTTTCCTTCATCTGTGCACCCTTGTCGCATGACTGACATTTTACAACATATTTTGTTTTTCTGGGCACAAGTTCGATAAGCTTTTTAGGACATACTGCTACGCATTCCCCACAGCCGCCACACTTGTCAGTATCAATAACTGCAATACCGTCAACGATTGAAATAGCACCGCGTGAGCAAACCGTTATACAGCTGCCAAAGCCAAGGCAACCATAGTCACATGATTTCTGGCCGGCCCCCTGAAGTGTAGCGATTGCACCGCAATCCTTGATGCCTGTATAATCAAACTTATCTGTTGCAACATCCTTTGTTCCATGGCAACGAACAACGGCGATTTTTTCTTCAACCGCTTCGCTCTCTACGCCCAAGATTTCAGCGATAGCGTCTGCAACATTCTGTCCGCCGGGGCTGCAAGCATTGATTTTTGCGCCTTCCTTTGAGATTGCGCTGGCATATGCGCTACAACCTGCAAAACCGCAGCTACCGCAGTTTGCACCGGGAAGAACCTCTGTAATAGCTTCCGCTGTTTCGTCTTTTTCAACGGCAAATATTTTTGACGCAATTGCAAGAAGTGCTCCAAGGACAAGTCCTAATGCGCCCATTGAGAGCACAGGATAAATTATATCTTTCATAGTTTACTCAATCCTTTCTTAAAAAGACATTCCCTGAAATCCCAAAAATGCCATGGCAAGAAGAGACGCGCTGATAAGTGCGATAGGCATACCTTCTAATGCTTTGGGGATTTTTGAGCTTTCGAGTCTTTCACGAACACCTGCAAAAAGCACAATTGCAAGCATAAAGCCAACACCTGCAGAAAAGCCGTTTATAATTGTTTCTATAAGCGTATAGCTTGCTGAAGTTGAGATAACAGATGCAGTTCTTACGTTAAGAAGAGCTACACCCAGTACTGCACAGTTTGTAGTAATAAGAGGAAGATAAATTCCGAGCGCACTGTATAGTGAAGGAATAGACTTTTGAAGGAACATTTCAACAAACTGTACAAGTGCCGCAATGATTACGATAAATGCTATTGTCTGCATATATTCGATATTAAGAGGCATAAGGATATATTTCTGACAAAGCCATGTCATAATGGAGGCAAGTGTCATTACGAATGTAACTGCCATGCCCATACCAAGAGCGGTATCAAGTTTCTTTGATACACCAAGGAAAGGACATATGCCGTAGAATTTTACAAGTACGAAGTTCTGTACGAAAATTGATGTTAATGCGATTCCTATAAGCGCCGACATTTATCTCTCCCCTTTCTTATTCCTAATGACATTGATCAATCCGAGAAGTATTCCAAGTGTAAGGAAGCCCCCGGGAGGAAGTAACATAATTGTCGCAGGGGATGTGATTCCTACGCTGTAGCCAAGAATTGTACCTGCACCAAGGATTTCTCTGATAGAAGAAATGATTGAAAGTGCAATTGTAAATCCAAGACCCATACCTATACCGTCTGCTGCTGATTTTAATATGCCGTTTTTAGAAGCAAATGCTTCTGCACGAGCGAGAATGATACAGTTAACAACGATAAGCGGGATGAAAAGACCGAGTGATTTTGAAAGAGCAGGTATATATGCCTTCAAAACGAGGTCAACGATTGTTACGAATGCAGCAATGATTACAACATATGCTGCGATTCTGATTTTCTGGGGGATGATTTTTCTCAAAAGTGAGATGAGCACATTTGAGAGTGTAAGTACGAAGGTAACTGAAAGTCCCATACCGATACCGTTAGAAAGCGCTGTTGTAACAGCGAGCGTGGGACACATACCCAAAAGCTGCATAAAGGTAGGATTTTCTGTGATTATACCATTTTTTATTGTCTTAATCATTTAGAATTCGCCTCCCTTACTGCTTCATCAACAAGAGCAACTGACATTTCTATACCTTTTGCAATAGCGCGGCTGCTTACTGTTGCACCTGTTATTGCTGTGAACTGATTCGGGCTGTCTGTTGCGCTCTTAACTACTTCGAGCATTGAATTTTTTCCGACAAACTGAGATTTGAAGCTATCCTCAACAATTTTCGCGCCGAGGCCTGCCGTTTCGCTGTGACTTAAAATTTCAATTCCGTAAACACCTGCTTCTATATCAAGGCCAACCATCATAGCGATATCTCCGCCATAGCCTGTAGTTGTTACCTTTACACAGTAGCCGATTACTTCGTCACCCTTTTTAGCTGCTGATACAGATTCATTCAATTCCTGGAAAGAGTCTGCATCGGGAATGATTTTCTGCATAGCTTCCTCAGTTGCTTTCTCCTCTGCCTCTGCAATACGAGGAGCAGTGATTTTGTTTACACCTGCAAGAAGAAGTGCCGCCACAAGTGTTATCATACAAAGAATAGATGAAAGTTTAATAAATTCTTTTTTCATTATCTATACCCCCTTATTCCTTCACAAAGCCAAACGCCTTGGGTGTTGTCCACTTTTCTATAAGGGGTGTAAGGATATTCATAAGAAGTATTGCAAAACTCACACCTTCGGGGTAGCCGCCCCAGAATCTAATGATACAGGTAATAACACCGCAGCCTATACCGAATATTACCTGACCCCACGTTGTTGTGGGAGTGGTTACATAGTCGGTAGCCATAAATACTGCACCGAGGAGAACACCGCCCGAAAGAACTGCAGCAAGAGGATTCTGGATGCTTGCCACAGCGCTATCTCCACACAGGAGCGTCATTACAAACACACTGCCTATGAACGAAAGCGGGATTCTGATAGAAATCACCTTGCGGATGAGAAGGTATGCAAGGCCGATAAGAATTGCAAGTGCGCAAGTCTCACCAATACATCCGGGAAGAGGGTTTCCATTTTCAAAAACGCCTAAAAACTGCTCTTTTATACTTGGAGCTGCCCCTGCCCATTCCTTGGAAAGAGGTGTTGCACCTGTAACAATATCTGCTTTTTTCATAAAGAAATGAACACTTTTTGATGGATAAGTTGTAAGTGCTACAGGGAAGGAGGCAAGTACAAACACGCGACCGATAAGGGCGGGGTTCATAAAGTTTTGTCCAATGCCACCAAAAAATTGTTTTGCAACTACAATAGCAATAAATGCACCAATAACAATTATGTAATAAGGAACATTGACAGGCAAACAGAAGGCAAATAAAAGACCCGTTACAACGGCGCTTAAATCGCCTATTGTGCGCTTCTGGTGAGTCAAAGTTGTATAAAGCCATTCAAAGCCCACACATGAGATAACGCTTACAATCATAACTGCAAGTGCGCGTTGGCCAAAAAGAAGTACTGAAGCCAATGCTACCGGAAAAAGAGCAAAGATAACATCATACATGATATCCTGAATGCTATTTTTCTCTCTGATATGCGGAGTAGATGAAACTGAGAGTTTTAAGTTTTCCATATCTTATGCCTTCCCTTCCTGTTGTTTTTCTTTTTGTGCACGCTCACGCTGAATGCCCATTACTTTTCTTTTTGCTATACGAATTGACTGTACAAGCTGTCTCTTTGACGGGCATCCGTAACTGCAACATCCACATTCAATACATGATGTAACATTATTTTTTTCACATGCTTCCATATTATCCGCTCTTGAATAATGCTGAAGATGAAGAGGCATAAGATTCATAGGACAGTTCTTTACGCACTTTCCGCATCTGATACAGTTTTCTTCTTCAGGAATATATGCTTCCTTTGGTGTGAATGCAAGAAGTGCTGATGTGCCCTTGATTACGGGAATATCAAGTCTGAACTGGGCAACACCCATCATAGGTCCGCCGACGATAACCTTCCCGGGTTCTTCTCGGAATCCGCCGTTTTTCTCGATTATATAATCGATGCCTGTACCTATACGAACATTGTAGTTGACTTCCTTCTCAAAAGGAGTACCTACAACTGTCACAATTCTGCGCATAAGAGGTATGCCGTATTTAAACTTTCTTGCAATGGCGGTACACGTGTCAACATTCACAACGATAACGCCAACATCTGCAGGAAGTTTGCCGCCGCCAACTTTTCTTTTTGTAACGGCGTATATAAGGTGCTTTTCGCTACCCTGAGGATACTTTTTCTTAAGCGTATCAACCGTGATACCTGTGCCCACACACTTTTCCTTCATAAGTGCTATCGCGTCGGGCTTATTATCCTCAATCGCAATATGTCCGTTTGTGATGCCGAATCTCTTTAGAATAATCTGAAGTCCCTCGACAACCTCATCGGGGGTTTCAAGCATTACGCGGTGGTCACTTGTTATGTAAGGTTCGCACTCTGCCGCATTTATGATAATTGTATCAATCTTGCTCTTATCCGGGGGATTGAGCTTTATATGTGTGGGGAATGTTGCACCACCCATACCTACAACACCTGCATCACGAACGATGCCGGGGATTTCATCGGGGTCGATTGACATATAGTCAATGGGTTTAATCGACTCGTCAAGTGTGTCGGTAAAATCATTTTCAATAATTATGGATTCAACCATTGTTCCGTTCCAAACGGGACAAGGTTTGATATCAATGACTGTACCTGAAACAGAAGCGTGAACAGGCGCGCTCACAAAAGCGTCGCTATCTGCTATTTTCTGTCCCATTTTTACATAATCCCCAACCTGCACACAAGGTGTACAAGGTGCGCCTAAATGCTGCTGAACAGGATATGTAAGAATCTTGGGAACTTCCAGAATTTCAATCTTTTTTCCCGAGGTTTGCTTTTTGTTGTCATTCGGGTGAACGCCACCCTTGAATGAAAGATGTTTAAGCATTTTCCTTCTCCTTTTCGTTAAAGTTTCTTATTCAAGAAAATTTTATTTCAAATACTTGTTCGTGTAATAAGAAAGTTTAAGCTGTTTTTCATTCGCATAAGTCGTTCTGATAGTTCCGACAATCGAAGTGTCTTCACCTATACTTTTCAAATCACTTTCGAGTTTTTGCACAACGGCTTCTACTTTTGTGTCACATTCTATTTCAATAGCTCTTACCGTTGGTGTAAAATGCGATATTGTCTGGGAGCGGGCATTGGCATCCTGCGGATGTGCCTTTATGCTTTCGTAATAATTTGCTCCGTCTTTTATGGTGGCCTCTGCCCTTGCATTAAACTCGTTTTGCAGCGCATACAGTTCAACCATAGCTCCACTTATCAGCATATCCTTAGTCGGTTTTGGAGTTTCCGTCTCCGCAGGAGGATTTTTGTCGGGTGTTTTATCGTCCTCCTTTACCGGTTCTTTTTTATCAGTTTCGTCATTCTTACCAGGGGCTTTCTCGCCACTGTTTTCAGAAATATTTCCCTCTTTTTCTTCAGATTCTTTTATCTTTTCTTCGAACATTTTCTGATAAATTTCATTTATCGTAACCTTTCCCGATGCCAGTTGGTCTTTCTCTTCCTTGGTCATTTCGCGAAGAGGTTTATCCATATATTCATTTACATTGTTGACAAGTTTTGTCTGATTTTCTTCCCGAAGTTGTTGTATTTCTTCGGTATCTACACGAAGTCCAAGCAATATGCTTTGGATGTTTTTCCATTGCCAGATTGCAAGAGCACTGATTATAACCGCCAATATTATAAATATTATGAGAAAAATCTTCAGTACTTTTTTTCGCATACTACTTTACCCTTCTTTCATTTATTTTTTGATAAGTTCAAGAGCCAGATACGCATTCTTTTTCGCCTTCTCACGAAGAGGTACGGAATCTTTTTTAAGTTCCTCTTGAAGCTTGGTTTGATTTTCAAGAACGCTCTCAACAATCTTCGTGAATTCATCACCGTTAAAATCCTCAAGGCGGATATAGTTATTCTGATTCATATACTCCATAAATCCCTTTATCTTAGGGTCGTATGCTATTCCCGCCATCGGAACATTCATAACGGATGCGAAAATCAGCATATGAAGTCTCATTCCGCACGCTATGGAACACCTGCCTACGATTGCGAGCATATCACTTACAGAAAGCTCACAATCAATTATTTTGGATTTTTCCTTCATCTTCGCTGCAATGCGCAGTGATATGTCAAAATCCATTTTCATCTGCATAGGAATAAATACTGGAAGATATCCCATTTTTGCAACGCTGTCAAGTGCGTATGAAAGCTGCTTTTCAAAATCTGCGCCCATTAAATTACATTCCCTGACAGACACGGCAACAATTTTCTCATCTTCGCTTATTCCATATTCTTCAAGTATCTGTGCAGCCCTTTGAGGCGAAGAGGGTTCAAGATTGAATGCCGGATCTGCCGTAACCAAAACCTCGGGCTTTGTTACGGCGCATCTTTTTATTTCTTCAAGTGATGTATTTTCACGAAGTGTTATAAGATCTACTTCGTTCAAAACCTTTTGCACTTTTTTGATATTTTTGTCTTTTATGGGACCCATTCCGTTAGCGTAAAGCATAACTTTCATACCCATTTTTTTTGCAAGAGATATTATTCCGAGATAATAGATAAGACTTTTTGTGCTTGTGGCATCCTGAATAAGAGTTCCGCCACCACTCAAAAGAAGTTTCGCCCTGCGGAATTCACGAATTATTGAAAATGGGTTCGTCCTGCTTATTGTCTTTATCCCATAAAGCTTTTCTGTCAATTTAGCATTTCCCGACAACGCTGTTATTGTAACATCAGGATTTATGCTTTTAATATCTGCCACAATACTTTCAAGCAGAGCTTCATCTCCGCTGTTGCCAAGGCCGTAATATCCTGAAATTATGATGTCTGACATTTGTTTACCTGCCCTTCATAGCAGATTTTTAAGTCAAGGGTCTCTTCTTTCCTTTTCAAATCTTGAGAAGTTTTACGCAAGCTCGATTTTAAGGAATGCTTTCTTACCCTTTTTGATGATGATTTTTCCTTCTTTAAAACTATCCTTGGTAATTGTAAGGTCGATCTCTGTTACCTTTTCGCCGTCAACGCTTAATCCACCCTGCTGGATAAGTCTGCGGCCTTCACCCTTTGACGGAATGAAGTTCACACTTGCGAGAAGGTCGAGAATCTTTATACCGTCGCCGATTTCAGCCTCGTTCACCTGTGCAGAGGGCATATTTGCACTGTCGCCTGCTCCCGAGAAAATTGCAGTTGCAGTTTCCTGAGCCTTCTTTGCCTCTTCTTCACCATGAACAAGTTTTGTAACCTCGTATGCAAGAACTTCTTTTACGCGGTTGAGCTGACTGCCTTCAAGCTTTTCATACTCGCGAATTTCGTCCATAGGAACGAATGTAAGGAGCTTCAGGCACTTGCATACATCGGCATCGTCAACGTTTCTCCAGTACTGATAGAATTCGTAGGGAGTTGTCTTTTCAGCTGAAAGCCACACTGCACCGCTTGCAGTTTTACCCATTTTCTTACCTTCGCTGTTTGTAAGAAGTGTGAATGTCATACCGTAAACCTGCTTCTGGTCTTTCTTGCGGCAAAGGTCAAGACCGCCTAAGATGTTACTCCACTGGTCGTCGCCGCCAAGTTCAATTTTACAGTCATACTTTCTGCTGAGCATAAGGAAGTCATAGCTCTGCATAAGCATATAGTTGAATTCAAGGAATGAAAGCCCCTTTTCAAGACGCTGCTTGAAGCACTCTGCAGAGAGCATCTGGTTAACGGAGAAATGTGCACCGATATCGCGGATGAATTCCACATAGTTAAGGTCAAGAAGCCAATCGGCGTTATTCACCATAATTGCCTTATCATCAGAAAAGTCAATAACGCGTGAAAGCTGCTGCTTGAAACATTCGCAGTTGTGATCGATTGTTTCTTTTGTCATCATCTGACGCATATCAGTTCTTCCTGAAGGGTCTCCGATGTGACCTGTACCGCCGCCTACAAGTGCGATGGGACGGTGTCCGTGCATCTGCATATGGCGCATAACAACCATCTGCAGGAAATGACCTACATGGAGGCTGTCTGCAGTCGGGTCAAAGCCTATATAAAAAGTTACTTTTTCCTTTCCGAGAAGTTCACGGATTTCTTTTTCATGTGTAGTTTGAGCAAGAAGTCCTCTTTCTTTTAAAACGTCAAATACATTACTCATTATATTATCATTCCTTTCGGTCTTTTACATTAAAACTCATTATATATTATAGCATTTATTTACCTGTATTTGCAAGTAAAATACGTATTTTTCTCACTAAAAAGCGGCATTTTTTCACAAAAAATGCCGCTTGCTTACTGAAAATCAGGAATAAAGCTTTCGGATGCACATTCATCGTCCTGAATATACGCATCCTCCATACCCATTTCAACACAAAAATTTATTATTTCTTCGTATTCCTTTTCGGTTATTTTTCGATTTAAATTGGGGAACTTTTCGCTCGTTTTTAAAGGGGTGTACTGTCGCATAATACTGTAAATTATTCTTTCTCCATAGGTCTCAAAAAGATATTTTAAGACAGCTTTTGAATCCTCGGTATGCGAGGGAAGACACAAGTGTCTTACAACAACACCCCTCTGCAGTATTCCTTCTTCGTCAAAAGCAGGTTCTCCCACTGATTCAACCATTTTTGAAATGGCTTTTTTCGCGATTTCCGAATAGTCGGGAGCAGAAGAATATTTTTTCGCCAGTTCACTGTTCATATACTTGAAATCTACAAGATAAATATCAATTACATCCTCCAGAATTTCGAGGGTTTTGGGTGAAATATATCCCCCACTGTTCAGTATTACGGGGATAGTGAGACCCATTTTGCGCGCCTTTATCACCGCATCCTTTATGTGCGGGGCAAAGTGCTCTGCCGTGACAAGATTTATGTTATGAGCACCCTCTCTCTGAAGGTCAATAAAAGTCTCACAAAGCGTTTTTTCGCGGAGTTCTCTTCCGACATTTCCCCTGCCGAGATTAAAGTTCTGACAGTACACACAACGGAGCGAACAGCCTGAAAAAAACACTGTTCCGGATCCGTTTTCTCCGGAAATACACGGTTCTTCCCAATGATGAAGTGCGCTTCGGCCTATTTTCACTTGTGCAGTTTGAGTGCACACACCTTTTTCGCCTGCATTTCGGTTAACTTTGCATTCTCGGGGGCAAAGGGTGCAATTATCGTACTCTTTATATATCATAAAATCACCTGTTACAAGTTAACGAACAAAGTGACTCCGTCACTGCACCCGCGGTGCGGAGATAATCACTTTGTTGTGCCATGTGCGTTTTCCGAGCGTAGCGAGGAAATTCTCGCGCGGCATAAAATCAAAGATTTATTACTGTATAGGAACGCAGATTTCTATACAGTAATAAAACTCCGCCTGAGCGGAGTTTTACCATCATATTATTGAAACTTTTTCTGCACCATTTAAGATTCTTCTCTGCTTTTTCTGAAACCATTCATAGCGATGTGAGGAAAGTTTTTTCTTGAGATACGCATCTGCAGTATTATATTTAGGCGCCCTCTCTCCGATATTGTGACAGTCAGTACCAATGGCTGAAACATAGCCTTTTTTAATGAATTTAACAGCCTTCCTCCTTGTAGCAAAGCGGTTAAGGAAGCCACAATTCATCTGAAGCAATGCGCCTATAGAGAGAAGTTTGTCAATCTTTTTTCTGTTTCCTTTGTAACCAAGGTATCTTTCAAAATGTGCAATAATCGGGATATATCCCTTCGTTACAACTTTTTCAATATCGTATATTATAGAATCTGTCCATGAGTCAAAGGGCATTTCAACAAGTATATACTTTGTTCCCTCTATACAATACCTCTCAATGTCCTCAAGTCTCCAAAGTTCCTCGAAATAAAGAACTTCACATCCCAGATAAAGATCCATGTCGATATTCTCATTGCGAAGTTTTTCAACAAGCCTTTTAAGCGACTCCTGACGCATCCTCAAAAAAGATTCCGCGGAAGATGAGTACGCGTAGAAATGAGGTGTTAAGACCACTTTTCTGACTCCCTGTTCTTGAAGCATTTCGAGAAGTTTTACAGATTCTGTTATACCACTGCTCCCGTCATCTATTTCGGGTAATATATGAGTATGAAAATCTATCATACAAAAACCTTCTATCTATTACTTCGTATCTTTTGATGCAGTTTCCTTTGCAGCAGAGGATGCTTTGGTATAACCGTAAGCCTTGCTTCCGTAGCCATATCCTCTACTGTAACCGTAACCATTGCCATAACCATAGCCGTATCCGTATCCGTAGTAGCCTCTGCCATAATATCTTCCCTTGCCGCGACGGAAATAGCCCTGTTTACCGTAATGCTGACCCATCTTGATATCCGTGAGTCTGCCGTTTAATACAAAGCCAATGATATTTGCATTAACAAACGAAAGTTTCTTGATTGCTTCCGCAACGTTTTCCTTGTCTGTTCTACCCTGTCTTACAACCAGAACTATACCGTGAGCCATCTTAGAAAGAACTGCTGTGTCAGTTACAAGGTTGATGGGAGATGTATCAAGGAAAATATATTCATAAATCTCAGAAAGTCTGTCAAGTGTTTCCTGCATTGCACTGCTGCCGAGAAGTTCAGCAGGATTCGGAGGCATATCACCGGAGGGAACAACATCAAGGTTGGGATATTCAGAATGAACTATAACAGAATCTATTGTATTAAGATTTGCCAGAACATTAGAAAGACCCGGAGATGACTGAATATTAAGAAGATTTGCAATATTGGGTTTTCTAAGGTCACAGTCAACCAAAAGTACTTTTGCACCTGTCTGTGCAAATGAAATTGCAATATTAAGACAGTTTGTACTCTTACCTTCGCCCGCAAGAGCGCTTGTAACAATTATTCTTTTTGCTCCGTCATGAGGAATAGCAAATACAATATTTGTACGAAGTGCCTTGTAAGCCTCTTTTACATGGAATGAACTTTTGTCATTAAGAATTCTTGCCCTTTTTACGATGAGGGGCGAGCTTGTTGCTGCACTTTTTTTCACTAACTTTGCGGGGATTTTTCTCATATTTGAAATAAAATTAGCCATTTTTCTTCCTCCTTCCCAATACTGCTTTATTGATATACGTTTTCTTCAACCAGAGACTCGTCGTAAGATATGTTGATTTCGGGAATTGCACCCAAAACGGGCAACTTGAATCTTGCAACAAGGTCGTCCGCTGATTTTACACGCACATCGAAAAGTTCCTTAAGAAGAATGAATGAAATGCTGAGAATAAGTCCCAGAAGTGCACCGAGAATTGTGTTGTTACGCACGTTGGGAGATACGGGACTTTGTGAGGTTTCCGCTTCATCAATAATTTTTACATCGCTTCGATCAATAAACTTCCGAATTTTTTCGGGTGCAACACCTGCAATTATGTTTGCAATTTCTCTGGACTTCATCCTGTCGGGTGTTCTGACTGACACTCGAATAATTTCAGTATTTGTCACAGCCTCAACAGTGATCATTTTCTTGAGCTGTCCAACCGTAATCTTTTCGTCGATATGTCTTTCTCTGACAACGGATTTGACTTCACCCAAAACATTATTACTCTTAATCATTTCAATATATGTAGGAACGAGCTGCTGAGAAGCAACGATATCACTTGAAAGAGTTTTTGTTTCCACAACCTCTTCTGTGCCGCCTCTCCTGTTGTTAACATACATTGTTATACTTGATTCGTATTTTGGCGTGATGAAGAATCGGCTGAGAGCAAAGGTTATCATACCGAAAACAATTGTTATTATAACGATTGACACGATTCTCTCAAGAAGGATTTCCACCATTCGTTTTATATCTACCTGTTCAATATCATTTGAAGTGTTCATTTGATTTCCCTCCACAAATAAATATGCACTTTATTATAATATGAAACTACTGTTTTTGTCAATAGCAAGGGTGCCTTTTTTAAAGTTTTTCGTAATATTCATCTATACCTTCCGCGTGGTTATTATAAGCATCTACTGCCAATGTATCACAAATCTCGTTATACTTGTTTCCGGCGTGCCCCTTCACCCAGACAAAGTTCACGTTGTGAGTCTGGGTAAGCCTTACTATTTCAGCCCACAAATCCGTGTTGAGCACGCTTTTTTTATCCGCTTTTTTCCACCCGTTTTTCTGCCACGCATCGAGCCATTTCTGATTGATTGCATCTGTCAGGTACTTAGAGTCGCTGTAAAGGGTTACATTGCAAGGTTCTTTCAGCAGTCTGAGAGCCTCAATCGCAGCTAAAAGTTCCATTCGGTTATTTGTTGTTTTTCGGAAGCCGCGGCTTATCTGCTTTTCGTTTCCGTTGTAAATAAGCACTGCTCCGAATCCACCTTTTCCGGGGTTTCCCGTGCAGGCTCCATCCGTATAAATTTCTACGTTTTTCACATTCGCACTTCCTATGCCTTACATAATTTTGAAGCGTATTTCAGTTCAAAATGAAACCGAAAGGTTGCTGCATTTTTGCAACAACCTTTCTTTTTGACAATTAGTTTGATACCTGAGTAATTGCAGGAACAAGCACCGCTCTGTCGGGAGTAGCATAAAATGAGCCCAATGTACCGTCTGCATACATCTTTACAAGTTCAAAGGGATTCTTCCTGATTAAAACACGTGTTCCGAGTCCGATAGCGTAAACTCTGCCATACTGACCTGAATTGAATGATGCCTTTTTACCGCGGATTACTATTCTTTCACAGGTGCAGTTATCAAAGTTAACCATTGTTTCAACGCCGTCACCAATGTAGATGGCGCCGTTATTCACAACACCGTTTAAGTTTACATTGTTTGCTCTGATGAGAACATTGCCTTCGGGAAGAGATGTATAATCGCCTTCCTGATCGATGTATGTTGTAACGATTTTGTCCATAAGCTGTGCAAATTCAAGACGTGTCATCGGGTCAAGAGGTCTTATGTACTGAACTTCACCAAGGCAGTATGTTGCAAGTGCACTTACCTCTTTCTTTGCCCAGTCTGCAACAAGTTCACCGTCTGAATAGGTTTTCAGTACACCTTCACGGGAATCGGGAATATTGAAAATTCTATAAAGAACGATAAACGCTTCCTGTCTTGTAATTGAATTGTTAGGATTGAGCTGTGATTTGTCATCACCCTTGAAAGCGCCCATAGAAACCGCCTTCTGCATAGCCTCATAGTACCAGTCGTCTTCCTGAACATCAACAAAACCTGATATATCTTCCTTGTCCTGAGCATTCATGGCGCGGGCAAAAATTGTTGCCATCTGCGCACGTGTGATAGGTGTATTGGGCTGTATTGTTCCATCTTCAAATCCCTGAAGAAGTCCATTATCAACTGCCCTTTGCAAAACTTCGCCGTCTGCACCTTCGGGCATATCGGAAAATGCTGCAAATACGCCTGTGGAAAGGCTTAACACCATTACGAGAGTCAGCACAATAACTGTTAATTTTTTCATTTTTATGTACTCCTTGTATATAAAATTTAACTTAATATGTAGCCCCGCAGTGCCGTTTAACACGGATTATTCTAAACCTGCATGTGCAGGTGGGTGACTTGCTCACCGCTTATGGGTTTCTCTCTGCAAATGGAGAGCCTACACGCCACGGCAAGACGACTCAGTCTCCCTTAATAGATGTGTTGGTTAAAATAAATCCTTTATTGCGCACACCGCAGGGATGAGTTCATTATAACATGCTTTCGTGTAAATATCAATCTAAAAACTCAAATTCGTCCTTGTTGTTTTCCTTAAAAATATTGTAAACTTTGTCAAAAAGTGCACCGTCGTCAATACCTTCAAGCATTTCTTCCCCATCAACCTCGACAAGCTTCATAATGAAAACTTCGCCGTCGATTTCTTCGCTGTCTGTTGCAGGGATAAGCATAAAGTATGTTTCTCCGTCAAGTTCTACCGTGTCTAAAAATTCGTATTCTTCCTCAACAGTTTCAAAAATGTCTTTTGTATTGTCTGCCATTTTGATTACTCCTTTTTATTTAATTATATTGAATCAAGATATCCCTGCAGTATGATTACTGCCGCAATCTTGTCAACTTTTGTTTTTCTCTTTTTTCCGCTGACGCCGCCGCTTTCAAGTATTCTGTGCGCCTCGGTACTTGAAAGACGCTCGTCCCACATAATATACGGGATGCCTGTAAGTTCAGATAAATCACGGGCAAACTGCTCGGTATATTCTGCGCGGTGACCAAGTGTTCCGTCCATACGTTTAGGATTCCCGACAACTATCTTCTCCACACCATGCAATTTCGCAACGGAAGCAGTTTTTTCAAGCTGAAGGGTGCGGTCTTTTTCACAAATGGTGTCAAGAGGATTTGCAAGCATTCCGAGAGCGTCACTCACTGCAACGCCAATCCTCGCCTCGCCATAGTCAATACCCAAAATTTTCATAATTACTCACCATGGTTATTGAAATACTAGTCAAAATTTCTGACTTAAAGCCAAACAGTGTCTAACTACTGTATACTTATTGATTATAACATATAAAGTTTCCTTTTGCAAGATATTTATACAACAAGAAAAACGGGATTCTTCTTAGAAAGAATCCCGTTTTATTCATGCTAATTTTTCGATTTTGGTAATTGACAGTTCATATGCAGTCCGCTGCTCGGTTTCTTCTTCGGAAATACGCTTATTGTAGTTTCTTGACTGCAGTCTTCCCCACAGCATAACATTACTGCCGACCTCAAGATTTTCGCTGAAGACAGCGTTTCTTCCCCACGCGATTGCGGGAATGTAATCCGAGCGGTTGAAAGCACGGTTTACCGCTACAATAAGGTCGGTAATTTCCCTGCCGAACGGAGTTCGTCTGTAAATAGGAGCTTTGCATATAAATCCGTTTATAAAAATCTCGTTGGGATTATCCGTATCGTCTTCACAAGCGGGAGCAATCCCTTTTGCAAACACCGTAAGTATAAGGCGGGTTTTAAGGGATGTGTATTTATTATAGCTGCGAAGCTGCCCCTTGACTTTTATTTTATTGCCTTCCTGAATCAGCATACTGTCAAACTGATGCTCTCCTATCGTAACGGGGAGGATGTCGTCATTTTGGGAAAGGCGGGGAACCCTGAGCATAAAGGTATAGAATTTTTCGTCAAGGACACTGTGGCTGTAGGTCGCTTCGGTTTCAACGGTTCCGGTTAATGTAATTATATTATTTTCCAAGTCGTACAACTCCTTTTATATGTATGTTTTTAATTATATTCAGCATATTGGATATATATACCAAAAATAATATGAATATCTCCAAATTTGATATATATACATATAAAAGAGGTGGTTTATATGATTTTTATTCCTCGCAGAAAAATCGTTGTTTTTGCGGTTTTTATTGTTATGCTGTCGTTTATTACTGCAACCATACACTATAAGAGCGCTGATGTTTTTGGAGGTAAAACTACAAAATGTATAGTTCTTGACGCGGGGCACGGGCTTCCTGACGGCGGAGCTATCGGAATGATCGGAACAATCGAAAGTGTGGTTAACCTTGAAATAGCGAAAAGAACAAAGGGACTTTTAGAAAAAAAAGGATACAAAGTTATTATGACGCGGAACGATGAGAATTCAATATATGAAGAAGGAAAAAGCATTTCAGAAAAAAAGAAAAACGATATGAAAAAGAGGCTTGATATAATAAATTCGTCAGATGCAGATATGTTTGTAAGTATACATATGAATAAGTTCACCTCTCCTGCTTACTGCGGCGCACAGGTGATTTATTCGGGTAATTTTAAAGAGTCGGAAATTCTGGCAAGGCTTATTCAGAAAGAGCTTCATAAAGTGCCCGAAAACAAATCAAAGAGAGAGCATCTCAAAGCACCAAGCGGAATTTTTCTGCTGAAAAACGCGACTATTCCCGCTGTCATTGTCGAGTGTGGATTTCTCTCAAATTTCGACGAAGAGAAGCTGCTGAACACAAAAGAATATCAAAAAAGCCTTGCAAAAGCGATTGTAAAAGGCATAGAAAATTATTATGAAAGGGACGTCAAAAATGAAAATATTCGTAACTGACAAATACAGGGTGCTGACATTTATGCTTATATGCGCAGTAATAGGAATCGGTGCAATACTAAGCAGTAGCGGCGATGAGACAGTCTCAACAACTCCAAAAATTACCCCCATTTACGCCGTGGAGCGCAGTGATAATAAAATCGCCATTACATTTGATTGTGCGTGGGGCAGCGATGATATTGATTCAATTCTGGAGACGCTTAAAAAGCATAATTGCAAAGCGACATTTTTCGTTCTCGGCACCTGGGCGGAAAAGAACGCAGATGCCATGAAAAAAATTGTCTCCGGCGGTCACGAAATCGGGAATCACAGCTATAATCACACGCACTACACTACTCTTTCCAAAGAAAAAATGCTTGAGGATATAAAAAAAGCAAATGATGCAATTAAAAATTCGTGCAACGTCACCCCCGCCCTTTTCCGCGCGCCGTCGGGAGATTATAACAACAGCGTTATCGAGGTATGCCACGGTGCTCAAATGGAATACATACAGTGGTCGGTTGATTCACTTGACTGGCGAAATCTCAACTGCAATCAGATGCTGGAGCGAATTATCCCGAAAACAAAAAGCGGAGATATACTGCTGTTCCATAATGGAACTGTCCACACCGCAGAAAGCCTTGACAAAATACTTTCTGCACTTGGCGAAAAGGGATTTTCTTTTTTGAAGGTGTCAGACCTTATTTATAAAGAGAATTACACAATCGACCACACGGGTAGGCAGATAAAGAACTAACTAAAACAGGCAGGGGTTCAATGAGAACCCCTGCCTGTTTTTAAGGCGAACAAATAAGTTTTCTAAACTACTCTTCTTTATTTTTTAAATATTCTTCTTCATCTACGACAATTATCCCATATCGACCGATATCATCCCAGTATAATTCTGAATAAGGGCTCTCACATATCCATATTTCATCATTATCAGGATGGGGTCTTGATTTGGGTTGATAGTAGCATCCGCTTAATAGAATTGCGCATACAATTAGGGCAACTGTACTTTTTCTCATATTCTCGCCTCACTCCCAAAGAAACATTTGTTCGCATTTTTTTGTTTTATCGTAGCATACCCTGTGTCGAAAATCAATACCACTTATCAAAATAGCAGGCTAAAAAAACATTGATTATCATTTGGCTTTTTGGTATAATCAGTTAAGGTGATAATTGATGAAATTGAAAAAGATAAATTTCTTTTCAGACAAAACAGATATGGTGCTCCTGATAAGCAGTATTCTTGCGGCGCTCATCGGGATTTTTGTAATAAACAGTGCGGCATGGACGCTTGACGGACATATAAAGCACGTGCTTGTGCAGAGTTTTGCGCTTATCCTCGGTATAGGCGCAATGAGTGGCGTAATATTTTTCAGTTACAAGTATTTTGAGAAGTTAAGGTTTCTGATTTTTGCCGTCGGAATCGGACTTTTGATACTTGTTCTTGCAATCGGCAAACTTTCCAACGGAACGCAGGGCTGGATTGTACTGGGTCCGCTCTCTCTTCAGCCGTCAGAAATAGCAAAAATCTGCTTTATAATCACACTTTCGCTTCATATATCTAAAAATTATGAAAGCATCAACAACATAAAAACACTGATAGGGCTTGTGGTTCACCTTGCCTTTTATGTGGTTCCCGTCTTGCTTCAGCCCGACTTTGGTACTGCGATGGTTTTCGTTGTTATATTCGCGTTTGAACTCTTTTTCGCGGGGATTTACAAAAAATATATTTTATGGGTAGCGGGCGTATGCGCTGTTATCTCCCCCGTAATATGGTTTCTGCTTGAAGAATATCAGAAAAACAGAATTATATCTCTCTTCTTCCCTGAAAAAGACCCCACGGGAAGCGGTTACCACGTTCTTCAGTCAAAGCTTGCAATCGGCAGCGGTATGTTCTGGGGACGCGGATACCTTAAGGGGCCGCAGACTCAATACGGATATATTCCCGAAAAACAGACCGACTTTGTTTTCTCGGTAATCGGTGAAGAACTTGGTCTTATCGGTGCAATTTTCGTTGCGGTACTTTTATTTTTAATTGTATATCGTTGTTTTGACAATGCAAAAAGTTGTGCGCACGACCCATTTGGCGAAATGATTTGTATAGGCGTCGGCTCGATGATGTTTTTCCATATTTTTGAAAACATCGGGATGTGCCTTGGACTTATGCCGATTACGGGTATTCCGCTGCCGTTTATAAGTTATGGCGGAAGCAACCTTGTAACCTGTTTTATCGCGGTAGGGCTGGTACAGAATGTCCGTATGCGGCGAAGAGCAACAAAATTTGATTTTGATGTTGAACCAACTGAATGAAGTAAAAAACGCATTTGAGGATTTCTCAAATGCGTTTTTATTTATATTGTAGGTTCAAACATCGGCATCATCTGCAGTTTAAACAGATTCATTTTGTGAAGTCGGTCAATCTTTGCCTTGATTTCCAAATCTTCGATTTCGCCTGTGCGGATATATTTATCAAGCATTGCGTAGGTAAAGCCGAGGTTTTCCTCGTCAGTCTTTCCACAAAGTCCGTCAATCGGAGTTTTATCAACAAGGTCTGTAGGAAGCCCCAAAAGTCTGCCGATTTGTTTAAGCTCGGTTACGGTAATCTTCGCAAGAGGCGAAAAGTCGCCTGCCGCATCGCCGTAGCGGGTGGAGTAGCCTACATAGTCTTCCGACAGGTTGCAGGTATTTGCAACTCTGCCGTTAAAGCATTGCGATACGGCGTAAAGTGTTGCCATTCTTATTCTTGGGGGAAGGTTTGTGTTTGCCTGAGGGGTAAGAGTGATTTCCTCGGGAAATGCGCCCTTGAGTCCTTCTATTGCATCCTTTACATTTACTACGAAATGCTTTATTCCAAGATGCTCAACAAGTTTGTATGAGCAGGATATGTCTGCCTGTTCTCCGCACGGCATAAGGACACCTATCACGCGTTCCTTCCCCAATGCTTCGACGCAAAGCGCCGCAACGATAGAGCTGTCTTTTCCGCCTGAAATTCCTACGATGGCGTTACATCCTTTTCCGTTTTCCTCGAAGAAATTTCTTATCCATTCCACACATTCGTTTTTTACTTTAAGTGCATCAAACATAGTTTTTCCTCCTAGAAATCGAAAGATACCTTATCTCCCTCAAGCTTCAGAACTGCCGAGAACGGCTTACCTGTCTTTTTGGAGATAAAGCCCTCTATTTTGCTTGTCTTCCCGTTTTCGAGAAGCATTTTTACATTTGAAACAGAGATAACTCTGCCGAGTATCACATTATTAACGCTGAATTTACAACCGTCTTTGTAACGGTCACAACCATAGCCGAATTTCGTACGCACAACATTTCCCTGACACAAGGGGCATTTACCGACAATATCGCCGATAAAGCCGTCGTCGGTATCGGTTTCAGCAGATTTTTCTTTCCTGTTAAAGACCTTCTCAATTTCCATTTGCGTAAGAAGGATGCTATCCTTGACGGTAATTTCGCCCTTATATACCTTTTTAAGCGCCTGACCGAGGTAGGAAGTTTTGTATTTATCCATACTTATTCCCATACGGCTAAGCGATTCTATAAGGTTTTCTCCGTCGGGGAGAATTGTATATACATCCTTTTTGAGAGAGATGTAATTACTCTTTATCGCGTTTTCGATAATGCCTGTTCTGGTCGCCTCGGTGCCGAGCTCAAGGCCTTCAAAAATTGCGCGGTATTCCTCCTCGTCATCCTCGCCTTTTGCGTTTGCCTTGTCCTCGCGGAAGGGGTTTTTGAGGTAGTTATTAAGGGTTTCTATTGTATAGTGTTTGGGCGGCGATGTTTCTTTTTCCTTGGGGGCGAAAGCTACATCAATTATATCGCCTTTTTCAAGGTTGGGAAGGATTTTGTCCTTTTTGTTGTACTCGTCATATTTTGTCCAGCCTTCCTGAAGGATAACAGTTCCCTTGAGAGTAAATTCCTCCATGCCGCCGACATCTATTTTGATTTCGCTTTTCTGTGCAACACATTCCTCGCTGCAGAAAACTGCGACAAATCGGCGCATTATTGCCCCATAAACCTTTGCCTCTTCCTCGGAAAGAGCGGTTTTCGAGGGGATTTTATGCGTGGGTGTAAGCGCTGAATGTGACTCGATTTTGCTATCGTCAAAGATGGTTTTTCCGTCCTTGAATTTGACGGGGTATCCGAGTTTTTCCACTGCAGAGAGGATTTGTTTTACCTTTCCTTTTTCGGCGGTTGCCATATATTCCGAGTTTGTTCGGGGATATGTAACATAGCCTTTTTCGTAGAGCCCCTGAACTATGCGAAGGCTCTCATCCATAGGCATTTTGTACTTTTTGCCAAGCACGTTCTGTAGTTTTGTAAGGGAGAAAAGTTTACCCGGTGAAAGAGTATCTTTTTTAGTTTTTTTATCTGTTACAACGCCCTTGGTTTCGTTATATTTATCGCACAGTTCCTGCGCTTTTAAAATTTCGTCTTTACTGAATTTTTTCTTACTTACAAGTTCTATTTCTCCGCCATTTTGCTTGGTTATACTTGTGGGTGCGTAGTATGTTTCTGGAACGAAGTTTCTTATCTGCATATCGCGGTCATAAATAGCCTTGACAATGGGTACAATAACGCGTCCTACACGCATAAGAGTTCCTGTTTTGAGAGTGGCATAGCGCGTCAGATTCACTCCGTAAAGCCAGTCGATAAAAGTACGCGCATAGCCCTCCTTCGCGAGGTTGTCGTAATGTGTTTCGTCCTTCATTTCCGAAAGGCCCTGAAGGATAGTTTCGTTTGTCTGGTCGGGGAGCCACAATCTTTTGAAGGGTTTATCCCCCACTTCGCTTTTCATAACACAGGTTCTGACGATGATTTCACCTTCGCGGTCAGCATCGCCTGCGTTGATGATTTCAGTGACATCGGCGCGGTTACACAGGTCCTTTATAGTCTGAAACTGCTCCAAAACACCGCTGTCAACCTTTTTATCAGAATTCTTTTTGAGTTCAAACTCAAATTTTTCGGGAAAACATGGTAGGTTTTTCATACTCCAGCGGTTTTCTCCGTCGGGAGACGGGCTATAATGTTCGATATCAGCAAGCGAGAAAAGATGCCCGAAAGCCCATGTCACAATATAACCCTCGCCCTCAAAGTAGCGGGGGGATTTTTTCATATTCCCTATTGCGCCAGCAATATTTCTCGCAAGGCTGGGTTTTTCGGCAATGACGAGCTTCATAACATTCCTCACATTCTGAATGCATCTTTTATGATTTCCAGATGAGCATTTTTCAACCTGTTTTCCGTTGCAACTGCGTTTATCAGTACAACATCAAAACGCATGGGGGTATCGTAAATTTTGTTTTTCACCGCGTATTGCTGTGCTGTTTTTATTATTCTGCGCTGCTTCCCCTCATTTATACTGTCTGCAGGAGAACCGAAAGAATTGTTTTTTCTGAGACGCACCTCTATAAAGCAGGTGTAGTCACCGTCTTTTGCAATTATATCAATCTCGCCCATTTTTGAGCGATAGTTTTTTTCAATTATTTTATAGCCGTTTTTTACAAGTGCCAAAGCGGCAGCTTCCTCGCCAAGTGCGCCAATGGAAACTGCCGTCTTTTCTTTTTTGTTATACGAATTTTTTGATAAAAGTTTTTCTATGAATTTCACACGGACCAAACTCCTTTAACGCTTCAATATGCGCTTTTGTGCCGTATCCCTTGTGCTTTTCAAAGCCGTACTGCGGATATTTTTCTGCCATTTCAAGCATATGGCGGTCACGCGAAACCTTGGCAAGAATTGATGCTGCCGCGATGCTCATACTCTTTGCGTCACCCTTTACCACGCATTCGTGGGGATAATTACATTCCTTGATACAATCGCCGTCAACAATTACATAGTCGGGTTTAACACCAAGTGCCTCGATGGCTCTGTTCATTGCAATATAGGTTGCGTTGCGTATATTAAATTCGTCGATTTCCTCAACACTTGCGGTTGCAACTGCATAGGCGAGCGCAACGCTCTTTATTTCATCAAAAAGTTTTTCGCGCTTTTTTTCGGAAAGTTTTTTCGAGTCGTTAAGCCCTTCGATACAAATACCTTCAGGGAGAATTACCGCCGCTGCATACACCTCGTCCGCAAGGGGACCGCGACCTGCCTCGTCAACGCCTGCGATGGATTTATATCCTTTTTCAGAAAGAGATTTTTCAATCTCCCACATTGCTTGTATTCTTGCGATTTCTGTATCCTTCATAATTCCACCTATTCAAGTGTTATTCTGCCGAGTTTTGCGCCGCGGAATTCGTCGAGTACAACATTGGCACCGCGAAGGGTGTCAACCTCGTTCCCTTTCAAGATAAATCCGCGTTTTCTTGAAATGAGCGTCAGTATATCGTAGCCTGAAAGCCCTTCTTCAAGTTCCACTTTATAGCGTTCTTTAAGTCTTTCGGGGTAATTTTCCGCCATATATGAGCAAAGATGCGAACAAAGTTCCTCAACATCAAGCACATCGTCCTTGATTGCACCTGTAAATGCAAGGCGGAGTGCAACATCCTTGTCCTCAAATTTGGGCCACAAGATACCGGGGGTGTCAAGAAGTTCCATTCCGTTTTTAAGGGTTATCCACTGCTTACCCCTTGTAACACCGGGTTTGTCGCCTGCTTTTGCCGCAGTTTTTCCGTAAAGCTTATTTATAAACGAGCTTTTGCCGACATTGGGTATTCCGCATACCATAACGCGAGCAGGTTTATTGACATAGCCTCGTGCCTTATCACGCTCGGTCTTTTCCTTTAAAAGTTCCTTTACTGCATCAAAAACCTTACCTATTCCCTTGGCATCGTTTGAGCAGATTGCGATTGCCATAATTCCTTCACTTTTAAAGCGTTCAATCCATTTTTGTGTTTCTACGGGGTCTGCAATATCGCTCTTATTTATAACTAAAAGAAGTTTTTTGTTTCCTATAAGAGAAGGAAGAAGGGGATTTCGGCTGCTCTGCGGACAACGCGCGTCGCAAAGCTCGATAACACAGTCGCAAAGGCGTATGTGCTCTGCAATCATACGCTTGGTCTTGGTCATATGCCCCGGAAACCACTGTATATTCATACTGCATCCTCCTTTTCTTTTCGGTGTAGTTTTTTAGTAGGTTTCTATCTTGTTAAAAGGCCAGAAGCGAAGCACTGCCTTTCCTACAATCTGTTTTTCACTGAAATAGCCTATTGCTCTGCTGTCTTTTGAATTATTTCGGTTGTCACCTAAAACAAACACGCAGTCTTTGGGTACATCAAATTCAGTCGGCATAGGAGTACCATCATCTCTCAGAAACACCCTCTCAACCATAGGCTCGCCAAGATAAGGCTCGTCAAGTTCTTCCCCGTCAACATAGACAGCGTTTGTATCATAGTCAATTTCTACATGCTGACCTTCCGACGCTATAACTCTCTTAATCCAGTAAACATTTTCGTTTTCTCCCGGAGGATTGAATACTACGATATCTCCGTTTTCAGGTTCGTACCCAAGGCGCCATACAATAAGACGGTCGCCGTGCTGATGTGTAGGCTCCATAGACTGCCCGTCAACACGCACAACAGTAAATACAAAATTACGTATTATAAGAGCAAGCACAACAGCAATTACGATTGCCTGAACCCACTCCAAAAGCTCTTTCGCTGCGCTTTTTTTAGGGGGCTGTTCTGTTTCAAGCTCTCCCTGATTTAAGTTTATGTTTTTATCTTCCATTTTTAAATCCTCCCCTCATTTTAGGAAAATGAAAAAGGGAATCTGCCGTGTGACAGACTCCCTCTCTTGACTATTAAAGTCTTTCCTTAACTTTAGCTGCCTTACCAACTCTGTCACGCAGATAGTACAGTTTAGCACGCTTAACCTTACCGTGTCTTACAACCTCAATATGATCAAGGCTGGGTGAATTAACAGGGAATGTTCTTTCAACACCGACACCGTATGAAAGACGTCTTACAGTAAATGTTTCCTGAATGCCGCCATGCTTCTTAGAGATAACGGTACCCTCAAACATCTGAAGTCTTTCCTTTGCACCTTCCTTAACCTTTACATACAGCTTTACATAATCACCGATTTCAAGTTTGGGAAGGTCAGTTCTGATCTGTTCCTGAGTAATCGCCTTTAAAACGTCCACTCAAATCTCTCCTTTCATAACCCACCGTACTGGCGGTAAAAATAAAGCGTTCGTACGAAAGAAATGCAGAGGACCGCTTTTTACCCGACTACTATATCACACTCTTTTTGCAAATGCAAGTGTTTTTTTCTATTTTTTCAAAGTTTTTGTCTTCTATAATATCTGTAAGGGTTGTAGGGGTAACAAGCCCTGTTGCAAGCATATTTATAAAATGTTCTGCCTCGCCTTTTACAGGGAAAATGTTATCTACGATTTTCCTTTCCTTCACGGTTCTCCTGTGTGCGCTTTGCGTGTACATATCAATTCCCACGCCGTAGTAACCGTCTTCCCCTTTTGTTATGAAATAGCAAAGATAGATTTTGTCTCCGATTTCGTTTTGTGCTTCCTTTTGCACGATGTATTTTTGTTTCACACCCGTCACTCCCTCTCTGATTGAATTTTATATCGTCAAAAGCCTGAATTCAACAGTCGCTTTTTCCCGCCCTTTCGCAGTATAAATTTTACATATTTTTCCAGTTGTTTTCAATAGGTTTCTTTGTCTTTTTTTACATAAGAATTAACTATTGTGTAATATTTTGACGCAGTAAAGCCATTTATAAAAATTTTCCGCAATCAATTCCGCATAAACATATTTTTTCCTTGAAAAAAAGCCTACATTATATTATAATGTAATATTGAGGGATTAGAACTATGAATAGTGAATTTTTACCGATTTCAAAAGCAGATATGGATGCTCGGGGTTGGGATTATTACGACTTCCTTTTTATATCGGGAGACGCGTATGTTGACCACCCGTCGTTCGGCACGAGTCTTCTCGCAAGACTGCTTGAGGCAAATGGTTACAGAGTATGTATATGTCCTCAACCCGACAGAAACGACCCCGAGGCAATTTCACGTTTTGGAGCACCGCGTCTTGGCGTTCTTATTTCGGGTGGTGTTATCGATTCGATGGTAAATCACTACACCGCATCGAAGAAAAAGCGCTCGTCCGATGTGTATTCCCCCGGTGGAAAGGCAGGACTGCGCCCCGACAGATGCGTTATCGTATATTCAAATATGGCGCGTGCGGCGTTTGGCGATATTCCCGTAATTATCGGCGGTACAGAGGCGAGTTTACGCCGTTTTGCTCATTATGACTACTGGCAGGATAAGGTGCGTCACAGTATTTTAGTTGACAGCGGTGCAGATATGCTTGTATTCGGTATGGGTGAGCGCACACTTTTAGCCCTTGCTGAAAAACTTTCTGATTCTATTCCCATAAACCGTATAACGAATCTTCACGGTACTTGCTATATTTCGAACAAGGTGCCGAAAAACTCAGTCACTCTCCCATCGTTTGAAAAGGTGTGCGAGGATAGGGAAAGTTATGCAAGAGCCGCGGCGATGCAGTATTATGAGCAGGACGCGGTTCGCGGTAAACCCCTTGTGCAGCAACATGGGGACAAGTACCTTGTACAGCTCCCTCAGGCTATGCCGCTTTCCGAAAAGGAAATGGACAGGGTTTACGCCCTTAATTATATGCGTGCGTGGCATCCCGTCTACGATAAGGACGGCGGTATTCCCGCTCTTGAAGAAGTTAAATTTTCAATCACATCCTCACGCGGATGTTTCGGCAGTTGCTCGTTTTGCGCGCTGACTTTTCATCAGGGCAGAGTCGTTCAGGCGAGAAGTCAGGCATCTATTTTAGCTGAGGCACAAAAACTTATATGGGATAAGGATTTCAAGGGTTACATTCACGACGTTGGCGGTCCTACGGCAAATTTCCGTGCTCCTGCGTGTAAAAAGCAACTCAAAAGCGGTACATGTCGTGACAGGCAGTGTCTTTACCCGTCAGTTTGTCCTAATGCAGAGGTAAGTCATAAGGATTATCTTGAACTACTGCGAAAACTCCGTGCACTTCCTAAAGTAAAAAAAGTATTCATCCGTAGCGGTATCCGTTACGACTATCTTACAGCAGACAAGGATGACAGTTTCTTTTACGAATTGTGCGAGCACCATGTAAGCGGTCAGCTTAAGGTCGCACCCGAGCATATAAGCAGTAATGTTCTGCACTATATGGGAAAACCCGGTGTGAAGGTTTACGAAAAATTCTGCCGTAAGTTTTATGACATCAATAAAGAAATCGGCAAGGAACAATATCTTGTTCCCTATCTGATGTCAAGTCATCCCGGAAGTACGCTTCGCGATGCGATAGAGCTTGCGGTATATCTTAAGAAAAACAATATTCGTCCCGAGCAGGTGCAGGACTTCTACCCTACTCCGGGGACTCTTTCGACGGCGATGTTCTACACGGGGCTTGACCCGAGAACGATGAAAAAGGTGTATGTGCCGCGTGATGCTCACGAAAAGGCACTTCAAAGGGCACTTTTGCAGTCGTCAAAAAAAGAGAATTATAAATTGGTGCAGGAAGCACTTATAAAATCAGGCAGAGCCGACCTTATAGGTTTCGGCCCTGAATGTCTTATAAAGCCTGAAAGGAGAAATACAAATGGCAGCACAGATTTTAAACGGAAAGGAACTCTCAATAAAAATCAAAGAGGACCTCAGAAAAAAGACGGAAACATTAAAGGCAGAAGGCATTAACCCCGGACTTGCAGTAATTATCGTAGGTGACGACCCTGCCAGCCGAGTTTATGTTAATAATAAAAAGAAGGCTTGTGGAGAATGCGGATTCTATTCCGAGGAATATGCTCTTCCCAAGGAAACTACCGAGGAAGAACTTCTTGCCCTTATTGATACACTCAACAACAAAAAGGAAGTCAATGGAATTTTAGTACAACTTCCTCTTCCCAAGGGCATTGATAGTGAGAAGGTTCTTCTTGCAATTCGTCCCGAAAAGGATGTTGACGCATTCCATCCCGTAAATGTGGGCAAAATCATGATTGGTAATTTCGATTTCCTCCCCTGTACACCTGCAGGTGTTATGGAGCTTATCCGCCTGACAAACATTGATGTATGCGGAAAAGAGTGTGTCGTTGTAGGCAGAAGTAATATCGTGGGCAAGCCACAGGCGATGCTTCTTCTTCACGAAAACGGTACTGTTACAATTTGTCACAGCCGCACGAAGAACCTTAAGGAAGTTTGCAGACGCGCAGACATTCTTGTTGCGGCAGTAGGTAAGGCAAAATTCATTACTGCCGATATGGTCAAGGAAGGTGCCATTGTAATTGATGTCGGTATGAACCGTGACGAAAATGGAAAGCTTTGCGGTGATGTTGATTACGACAAAGTATGCGAGGTTGCAAGTGCAATTACACCCGTTCCCGGCGGCGTTGGTCCTATGACAATAGCAATGCTTATGAAGAATACACTCAAGGCTGCCGAAATTCAAAACAAATAAACGGAGGATATCCAGATGGCGAAGAAAACCTACGGTAATGAAAGTATTACCGCGCTGAAGGGTGCTGACCGAGTTCGTAAAAGACCAGGTGTTATTTTCGGTTCTGACGGACTTGAAGGTTGTGAGCACAGCGTATTTGAAATAGTGTCAAACTCCATTGACGAAGCCAAGGAAGGCTACGGCAAGGTTATTGAAGTTACCCGTTTTAACGATATGTCCGTAGAGATTAAGGACTATGGTCGCGGAATTCCGCTTGACTGGAATCCCAAGGAAGAAAAGTACAACTGGGAGCTTGTTTTCTGCGAACTTTACGCAGGCGGTAAATATGACAAGGAAGCGGACGGAAACTACGGCTATGCAATCGGTCTTAACGGACTTGGTCTGTGTGCTACGCAGTACAGTGCCGAGTATATGAATGTTACCGTTAACCGCGACGGGTATGAACATACGCTCTATTTCGAAAAGGGCGAAAATGTAGGCGGTCTGTTCAAAGAAGAAAAGAAGTACCGTTCAACGGGAACTACCATAAAGTGGCGTCCCGACCTTGAAGTATTTACCGACATAAATATCCCGATTGATTTCTTTATCGAGTCACTTAAAAGACAGGCAGTTGTAAATGCAGGTCTTACATTCAAACTCAACTATCATAACGGAAGTGAAGTTATAAAACACGAATTCCGTTACGACAACGGTATCGTTGACTACATCAATGAGCTTTGCCCCGAAGATGAAAAGCGTATTTCAAACACCGCATTCTGCGAGGGCGAAAGTACAGGCCGCGACCGTGAGGATATGAAGGATTACAAGGTTAAGATGAGTGCGGCGTTTGCATTTTCAAACGATGTTCAGCTGATTGAATATTACCATAATTCAAGCTATCTTGAGCATGGCGGAGCGCCCGACAAGGCGGCAAGAAGTGCCCTTGTAAGCGCTGTTGATTCATATATCAAGCAGAACAACAAATATAACAAGAACGAATCAAAGATTACATTTAACGATATTTCCGACAGTTTAATTCTGGTAACTAACTGTTTCTCGACGGTTGTAAGTTATGAAAACCAGACGAAAAAGAGTATTACAAATAAATTCATCCAGGAAGCGATGACAGATTTCCTTCGCAAGAATCTTGAAATATTCTTTATCGAAAACCGTCCCGAAGCGGAAAAGATTACAAATCAGGTTCTTCTTAATAAGAGAAGCCGCGAAACTGCTGAAAAGACACGTGCAAACATCAAGAAGAAGCTGACTGGCACAATGGATGTCACAAACCGTGTACAGAAGTTTGTTGATTGCAGAACAAAGGAAGTATCACGGCGCGAACTTTATATAGTTGAGGGCGATAGTGCGCTCGGTGCTTGTAAGCTTGGCAGAGATGCAGAGTTTCAGGCAATCATCCCCGTACGAGGTAAAATTCTTAACTGTCTTAAGGCGGACTTTGAAAAGATTTTCAAAAGCGAAATTATAACTGACCTTCTGAAAGTTCTTGGCTGCGGTGTTGAAATTCATACAAAGCATAATAAGGATATGAACGCTTTTGACATCAATAATCTGCGTTGGGATAAAGTTATTATCTGTACCGATGCCGATGTAGACGGTTTCCAGATCCGCACACTTATACTGACAATGCTTTACCGCCTTGTTCCCACATTGATTGACGAGGGCAAGGTTTTCATAGCTGAATCTCCACTTTTTGAAATCACATATAAGGATAATTCATATTTTGCGTACAATGAGCGCGAAAAGGTCGAAATCCTCGCAAATCTTCCCGAAAAAGGTGTAAGTATTCAGCGCAGTAAGGGTCTTGGTGAAAACCAGCCTGATATGATGTGGCAGACTACAATGAATCCTGAGACGCGCAGGCTTATAAAGGTTAAAAGCGAGGACCCCGAAAAGATGGCGGCAACATTTGATTTACTCCTTGGCGATAATCTTCAGGGTAGAAAAGAATTTATTTCCGAGAACGGTAAACTCTATATTGATATGACAGACGTAAGTTAAGGTGGATGAAAAATGGCACCGACCGTTTATCGGCAAAAGTTATTAGAACTAAATTTATCTAAAAGCATAAAGTTATATATTTTAGCAGTTGGAATCCGCAAAAAATCGCGGATTCCTTTTGTTTTGTGCTGATAAACTACGAACAAACTTCGCCTCTCGACGTACCTTTGTACGCCTTCGGGAAGTCCTGCGGACCGCAGTTTGTCCGTTCTGTACCATTTTTGCTCCACCTTTATATTGCGGAAAAATCTTAAAAAGAAATTCCCAAAACGGGAATTTCTTTTTTTGTTTTTGAGATACTACTCTGTAAAGGAGTGTATTTAATGGCTCTGTTTTTTCGTACAATAATCCTTTACTTATGTGTTATTACTGCGATGCGAATTATGGGAAAAAGGCAGCTTGGCGAATTACAACCGTCAGAGTTTGTGGTCGCGCTGATGATTTCAGACCTTGCATCCATTCCGCTCGGAGAAAAAGATGTCGGATTGCTTCGCGGAATTATTCCTATTACAGCATTGGTACTGATGGAGCTTGTATTTTCAGTTCTGGTTATAAAAAGCGAGTTTATGCGACGGGTAGTTACAGGTTCGCCCGTGCAGATAATAAAAGACGGCAAAATTTTAATGAAAAAGCTTTCGAGAATGCGTATTTGCATAGATGATGTTATGGAGCAATTACGCCTTGCAGGGTACAGTTCAATTTCCCAGATAGACAGTGCAATCATTGAAACTAACGGGCAACTTTCCATAATTCCGATAGAGAGTGAACGCCCCATCATCTGTAGTGATTTGGGCATTCATCCCGAACAAACTCATGTTCCGCATACTATTATTTCGGACGGCGTTCTGCGCGAGAAAAATCTCAGGGGCGCGGGGCTAAGCGAAAAATGGCTTCAGAAGAAGCTTGCTAAATATAATATCAGAGACTACAGTCAGGTTGCATTTCTGAGCGTAACCGATGAGAATGAAATCGTTTTGCAAATTTCCGAAAAATAAGGAGTGTTTATATTGAAAGCCGTAATAGTTTCATCGGGCGAAGGGACACGTTTGCGCCCGATCACCTGCTCGATTCCCGTTTCGATGATGCCGATTATGGGGCGCCCCATAATAGAGCATACGATAAGACTTTTGCATCTTCACAAAATATATGATGTGACAATTTGTGAGGGGTATCTTGCGGAAGAGGTTAAAAAGCATTTTTCATCCGTCAAAATCGCCGATATGAAGATTTCGTTTGAGCCGAAAAAAAATCTCGACGAATTTTTCAGGGATGACGATGTACTTCTGATAAGCGACTGTGTTTTGACCGATATTGATATAGCGTCGCTTGTGGATGCTTTTGACCGCGCTCCCCTTGTCGTTACAAAAGCGCTTGAAGGTGTCGGAGAATTCGGGTTCGTTACAACCGACTGTAATTTTGGTGTTACAAGCTATAAAAGGTGCATTGATTTTGCACATCCGTCCGGGAGTTCATTCATGGGAATTATGGTTGTTCCGAAAGGAACAACTATGCCCGATTGCAGTGATATTTTGTCGCTCGCCGAAAAATTGTGCAAAAGCTCAAATGTGGTTTCCTGCTCTCCCGCTTGCTACATCAAAAGCATATCCGATTTTGAGAGTTATCATAAATGTTGCCGCGATTTTATGGATAAGAAGATTACTCTCCCCTTCCCTTGCGATGAGAAAGCGCCGTCGGTATGGATTGAAGAGGGCGCAACCGTAATGCAAGGCAGCGTGATTGTTCCACCTGTATATATAGGAAAAGATAGTTTTGTATCAAAAGGTGCGAGGATTGAAGCCTATTCTCAGATTGGTCACAGCGTCAGTGTTGATGCGTTTTCAGGGATAAAGCGAAGTGTTGTTATGGATAACAGCGTGGTCGGTGAAGGGAGTTCATTACGCGGAGCTATTATCGGCAAAAATGTCGGTATTGGTTTTGAAAGCGCCGCGTATGAAGGGAGTGTCATCGGTTTTGGCACGAAAATCGGCAGGCACAGCACCATCAAGAGTAATGTTCATATATGGCCTGAAAAGCATATCGAAGATGAGTGCACCATTTTCGAAAATATAATATGGGAAAAAACCTCTGCACACGGAATGTTCGGCGACGGCAGTGCAATCGGAGTTATTAACCGTGAGATAACTCCTGAATTTGCCGCCACACTCGGAAGAAGTGCCGTAAGGGTGCTTGGCAAAAAGATAGCCGTTTCTGATGGCGGTTTTACGGGCGGCTCCATGATAAAAAATGCGCTTATTTCCGGCATCCAATCGGGTGGCGGTATTGCGTATGATATGGGCGAACAGCCTCTTCCCATAACGCGAAGTGCAGTTCGCTTTTACTCGCTTGACGGAGGAATTGCGCTGAGCGGTTATGGAAAAGAAGGAGCTTTTTATATCAGCCTTGATATAATAAACTCTCTTGGTGCGGACATTGAGAATGATGAACTTGAAAGACTGTGCCGCCTTGTGGAAAGTGGCGAAGCAAAGCGCGAAAACGCGTCGCAAATAAAAGAGACGGAGTATCTTTTTGAGTATAAGTTATATTACCTTAAAAGCCTTATCAACTCGACCTCAGCTAAGCCGCTGCATGCGAGAATCCTTATTAACTGCCACAGTGTATGGGCGCAGGAACTTCTGGAAAGTGCGGCAAAGGACCTTCTGTGTGAGTTTGTATTTACGAAAAAATCCCAGGGCGAATTTGTGACAGTACTGCGGTCGGGAAATTATGATTTTGGTGCAATATGCGACTATAAATGCGAAAAACTTTCGATTGTGAAAAATTCCGGTGATGTTATATCCGAGTTTGACTATTCTGCACTAATCTCTCTTATTATTATGAAAAGTTTTCCGAATGCTCATATTTTTGTACCGCAATCTGCGCCACGCAGCATTGAAATTATGGCAGAAAAGTACGGTGCCGATGTGACAAGAACAAAAATAAGTCCGCCATATCTTATGAATGAACTTTCAAAAAGCGGCCAAAAGCCGTACTTGTGGCAGTTTATTTATCAGTTTGACGCGGTAGGGGCAATTATTCTGCTTCTTGATTTTCTGCACGCAAATAACACGACTGTTGAGGCAGTGCAAAACGAGATTCCGAAGACTTTTACCATATCAAGCGAAATTTGTTGCGCCCGTGACAATCAGGAAAAAGTAATCAGAGCGTTGTGCGAAAAGCACAATGTAGAAAAAGAAGAAACACATGACTCAATCAAAGTCACTTTTGATAACGGTTGGGGATTTGTTGTACCGAAAAAATCACAATCTGTTATAAATGTAATCGGGCATTCATTTACAATGGAGACTGCACAGGAAATTGCGGATATATTTACAGACGAAATATCTAAAAGCTAACAAAGGCAAGGGTTAACCCTTGCCTTTTCCACTTATATATGATACAATAGCCCGTTGTAAAGGAGATATATTATTAACATTCAGCTTTCAGACAGTTTTACATACAAAAAAACTAATCCGCTTTACAATCCCGTCGGTAATAATGCTGATTTTCACATCGATTTACGGCGTAGTTGACGGAATTTGGTTTGCAGTCATAGCGGCAGAAGGGATGTCACTTTTAGTAGTTTTGACATTCTTAAAAAAGATGAAACCTAAATATAAATATTAAGGAGAATTATTATGGAATATTTTGAGCTTATAAAAAAGCGTTTCTCGGTACGTAGTTTTACAGATGAGCCCGTAAAAAAAGAATCGATAGATAAAATTTTAGAGGCAGCGCACCTCGCCCCGACGGCATGTAATTTTCAGGCGTACAGAGTTCTTGTTATAAATACGCCCGACGCAATAGAAAAACTGAAAAACTGCACAAGAGCACACTTTGGCACAAACTGTGCGATGCTTGTATGCTATAACGATGACGAGTGCTGGCAGCGCAAATATGACGGTGAAAAAAGCGGCGTAGTTGATGCGAGTATCGTTGCTACACACATGATGCTTGCAGCTGAAAATGAAGGCGTCGGAAGCACTTGGGTAATGCATTTTAATCCGACAAAAATCCGTGAAGAATTTAATCTGCCCGAAAATATCGTGCCTGTTGCACTTCTTGTAATGGGGTATCCTGCCCCCGATGCAAAACCCCACGAGTATCACAGTCAGTTCAGACCGATGGAAGAAACAGTTTTCTACAATAGTTTTTAAAATAATTCTCCAAAAAGATACCTTCATCGCCCCTTGAGGAAGAGATTTCCCGAGGGGTTTTTCGAAAAATTTCTTAATTCATTCACAATGTGTTAATATTATTATGCTATGATACAATTAACAGGAGGAAGACATTCTCGGATAAGGGGTTGAATCCATATATGTTATTTAAAAATATGAAACGCAGCATGTCAGTCATTTTATCAGTCAGTATGTTATGCGGCATAACATACTTATTACCGAATATGCAAGAGGTCACTGCATCAGCCTCTGTTTTGGAGTATGAAAACAACGAGGTTTTTGTAATGTACCAAGACGGCGGTTTTGAGGTCTTGAAATACGAAAACGAAGATGCTCTTGCATCGGGACTTGAAGAAATCGCAAATGATGAAAATGTTTTGTTATATCAGCCCAATTATTCCTACAGCGCATCTTTCCTTTCTTCAGACGATGAGCTTTTGAAGAAACAGTGGGCGCTTTATAACGACGGAAGCTTTTATATGGAAGAACAAAAAAACGAATTCCCCGTTTTTGATATGCCTTTCGGCGACGTTAAATTGCCCGGTCAATGGCAACCGCCGGAAAATTTCGAAAATTGGGAAGATAATTACAGACGGCGCTCTTATACCGGCAGGGCGTCAAATGTTACTGCCACGGAAGGAATTGACATAAATATTGAAACGGCGTGGGAAACCTACTCCGACAGCGGAAAAGAAGTAATTGTCGCTATCGTTGATACGGGAATAGACTACACTCACGAGGATTTAGCAGAAAATATCTGGACGAACAGCGAAGAAATTGCAGATAATGGCATTGACGACGATAAAAACGGATACATAGACGATATTTACGGTTGGAACTTCTATAACAATTCAAACAATATCTATGTCGGCAGTGAAGACGACCATGGAACACACGGAGCAGGAACAATAATTGCAAGCAGAAACAATTCAAAAGGAATTGTCGGAATTGTTCAAAGTGATAATGTCAAGGTTATGAGTGTAAAGGCTCTGGGTGGTCGCAGCGGAGCTGGCTCAACCGCCTCGGTTATTCAGGCGATACAGTATGCAGAGGCAAACGGAGCATCTATCTGTAATCTGAGTCTGGGCACAAGCGAAAATGACCCTGCTCTTTACCAAACAATCGCAAATTCAAATATGCTTTTTGTGATTGCCGCAGGAAATGACGGTCAGAATACAGACCGAAAAGCATCTTACCCTGCTTCTTATGATTTGGAAAACCTGATTTCTGTCGGAAACTTAAATTATGACGGAACCCTTCATTACAGTTCAAACTACGGAGAAAAAACGGTAGATATCGCCGCTCCCGGTTCCTATATATTAAGCACAACAAGCGAAAACGGATACAGCTATATGACGGGAACTTCAATGTCAGCACCTTTTGTTTCGGGCGCGGCGGCTCTTGTGTATTCACATTATGAGGATATCACTCTTGCCGATGTAAAGGAAATTTTGCTTTCTTCTGCTGCAAAGCTTGATTCACTTGATACGCTTGTTGCAACAGGCGGTATGCTTGATTTGGGAAGCGCACTGAATTTTGACCTTGACAAATTATCGGGCGAAGAATGGGAAGAAAAAGTTCCCTATGCTTACAATGGTAATGCTCCGCAAATTGCAACGCGAATTGCAAATCAGAGGAATAAAAGCTATCTGGTAGTACAGTTTTATGATGAAGACGGCGATATCGTAACCGCACGGTATGCAGTCGGCGAGCTTTCAGCAAAAGATTTTGACGGCGGCAAAAACGGAAATGCAGTCAATCTGAGCAAAGCAGAAACCGTTACTTACGAAGTTACGGCAGGAACATACACATTCTATGCGCTTGACTCAAAAGGGAATGAAACTGTGCAGGTTGTTAAAATCACAGATGGTCAAAACAGAGAAAATGGTCGGCAATGGCAATTCCCCTCCCGCGTTCCGCAGCAAAGCCGCCCTTTTCAAAATCTTTTGGATTTTTTATTAGATTTGTATGATATCCCCAATATGAATTTTGAATGGGGGTTGAATTTTTAAAACCACCATTTCACAGTGTGCAGAGGTGAAGGCAAGTGGAATTCAGGCACGAATATAAGCATCAAATCAATCTTTCTGACATTTGCGGACTGCGTGCAAGGCTTTCGGCTGTTGCAAAGCACGACCCACACGCAGACGGGGACGGCACTTACTTTATCAGGATTTTATATTTTGACAATTATATGGACAAAGCACTCCGTGAAAAAATTGATGGTGTAAACAAGCGTGAAAAAATTCCGTATCAGATACTACGAGACGGACACATCGTTTATCCGCCTTGAAAAGAAAAGCAAAAAAAATCCCTCGGCATCTGCCGAGGGATTTTTAATATCAGTCTTCTACGATGTCAACGATAACTTTCTTACCATCTTTACCTGATGCGGCACGCATAACAGTTCTGATTGCCTTTGCAATTCTGCCCTGCTTGCCGATTACTTTACCCATATCAGAGGGATTAACTCTGAGTTCAAGGAGCTGTGAATCTTCACGGTCGGTAAGTGTTACATTAACTTCATCGGGGAACTGAACAAGGGGTTTTACGATTGTTTCAAGAAGTTCCTTCATTATATCATTGACCCCCCTAATCAGTCAATGATACCGTTCTTCTTGAGAAGGCTCTTAACTGTATCTGTGGGCTGTGCGCCGTTAGCAATCCACTGCTTAACCTTGTCGCCATCAACTGTGAATACAGAGGGTTCTGTAAGAGGATTGTAAGTACCTACCTCCTCAATGAATCTGCCGTCACGGGGATAACGAGAGTCTGCAACTACTACACGATAGTAGGGAGCCTTCTTTGCACCCATTCTTCTAAGTCTGATTTTTACTGCCATTTCTTTCACCTCATAAAAAATTTTTATATTTAAATTAAATTAAATTCAATCCAAGGGGAGTAGGATCCCTTAAGGTTTTAAAACGGAAATCTCATTCTCTTCATCTTTTTGGGGTCGGAGAACATTTTCATCATTTTCTGCATTTCCTTGAACTGCTTCAAGAACAGATTTACATCCTGAACACCAAGCCCGCATCCGTCGGCAATTCTTTTTCTGCGACTGCCGTTTATGATTTCGGGGTTTTCACGTTCTTTTTTGGTCATAGAGCGGATAATTGCTTCCGTGCGGACAAACTGTTTGTCATCAAGCTTAACGCCGTTTAGTTTGTTTCCGACACCGGGAATCATTTTGAGAATGCTCTCAAGCGAGCCCATATTTTTCATAGACTGCAACTGCTCAAGGTAGTCGTTAAGGTCAAATTTCTGTTCCTTCAGCTTCTTTTCAAGTTCAAGTGCCTTCTTTTCGTCGAAAGCCTCCTGCGCCTTGTCAATCAGCGAGAGCATATCGCCCATACCGAGAATTCTTGATGCCATTCTGTCTGGATAGAATGGTTCAAGGTCGGTGAGTTTTTCGCCCATACCAACGAACTTTATGTTTTTACCCGTTGTTGCGCGCACGCTGAGTGCAGCACCGCCACGGGTATCACCGTCAAGTTTGGTAAGGATGATGCCGTCGATTCCTAGCATTTCGTCAAAGCTTGCCGCAACATTTACGGCGTCCTGACCGGTCATGGAGTCGACAACAAGAAGTATTTCGGTCGGGTGAACTTCGCTTTTAATTTCTTTCAGCTCGTTCATCAGCACTTCGTCAACATGAAGACGACCTGCTGTATCTATGATAACGGTATCAAAACGCGATGTGTCGCAATTTTTCACCGCATCAAGCGCAATTTTAACGGGATTTTTTGTTTCAAAATCTGCGTAAACTTCAAGTCCCATCTGTTCGCCAACAACCTGAAGCTGTTTTATTGCGGCGGGGCGCTGAACGTCACAACCTGCGAGCATGGGGCGTTTACCCTGTTTTTTGAGTACGCCACCGAGTTTTGCCGCGGTGGTGGTTTTACCTGCACCCTGAAGACCAACGAGCATATATACCGTGGGAGCTTTGGAAGATACTGCAAGTTTTGCCTGAGCACCGCCCATAAGCCATGTAAGCTCGTCACGCACTATTTTAATTATCTGCTGACCTGCAGTCAGGCTTTCAAGAACCTCACTACCGGTTGCTTTTTCAAATACACGCTTCTCAAACTCTTTAACAACTTTATATCCTACGTCCGCCTCAAGTAAGGCAAAACGCACTTCACGCATTGCTGCCTTGACATCTTTTTCGGTTACAACGCCTTGTCCTCTGAGTTTCTTAAAGGTTTCCTGAAGCTTTTCACCCAAAGATTCAAATGCCATTATTCTTCTCCTTTAATATTCTGTACCTTACGGAGTATCTCGTCAGCAAGAGCGTTTATATCCTTGCTGTTGGAAAGTCTTTTGTTAGTTGATTTAAGAAGTTCGGCCAATTCCTCAACCTCGTTAAGAGTGCGGAAAAGTTTTACCAGCTGAAGCTTTTCTTCCATTTCAGAGATTGTAGCCTCTCCCCTTTTAATGAAGTCGCGCACACCCTGACGGGAAATATCCATAAGCTCGGAAATTTCGCCAAGTGAGTAGTCGCTGTCGTAGTAGTATTCCATAGCTTCTGCCTGTTTATCAGTAAGAAGTCCTTTGTAAATGTCAAGTAATTCTGTATAAATCAGATTTTTTTCCATCAAAGTCTCCTCCTTTTCTCGTCAATGTAAAGTGTTTATGCTTTACAACTATTACAGTATACACCCACTTCGGGGATATGTCAATACTTTTTACGGTTTTTTATTATAAAATTTCTTCAAAAAAAGCTTGCATTTGCCATTTGTTTGTGGTATCATAATATGGCACAAAAATACGCACACTGCCTGAGTGGCGCCTTGTGCCTTCCCTATGACAATATATAAAAGGAAGGTTGGCGTACATATTGACGGTGGTGGAGGTGCTGCCGCATCGCTTTTGACATGGGCGCGGTGGTGAAAAACTAAATAAATGGAGGTGTTTAAACATGTCAGTTATTGCTATGAAGCAGCTTTTGGAGGCAGGTGTTCACTTCGGTC
>CAYMHB010000003.1:0-95055 GCA_964390145.1 uncultured Oscillospiraceae bacterium
CCGTGAATATAGCAGACAGTATAGTTCCTTCTCTTGTTCCTACAAGCTCTCCTCCGAAGAAAATTAAAGACAATACAATGGAAAATGCAACCCAAGACACATCAAAGACAATTTTTACATTTGAAAATTCCTTATGTATTACATCAGAGAGCGCTTTTACGAATGCTTCGCCGGAATTTAAGATTACATTAGCAATTACGCCAAGTGTGATGCCAAAGCCAAGAATAATGATTCCGATTATAACAAGTGATAGCTTTACTATGTAAGTATCGTTAGGTATAAAGCTTGCCAAGTATAATCCAAAATCCGTAAAATATCCGAATAAGAATGACAGTGGTACCTGAAGAAGCTGTATCGGCTGAAAACTTTTGCGGAGTAATAACACTTGTCCAATCAGCAGAACACAGTTTGAAATCGTAAGCCATGTTCCGAATGATAAAAACGTGAATTTAATGCTGACAACATTTGCAACTGAAGAAATTGGAGAAACGCCTAATTCTCCGTGTTTCGTAAGTGCAACGCCGATTCCCATAAAGAACAGGCATAAAATAAATAATAAATATCGTCTTAATGTTTCTTTTTTGCTCATAATCGTTACCTCGCAGGCTTACATTTTACAATCATTTCTGTAACATAGGTCAATACCAATTCACCGTTTTGATTAAATACTTCAAAAGTAAGTTCAACAATGCCATTTTTCTCATTTCGTTTTGTAAGCTTCGATACAGTGCAGGTGCTTGTAAGAACATCATCTGCAAAGACAGGCTTAAACCATTCTATCTTAGTGGATTTTCCCGCAAGAAGCTCATCTCCTGCTAAGTCAATTTCAAGATATTTTGCCCACACCGACATAAAAGACATTACACCCGGAGCAATCAGTTTTCCGAAAAATGTTGATTTAGCATATTCTTCGTCGGTGTGAAGCGGAATGTTGTCATACTTTCTTGCAAAATCAATCATATCATCTTTGTTTATGCCAGCCGACCCAATCTGTGTTTTTGAGCCTAATTCAAATTCTTCAAAATACATTTCTAAGACCTCGGTTTCAATAATTATAGATTAAAACAATTATATCATTAAATGTACTGAAAAGCAATAAATCGGTTGACTTAAATATATTTTTATATATAACTTTATTAACTGCTTTCCCCAATGCACTTGAAATATTTGTCCATCTCTGGTATCATGATGACTGTCAAAAGAGAAAACTTTATCAACCGGGTAAAATAAAAAGTCCTGAGATTTTTTAATCACAGGGCTTTTTTGTCTTCAGAATCAAGTAGAATCTTGAAAAACAAAATTATGTATGATAAAATATCGGTATAAATCAAAAAACATTGCATCGCTTGGGAAATACGGAGGCTATTATGGATTTTCAGTATTTGAAAAATTTTATGGATATGATGGCGCAGGAGAGAACTCCCGGTAACGCTGTTGAGGTAAGAATAGGAAACGAATGCGTTTTCAAATATGCAGCGGGATATTCCGACCTTGAGACAAAGACGAAACTTACAGGGGATGAGTATTTTAACATCTACTCCTGTTCTAAAATAACTACTATGACAGCAATGCTGCAGCTCCTTGAAAAAGGAAAATTTCTTGTAACTGACCCGCTTTACGACTTTATCCCCGAATACAAAACTATGTATGTGGATGACGGCGAAGGCAATATTCGTGAGGCAAAGCGCCCCATTACAATCGGCAACCTTATTACGATGACAGCAGGCCTTACGTACAACTTCAAAACCGATGCCGTTGAAAAGGCGCGCAAACTGACAAACGGCAAAATGAATACCGATGTTTTCGCGCGTTGTAAGGCAGAGGACCCACTTATTTACGACCCCGGTGACAAATGGCGTTACAGTATGGCACACGATGTTCTTGCAGGGCTTATCACCATAATTGAGGGGAAACCTTTCCGTGATTATGTGAAAGAAAACATCTTTGACCCTCTTGGTATGGACAAGGCAGTATATCACACAACAGACGCAATAAAAGATAAGATGGCATCCCAGTATAAATTCGTTCCCACGGGTGAAGAGTGCGAGATGGATATCGTAGCAGCTCAGGAGTACGGAAGAAGCAACGACGGGACTTTTGTCAATATAGGTAAAGAATGTGCGCATGTCCTCGGCGAAGAGTTTGACAGCGGTGGAGCAGGGATAACAACTACTGTTTCCGACTATATGAAGCTTTTGGAAGCACTTGCAAACTTTGGTATTGGTGCAACAGGGGAACGTATTTTAACAGCAAACTCAGTTGACCTTATGCGAACAAATGCGCTTACGCAGCAACAGCTCAGCTACTTTAACTGGGTGCAGCTGGCAGGCTATGGCTATGGTTATGGCGTAAGAACTCTTATGGACCGTGCAAAAGCCGGTTCTGTCGGTAACATAGGCGAAATCGGATGGGGTGGTGCAGCAGGTGCTACGGCGATTATTGACCCTTCGCTTAATCTTTCGGTATTCTATGTTCAGCATTGTCACAACCCCAGAGAAGGCTTTTATCAGCCAAGACTTCGAAATGTTATATACACATCTCTTGGGAGATAAAACTTAAACGCATCCGCGCGCAACAGCGGATGCGTTTTCTTATTTGATGACAACAAAAAATGTCGAAAAATGGAAATTTTTACCCCGAAAAACATTGACATCATTTGCGTATAGTGTATAATAATATCGTAGGGTATTCTATCCTGGTGTATATCCTGCAGTGAAAAAAATGACAAAAGGAGTATGCGTATGTTTTGTACAAATTGTGGCGCGAAAAACGACGAAAAAGCAAGGTTTTGTGAAAAATGCGGAACTAGTCTTACCGAAACCAAAAACACACAAGACAGTGTGGTAAATGAGCATGTTTCGAGTGAGGCTACTATAGAATCGAGCGAACCTGAAGTTCAGGCTTTCGAGCAGGAAAGTTCAGTTTCACCCGTGGAATCATCTCCTGTAATTACAGAGGAAGTGAAACCCGAAACAGAATTTGTTTTGACTCCTGTGAAAAAGAATAAAAAACTTCCGATAATCGCTGCAGTACTTGCGGTTATTATTCTTGGTGCTTTGTTCTGGGATTCTGTTTTTGCAGCGGTTGCTCCTAAACTTTATACACAGTCAGTTATCATGGATACACTTGAGAAAATTGCAGACGAAATGATGACGGCAGAAAAGAACATTCTCGGATTCAATGTTGAAGAAGAGAAGGAACTTACATATTCTGTTGAGGGTATTCTCAACGAAGTGAACGATGTTGACCTTAACGGTATCGGCTTCAAAGTTACTGCAAAAAATTCCGAGAAAAAGAAAAAACTTATGTACAGCGCTGAAGCGGTGTATGATGGCGAGACTCTTGCTTCCGGCTTGTTTATGCTTGATGATAAGAATATCTACATTGATTCGCCTGAATTTTTCAAAGACAGTCTCAGCATCCCTGCAAAGGGTTTTGGTAAAGCCTGGAATGACAGCGACCTTGCAGATGAAACTGAAATCGAATTCAGCGAAGACCTTGATTTGAATTATAGCGAGCTTTTCGAAAAGAAAGATTTTCTTACAAAGAAATCCAATAAGTCTATTGAAAAAGAAATCAAGAATCTCATAGAGGCGTCAACACTTGAAAAGTCAAAGGGTACCGCAGAAGTTGGCGGAAAAAATGTAAATACAAAAACCCTTATTATTTCAATTGATCCTGATGACATCGAAGATACATTCTGTAACATTCTCGACATTGTTGAAGAGGATGAAAACGTTAAAGAGTTTTTCGAAATGAACGAAGAAGCGAAAGATGCAAAAGACGAATTTTTTGACGGCTTGAAAGATGTTGCCAAGGAATTGTCAGGCATATTCGATGAAGAAATTGTTGTGGAACTTCAGGTATACAAGGGAAAGGCCGTACTTATCGCAGCAGAGCTTGACTTTGACGGCGATCCAAGTGTCAGAATCGAGACCGCATTCGAAGATAAGAACACTCTCATAAACGATATGAGAATGCTTATAGAAGTGAAGGCACAGGGCCAAAAGGCAGTTATCGAAATCAATTCCGAGGGTAATCATATCGCAAAAGGAAAAGTATTCACAGACGAAACTGTAGTCGAAATAAAGTCTCCTTATGGAGAAAAAATCGAGTTTGAGCATACTTTGACATTGGATATGAAGCAGAATAATTATGAACAGGATTTCAAAATAAAGGGCGACGGAGAAAATGTCGGAATTTCTCTTGAAGGAACCTGCTCGAACAAGAAAGGCTTCAAACTTGAACTCGACAGCATCAAGTTTAAGGGTGTTGATACCGAAGAGCTTACCAAAATCAAGGGCAAGCTTACAATGACAATCACTCCCGAAGCAAAGTTTGATAAAGTTAATACATCAGGCTCTCTTAATATTTTGGCTGCAGATGAAGATGACCTTGAGAAGTGGGGAGAAGATGTAGCAGAAAAGGCTGAAAAATTCGCGGAGAAAAATGAAGAACTTTTCAGCTCGGAAGTTGCAGAAGTTTTCGGATTGGGTGGTAATTCTTATGAGGATTACTATTACGAAGATGATTACTACGAGTATGATTACGACGAGTATGACTTCGATGAATACGATTTCTACGAGTAATATAATTAAAGCTTAATTATATAAAATCAAAGGAGGAAAATTATGTTCTGTTCAAATTGTGGAACAAAAAATGAAGATGGCGCAAAATTCTGCGCGAATTGTGGAACTGCCTTCGAAGAAGCAACTGAAACTGCTTCTGTAGAGGCTGCTCCTGTGGAGGCTGCTCCTGTGGAGACTGCCCCTGTGGAGACTGCTCCTGTGGAGACTGCTCCTTATTGTGAAGACGATGCTTCAAACTACGAGGCAAATGATGAAAAGAAATCAAAGATTAAGAAGATTATTACTGTTGCAGTTATTGTTGCAGTAGTAGCAGCTATTGCGATTTTCGCGGTTAAGTTAATCGGCGGACTCTTCGGCGACAAGGATCAATTTGATGTTAGCAATCATCCCTTGATCTACCTCAAAGAAGACGAAGTAAAAGTTAACCCCGCAGGCAAGAAAGATTCATATGAACTTGGCGATACAGACTCAATCTCAGGTTTGAAGATTACTGACGACGGTAAGGTTATTTTCTACGCTGATGACTACGACGATGGTGAATTCGACCTTTACTACAGAAAGTCTGCTGATAAAAAGAGCGAAGGAATTAAAATTGATAAGGGCGTAAGCGAGTTCTATATTGTTCCCGGTACAAAGGATGTTGTTTACTTAAAGAGCGATGAACTTATTTACCACAACCTTAAGAAAGAAAGAGAAATAGCTGACAAAGTAGTTGATTTCTACGATTTTTCAGAAGACGGCAGTAAAATTGCATTTGAAGACGAAGATGGAACTGTATATATCAGCGGTCTTGGAAAGAATGCTAAACCCGAAAAGATTGATTCTGAAATAAGTCTTGTTGATATTTCTGAGGATTACAAAACAGTTTATTATACCAAGGAAGAAAAGCTTTACAAGAAAGAACTTGGTAAGGACAAGGAAAAACTCGCATCTGATGTATATGATGCATACGTTCTTGACAATAATGTGTTTGTAATTAAGTCTGAAGATAAAGAATACAAATATGACGATCTCTTCATAAACGATATTGAAGATGAAATGGAAAACCTTGTTGATCCTGATAGTATTGAAAAACCAAACTATGACGATTACGGCGATTACGATGCATATTCTGATGCTTATGATGAGTATTGGGATGCATACAATGATGCTTACGACGAGTGGTATAAGTATGAAGGCTTTATGGGTTTGGAAGATGAATATAACGAAAATCCTGTAACAATTTCATCTTATGTTCTCTATCAGTTAAAGGGAAAAGACCTTACAAAGATAGATGAAAATCTTGAATCCTATGGTTGGTCTTTCTATGAAGAATCAGGAATCGGAGTTTATAAAAAGAAGGATGGCGACGGTTTCAAGAAGATTAAGATTAGCTCACTTGAAAGCAGATGGGATGTATACAGCAAAATCAATGAGCAGATATATGGCGGTGCTGATACAAGTCTTTATATCCTGACATCTGCAGGAAAGAGCTTCCTTGCATTTGACGATACAAAAGATATCTATGACTATGAAATAAGTGAAGACGGTAAGGAAATCTATGTTTTGGACAAGAAGTCAGGCAAGGAAGAGGGCGAACTTAAGAATTACAAGATCGGCTCATCCAAGATTTCAGGAGAAAAGGTTGTTTCCAAAGATGTTGCATCTTTCTCACTTTGGGAAGACGGTAATATTATCGTAACAGACAAAGGTGGCGAAAAGACATTGGTTAGAAAGAACGGCAAGACAGTTTCTCTCGGTGATGATGTCGTAAACCTTACATATAAGGACGGCGTATTCTACTACATTGCAGATTACAGCCACAAGTCCAGCGACGGTGACCTTACATACTGTGAAAACGGCAAGGTTAAGAAGATTGCTGACGACGTACATGATTACAAGGTATTCAGCGAAAAGAGAATTGCTTATATTGCAGAGTACGACAATGACGATGGTTGCGGCGAACTTTACATAGGCAAGAAGAACGGAAAGGCAAAACTCATAGACGATGAAGTTAGAGCTATTTATTAATCAAATCATCGGAAAGGAGTTTTAACAGATGGCAGACTTTTTTGACAGAGTTTTGGACGGTGTTAATAAAGGTGTTGCAACCGTAAGCACCGGTTCAAAAACTATTCTTGAAAAAACAAAAATCAACAGTGTTATTAAGACACTTACTGACGAGAAAAAACAGCTTCTTGAAATTCTTGGAAACAAGGTATATACATTCGCTGCACAGGAAAAGAAAGATGTTCCTTTTGCAGAAATAGAAGCTATTTGTGCACAGATTACTCAGCGCATCCAGCAGATTGCTGAGCAGCAGGCAAAGATTGACGCACTCGATGATGAGATGAATAAAATCACCGGTTCATCCGGCATTTCATCAGCAGTTTGTCCTTGCGGACACATCAATAAGAACGGTGCAAAGTTCTGTGCAGCTTGCGGCAATAAATTGTCTTAAAACCCAAACCCCATCCTGATTTCAGGATGGGGTTTTTATATAAATCAAAGAACTACTTGAAATAATGCGTAGTGTTTGATAAAATTAGTGTAAGGGTTATATATACTTGATTAACAGGGGAGATAGCTATGCAGGAAATAAAATGTCCAAAATGCGGCGAGGTATTTCAGGTTGACGAATCGGGCTATGCCGCAATTGTGAAGCAGGTTCGCGATAAAGAATTTGAAAGAGAAGTACAGGAACGCGAAAATGCGCATAAAAGCGACAAGGATTCTGCAGTTAAACTTGCAGTAACAAAAGCCGAGGCGGATAAAGACAGGGAAATTGCCGAAAAAAACCTTGAAATAGCGCGTCTCAAGGGCGAACTTGAGCTTAACAGGAAAAGTACCGATCTGGCTGTTAAAAACGCTGTTCAGGAGAAAGAAACCAAAATACTTGAACTTGAGAATAAAATAGTACTAAAAGACAGCGAGTTCGAATTGAAAGAAAAATCCGCTACTGAAAAACACGCGGAGGAATTACGACTCAAGGAAGAAGAAATCGCGTACTACAAGGATTTCAAAACTCGTCAATCTACCAAAATGATTGGTGAAAGTCTTGAACAGCACTGTGAAATTGAGTTTAATAAATTAAGGGCAACGGCTTTCCCGAATGCATATTTTGAAAAAGATAACGACGCCAAAACGGGCAGTAAGGGCGATTTCATATACCGTGAAACATCCGAGGACGGTACGGAATTTATCTCGATTATGTTTGAAATGAAAAACGAGATGGACACTACCGCGACAAAGCATAAAAACGAAGACTTCTTCAAGGAACTTGACAAGGACAGACGCGAGAAAAATTGCGAATATGCAGTTCTTGTGTCGATGCTTGAAGCAGATAACGAGCTCTATAACACGGGTATTATTGATGTTTCTTACAAATATCCCAAAATGTATGTTGTAAGACCGCAGTTTTTTATACCGATTATAACCCTGCTTCGAAATGCGTCACTCAATACACTTACATACAAGCGCGAACTTGAGGTTATGCGAAATCAGAATATTGATATTACTCATTTTGAAGAAGATATCAACGATTTCAAGGAAAAGTTCTCGCGCAATTTCCGTCTTGCAAGTGAGAAATTCCAGAAAGCAATCGACGAAATTGACAAGACGATTGACCATCTGCAAAAGACAAAGGATGCCCTGATATCGTCTGAAAATAATCTGCGTCTTGCTAATAACAAGGCGGAGGACCTTACTATTAAAAGGCTTACAAAAGGAAATCCCACCATGGCAGAAAAATTTGCCGAACTTGAAAACAACTAAAAAAGAGCAACAGATTTTCAAATCTGTTGCTCTTTTTAATTACGGTTTTAACGAAGTGCTGTTATTAAGCAGTGAAGTGCTGTAAATAAACAAGACATCACTGTTTTCGAAATCAGCAAAAGCACCTACATAACTGCTGGATAACATATAGCGTATATCAAAAACGGTAATCTTTTTATATCCTTCGGCAAAAAGCGGCGCCAGACTGCTTCCGAAAGAGTCTCGGAAAATGACAAGCTCCTTATCTGTCTTTGCGTTGGGGTTTTCAATTATTACAATGGATTCTGAACCCGAAAGAAACATTTCGTACGGGTCCTTGCCGTTCGCTTTTTCCATGTTATACATGTCGCCCTTTACAGGGAGTCCCATATCGTTATAATATGTCACGGTGCAGCTATCGAGAGTATCATTTGTCAGATACTTAATAGTGTCCGACTCTACAGGAAGCGCGTATTGACCGCTGTAAACTCCCTGAAACGGTTTTTCAAGAACGTTAATGGTGTAACTGGTTTTAACGTCCGTTCCCATCTGAGAGGCAATATGCTGCGCAATATCGGTTATTTCTTCTTGCTTCCAATGGGTGTCCGTCGTGTAATAGTCATTGAGGGAAAGATGCTTTGTTATATCGATATACTTCATAAATGGCGTCCTATCTCGCATTTTCTCTATAAACTTATCATAATCAAGTGAAGGATAGCCATTTTTTTCTGCAAGATAGTAATTTTTATCGGGAACTATTGAAAAATAAATATTTGCATTTTTATCTTTCATATTTTCATCTGCAAGCTTTTTGAAAATGTCAGCGGCATAATTGAGCATATTCTCGTCTTCTTTTTCATCAAGTTTGGAAAGATGACCTTGGGCTCTGAAAACACCATTATTTTCTGCTTGCATCAAAATCCTTTCGGCAAAAAGAACCTTTATTCCGCGTGCAAAATCACGTGCAGGGAATTGATCTGCTGTATAGGTTTCAAATTCTTTCATGAAACTGCCGCTTGAAACAGTTTCCATATTTAATATTGGCTTTTTTGCAAGAAGACGTCTTTCGCTATCAGAAAACTCCGTGTCAGGTTTGAAATAGCATATTGCAGAAACAGAGAAGATAAAAACAGTGAAAACTATGGTCATTATTATACTTTTTGCTTTGTTCATATTATCTCCTCCTACTTAAAATCTGAAATATAAAAACGGGTTAAAAGAACCGTCTACAAGATATGCCGTAGCAACTATAATAAGGATTAAAAGAACGGGCATTTCGAGAATATCCATAGCAAGATGCGTCTTTTTGTTTTGCTCTAATTTTTCTTTTACTTTTACAAAAATCGGGGTTGCGGCAAACATTGCAATCAAGAGTACAAACCCAAAGTTTCTCAGATTATATATTGCACCCTTGGAAATTAAGGGGATAGAGCCGTAACCAAACATTCCGCCAACATATGAAAGTGATTCTTTCATTCCATTTCCTGCAAAAATTGCAAAACTTATCGCAGTAAAGAATAATACGTAGATATGACTTGCAATTTTTGATTTTTCAAGCTTCTTTGTAAGGAAATATTTTTCAATAAGAAGCAATATTCCGAAATAAACACCCCAGATTATGAAGTTCCATTCGGCGCCGTGCCAGAAACCTGTCAGGAACCATACGGTAAAGATATTTAAAAGAAGCCTTGCTTTACCGACACGATTTCCGCCCATAGGGATATATACATAATCTCTGAACCATGAGCCGAGTGAAATGTGCCATCTGCGCCAGAACTCGCTTATACTGGATGAAATAAACGGATAGCGAAAGTTTTCAATGAAATCAAATCCAAAAAGCTTACCGAGACCGATAGCCATATCGCTGTAACCTGAAAAGTCAAAATAAATTTGAAGCATAAAGGCTATTACATAAAGCCAATAGAACAAAACAGATTTGTCATCTGCCACTTTAAAGTTTTCGCAAAGAATACCTAAAGTGTTGGCTATAATTATTTTTTTTGAAAGACCGATTACAAATCGGCGTATACCAAGAGCCGTTTTTTCAAATGTATGGCTTCTTTGTGCAAGCTGCTTTTCAACATCGATATATCTTACGATAGGACCTGCAATGAGCTGTGGAAAAAGTGCGATGTACGCACCGAGTGTAATCGGATTTTTCTGTGCAGCAACATATCCGCGGTAAACATCAACAGTATAACTTAAAATCTGGAATGTGTAAAAACTTATACCAATAGGAAGAGCAATCTTTAAAAGAGGAATAGAAAAACCGGTCAGGGCATTAAAATTCTCTATAAAAAAGTCTGCATATTTAAAATATCCGAGTACAGCAAGCGAAGCCGTAGCTGAAAGTATCACAAAAAATTTGGACAGCCACTTACCTCGTGTTTTTTCAATTAAAATACCAATAATATAGTTAAAAAGTACTGTCGCTATCATCAAAAACACGTAGCGCGGTTCACCCCATGCGTAGAAAACAAGGCTCGACAAAAGAAGCACCGTGTTTTTAAGAAATTTTGGAGCGATAAAGTACAAAATAATTACAGTCGGCAAAAAGTAATATAAAAATGGGATACTTGAAAAAAGCATAGTCAATACTCCTTTAAATAATTAAAAGCGGGGAAGACCCCGCTTTTAATTATTCAGCATCTTCAAAACTTGTGGGACACATTACGAAGAAAACTTTGTTTCCGACATTGCCGCTAACCATTTCGTCTGCAGATGTGCAGATGTTCCATCTGAGATTCGCGGCATTTTTCAATGTGTTAATAAAATCAGAAGCATTTGTTCCTTCAGCAAGTGTGAAAACATAGCCAACGAAGGGGATTGTTCCAATCATGGGCGCAAACATTGCACCTTCGCTGAACCCCTTGATTTCAGTGTTGTCAAAACCTGTAAGGTAACCTTCCTCAACAGGCATTGCGCCGCAACCGATAGGAGCGAGTACTTCATTAGTAACAAGTGCTTCTGCAATAGAAAGAGCAGAAGCAGAATTGCTTGCGCCTGACTTGAATCCGGAAAGAAGAGCCTGACCAACAGTTTTTGATGTTTCAGTGTCTGTTTCAGGAGTTGTTACAGGTGTGTTTTCAGGCTTTTTAACAGGAGTAGTTGTAGTTTCGTCTTTGTTTTCCTCTTCTTTTTCAGGTTCCTTATCTTCTTCCATTTCGGATTCTTCTTCAGGCTCCTTCTTATCAGTTTCTTCCTTTTCAACAACTTCATTATCATTAGAAGTAGCTGTTTCTTCGGTATTTTTCTTGCCGCATGCGGCAAAAGATAATGCAATCATAAGTGCTAAAATAATCGAAAGTAGTTTTTTCATATAGTGTTCTCCTTTTTGTCAAAAAAATTCTTTGTAATTAACAACTACATTATACAAAAATGCAATATACATGTCAAATGTTTTATCTTTCTAACCGAGGTAAAGAATGTATTGCCCGCATAAGTTCGGAAAGGTTTTCGGTTCTTCTTACAATTTTGTAGATTTTTTTCTCTTTTGGAAAATTCCACATCATAAGAAGCCATATCTCTTTCAGCTTGTGCATTGTGAACTTGTCACTTGATAAAATGGCGTTATATCGCTCTTTCAGAATTTCGGTAAACTCAATCATCTGCGCGGTAGTAACTTTTTCTCCTCCACGTATTTCGCGGAAAAGAGCTGGATTTGCTACCGCACCGCGACCAAGCATAATACTGTCAATGTCGGGGTACATTGAGATAATCCTTTCATAATCTTCTTTGGTAAAAACATTCCCGTTATAACATATTGGATTTTCCGAAAGCTTATAAGCCAGCGAGAATGCTTCAAGATTAACATCACCTTTATAAAAATCGGCCCTGCAACGGGGATGTATGGTGAGCAGCTTTATAGGATATTGGTTGTAAAGATTTAAAAGCTCCTCAAATTCATCAGGAGTGGAAAAACCTATTCTAGTCTTTATAGAAATCTTTATATCGCATTTTTCAAAAATCTCGTCAAGAAAATTCTCCAAAAGCTCTCTTTCACGAAGAAGTCCGCTTCCGCGTTTTTTATTGACAACGGTAGGCGAGGGACAACCGAGATTTATATTAACCTCGTCATACCCATACTCTTTAAGTTTTTCAGTAAATTTCAAAAACGAAACGCTGTTATTGGTAAGAACCTGAACAGTAGGGCGAATAACAGTATTGTTTTCGGGAAGCATATCCCGAAATCCTTTTCTGCCGATTTTACTGTTGTCACTAGGCGAAATAAAAGGAGTATAGTACTCATCACAACCGCCGAAGTATTCTGCGTGTGTGTTACGGTATATGTATCCTGTAATCCCTTCTAATGGGGCAAAACTAAGTTTCATATAAACTCACCATTCCTTAAAAAAGAGCAATAGAATTTTCTATTGCTCTTTTTTTGTTCGTGTTTTTCTGATTCCTTCCAAAATATATTCCCTTGCCAGAACAGCCTTCTCAACAGGAAGGGCTGGTAAATCCTTAAGCGGATAATCAATACCAAGTTCCTTATATTTGGAAACTCCCATTGTATGATAGGGGAGAACATCAAGCGCACTGACATTTGTAAGTGTTCCGATAAATTCGCCTAAACAGATAAGCGCATCTTTATCATCTGTGATGCCTTCAATAACGATATGCCTTATCCACACGGGAACATTATTCTTCTCAAGGAATTTTGCAAAATCAAGCACCGATTCGTTTTTGTGTCCCGTAAGATTCTTATGCATTTGGGAATCAATATGCTTAATATCAAGCATAACAAGGTCAGTGTGATTGATCAGTAATTCAAGTTTTGCTATATACTCGGGTGTATCGTTATAAGTAATACCCGAAGTATCAATGCATGTATGAATACCCTCTTCTTTTGCTTTTATGAAAAGTTCAGTCAGAAAGTCAATCTGCAGCAGCGGTTCGCCGCCTGTTACAGTAATACCGCCATCTTTGTAAAAAGGACGGTTTTTATTATACTGAGCTATAATTTCATCTGCAGTAGTTTCTTTCCCCGTACCGATTTCCCACGTATCGGGATTATGACAGTAGGCACAGCGCATAGGGCATCCCTGCATAAATACAACAAGTCTTATCCCGGGACCGTCAACTGTACCGAAACTTTCGGTTGAATGTATATAACCCTTCATCAGATACTATCGTGGAATGTTCTTGATATAACTTCATCCTGCTGCTCTTTTGTAAGCTTGATGAAGTTAACTGCATATCCGCTTACCCTTACAGTAAGCTGAGGATATCTTTCGGGGTGTTTCTGCGCATCAAGAAGAGTCTCTTTTGTGAAAACATTTACATTAAGGTGGTGACCGCCTTTTTCAACATAACCGTCAAGGAGAGACACCAAGTTGTCAATCTGGTTTTTTGTTGCTGCCATAAACTTTTCCTCCTTTAATTAGTCTGCATCAAGCCCCTGCAAAAGTGTGGGGGAGATGCATGCCCCATTTGCACAGTCAAAATTAACTTCAAGGTCGCCAAGGAAGATTCTGTCATCCTTGCCGAGTGCATCGGGAATAATTGAAAATGTATTTGAAATACCGTCCTGCGCGTCAACAAAAGGAAGTTTCGCAACACTGGCAAGTGAAGCAACTGCGCCGCTTGTATCCCTTCTGTGCATAGGATTAGCGCCGGGAGCAAAGGCTTCGCCTTTCTTACGGCCGTCAGGTGTAGCGCCTGTATTCTTGCCGTAAACAACATTAGATGTAATTGTAAGAATCGATGTTGTAGGAATACTTTCGCGATATGTGGCGTTCTTTCTGATATGTTTCATAAACTTATGAACAACATCATATGCGATAGAGTCAACTCTGTCATCGTCGTTTCCGTATTTGGGGAAATCACCCTCAACCTCGTAATCAACGGCGATTCCTGCCTCGTTACGGATTGTCTTAACCTTTGCATATTTGATTGCTGAAAGTGAATCTACAACAACGGAAAGACCTGCAATACCTGTCGCAAACCAGCGTGTAACCTTCTTGTCGTGAAGTGCCATCTGGATTTTTTCGTAACAGTATTTATCGTGCATATAATGGATTACATTAAGTGTATTTACATAAACGCTTGCAAGCCATTCCATCATATGGTCGTATTTTTCCATAACCTCGTCAAAATCAAGGTATTCGGTTGTCACGGGACGGTAACGGGGAGCAACCTGCTGCCCTGAAATTTCGTCAACACCGCCGTTAATTGCATAAAGAAGACATTTTGCAAGGTTTGCTCTTGCGCCGAAGAACTGCATTTCCTTGCCGACTCTCATCGAAGATACACAGCAGGCGATAGCGTAGTCGTCACCGTGCACAGGTCTCATCAAATCATCGTTTTCGTACTGAATTGAAGATGTTTCGATAGAAAGCCTTGCACAATATCTTTTGAAATTGAGAGGAAGTCTTGTTGACCACAAAACAGTAAGATTCGGCTCAGGCGCAGGACCAAGGTTTACGAGTGTATGCAAGTAGCGATAACTCATCTTTGTAACCATATGTCTGCCGTCAAGCGCAATACCTGCGATGGATTCCGTAACCCACTGAGGGTCGCCCGAGAAAAGTGAATTGTACTCAGGTGTACGCGCAAACTTTATAAGACGAAGTTTCATTATGAAATGGTCAATCATTTCCTGAATTTCTTTTTCAGTATATGTGCCGTTCGCAAGGTCACGCTCTGCATAAATATCAAGGAAAGTAGAGGTTCTTCCAAGTGACATTGCCGCACCGTTTTGCTCCTTAACTGCGGCAAGATAACCAAAGTAGAGCCACTGAATTGCTTCCTTGGTATCCTTTGCGGGTACAGAAATATCAAAACCGTAGGAAAGTGCCATTGCTTTTAAATCTGAAAGGGCGCGAACCTGCTCTGAAAGTTCTTCTCTGTTACGAATTGTGTTTTCGTTCATAACTGAGCCGGTTGTTTCTTTCTGATTCATCTTATCCTTTATAAGAAAGTCAACGCCGTAAAGAGCAACTCGTCTGTAGTCGCCGATAATTCTTCCGCGACCGTATGCATCGGGAAGACCTGTGATAATATGACTTGAACGGCATGCCCGCATTTCGGGAGTATAGACATCAAAAACACCGGCGTTATGGGTTTTTCTGTGTCTCGTGAAAAACTCTTTAACTTCGGGATCTATTGTATATCCGTTATCTGCACACGCTTTTTCAGCCATACGAATACCGCCGTAAGGCATAAGAGCACGTTTGAAAGGCTTGTCCGTCTGAAAACCGACTATTGTTTCTTTATTCTTATCAAGATAAGCAGGACCATGAGAGACAATTGTGGATATGGTTTCGGTGTCCATATCGAGTACTCCGCCTGCCTCACGCTCTTTTTTAGAGAGTTCGAGCACTTGCTCCCAAAGGTCTATTGTGTTTTGAGTAGGTGATTCAAGGAATTTTTCATCATCATCATATGGGGTGAAGTTCTGCTTTATAAAGCTTCTGACATTAACTTCTTTTTCCCATACGCCTCCATTGAAACCTGCCCAGAATTCAGAATTGGTATACATTAGAATTCCCTCTTTCAGCCATAGTAAGTATGAAAAACATTACTTTAATATAAACTAATATGTGCGACAAAATATGAAAGAAAAAATCACATATTGTCACACACAAAATTATAGCATATTTTTTTCGTCAAGTAAATAGTTAATTTACTCTAAAAACGAAACTTCTGAAAGAATTTATATATATAATATATACAAGTTTTCCTGAAATCATTTTATCGGGGTTTTGATTAATGCTTCAACAAATTTTGCCGTATTTTCAAGGTCATCACGGCATACAATTTCATTTGCACTGTGGATGTATCGCGTGGGAATAGAAATAGTTCCCGCAGGAATTCCGCCGCCTGCCGTGTGAATTGCCCCTGAATCTGTACCGCCGAAACTTGCCGCTTCAAGCTGGAAAGGAATACCGCTTTTATTCGCCGCGTAAAGAAGTATATCTTTCACCTTTTCGTGAATGATGAAGGAAGCATCTTTAATTTTTATTGCGGGACCCTTTCCAAGCGTCAGATTAAGTTCCATCGATTCTGGCGTATCTCCGACATTTGAAACATCAACCGCAACCGCAATATCGGGATTTATCTGTGCCGCTGCAGTTTTTGCACCGCGACAGCCGACCTCTTCCTGAACGGTAAATACTGCATAGACATCGTTTTGCGTTTCGTTTACATTTTGCATCGCACGGATGAGAGTCCAGCAGCCGACACGGTCATCAAGAGCCTTTGCCATGATTTTGTTTCCTATAAGTGCGAAATTACCGCCGTAGGATGCCATATCTCCGATTTGTACGCGCTTTTCTGCATCTTCTTTGTTTTGCGCACCGATATCTATATACATCTTTTCAAAACCGACGGATGATGGGTTTTCCTTATTTTCGTAAGAGATTTTACCCTTTTCTCCGCTTGTAAACTCAACTGTTGAGTTTATGCTGTTGTATTTCAATATACCACCGATAGTTGAAAAACGAAGAAAGCCCTTGTCGTCAATATAATTTACCATAAAGCCGATTTCGTCCATATGTGCCGCAAGCATCAGTTTTTTACCGTTTCCTTTTTTATGGCATATAAGGTTTCCGAGAGTGTCAGTGTATATTTCATCACAAACATCTTTCAGTTCTTCGCGTATAATATCAGTTATAGCGCTTTCTCTGCCTGAAGGAGAAACGCACAGTGTAAGTTTTTCTAAAAGTTTCATACGAGATTGCTCCTTTCGATGCTTCCCAGTACTGATTTTGCAAGAAGATATACACTTTTTGCATCTTCAGTATGCATAACACTGACGGGGGAGTGAATGTATCTGCACGGCACAGCAAGAACGGCTGTTTTTACGCCATATCCGCTACGCTGAATAACACCTGCATCGGTGCCACCCATAGTCGTCTTTTTGATTTGCAGTTTTATACCGTTTTCTTCTGCTGTTTTCATAATAAAATCATAGTAGCCTTTGTCAGAAATCGCCGTACCGTCAGCGGCTGTCATAACTGCACCTGCGCCGAGGTTTGTTACCTGATTGTGCTTTTTACTGCCATACACATCGGAACAGGTTGTACCCTCAATAACAAGCGCAATATCGGGTTTTATCCTGTTTGCGACAATGTTTGCTCCGCGACAGCCAACCTCTTCCTGAACTGTAAAACAGAAGTAAATATCACTATCGTAATCTTCCTTCATAAGCTCAAGCAGAATTGCGCAACCCACTCTGTCATCGAGAGCCTTGCTTTTAACAAGATTTTCTCCGAATGGAGTATATTCTCCGTCAAATACGGCATAGTCACCGAGAGATACAATTTTCTCGGCGCTTTCCTTGTCGCTTGCGCCAATATCAATATATAAATCCTTGATTTTAGTAGGAGACTTTGCTTCATCGTCCTTTTGAAGATGAACTGCCTTTGTGCTTATAATTCCGGGAATTTTGTCCTTACCAATCAGTATTTTTTTACTGCCCAAAACGGCAGTTTCGATACCGCCGAGAGTTTCAAAACGTAAAAAACCCTCGTCAGTAATTCCCGTGATTATGAAGCCAACCTCGTCCATATGAGCCGCAATCATAACCTTTTTGCCGTTACCTTTTTTGTGGCATATAAGATTCCCCATGGAGTCGGTAAATACCTCGTCACAAATCACGCGTTCACGGATAAAATCGCGTACCTCGTCCTCAAATCCCGAGGGAGCATTAAGTGATGTTAATTCCTTTACCAGCACAGGCATTCACCCTCTTTCAAAGAATCTGCAAACGCACTAATGATTTTTGCCGTGTTTTCCATATCATCGGTATCGGCAACCTCAAAATTACCGTGCATATATCTTACAGGAACACTTAAAAGTGCAGTAGGAATACCTTCGCCTGAAACCTGAATTTCCCACGCGTCTGTACCTGTGTTTGATGCACAAACTTCAAGTTGGAGGTCAATCTTATCACGCTTTGCAATCGAAATGATTTCACGAGTCATTTTGGAATGAAGATTAGGTCCGATTGTAATGACGGGACCTTTACCGCAGGGGAATGCATCCTCTGACACACCGGGACTTGTCCCGTGACACACATCAAGTGCAATTGCACACGAAGGCTTAACATTAAATGCCGCAGTCTTTGCGCCGCGAAGTCCGACTTCCTCCTGAACGGTTGCAATGGCAATAATGTCATTTTCAATCTTTTTATCTTCAAGAAGGTCAAGCACTCTTAAAATTACGGCGAGCCCGCCGCGGTCATCAATACAGCGCGATGCGACTTTATTGCCTGCAAGCTTTGTAAATCCTGTATTAAATGTGATTATATCTCCAATTGAAACCTTTTTCTCGGTATCATCTTTTGAAAAACCTATATCAACGCACAGTTCGTCAAGTTTTACGGCTTTGCTTCTGTCAGTTATAAGATGGGGAGGTTTAAATCCTATTACGCCGAAAAGCTTTTCACGTCCCCAAACAGTAACTTCTGTACCGGGGAGAATTTTGGCGTCAATACCACCGATGGGAATAAATTTAAGACTTCCCTCATCGGTAATGCCGCTAACCATAAGTCCAAGCTCGTCCATATGAGCCTCAATCATAAGAGATGGGGCAGAGGGGTTTGTGCCTTTTCTGATACCGATTACATTTCCGAGATTATCGGAAGTGATTTCACTGCAGAATCTGGAAAATAGATTTTTCACACACTCACGGACGTTCTTTTCGTGACCGCTGACACCAAATTCGCCATCAAGAATTTTCAGATATTCAGTAACTGTCATATAATCAGTCCTTCAAATTCATAACTATTTCTTTAAATAAATTGCCGCGTTCTTCAAAGTTTTTGAACATATCGAAACTTGTACTTGCATTGGAAAGGAGAACGATATCTCCCTCTTTTGCAGCGTTTTTAGCGCAATCAACCGCTTCTTCATATGTTGTGCAGAACTGTGTCGGAATATCCTTGCCAACGCCTGTTTTTTCTGCATACTTATCGAGCGCATCCTTAATAAGCGGACCTGTTTTTCCTATAAGAACAATATGTTTTGTCTTTGTTGCAAGAGCCTCACCAATTTCATCGTACGGGATTCCCTTGTCCTTGCCGCCTGTGATAAGGACAACTTTATCAAATACTTTGAGGGTGTTAATTGTTCTGTTGGGACTTGAGTCGATAGAGCTGTTGTAATATTTTACGCCGTTAAGCTCGCGTACAAACTCAATTCTGTGAGGAACACCGCCAAAAGTTTGTGCGACTTTTTTTACCGCATCTTCTTTGTAGAGAGGGGAGGTTGCAGCTATGGCTGTCATATAGTTCTGAACATTGTGTTCTCCGGGGAGAATAATATCTTTCTTATCAAGCAGCTTTTTTCCGAATGCATATATGCTTTCGCCGTCAGAATAGACATCGCAGTCTTTATCATAACCAAAAACGCGGACTTCCCCGTTTGCACTGTCTTTGCATTTGTAAGACTTGTCGTTTGCCTTATTTACAACAAGAACGCTGTTTTTATCTGCGTGCAGATATATGTTACGCTTTGCCTCAATATATTCTTCATACGATTTATGCATATCAAGATGATTGGGAGTAATGTTAGTAACTGCCGCCACATCGGCACTCTTTTGCATTGTGTGAAGCTGGAAACTTGAAAGCTCAAGCACAACTAAATCATCGGGAGAAATATCGCTTGTATTGCAAAGCAGCGGATTGCCGATATTTCCGCCAAGGTGGCACTTATAGCCGCTTTCGGTAAGTATCTTGTGAACAAGGGTAGTGGTTGTTGTCTTGCCGTCGCTACCTGTAATTGCAATAATTTTTGCGGGACAAACTTCAAAGAAAACTTCCATCTCGCTTGTGATGATGCTTCCGTTTTCACGCGCTTTCTGAAGCTGGGGGAGATCAAAACGCATTCCGGGTGTTTTGAATATAATTTCACCTGACAGGTTGTCAAGATAATTTTCACCGCAGTTGAGTTTTACGCCAAGAGATTCCAGCTCTTTCCCGATTTCTCCAAGGTCTTCACTTGACTTTTTGTCACACGCAGTTACGATTGCACCGTTCTCAGAAAGAAATCTGATAAGCGGAAGATTGCTTATACCGATGCCGACTACTGTTATATTTTTCCCGTTCACATATCTTTTAAAAGATTCAAATTTAGAACTACTCAAGTTTATCCCTCTTATCTGATAAAATTTGTTCTGATTTTTTCTTCTGCAGCAGGCTTTTTAACGCCTGCCTCGGCGCCTTTTTCTATACACTTAAGAATCCACGCCATATTTTTACCAATGGAGCGCATAACCTGCATACCCTCAAGGTCCTGCACTGTTTCTTCAGGCGTGTTTCCGTGTACCATTGACCAATACTGACCGTTTACAATGGGCATTTCGTTAATTTCGGGGTATTTAAGAAGTTGGTCAAGAGTTGCTGTGGAACCACCGCGTCTGCAACTTGCGACAACGGCACAGGGCTTATGCTTGAGGAGAGATGAACTACTGTAAAACAGTCGGTCAAGGAAAGATGTCATCATTCCCGACATAGCGGCGTAATGAACGGGAGACCCAAAAACAAATCCGTCTGCATCAGAAACAAGCTTTATTGCCTCGTTGACACAGTCGTCTGTTATGCATTTGCCGTTTTTTTTGCAATAACCACAACCAAGACAACCTTTTGTAGCCGTACCTGCGTGGAAAATTTCAGTTTCTATACCTTCCTTATTAAGCTCTTTTTCGATTTCACAAAGTGCTGTGTATGTGCAGCCGTTTTTCTTTGGACTACCGTTAAAAAGAATAACTTTCATTAAAAAACAACCCTTTCAAATTATGGATTACAGTTTCCGCAAACTTTATACCCTAAATTTATAGCTTCCTCGCGCGAGGCAAAGTCTATTCTGTTATTTTCTGAAGGCAGATTTGCACAAGCTTCGCTGTGAAAAACCATGGATTTCATATTGCCGATATAAACTGTTTCAATGGGTGAAGATTTATTCTTCTTAAATTCTTCACCGGATGTTTTCTTCAGCGTTTTTCCGTCAGTTCGAAAAACTACAGTTCCATCCTTGTAAGTTTGATACACTGTCGAAGAAATATCATTAAGTCGTTTTATTGTTTCATCGTGCGGATGACCGTATGAATTACCTTCACCACACTGAATTACGCTTACACTGGGAGATACAGCATTTAAAAAAGCGGCAGATGAGGCATATCTGCTTCCGTGATGGCCGACCTTAAGGATGTCTGCGTCAATCAGTTTTTTGTTTTTCAGAAGTTCAGCTTCAACACTTCTTTCAGCATCACCCGTAAAGAGTGCTTTTATATTTCCGAACTGCACAGTAAATACCAGCGAGTTATTGTTCTCATCTTCAGTAAGCTCTTTGGGTGAAAGAAACTTTATACGAAAATCACCTATTTCATATACACAGTCCAAATCAGGAATTGTGGGGCAGATGTCTTTTTCAGCCAGCACATCTACAAACCTGTCATAATGGAAACCCGTTACTTCCTCACCGTTTATAAATACTGTTTCAACATCAATAGAGGAGAGAACTGTTGCTGCTCCTCCCATATGGTCTTCGTGCGGATGCGTTCCAATAAAATAGTCGATGCAATCCACACCCAGTTCTTTCAGATATTTGTAGATTACACTACCGCTGTTATAAGTTCCTGAGTCTATCAGAATATTTACATCTTCACTTTGTATAAAAATGCAGTCTCCTTGTCCGACATCGATAAAATGAAATACAGCCTCACCGGGAACGGCAACCAGCTCGTTTTTCGGCGTGAAAAATTTTGCGAGATAAACAAACGACGAAAGTATAAGGGCCACTATAAGAATTATGATTGCGCTTGTGCGTTTATTCATATTAACCACCCATCAAAAGTTAAAAAAGGCCTGACGAGCTGTCAGGCCTTGAAAGTTCATTCTGCAAAGTTGGATTCAACAAGAGTTGCCAATTCTTCGATAGCTGCATCTTCATCTGCACCGTCAGCAGTCAAAGTCACAACAGTACCGCGTGTGATACCTAAATATAAAACGCCTAAAAGACTTTTTGCATTCACCTTGCGTTCATCTTTAGAAATCCAGATAGATGAGCTAAACTCATTTGCCTTCTGTATAAAGAATGTTGCAGGGCGCGCATGCAAGCCTACCTGATTCTGCACAACAACCTCTTTTGAAACCATAAAAATATTGCTCCTTACTAAAAACTTGTATATAATTATATATCTTTTTAAACTATTAGTCAACAAGTTTTTGCAAAATTATTTTTTATTAAAATATGCGTCAGGAACACTTCCGACGATGAGTGTCTGCGCGATTGGCATTTCTGATTCTACGGTAATATTACTGTACGCGAACGGAAGCAATATTTCAATGTCAATCGAGATGGAAAGAAAAATTGTATGGAGAGTCTGATTTATGGCGGTTTCTTCAAAAGTGTGGATTATATCTGCGTGCGTAACAGATATAGGCTCGAACCTTATAGGAACTTTTGGACCGAAGCCTGCAAAAATGTCGAAACCAATCAGAGAAGACAGGTAAACCCTATTTTCCAGTACATCGTTTTTTTCAATCATATCACCGATTTTGATATCAAGCTCGTTGGCAAAATTGTTGATAAGAACTGAATTGGTACTTATAGAGGTAACTTTTCCACTACTGTCGCGAGAAATTATGGTTATTTTATCATAACTCAAAAATTCTTCAAGCATAAGTCGTTTGACCTCTCGGTCAATCATATTTGAAACTTCATTTTCAACGAATTTTTGTGATATAATTATAATTTTAGGCCGCAAATATTTTGTATAGGCGTATATCGAAACGAGACCCATAGCCCCAGATAAAATCAAAATGAGGGCAATCAATCTTTTCAATCTGCTCATGCTACCACTCCTTTATTATTCTATGCAGAAAAAAGGAGGATAGTTCAATAATAAAACGGTCAGGATTACCCTGACCGTTTTATTATATCTTTTTTGTGATTTTTTCAAGCCTGATTGTATTGGTTTCTCCTGATTTGCCACTCGTTGTACCACCGACAATTATCAGGTTGTCACTCTCCTTAAGGTTGAGAATTTCAACTGTTTTGCGGCTTGCGTTATAAAACATAACCTCAGAAGAGGGGAACTCTTCGCAAAGAACAGGAATAACACCCCAGGAAAGTGAGAGCTTACGCCATACTTTTTTGCTTGTAGTAAGTGCAACGATATCTGCTATTGGTCGGAACCGTGAAACAAATCTTGCGGTCATGCCGGAAATAGAGCAAACAGCAATAGCTTTTGCGTTAACACTAATTGCCATTGAACAGGCAGAATGTGAAATAGCGTCGATGTTATCATGCATTTCAAATTCGTGTCTGTGAAAACGCTTGTTATAGTGAATGTTGCTTTCGGTTTCTTTACAGATATCACTCATTATTTCAACTGTTTTAACCGGGTATTTACCTACCGCAGTTTCACCTGAAAGCATTACCGCACTTGTTCCGTCGTAAACGGCGTTTGCAACGTCTGAAATTTCAGCACGTGTAGGACGGGGATTGTATATCATTGATTCGAGCATTTCTGTCGCGGTTATAATTCTCTTTCCGAGCATACGACAAGCTGTAACAAGCTTCTTCTGTACTGCGGGAAGTTCCTGAAAAGGAATTTCAACTCCGAGATCACCGCGCGCAATCATAACACCTTCACAGTGCTTGCATATATCATGCAGGTTATCAACACCAAAACGATTTTCAATCTTTGCAACAAGACCGATATCATTACCGTTATTTGCTTTCAGAAATTCCTTAATATCAACAATATCCTGCTCGCACGAGACAAATGATGCAGCAATATAGTCAATATCGTTTTCAATGCCGAAAAGAATATCTTTTTTGTCCTGCTCGCTCAAAAATGTCTGTTTTAACATTTTGTTCGGGAAACTCATACTCTTCTGGTTGGACAGTTCTCCGCCATGAATTACTGTGCAAAGAGCCTCTGTTTTTGAAAGCTCCTTCACCTTGAATTCTACAAGACCATTGTTGACAAGAATCGGATCGCCAATTTCAAGGTCATCCATAAGACCCTTGTAATTAACGCTGACTTTTTTTTCGTCGCCTATGATATCTTCAATGGTAAATGTAAACTCATCGCCGTCAGAGAGATGGATTTTACCGTCTTTAAATTCCTTAATTCTGTATTCGGGACCCTTTGTGTCAAGCATAATAGCAACAGGCATATCAAGCTTTTCGCGAACTTTTTTTATAAGGTCAATCATTTCTTTGTGAGCCTCATGTGTGCCATGTGAAAAATTAAGTCTGGCAACATTCATTCCGGCTTTGCACATTTGTGTCAATATTTCTTCGCTGTTGCAGGCAGGACCCACCGTGCAAATAATTTTAGTCTTTCTCATGTGTTTTCCTTTCAAAATCAGTTATATCTTATTGTCGGTAAGACCGTATCCTTTTGCGATTCGGTTTGCGTAATAGTCTTCATCCTTTTTTTCGTCAACTAAAACTTCCTCATCGTCCAATTCTTCTTCATAAAGCATATCTTCAGGAATATCGGCCATTTCCGCATATTCGCGGTCAATCATTTTGCTAAAAAGCTTTTCAGCGCCGTTTTGTTTCATTTCGGGCACCCTTCATTATTCAAATCTGATACCTTCGGAACTTTCCTTTTCAACAACAGAAGTTTCTTCGTTGTTGGAAGGTGTTACAGGCTTCTTATCGGTCGGGGGAGTGGTTGAATTGCCGGAAGAAGGTTTCTTTTTAGCTTCTTCGACATCATCCTCAACCTCGTCTTCAGTTTCTTCCTGAACTGCCTGATTATCTTCACGAGACTCCGTTTCATCAGTTTCCGATTCTGCTACAACTTCCTCATTGGGATATGCTTCCTCATTGGTAGCATTTTCATAAAAATCATTTTCATCCGGAATCTTAGGAACAATCGCTTCTTCAACTTCGGTGTTTGTTTCGGTGTCAGTATCTGAAGGTGCTGTAAGGATTTTGTATGCAACAATGAAAGAAAGCATAAATACTAATATGAATGCAAGAATTACTATAAGTACATGAAGTGCTGTTCTGCCTTTTTTCTTTTTCTTTTTTTTCTTCGCCTTTTTAGGAGCGACAGGTTTTTTATCAATTTCTCCGCCCATTAAATTCCCCTCAACAAGCTGTTCTACTATTTCTTCGTCAATCTCGCCATCGGTTAAAGCATTTTCGACAGGCTGCTTGACAATTTCTTCAGGAGCGTCCTTGATTTCTTTTGTATATTCTGCAACCTCTTCTGGATTTTCAGCAATTTCTTTTTCGGTTAAATCGTCTTCAAGAAGCGGTGCAAGTGATTCTTTTACAATATTTTTAGGAATGAGTTTTGTTTCTTCTATATTATCTGCCATTTTAGTTACCTCCAACTCTTTCGTAGTCAACATCATTGCAATTCTATTATATCATTTTTATGCATTAAGTAAAGATATTTTTGTATAATTTTTTCCTTAAAGCGTTTCTTCAATGCCAATTCGTAATAATAAAGCTGCTTCTGATATTTTTCGACAATTTCAATTGGGTTTTCATATACGTCTGTTTTGTAGTCAACAAGAATAATCCTGCCGTCATATTCAAAATAGCAGTCAATAATACCCTGGATACATATGGTCTCACTTGCAGGAAGAGATTCGTCAACCTCGTTTGCACTAACACTTATGACAAATGATTCTTCACGATATACCCTGTCTGCGCCTTTAAGCATTTTCCCAAGAGCACTTTCAAGAAACTCCTCGATTTTTTCCATTCTTATTGACTCATATTCTTTATCTGTGAGAAAACCTTTTTCATAGAGATTTTGACATTGTTCGCTTACGGAAGAGCCGTTGTAGTCGAGGTATTGAAGAATTTTGTGATGTACAGTACCGAAAAATGTACCTTGCGATTGCTTTTTGTCGAAATCAGGACGCCTTAACAAAATCTTCTTTGAAGATGGAATACCAATCATCGGAATATGGCCGTCATCTGACGGAGCAAGGTTTATATCAAGCGATTTCAAAAATGTTACCGATGCCTTATTAGGAAGAGATACGGAACTTTTGTGTGGGTACTCATATTCGAGAAGTGATGAAATGTTTTTATCTTCAACAAATTCGTAATTACCACACTTATCTTCTGTAGTTTCCGCAGTAACTTCGGTTGGGGTAACGATTTTAAGATTCCACATATTGTCCGCACCGCGGGCATACGCAAGAGCCATAAGAGAAAAATAGTTGCTTGCGGCGAGGATTTCGTTTGCGCTCAGGCTCGCTAAAGCTGAAAGAGAGTTTTCATCAAACTTTTCAGCATTCTGGAGCGCGCCAACAACATATAATTTTTCTCGCGCACGGGTAAGTGCAACGTAGAAAAGGCGCATTTCTTCGCGTGCGTTTTCCTTTGATTCAATATCCTTAAGAACTGTTTGTATGGGTGAATTATATTTACAACGCAATACAGGATTGATTACATCCATACCGATTCCCGCGTGACTGTTCATAATCAGCCCGCCTGCTTTTGTTTTGACACTTCCGTATGAATTAGCACATCCGATTACAAAAACAATAGGAAATTCAAGCCCTTTTGATTTATGAATGGTCATTATTCTGACTGCATCCATCCGATCGGAAATAGATTTTGCTTCACTCGTAACGTCTGCAGTTTTTTTGATTTTCTCAACATAATTTACAAAGTTGAAAAGCCCTGTATATGAAGAGCGCTCAAATTCTTCCGCCTTTTCAAGCAACAGGTCAAGATTCGCTCGGCGGAGCGCACCGTCGGGGAAGGACAAGACACTGCTGTAAAGGTTTGTATCTGTATAGATTCTGCGGATAAGCTCTTCGACCGTAATAAATCCCGATGCATTTCTCCATGCGGTGAGAGTTTTTAAGAAGTTTTTGCATTTTTTTGCAAGGGTTGGGCTTATCGGATACTTTGACGAGCAAATTCCGTAAAATGCATCGCAGAAACTTTCTTTGCTGCAAAGACGGATTTTAAGAAGGTCATTCTCGTCAAACATAAACATCGGACTGCGAAGCGCACACGCAAGGGAAATATCGCTTTGTGCATTGTCAATAAGGCGCAGGATTTCAAGTACCTGACCGACTTCAACAGTCTCGTAAAGGTCGCTGTTACCGTCAACACAGCAAGGAACGCCTTCAAGCGCGAATGCATTTTCGAAAAAGTCTGACGATTTTTTTACGCTTCGTGCAAGTACGGCAATATCGCTGTATTTTACTTCGCGTTGCTCACCTGTTTCTTTGTCCCATACAAGTCTTTTTGACTTTACGATTTCCTTGATTTCCTTTGCAATATAAGCGGCTTCGCTGTATCTTCTTTCGTCGATTTTTCCTTCGCTTTCAATGATGATTATGTCACATTTTTCGCCTTTGACACTCTCCGGCATAAAGTCGGCACCGAAATCAAGACTTTGCTCTTTTTTGTAATCAACTCCGCTTGAAGGAAGGGTCATTACAACATTAAAAATACTGTTAACACCGTCAATTACACTTTTTGCGCTGCGGAAATTTTTGGAAAGGAATATCTTGCGCTTGTGTGAATCCTCGTCAAAAAATGATTCCTCACATTTTTTCATAAAGATTGAAGGGTCAGCGTTACGGAATCCGTAAATACTTTGCTTAACGTCTCCAACCATAAAACTGCGACCGCGGGAAATGAGTGAGAACAACATATCCTGAAGATCGTTTGAATCCTGAAATTCGTCGATGTATATTTCGTCATATTTGTTCTTGAGCGATTCTCCCGTATCGCTGAGGTTTATTCCGTCTTCGGAGATTATATCGAGTGCGAGGTGCTCGCATGTAGAAAAATCGATGATTTTTCTGTCAGTCATCTTTTTATAATAAATTCTGCCGAGAAGAATTGTCGCACTGCAAAGTGCCTTTATCTGCGGATAAAGTTGTGCGCGTAATGATTCGCATTCTTCAAGTGAAAATTCAAGATACATCGGAAGACGTTTTTTTATATTGTTCTTAATAACCGTGCGTGTTGCAGTAATTTTCTTTTTGAGTTCCTTGTCGCAATCGGTGTTTTTTCCCGTGATTGTAGGGAAAAGAGATGCCGACTGATAGTACTCGTAAAGTTCCTTATAATCTTTGCAGGACGCAAATTCATAAAGCTGCTGCGCTTCATTACGCAAAAAGTCAGCGTAGCCGATATTATTTACCTCGCAAACTTCTGCAAGAGAATTTATACTATCGCCTGCGTTTTTCAGAGTGATTTTGCACATATCACAAACGTATTTATAAATAAATGTATCGGAATAGGGAGTAGCGCTGTTATACATATCCGCGACTTCATTAAGCCATTTTTCAGGATATGCGGCAGATTGCGCCTTGGTGTAAAGTTCGGAAATCATCGTTGTATAATCTCCGACACCCTTTATATTTTCGGAAAATTCGCTGTCACGATTTTCGTATGAACAGGCATTTGTAAGTGCCTCAAACCCCTTGAGGATAAAATCAAACTCTGTTTTGTCCGCGAATTCATTTTCTGCTATAAGGGAAAGGAGTTGATTTTCCTCTGTCAAGGGATTTCCCTTGCTCTTTTCAAGCGCACAATAAAGTGCGTTTACTGCTTCTTCAAGTGCGGAAAGTTTGAGAAGAGACAGCTCTCCCGTCTCGCCGATAGAAATATCTGAAGGGAGATTTACCTTGAAAAAGTTTTGCTTTACAATGTCGTAGCAGAATGAGTCAATCGTAGAGATCTGCGCACTGCCAAGTAGTGCAAGTTGTCCTTTAAGGTACTTGCGCGCAGACGCATCATCACTTTCATTTATTGCTTTCTTAAGAGCCTTTCCGATACGCTCCTTCATTTCCGATGCTGCCGCCTTGGTAAATGTCACAACAAGGAGCTTTTCAACGGAAACAGGGGAAGAGGTGTCTTTAATTCTTTCGATAATTCTTGTTGTAAGAACCTGTGTTTTACCGCTGCCTGCGGCGGCGCTTACAACAATTTCGGAAGGCTTGGCAAATATGCATTTTTCCTGATCATTGGTCCATTTCATTTTCTGCAGCCTCCTTTTCAAGAATTGCCCAGATTTCGTCATCAGTAAGTTCGGGAGATGATTGCGTCATGCAACCGACAAATGAGGTGTCAAATCGGCATAACTGATTAAATTCACACCAAGTGCATGCGTCGTCGCTGCAGCGGATGGGGAACTTTCCTCCGTAAATATCCTGTGCAGTTTTTGAAACAACTTTATTGATGTGGCGGAACATTGAATTGAAATTCTTTGCAGTAACTGCTTTCTTTGTTTTTAAGATTTCGTCGCCCCCCATATGGTCGAGCATCGAATGTTCGGAAAGGATTATTCCGTCCATTCGTCTTGCTTTTGATTTTTGTGCAAGAATTTCTTCCTCTGTCGCATTTGACTTAACGGAAACCATCTGGTCTGAAAGATTGCAGTAAAGTATTCCTGCGGGAGAGTAACCGTTGTCGCAAAGCGCGGAAAGATACACGAAAAGCTGCAGCTGAACGCCCTGATAAACATCTGCAAGAGAAATGGTTTTATCACTGCTCTTGTAATCTACAATTCTTACAAATTTGCCGACAGTTCCGTCGGGCATAGCTATACTGAATTCATCGGCACGGTCGATTCTTCCGCGCAGAATAACCTTCTGACCATCGGGAAGAGTGATCTTACGTGGCTTGAAAGTTCCGTCCTCATCAAAACTGATTTCGTATCCCATTGGGATAAAATCGCTCTTGACAATATGATTTCTTACCGCGAAAACGGCCTGCATTGCACTGCGGCACAATCTGTCGAACAGCGCTTTGATTCGCGGAGTTTCAAGTATATGAGAATTAACCCCTGCGAGTACTTCCTTGAGTATGATAGGGGTGTGTTTCTTTATGAATTCGTCATCAATCGTTTTCCAAGTGTGCGGATTTCCGTCTTCGTCAACACTGTTTATAATAAAACTCGAGAATATATCGAGGAAATCGTGAAGAAACGAACCGCTGTCGGATACATTGACCTCAAATGTCTTTTTCGGTTCGAGTTTAAGCAAATATTTCGCGAAATACGAGAAGGGACACTTGTTGTAGGATTCAAGACGGGTAATACTCGTCTTCATTTCGTCTCCGATTGCTTTTCCTATAAGGTCCGGGTAAATTGTACTCGTCGCGTTTGTAAACTTTGTCATACGGATTGCTTCGTCAAGAAGCGGTGCATAAACATCGTCTTTGCTGAAGTAATATGCCGCTGCACTCATTACGGGGGAAAGTGCCTTGCCCTCGGTGACATATTCGCGAAGACGCGCGCAGAGCATATCAAACACCGCTTTTTTCGATGTAATTGCGCTTATATCATCGGGAATAGCTACGATATCGTCAGTAAACGAAATGTCAGGGAAAAGCGTCATAATGCGCTCTACAACTTCGCTCGGCATCATGGCACCCGATGAACTGTCTGCCATTGCGTAACTGATGACAAGCTTTTCACCTGCACAGGTGATAGCATCGTAAATCAAAAGCTCTTCACTCTGCGCCATATGGAGCAGAGTTGGAGGCATCTCAATACCCATTTGTGTTAATGTCTTTTTGTCGTCGTCGCTGAAAATTCCGCTTTCCGATGGGGAGGCAGGGAACACACCACTGTTCACACCAATCAGGAACACAACTTTTGCACCGTGTCCCTTGATTCTGTCTATACTGCCGATTGTCACACAGTCGGATGAACTGGGAATTGTGCCGATTTCAACCGATTCGAGACCGGTAGAGATAGTCGTGTAAAATTCGCGCAGTGTCAGTTCTTTGTGACCTAATACGGAGCAGATATCGTCAAATATTTCGATAAGTATATTGTAAACCTGCATTGTCTGAAGCGCATACAGATTTTCGCCCGATTTTTCGAGCGCTCTTACATGGAATTTAATGCTTGCCTCCAGTCCGACTTCGCTTAAAAAGTCAAAGAGATATGTGCAAAGCCGACATACTGTTGCCTTTTTACGCATCTTTGTAATAAGTTCATTTAAAGGATTATAAACCTTTTCGCGCAGAGCATTTATTTTTCCCATTCGCTCGGGAGTAAATTCATCGCTGCGCATACCGTTTTCGCTGCTGTATGCGCCTGCTTTTACTGAAAAAGGTTTGCCCCAGGAATACTGCCTTACACCCGTTGCAAGACAGTAATTTTCAAGCTCGTCCGCCTCATCTTTGGTAAGAGGGGAGAACGGGCTTTTTATGTAACTGAATATATTTTCGTAAGTAAATCCGCCAAGCGCAATATCAAGAATACTTGTTATGAAGACAGAAACGCTGTGGCTCGAAAGCGAAATTTTCCTGTCAAGGAAAATCGGAATTTCATAAAATGGGAATACCCGTTCAATAATGCCCTTGTAAATTTCGGCATCTCTTGCGACGATGGAAATATCGCGGTAGCGCATTTTTTTGTCGCGCACAAGCCTTGTTATTTCGCGTGCAACGTTATGGATTTCCGAAAATCTGTTTTGTCCGCAGAATATGCTGATGCTTCCGTCGTCTCCCGCAAGTGGGGAAGTGATATCGGAAAAATAAGTCTTTTCAAGGTGTGAAAGCATAGGCCTTGCACCAATCATCGCACAAGAAAGATTTTCAGTCGGTTCAATTTCAGCGCCATTTTCCTGTGCTGTGCGAATCAATGTGTCATAGGTGCGATTTACCGTTTCAAACGGCTCCTTACCGTCCGTGCAAAGCGCAACACACACTCTCTTAGCGCGTTTTATCATCTGTTTTATACATTCGCATTCGATCGGGTCAAAATCTGAAAACTGGTCTATGTAAATGTGCTTGTCCGAAAGAAAATCACAGTCTTCGTCGGCAAAAATATCAGCAAGCACGCTGAGCTTATCGCATAAATCGGAAATCTGTGCCTCGGATAATTCGCGCAGATATTCCTCATATATTACGAGCGAGTCAGAAAGTTTCTTCTTAAGAAGAGAGTCATCAGTTTTGTCAATCGCATAGCGGAGTTTATCGGGGGTAATGCGATAACGCTTGAAGGTCGTAATTATTGCAGATGCCGTACTCGAAAGCTCGCTCTTTTTAACAAGACCGTCAAAAAGGCGCAGATTTTCAGGCGCAATCGAGTTTGCACAGTAGCTGACAAGCATTTCATAAGATGCGTTGTCCGACACGAATTCAGGTGCACCATATTTTGAAAAAACAAGGTCGGCAAGGCGCATGAAACTAAGGACCTGTGGATTGCCAAGCCCTACTGTGCCGAATTTATCAATTATTTTCTTTTCGGCAGAAAAGGAAAACTGCTCAGGTACGATATAAATTGAATTCTCGTTTTCGAGCATATCGTCAAGCAAGTATGTACTTTTTCCGCTTCCTGCACGACCGCAAACAATCTTAAGAGACATAAAAGCGACTCCTTAATATGTGATATATAAATTATACTATATATTGTCCTGACTTTCAATAAAAAACTCAAATTATTGTAAAATTATAGGGTTAAAATTATTGCAATTACAGAATTTGTGCAGTATAATATATCTTGAGTTATTATAGTTGCAGATGATATTTAAGTAAAGCTGTTGATATAATTTAAAAAGGTGATTTGATATGAATACTATAATAAGAGTTATGACCCCAAAAGATAAACCCGAAGTTTTTGAAATGATGAAAACTTTCTACACTTCTCCTGCTGTATTTACCGACGGGTCTGATGAAATCTATTCTGAAGATATAGATAATTGTGTTAACGATAACCCTTATCTTGAAGGATACATCATTGAAAATTCAGAAGAAATACAAGGATATGCGATGATTGCGAAAAGCTTTTCAACGGAATTCGGTAAGCCGTGTATCTGGATTGAGGATTTGTATATCAAAGAAGAGTATCGTGGTTTGGGAATAGGGAAAATGTTTTTTGATTTTATAGAAAAAAGGTATACCGACTGCATTTTCCGTCTGGAAGTGGAAGAAGAAAATGAAAGAGCGGTAAAATTATATAAAAAATGCGGATTTACTGTTCTGCCATATATGGAAATGAAAAAATAACTTAAAAGGAGAATAATTATGGACAAGAAAAAAATAGACCGTATAAATGAACTTGCACACAAGAAAAAGGCGGAAGGACTTACCGAGGCAGAACTTCAGGAGCAGGCAGAACTGCGTAAAGAATACCTTGAAAGTATCCGCGCAAACTTCAGACAGACGCTCGAAAGTATAGAGTATAAAGATTAAAAAGAAAGAAGAGAATTGTTGTGAGTAAGAACATTTCCCTTTGGAACGACTATGATAAAGAAAATCTGCGCTATGAACATGATTTCCCGCCGTCATTCCCCTGGAGTAAAGTAAAAAGTGAAGATGTACCGCGCTATGTGAAAGGCGAGGATAATTACTACTATGTACCTTCACAGCGTGAAAGCGGAAAAGCGCTTCTTTCTCTTACGGGCGACCTTATGTGCGAACCCAAGATGTGCCGCAAAAACAGATATGGAGACACCTTCCTTTTCCATCCGTGCTTTCAGTATGTACGCAAGATTTTTAAGTCATCTGACCTTGTTATCGGCAATCTTGAAACGACTATTACCGACCAGACTCCCTATGCAGGCGAGTATCATGTAATTCCTGTGCGTGACCGTTTTAAATACCATTGTAACGGCCCCGAAAGTTATCTTGATGCAGTCCGTTATGCAGGCTACGACGTCCTTATAAATGCCAACAATCACAACTGCGATTCGGGTGTATCCGGCCTTTTTGAAACCCTTCAAAAAATGGATAAGCACAATTTCCTCCGTACCGGCGCATTTCTTCCGGGGGATGACCGCGTGCTTCTTGTAAAAGTTCACGGAATAAAGATTGCAATCCTTTCTTACGGAACCCGATACAACGACCTTGACGATTACTACTGGACACAAGAGGGTATTGATAATGTGCTCAACTATTTCTCTCCCGAAAAGGCTCGCGCAGATGTGAGATATGCTCGCGAAATGGGTGCGGAATTTGTAATAGCGTATATCCATTGGGGAAACGACTACGAACTTGAACCTAATGAATCCCAGATGGCAATTCTCCCCGAACTTGCAGAGTCGGGAGTAGACTACATAGTAGGTAGTCACACGCATTGTCTTCAAAATTTTGATAAATACACGACGTCAAGCGGAAAGGTGGTTCCGCTTACATTCTCTATGGGTAATTTCGTAACTAACGAGATTAAGGAACTGTGTAAGCATACGGGCATTCTTCAACTTGTGTTAGAGCGTAAGAATGGAGAAATACAGGTCAGCGAATACTTTATGCCCTGCTATGTTTTTGATGAAATGGGCAGCGGAAAATATACGGTTGTTCCCGTTGACAGTTTTTACGGAGGTGTTGACTGTCCAAAACTGCGTGATGTCCGTAAGTATGTGAAAGACCGTATTCGCGCGGATATTCCTGAGCCTGTATCTTCGGCGATTACTCTTGCGGAAGTTTGCAGGATTATTGGTGCGGATCCCCCTGAAAACAGCGAGTACACACCTGTTACAAAGATTTTTATTCGTCCGTATGCAGTGACCGAAGGCGCGCTTTATTTTGCAAACGGCGATGAGGATAATCAGGAGAAATTACTTATAAAATCATACTTTGCTTCAGCAGTTGTCACAAAGGAGGAGTGGGACGGAATAAAAACTGTCATTTGCGAAGATCCTCTTGCGGCGTATGAAAAGGTTGCAAGGCATCTGCGCGCTCGTTTTGACGCAAAAATGGTGCTTATCGCAGGCGGATATAATAAGACGGAAATTCGTGAAAAACTTTCATATGCACTTTCGGAAAAATACAGCGTACTCACGCAAAAGGACGAGGTGCATATTGATTCGTCCGCGTGGCAGAATCTTCATCCGTATCACGATTACTGCGTGATGGAAATCCGTCCCGATGAGTCTGCTGATGTATTGAGTCGGGTTATAAACCCCGAATTGTGTATCTTTACGGGCAGAATTTCTATGAATCAGGAAGAAAATGATACCTATGCAAAAATGCTTGCAGACGGACTTAAAGAGAATGGAAAACTCTTCTATAACGCAGAGGATGAAATTGTCGTAGGCGCAGTAGAGAAGCTTGCTGTAAAAAAAATTCCCTTTACACTCGGAGCATTCGCAGAGGAAACAGGTATCAGTACAGATGCATTTGACGGTTGCAAGAATGAAAGTCTCCATAAGAACGAATTTAAACTTGACGGAATCAATCTTATAATAGACACCCGTGCGAAGATGCGTAAAGATATAGAAAAACTCATTGACAAGGCGTCTGAAAAGGGTGAATTCATCGCAGTTCTTGGAACAACCGATATTGATGATGCTGACCTTACAGAGTATGCTATGAAAAAAGGAGTAAAACTTATCATAAACGCAGAAAAAGACGAGCGTGACAAGTAAATAATGCTACTTGCCAACATGAAAGCAGGGGATACCCTCCTTATCTGCGGTGGAAGAAAGCATGACCTTAATATTATTGTCCGCAGAATTTTCGGACTTAATGACCATTATATAAGAGGCGGAAGATAAAGTAGTAAAATAGCGAGGCAGAAGCCTCGCTATTTTATTGCAGAAAATTTATTTTTTTACTTGACAAGAATGGGGCACTTGAATATAATATAATGGTAGCCAATAAAGGGGTATGATGTAATGGTAACATGCCGGTCTCCAAAACCGTTCTTGAGGGTTCGAGTCCTTCTACCCCTGCCAAATAAAAGAAAGAGATACCTTGCGTATCTCTTTCTTTTATTTTAGTTAGAAAGGACTCGAACCCAGAGTGGGAACCGAGCCTGAGCGCTGCCAGTGGCAGGTGAAGCGAAGGCGCAGGGTTGTGCAGAAACAGGAGAGCGAAATAAAAAGATTAGCGCATAAAAAATCGCTTTACATACAATAATGAAATTGTAAATTTTTTTATATCTACTTGACAAAATATTCTAATTGCGATAAAATCACATATAATCTTATAGGGAGTAGTTAGCGCTTTTAATAAGCGTGTCAAGTCAACATATACACGGCGATTATATCGCTTGGCTTGAATTAAAAGACGAGACTATATGTAAGCAGAATGCTATACATATGGTCTTATTTTTTTATGTGTAGCAAAATAAATTACCGAAAGGAAGATTATTGTGAAACACTATCTCGAAGAAAAAGAAACCGTACTTTCTGCGCTTTCATCCTCGGAAAGCACAGGACTTTCAGAAACGGAGGCAGCCTCGCGTCTGGAAAAAAACGGTAAGAACAAACTGATTGAGGGAAAGAAAAAGACTCTTTTTCAGAAACTTATTGCACAGATAGCAGACCCGATGGTGCTTGTGCTTATCGGTGCAGCCGTTGTGTCACTTATTACCTCTCTTATAGAGGGAGAAGCGCCGACAGATGTTTTTATCATCCTTGCAGTTGTAGTACTTAATACAGTTTTGGGCGTTCTGCAGGAAAACAAGGCGGAAAAAGCAATTGACGCACTTAAGGAAATGGCGGCCGCAACATCCAAGGTTATCCGTGGTGGAAAGCATATGGTTGTTAAAAGCGAAGACCTTGTTGTTGGCGATATTGTAATACTGGAAGCAGGCGATGCAGTTCCTGCTGACGGCAGAATTATGGAATCTGCAAGCCTTAAAATCGAAGAAGCAGCCCTTACAGGAGAGTCTGTTCCGTCAGATAAATTTGACTACTCGCTGACTGCCGCTGAAAACGGCGATGTCCCGCTCGGCGACAGAAAGAATATGTGCTATATGGGAAGTGTTGTTGTTTACGGCAGAGGAACAATGCTGGTAACCGCAACGGGAATGGATACCGAAATGGGCAAGATAGCAACAGCCATAACTCAGGCAGAAGAGGGCGAAACCCCTCTTCAGAAGAGACTCTCGCAGCTAAGCGCGCTTCTTACAAAACTTGTTTTGGGTATATGTGTATTTATGTTCCTGTTTACCCTTGTGAGAAACGGAAAATTCGATGTTCACACAACCCTTGATACATTTATGCTTGCTGTCAGCCTTGCAGTAGCAGCAATTCCCGAAGGACTTGCCGCAGTTGTAACAATCGTTCTTTCGATGGGTGTTACCAAAATGTCAAAGCAAAAGGCAATCATCCGCCGTCTGACAGCGGTTGAAACACTTGGCTGTACGCAGATTATCTGCTCAGATAAAACAGGTACGCTTACACAGAATAAAATGACTGTGGTTGATTTCTGGAGTGAAGATGAGAAGTTCCTTGCAACAGGAATGGCTCTTTGTTCTGATGCACAGCCCGACGAAAACGGAGAAGCAACGGGCGAACCTACTGAGTGTGCGCTCGTGAACTATGCAACAAAACTCGGACTTGACAAAAAAGATTTGAGTAAAAAGATGCCCCGTATCGGAGAAGTTCCGTTTGATTCAGGAAGAAAAATGATGTCAACAATTCATAAAGTTGACGAAGAAATCATTCAATACACAAAGGGCGCGCCGGACGAACTGCTTGCAAGATGTACGCATATTTTAGAAGGCGGAAAAGCGGTGACTCTTACTGATGAATTGCGTGAAAAGGTTCTTGCAAAGAATAAAGAATTTGCATCACAGGCACTCAGAGTTCTTGCGTGCGCGTATAAAATGCATGCAGAGGTTCCGAAAATATATACTTCAGACGAACTCGAAAAAAATATGGCGTTTATGGGTCTTGTCGGTATGATCGACCCTGTAAGACCCGAAGTTACTGCGGCGGTAAGCGAATGTACAAAAGCGGGTATCCGCCCGATAATGATAACAGGCGACCACAAGGATACAGCAGTTGCCATTGCAAAAACACTGGGTATTATAACTGACGCATCAGAGGCAATAACAGGTGCAGAAATTGATAAATATAGTGACGAAGAGTTTAATGAAATTGTCACAAAATATTCAGTTTATGCACGTGTTCAGCCTGAACACAAGGTTCGAATTGTAAATGCATGGCGTAAACTCGGCTGTGTTACTGCTATGACAGGTGACGGTGTAAACGATGCTCCCTCAATCAAAAATGCAGATATTGGTATCGGCATGGGTATAACCGGTACCGATGTTACAAAGAATGTCGCAGATATGATTCTTGCAGACGATAACTTTGCTACAATCGTAAGTGCCGTTGCAGAAGGAAGAAGAATCTTTGATAATATCTGTAAATGTATACAGTTCCTTCTTTCATCAAATCTGAGTGAGGTTATAAGCATATTCATCGCAACACTTTGCGGTTTTACGATATTGAAGCCTGCTCACATTCTCTTTATAAACCTTGTAACAGACTCACTTCCCGCACTTGCGCTCGGCGCGGAAAAGGCAGAGCCTGACATTATGACAAGAAAACCAAGAAAGAGCGATGAGGGAATTTTTGCAAACGGTCTTGGTGTGAATGTTGCATATCAGGGTATTATGGTATCGGTAATTACGCTCGCTGCGTATTTTATAGGTCATTATATCGAGTCAGGCGTATGGGAAATCACTCAGAGTTCCGACGGTATGACAATGGCATTTTTAGCAATGTCAATGGCGGAAATATTCCACTCATTCAATATGCGTTCTCACGGCTCAATATTTAAGCTGAAAACACAGAACTTGCTCCTTTGGGGTACTATGGTTCTCTCACTTGCATTGACATCAGCACTCATATTCGTACCTGCCCTGAGAAGTATTTTTGATTTTGAAGCAATCAGCATACTCGAATATGCTGTGGCCCTTCTGCTTGCCCTTGCTACAATACCTATTGTTGAAGTTGTAAAATTATTCAGAAGAAAATAAAAAGATGGCAGACGAGGAAAAAGGAAGGTAAATTTGCTCAACACGAACTCGTCGGCGTACGAGGGTACGATAGAGGGCGTGTTGAACGAAAGCAAGCAAAAGCCCTGAAAATTGCAATTTTCAGGGCTTTTTATTATGTGGTTGATAGTGGTTTTTTGTTTTTATCAGTTTATCGAAAATTTTCAAACCCTGCAAAAAAATATTTATTTTTATATTTTGCTTGCGCTTGACCGACTTTTTCGACAATCTGAGATGGCAGACACAAATTTTTTGTGTCTGCCATCTTTTGTTACTCAAACCATTTTTCAATATTAAATCTGTTCTTAAATTCGAACCTGCTATCAAGAAAATTTGAAATTTTCCCGATTAAAGTGCCATTTATCAGCGCGCAGACTATTGTTCCGATTCCTACTCCGCGGAATACAAACCATCCAAAAAACGCGAACGAAAGAACAAGCGCTATCAATGTGCTTATACAGTCATAAATTGTCTTTACTTTATTGATATCACAAGAAAACTTTTTGGAAAATTCCTTTACAATCAGTTCATACGCCTCGGGAGATATGTATGTATGGAAGAAAAGAGATACTGCCGTTGCACATAATAAGGTGCCGATTATAAACCACAGTATGCGTATTGCAATCAGCCCGTCAGGAAGAGAGGTGAGAAGATACATTGCACCATCTAACACCGTTCCGTAGAGTAATGCTGTCACAAAAGAAAACAGATAAGATACTTTGAATTTGCGCATTACAAGGGCGATAATGACGATGATAAGTCCCTGAACAAAATACTCAGCAACACCAAAAGAAAACCACGGCAAAAATTCTGATACCTTCAGGTGCAGAGCATATGTAGGTGCTACTACCATCGACATTCCGAAATTTGCCAGTTCGGTAAACGCTGCTCCGAATGCCATAATAATAAGTCCCAGAACATAAGAAATTTCAGCATAAAAAACAGGTTTTTTCATTACTTTGAACTCCTAAAAATCTTTTGTAAACTTGTAAATATGGTTACTTTCTTAGTTTTCTGCAGTACTGAGTACAGAGTTTATCGGTACATTCTGAACATTTGAGAGCCATATTACTGTTTTCCCAGAACCTTTCCGGGTAAGTAAATACACATAATTCCCAGACAAGCCAGATAAGAAATGCCAGTAAAACAAGAGACCAGGAATAAAAACTGTTTACTGTTACAATCGGGAGAAACATCATCAGGTGGTCCCAGTTGAAAATTCTGCATGTAGTGCAGCACTTATTTTTCATTATAAGCCTGAAAGGGCACCATATAAGAACGCAGATAAGATCACATACATAAAAGAATACTGACACTAAAATCATCATACCTGTATCTATTATTCCGCCTAAATGCAGAATACTGATTACAAGGGTAAGTAAAACCCATATTATCATCACTTTGTACGCGGATAGAGTAGTGTCTTTTATATACTTCTTCAGACTTTTGTAGTTGATTTTTTCCTTTATAGGTATGAAAAGAGACTCAAAAACTTTCTGCGAACCTATCGAAATATGTGCTTTTATGGGAGTAAGCTGCAAAACCATATCCCAAACCCATATTATCCACAAAAGATGAAGAACCGAAAACTCAGTAAAAAAATTAAAACCGTAAACTATATTAAATTGTTTTTTGTCAAATACATATATCAGCACTGCGACGAGAAAAACTATTATTCTGCCCAGCAGCCTTAAAAAATATATTTTTCGTGTTTTTGATGTCCTGTTTATATTTTCTTTCATCAGGTAAATATTCTCCGTATCGCTATCAGATTATCTCAATCTGTACTGCTTTCATTGCCTCAAGCGCCGTATTGTGGCTTTCAACGCTGACGCCGGCGCAACAAGTGCTGTCAACTATAATCTTTGCTTCGGGAAATGTCGCTTTTAATATTATGGCATTTGAAATTACGCAGATATCCGTACATAATCCGCAAAGTTCAATTTCCTCAATTTCGTGACCGCATTTTTTTAAAATCTGCGGTAAATCCATACTTCCGAATGTTACCTTGTCAACAACATCGGTTGCAAAACTCTCTAATTCATCGCAAATCTGCCACCCGTCAGTTTCTTTTATACAATGACGGACAGGAAGTTTTTTGCCCTCCTGTGTATCAAGATAATCTTCAAAATGAGTATCTCTTGTGAAAATCACTTTGCCGTCAAAGGTCTTGACTTTTTCAACCACATTTGGAACAATGGCTTCTGCAAGCGTACTGCCGAGGCTTCCTGTTATAAAATCGATTTGCATATCAACAACTATTAAATATTTCAATTTGACTTCTCCTTATTTGCTATTGTGTAAAAATTCTCCGAACATTCTAACATATACAGCAGATGATTTCAAGATTCTAAAGTTCTATTTTTCTGTTTGCGATAATTTCATTCTCCTGCGACGGAGTATAGCCGAAATATGTTGTGTAGTTCCTGAAAAATGTTGCGTAGTCACTAAATCCGCATGATGAAAAAACTGCACTTGGCTTTTCTCCAAGTCGTATCAGCTTCTGTGCTTTTGCAAGCCGTCTGATATTGATATACTTTTTTGGAGTTATCTGCAGAAACTCCGAAAACAAATGATGCAAGTGGCTCTTGTTCGTGCAGAGATGTTGTGCCATATCGTCAACCGATATCTGTTCGCAGTAATGTTCATCTATATACTTAATAGCATTTCTAATAGTAGGGTGCACGCTTATTAGTTCGTTATCAAAGTCATCAGGATGGGAAATGGAAATGTTGAATAACAACTCTTCAATGACATTTGTTAATAAAAGACCAAGATCATCGCCTTCGAAATTCTGACAATAGAAATCCATTCTGCTGAATAAATCAACAATGTAGTTGTTGCCGTTGCAGTCAATACAGCAAAGTTTTTTTGGAATTCTGTGAAAAATCTGGTTGCCTAATATATTTTCATCAAAAAGTATGTTGTAACGCTCGTAAACGGAAGAATCTTCAAATATGATTTTGTGGGGGGTGTTCGCCCTGAAAATCATAAGACTGTTCTTTTTAAGTTTGTAAATCTTATCTCCAATCATTCCCGAAACATTGCCTTTTTTAAGGAAAATCAGTTCACAGATATCGTGCACATGGAATCCCGGAATTGCATCTTTCGGGGAAGAATTGGCGGCATAATTAAATAATATTGTCTCGTTTTCGTATGAAGAAATTACTTTTAGCAAGGTTTTCACATCCTTCATAAGGATTATAGTACATTTTCACACTTTTTGCAATATGAAAACATATTTTTTCGTATTTACCTTTTTAAAAATATCATTTATTCTTATTATATAATCTATTTTTACGGAGGTTATGATTATGAAAAAATTAAACGTTGCCATAATTGGCCAGGGAAGAAGCGGTCGCGATATTCACGGCTATTACTTCAAAAACTTCGGTACAGAACTTTATAATGTTGTAGCGGTGGTAGACCGTGACGCAAGAAGAAGGGAAATAGCACTTGCTGAGTATCCAGGTTGCGAAGCTTTTGAATCGTATCAGGAACTGTATGGCAGAAAAGATATTGACCTTGTAATAAACTCTACAATTTCCAATGAGCACTTTCAGGTTGCAAAGGAAAAAGGTGTCAAACTCGGTGTGTTCCAGCAGACTTTCTTGACACCTTATTACTTAAAATCGCAGGAAGTTATTGCAAGCGGGAAACTCGGCGAAATCAAGCAGGTTGATATTACATTCAGTGGTTTCTCGAGAAGATGGGACTGGCAGTGTGCACAGATGCAAAAGCTATGCTTGAAAACGAAAAAACAGATGTTTGCTGTATCCTTACTCCCAGCGGTATACACCGTGACTGTGTTTGCCTTTGTGCCCAGCACGGAGTAAATGTTCTTTGTGAAAAACCGCTTGAGGTTACACGCGAAAAAATGCAGAAAATGATAGATTGTTGCCACGAAAACAACGTGAAACTTGGCTGCATTTTCCAAAGGCGCACCTATGAAGGTGTTATAAAATCGAAAGAAGCCGTTGAAAAAGGATATCTTGGTAAAGTTACTCTTGCGGATGCATCGCTTAAGTATTACAGGGATCAGGAATATTATGACAGCGGCGAGTGGAGGGCAACGTGGGAACTTGACGGAGGCGGTGCGCTGATGAATCAGGGCGTGCATGGCGTTGATATGCTTCAATATGTCATGGGCGGAGTTCATTCTGTGAATGCTATCTGCAAAAATCTGGTCTGGGATATAGAGGTCGAGGATACTGCCGTAGTTATGGTCAAGTTCAAAAACGGTGCAGTCGGTGTCATTCAGGCGGCGACCAGCGTTTATCCGGGACTGGATACAGTTCTTAGCTTCCACGGTTCTGAAGGAAGTATTTCTTTCGGAGACGAAAGTCTTCTCCTTTGGAATCTGAAAGATAAAAACATCGAGCCACCTGTAATTAACGGAAGTATGGGAGGAGAAAACTGTCAGTACTCAACTACTAATTCAGGACACATAATTTTGGTTGAAGATATGGCAATGTCTTTAATTGAGGGAAGAGACCCGATGATAACAGGCGAGGATGCTAAAAAAAGCGTGGAAATCATCCTTGCTATATATGAATCTGCACGGACAGGAAAAGAAATTATTCTTGATTAAGAAAATGACCGCCCGCGGGCGGTTATTTTTATTGACATTTTCACTCTAAAATGTTAATATATTATGGTATTTCAACGAAGGAGCGTAATATATGGATTTTGGTTTTATATTTACTAATGCAGCTTTCGGAATCGGTCTTGCTATGGATGCGTTCTCAGTTTCTCTTGCTGACGGACTTCGCGAGCCTTGCATGAAAAGAAAGAAAATATTCCTGATTGCAATTGTATTTACGATTTTTCAGGGGTTGATGCCCATCATCGGTTGGTTCTGCGTTCATTCAATCGCAGAAAAGTTTGAGGCTTTTGAACCTTTCATACCGTGGATTGCACTTGCACTTCTTCTTTACATAGGTGTCGGAATGATTCGCGAAGGCTTTTGCGAGGAAGAAGATGCTTGTTCATGCAACGAAGCACTTAGTTTTACCGCCCTTATGGTTCAGGGTATTGCAACCTCAATCGACGCACTTTCTGTTGGATTTACAATCGCTGAATACGGTGCTTTAAAGGCGGTTGCGGCAGCATCAATCATTGCGGCATTAACTTTTGTGATATGCTATGCAGGTGTTGTAATAGGTAAGAAATTCGGTACGAAATTCGCACAGAAATCATCTGTTTTCGGCGGTATCATACTCATACTTATCGGACTTAAAATATTTATAGAAGGTGTAATGTAAAACAAAAATACCGCAGGACATAAGTCCTGCGGTATTTTTGTTTTAGTCTTTAAAAAGTTCCTTACAACTTGAGGCAAGTCCGGCGAGTGACTGTATTTCAGATGGAATAATAATCTTTGTTGCTTTACCGTCGGAAACTTTTTCCATTGTTTCAAGAGATTTAATCGCAATATAAGACTTCGAGGGATCTGCCTCGTTGATTTTCTTGATACCTTCTGCGATAGCAGTCTGTACAGCGATAATAGCTTCAGCTTCACCTTCCGCTTCGCGGATTGCAGCTTGCTTTTTAGCTTCCGCGCGAAGAATTGCCGATTCTTTTTCGCCCTCTGCCATAAGAATTGAAGATTTCTTTTCACCCTCTGCGCGAAGAATTGCCTCGCGGCGTTCGCGCTCTGCCTTCATCTGTTTTTCCATCGCGTTCTGGATTTCTCTGGGAGGAATAATGTTTTTTAGCTCAACACGGTTGATTTTAATTCCCCAAGGGTCAGTAGCTTCGTCAAGAATGGCGCGCATCTTTGTATTTACTGTGTCGCGCGATGTAAGTGTTCCGTCAAGGTCAAGGTCACCGATTATATTACGAAGTGTAGTTGCGGTCAGATTTTCGATCGCCATCATAGGACGCTCAACGCCGTATGTGTATAGCTTGGGATCGGTTATCTGGAAATATACAACAGTATCAATCTGCATTGAAACATTATCCTTTGTAATAACTGGCTGGGGAGGGAAGTCAACAACCTGTTCCTTGAGGTTTACTTTTTTTGAAATACGGTCGATAAAAGGAATTTTGAAATGAAGACCTACGCTCCAGGTTGTCTGATATCCGCCAAAACGTTCAATAACATAAGCGTATGCCTGCGGAACAACCTTGATGTTTGAGATTACAAGGATGATAAAAACCAAAAAAACAGTAAAAATAATGCTACCCATATAAACTCTCCTTTTATTATTTTTAAATTTTATCTACAATCAATTTAACGCCGTCAATCTCTTTAACTGTGACATATGAATCCTTCTCAATAGGCTCCCCGTCAGCACTTCTGGCACTCCACTCTATACCGCGGAGTTTTACGCTTCCTTTTGCATCAATATTGGATATGTCGTCAGTTACAATTGCAGACTGCCCGATAAGAGCATCTGCATTTGTTTTTGCAGGCTCTTTAGATTTAAGTTTATCCACAATTTTCTTTGTGGATACTAAAAGTATCGCGGAAGAAATCACAAAAACACCGGTCTGTACAGTGGTGCTCAGGTTTAAAAGTGCGCATATAAGAGAACATAATGCTCCGCCGGCGAACCATATACATATAAGCTGGGTTGTTGACGCTTCAAGCACTAAGAAACCGATTAGTAATACCATCCACAAAATTTCCATATAAAAACACCTCGCTAATTAAGATATTTATCAAATACATCCATTGTTCCTTCAGGGGTATCCATAAAGTAAGGTCTTGACAGGTTTTCACCGTCATAATCCGTTGCGTGCCACCATATACCAAGTTTGATTTTATCGTATTTCGGAAGTGATTGGAACATATCCTCAATCCACGCGATTTTGTCGCCGCCGATAGCAGAACAGGAAAATTCAGTTATCATTACAGGCTTTTCGTTAAGTTGAATAACCTTTTCATATATCGGTTCATAAACCTCATCAAAACTTCTCCAGCTTTCGCCCTCATAATATGTGCCCGTGTTGTATCCGGTAATTCCGAATATATCAACATACTCATCTCCGGGGTAATAGAGAGACTGGTTATTCCACTTGTAATTCGGGAAACTGATTTCATTGGGATTCCATACCCACAGAGTATTTTCACAACCTATACTGCTGAATCTGTCGTAAAGGTATCTGTACACCTCAACATAAATTTTCGGGTCGCGTGAAGTGTGATATGAACTGTAGTTGCACCAGTCACCGTTCATTTCGTTAAAGGGTCTGAAAAGGATGGTTACATCAGGATATTTTGATATGAGTTTTGCATATTCGTCAATGAAATAATCATATTTTCCGTCGAGGATTTCATACATCATATTGGCACTGCTCATCTCTCTGCCAAGCGGTGTCTGAAGTGTAAGCTCAATCGCCCTGCCGGTATCTTGTGCGTAGGTGAAACTGCGCTCTACTTTTTCAATGTACTGTTTAACATACGTGGGATATTGACTTTCCCCGATTGCAGTTATATCAGCAATTTCTGTATAAACAAGAAAGGCGCAGAACTTGTAGCCGAGTCTTTCTTCAAACGCTTCCATTTTGGCAAAACCACCGAATTTATCAGGGGAGAACATGCCCATTTTAAAGGATGAGTCTTCTCCGAAAAGTTCGTTGTAAGTTTCTTTTGCAGCTGCGTTAAGTCTTGAAATATCAGTTCCTTTATACCCCTTGTTGTAAGCGTTTGCACGGGGAACAGACGGGTCAAATGTTAAAAGTGAATTTACGATATCTGTATACCCGCCATACAGGTTAAAGGGAATATTTGAATTAAAGAAAAATGTGTAAACTCGCGCACCGATACAAACATCAACACAAGCATAGTAATTTTTGTCATCCTTTACTTTGGTAAGGCGCTTACGGGACCATTCGGTTATGTAGTATTCGGTATCTCCCTCTGTGAAGCTCTCTTTTTTTGTGAGTTTGTGGTCATCGGTATTATCGAGAAATCTATTGGAATAATTAAGGTACGAAAGTCTCTCATTTGAAGTATCAAAGCTTTCTTTGAATATTTTAAGCGTTATATATTCGTCAGAAAAAATGGCACACACATCTGAAATTGACATATCAATTTCCAGTGAAGCAGGAATGACCACAGAATATCCGTCAACAAGGTTAGTGAATTTGATTTTCTTTGCCGAAACACTTTCTGTGAAATACATTTCGTCTTCTGATTTCATTTGATTGTTATTGGCGACAGGTAGATTTTCGTTATCAAGAAGTGCATCGCCAGCCATCCAGATAGGAGCAGAAAGAACCCGCGTTTCTTCGGGTGTTGACGCACTTGCAACTGTAGAAAAGACTATCGCAAGAAGTGTTGTTATTGATATCAGCTTTTTCGTTGTGTAGTTCATTGGTAATTTTCCTTTTTTGTGTGATGAAATAATTATAACACAGCAGTTTTCTGAATTCCAACGGGAATTTCAGGAAGTTGCCTTTTCAAGATAATATACAAACCTCTCAAAAGGTTTCGTATGTGCATTAAATATAATTTCGATTCCCATATCGCGCGCTCGTTCAAGGATTCTTTCGCGCGCAGAAATATTTTTGGAAAGATAAGTACATATAAGCACCTTTTTTGCATATGTACCGCCAAGCGCCCTCGCGACGGAATCAAGTTCGTACAGCGCTTCTTTTTTTACTTCTCCGTTTTTGCATGACACAAACACGGGAAGGGAAGATGAGATTGCCATTACATCGATTTCATTTTGTGTTTCAAAGTATTTTTTTCTGACATCCCACTCAATCTGCACCCCGACTTTTATGTCGGACAGACTTTTGGTTTCCGCCATTGCAATAGCCGAATAATACTCAAGCGCATTGCCCGATTTTTTAAGACACATTGAAACAATGTGCGATTTGATTTTATAAGTGAGAGTTCTTTCATTCTCATCAATTTTTCCGATGAGGTTTTTTTCCTCCAGAAGCCTTAAAACAGGATAGATATCACGCCTTGCACGAGTGATGTTTTTCTCCAAATCGCTTTTAATTATACCGAGAGTCTTATAATCCTCCGACAAAAACTCCGATACTGCATTACACATGGCGCTAAATGCCTCGGGATTATGACTGTTTACTTCGAAAACACTTTTGAGTGTGGCAATATCTTCATATGTAAAAGAATTTATGTCATCGTATGACAGCACGTGTCCGCCCTGAAGCGATATAAGGTCAAATACGCCAAGCGAGGCTTTTTTAAAGGATAAATTTTTCGGCCTTCCATGAACAAAAGTACATTTTTTGGTCCTTACATCTATACGGATTACGGGAATTGAATAACGCTCTGAAATTACGCCGACATTGGTCAAAATAACATCCTCGCCACCGGTTGCATCGAAAACAGCGTCAGGATTGCTTTTTATAATTTGAACCAGTCTGTTTTTTATGGATGCCTCGTTATCGCGCTCAACATAATAAAATTCCAAAGGAACACTGTACTTTATTCTGTCAAAAAACAGGCGGATGTTATTGATTTTTTCACCCGTCATAACCTCTTTTGTCCCTACATAAACAAGCTTCTTAATGTCAAGACTGACGGGCGTTATTATATTTTCATATTGCTTTGCGTCAAAAATCTCAATAAGCGTACACATAATTACCCTGCTTTCTCTAATTGCAAGAAGGTTAAATACAATATATAGAATATTGCAATCATATTATACTGCAAAATATAGAAAATGTCAATTAAAGCACGAAAACAAAATATAGCAAAAAACTTGATTTCAAAAGCATAAAAATATTGCATTTTATTACTGAAAAGTATATAATAAAATAAGGTATGTATGTTTTCTTGAAAAGGAGGCGGCAAAGATATGAAAAACGAAACTGATTATTGTGAAAAAGAGATGTTCGAAAAACTTGAAAAAATCGGTATCGATACAAGTAGCATCATAGCTACTCTTGTAACTGATCTTGACCGCCCCGCAAGTTACGGTAAAACAACTCTTTGTGCTTTGACGGACGCTCTTTGCATACTTGGCGAAGATGGAAGTTTCATTCTCAAAAATTATAAAGACATTTCGGATGTCTACACAGATACATATGTTTCTTCCGGCTCGCTCATTATAAGGGAGGGCGAAAAACTCTCTGCAATTGCTGATTTCACACTCGCAGTTTCGGCGCGTGTGGAGTGGTTTGTGAATATCCTTCAAAAACTTCTCGCAGGTGAAGTGCCGAATGCGGATGAAAGCGCTATCAGGCAAAACGCAGATTTTGAATATATAAACAGCGGCAGAAAGAAACTTTTCCTAAGAGTGCTTTCCTATGTGCCGAGGTATAAAAAACATCTTATTGCTATGATGGCAATCATCATACTCTCGGCACTTGTGAATTTGTTGCCTCCGTATTTATCGGGTAATATTTTATATGATGAGGTGTTAAATCCCGACGGAAAATATGCAGGGGCAATTTTACCTCTTGTTTCGATTCTTGTGCTTATATCGGCTGTGACAGTTGTCCTCGGAATACTTCTCGGCAGAATTGGTGCAGAAATGTCGGGTAACATTATCTACGACATCAAAACGGAAGTTTTTTCTGCTATGCAAAATCTCGGGATGAGCTTTTTCTCATCAAAACGCACGGGAAATCTGCTCAACCGCATAAACAGCGATGCACTTGATATTCAGTACTTCCTGAATGACGGACTGCCGAACTTCATAATAAATGCGGCTACAATATGTGCAATCGGACTTTTCCTTTTTATCGTAAATCCGATTCTTTCCGTTGCGGTTCTGGTGCCGGTACCCATTATCGCGCTTATTATTAAAAAATCCACAAGGAAGTTTAAAAAAATCAAGTGGCACACATGGCGCCGTTCTTCAACAATGAACTCTGTTATAAACGATACGCTTTTGGGTGTTCGGGTGGTAAAGGCTTTCGGCAAAGAGGAAACTGAAATAGAAAGATTCAATGAATCAAGCAGACTCCTTGCGGAAAACAAAGTCCGTGAAGGCGTTGCCGCGGCAAAAGTTTTCCCGATGCTCAGCTTCATTATGTCGCTCGGCGGGCTTATCGTATGGGGAATTGGCGGCGGACAGGTTATCCGCGGAAAACTTACATTCGGTGAACTTATGACATTTGTCGGTTACCTTTCACTTTTGTACGCACCGGTTAATTTTATGGTTAAGACATTTGACTGGTGGACTAACTGTATGAACAGCGCCCAGCGTATTTTTGAGGTTATCGACAGAAAAACCGATGTGCCCGAAAAAGAAAATGCGGCTAATATCAACGTGGAAGGAAATATCGAACTCAAAAATGTAACCTTCTCGTACGAACCAAACCGAACAGTGCTAAAAAACGTTTCCTTCACAGTTGAAAAAGGCGAAATGATTGGCCTTGTCGGACACAGTGGCGCAGGAAAAAGCACAATCACAAACCTTATTACCCGTCTTTACGATGTCAATGACGGAGAGGTTTTGATAGACGGAATAAATGTAAAAGATATCAGTTTCAATTGCCTTCGCGGCAGTATTGGTATGGTACTTCAGGAGACATTCCTTTTTGAAGGAACAATTGCGGAAAATATCGCGTACGGAAAGCCTGATGCTTCTACCGAAGAAATTGTAGAGGCGGCAAAAAAAGCATACGCACACGATTTTATAACCTCGCTTCCTGACGGGTACGATACCCTGATTGGCAAAGGTGGTGCGGATTTATCAGGTGGTGAGAGGCAGCGTATAAGCATTGCCCGTGCAATTCTTATGAATCCGCCTATACTTATTTTTGATGAGGCTACATCATCGCTTGATACGAAGACTGAACAGCAGATACAAATGGCGATGGATTTCTTGATGAAAGACAGGACGACCATTGCAATAGCGCACAGATTTTCAACTCTTAAAAATGCCAACAGGCTGATAGTAGTTGAAAAAGGCGAAATCGTTGAGGATGGCACGCACGAAGAACTCTTCAACAAAAAAGACGGCGTTTATGCAAGAATGGCACATCTTCAACTGGACGCGCTTAACCTTTCTTGAAAGGATGATGAAAATGGAAGAAAAACTGAGCTACTTAGATGCAAGTGACCTTGAATTTTATACTTCGGACACTTCTCTTTTGTTTCTTCGCTATAGAGGGGAGGACCTCGGAAGAGTATCTATTATAAGAATGTTCCCCTTTAAGCACGAGGAGGAATATATTGTAATCCGTCAGGAAAACTATTCAATACACGATAAAGAAAGCGAAATCGGAATACTTCGCGCAGTAAATGAGCTTCCTGAAAATCAGGCAAATCTTGTGCGCGAGGAACTCGAAAAGAGATATTTTATTCCCGACATCATTTCGGTAAGTGATGTAAAAGAAGAATTTGGAAGTGCTACATGGAAAACTACGACCACTGCAGGTGAGAGGGAATTTACTATGACAGACCTCGGAACAAATGTAAGAGGTCTTGGTAATAATCGCGTTATGCTGGTAGATGTTTACGGAAACAGATATTACATCCCCGACATAACAAAAGCGGACGATAAAACACAAAAGGTTCTTGAAATCTGGATATAAAAGGAGGCTTTTGCATGAATCAGGCGGCGTCAATAATTAAATACAGTAAGCTTTTTGACCGTGCGCTTGATGGTGCAGAAATCCTGATTGCGTCAGATTTTGACTTGTCTTCAAGCGGCAAATATGTGAGTGGTGCCTTTGCGGTAAGCAGGGATAAAATCTGCGTTGTAACAGATGAAAAAGTAACACTGATTGAAAACATATCAAACATTGAAAAGGTTTGCTGCGGAGAATATACAGGCGGTGGAATATTAGAGGCTTATTTTAAGGATGGCAGAAAACAAATTGTCCGTTTCACCATGCGCTATATAGAACAGTTCAGCGCGATTGCTGAAATAATAAATGAGCTTGCATTGGGAAATGTCCCTCTGATAAACGAAAAAACTTTCCCGAAGGAACGGGTTTGCCCCAAATGCGGAAAACCGTTTATAAGAAACACAACAGTTTGCAGGTTCTGCACAGATAAGTTTGGAATAATTAAAAGATTGTGGTCTCTTTCAAAAAGCTGCAGACCGCTTTATGCAATTTTGCTGCTTCTTTTCTGGATAACAAGTGCCGCAACAGTTGCTACTCCCGAACTTTCAAAAAGGCTTATAAATGATGTTCTCAATAACAAAAACGCATCGGCAAAAACACTTATTCTGATAGTTTTATTGATGCTTTTCTGCGGTGCTGTTACCTGGATTGTTGCTGCACTGCGCGATATCATTTCCTCAAAAGCAAGTAACACTCTTGTAATGGAGCTTCGCAATCACATTTATAAAAAACTTCAGGAAATGCCGCTTTCTTACATTGAGGAAAAGAAAACGGGTGACCTGATGCAACGAATTAACAACGATACACAACGTATTCAGACATTTATTCAGGACATCGCCATTATGGCAGTTAACGAAGTGTGTCTTTTTATCGCAGTTGCAATCATAACTTTTATGCTTAATGCGAAAATGGCACTTTTGATATTTATTCCGATGCCGTTTGCAGCATTTTTGGTAAATATAATACGTCGTAGCATAAGAAGGCGCTATATGAAGCAGTGGCGCAAGATGGATAAACTTACAAACCGCCTTACTGAAGTCCTTAACGGAATAAAGGTAGTTAAGGTCTTTGGCAGAGAAAATGACGAGATAGACCGCTTCAAAGAAACTGCAGGCGTTGTAAGGGATATTACATGTAAAAACGAGAAATATGTTTATACAGTTTTTCCGCTTATCAAATTCCTTATGGGTCTTGGCGGATATTTCGTGCTTCTTTACGGCGGAAGTATGGTTCTCGGAAATAATATGAGCGTAGGTGAACTTGTACAGTTTTCTTCCTACGGAAGCTTTCTTTACAGTAAACTCGAATGGTTTACAATGCTTCCCAGACACTTTACAATGGCAATGGTAAGCTCACAGCGCGTATTTGAAGTGCTTGACGAAACCGATGAAAAGGTTGGCGCAAGTGATTCTCGCATAGACGACATTAAAGATAAAATTGAATTTCAGAAGGTATCTTTTGGCTACAAGAGTTACCGAAAGGTGCTTAAAAATATAAATGAAAGTGTCAGAAAAGGCGAAATGATAGGACTTGTAGGACACAGTGGAGCAGGTAAGAGCACACTTATAAACCTCATAATGCGTCTTTACAATGCAGACAGCGGAAAGATATTGCTCGACGGCATCGACGTAAATGATTATCAAAAGGACGATTATAAGGATATGCTCGGTGTAGTGCTTCAGGAAAGTTACCTCTTCAGCGGAACTATTCTGGAAAACATCTGCTATTCAAATCCTTCTGCAACATTGGAAGATTGCGTGCTCGCTGCAAAAAAGGCAAATGCACATGATTTTATAATGTCGCTGCCGGATGCATATGATACATATGTAGGCGAGAAGGGACACCGTCTTTCAGGTGGTGAGAGACAAAGGATTTCGATTGCCCGTGCAATTATTTCAAATCCAAAACTTCTGGTACTCGACGAGGCGACGGCATCGGTAGACACCCAGACCGAACAAAAGATACAAAGCGCACTCAAAAATGTTACGGAAGGCAAAACTGTTTTTGCGATTGCACACAGACTCTCGACACTCAAAAATGCCGACAGACTCTTTGTCCTTGAGGAAGGAAAAATTGTTGAAACGGGAACGCATAAGGAACTTGTAGAAAAAGACGGCATATATGCTTCGCTTCTTCGTGCACAGCAGGAGATGGCTACAAGAAGCACAACAATAGATAATACTCATATTAAAAAGGACGAATCAGAAACAAAAAATTTCGAAGGGAATGTAGAAGATGAGCAAGATTAAAATCATTACTGACAGCGGCAGCGATATTTCAGTTGAAACCGCACAAAAACTCGGAATACGCGTTCTTCCTATTTCATTTACATTTGACGGTGAAACATATTACAGGGAAGGGCTTGATATGAGCAAAGCTGAATTTTATGAAAAGCTTTCAGACAAAGATGCTCCTATCCCGAAAACTGCTCAGGTAACACCCATTCAGTTTATCGATGCATATAACGAAGAATACGATAATGGCTATGATATCCTCATCGTCGTTACTATTTCCTCAAAGGGCAGCGGCATGTACCAGAACGCCGTTATGTCTGCACAGGAAGTTATGGATGAGCGCGGCGGAGAAATTATTGTTATTGATACTATGGGTTATTCCTGCATGTACGGTGCGCCCGTTATCCATGCGGCTAATATGATTAGTGAGGGGAAGGGAAAGGACGAGATTGTTTCCTACCTTAAAGAATCAACGGGAAGCATCAAGACATATTTCCTTGTAGATGAACTTTTGCATCTGAAAAAAGGCGGAAGAATCAACTCTGCAACGCTTGTTCTTGCAAATATGCTTGAAATAAAGCCCATCCTTGACATAAGGGACGGACTTGTGGTTCAGGACGGCTCTCTCAGAGGCAGCAAACGCCTTATGAAAAAGCTTGTTAACAAGGCGAAAACCGACGGATACGACCTTTCGGGAAGAAGAGTTTTCGTTGCGAATACATCTTGCCCCGATATTGCAGAAGAACTTAAGGCAGAACTTTCAGAAGCGTTTGATGGTATTGAATTCAACGAATACAGAGTTGGCTCTGTAATAGGTTGCCACGGTGGACCGGGACTTGTTGGTTTTGTGTTTTCAGACAAATATGATTTTGAAGATTTTGAGGGTTAATTATGTGGGTAGCAGATAAGTGGAAAGACTACGAATGTATAGATACGGCAAACGGCGAAAAACTCGAGCGTTGGGGAAATATAATCCTTTGCAGACCCGATCCGCAGGTTATTTGGGATGAAAAGGCAGACTCTTCGCGCTGGAGGGAGGTAAACGCCCATTATCACCGTTCATCAAGCGGTGGCGGAAAATGGGAGTTTAGAAAAGATTTGCCCGAACAGTGGACAGTAAATTACAGAGATTTGACGTTTAACATCAAACCTATGGGCTTCAAGCATACTGGACTATTTCCCGAACAGGCGGTTAACTGGGACTATATGGCAGAGAAGATTAAAACACGTAAAGGTGCAAAGGTTCTTAATCTCTTTGCCTATACTGGTGGTGCTACTGTTGCCTGTGCCAAAGCAGGCGCAAGTGTGACACATGTTGACGCATCAAAGGGTATGGTTCAGTGGGCAAAGGAAAACGCCCGTTCAAGCGGTCTTGCTGATGCACCCATAAGATACCTTGTTGACGATTGTATGAAATTCGTTGAACGCGAGATAAGACGCGGAAACAAGTATGACGCTATCCTGATGGACCCTCCGTCTTATGGCAGAGGTCCGGGCGGCGAAGTGTGGAAAATTGAGGATTCAATCTGCCAGTTTGTACGCAGGTGCGCACTTCTTTTAAGTGATGAACCGTTGTTTTTCATCATAAATTCTTACACGACGGGACTCGCTCCTACCGTGCTTACAAACCTTATGAAAATATGTCTTCCTGAAGGGAAGATAGAATCAAGTGAAATTGGACTTAATATTACAGCGTCTTCCATGGTGCTTCCGTGCGGAGCGACGGGAAGATGGGAAAAATAGTATTGGATTGATTGTATGAATATTATTGAGGCGAAGGAACTGACTTTTTCCTACAAAAGTAACGAAAAGGAAAAGGTGGTTTTAGATTCTCTTAATCTTAATATTGAAAAAGGCAGTTTTACTGCAATTATCGGACATAACGGCAGCGGAAAAAGTACATTTGCAAAGCATATAAACGCAATACTTCTCCCAAGTGGTGGCAGTATCCGTGTTTGCGGCATTGACTCAAAGGACGAAGAAAAACTCTACGAACTACGAAAATCTGCAGGTATGGTTTTCCAGAATCCCGACAACCAGATTGTTGCAACAATAGTCGAAGAAGATGTTGCCTTCGGCCTTGAAAATTTAGGCATAGAGTGGGAAGAAATGCACAAAAGGGTGGAATCCGCTCTTGAAGCGGTTAATATGTACAAGTATCGCAAGCGTGCACCGCATCTGCTCTCCGGTGGACAAAAACAGCGTGTTGCGATTGCAGGAATACTTGCTATGCAGCCGCAGTGTATTATACTTGACGAGCCTACGGCGATGCTTGACCCCAAGGGCAGGAGAGAAGTTATGGATACAATCCTTTCTCTCAACAAAGAGAAAAACATCACTATCATAATGATAACTCATTATATGGATGAGGCTGCAAAGGCTGACCGTGTGATTGTGCTTGACCGCGGAAAAGTTATGTTTGACGATACTCCGGAAAAAGTTTTTGAAAATGAGAAAGAACTTTTGGAATTAGGACTTAATGTGCCGCATCCTACGGCTCTTGCACACAGGCTTTGTGAAAAAGGAATAAAAATTGATAGCAGCGTCCTTACACCTGAGGAATGTGCCCGTGAAATACTCAAGCATACGTTGCTCAAACAAAGGAAATAGTTATGATTGAACTGAGGAATATTTCATATTCGTACAGTGCAAACAGCAGTGAAAATACCGTTGCGCTGAAGAATATAAATCTGAAAATAAATAAAGGTGAATTTATCGGCATTGCAGGTCACACCGGTAGCGGCAAGACAACCGTAGCACAAATCCTTGCAGGCCTCATAAACCCTTCTGCGGGCGAGATTTTCGTGGATGGAGAAGGTTTATCCGATTACAAAAGCGCCGCACGGGCGCTCAGAAGCAAAGTCGGAATTGTATTTCAGTATCCCGAACATCAGCTTTTTGAAGAAACTGTGTATCGCGATATTGCCTTCGGACCGAAAAACAAGGGACTTTCTGAAAAGGAAATTGATGAATGTGTAAGAAGAAGTGCGCACCTTGCGCATCTTAAAGAGGAACTTTTCGAGAAATCTCCTTTTGAACTTTCCGGCGGTCAGAAGAGGCGCGTAGCAATTGCAGGTGTGCTTGCTACAACTCCTGAAATACTGATTCTGGACGAGCCTGCTGCGGGACTTGACCCATCAGGCAGAGCACGTCTTTTAGCGGAACTCAGAAGAATAAGGGAAGAGGAAGGAACAACTGTTGTGCTGATTTCTCACAGTATGGAGGATTTGGCAGAAAATGTTGACAGAATCATTCTCTTAAATAACGGCGAAAAAATCAAGGATGCTACCGTAAATGAAGTTTTTGATGATGTAGAAACACTTGAAAACTGCTCTCTTGAAATTCCCGAAATAACTAAGGTTATAAAACTTCTTAATGAAGGCGGAATGAATCTTGCTGAAAATATCTTCACCGTTGAAGATGCGGTTGTTGCAATCTCAAAAGCGTTGGAGGTGGAGAAATGATAAGAGACATTACCATCGGGCAGTATTATGATGCCCAATCTCCAATTCATAAAATGGACCCCAGAACAAAGATTTTATGGACGCTTTTTTATATGATTGCCCTCTTTGCTGTAAATGGGCTTTGGTCATATATCACAATCATAGCGTTTACAACTCTTGTTATTGCGGTGTCTAAAATACCCGTTAAATTTATGCTTCGAGGTCTTAAACCGATAATTCTGCTTGTAGTTATTACGGCGGCGCTCAATCTTTTTATGACTCAGGGCGAAAATGTCATTTTCTCGAAAGGAATATTCACAATTACTCTCGAGGGTGTTTATATGGCAACAAAAATGGCTGTAAGAATAATTCTTCTGATTGTCGGAACTTCAATTCTTACGCTTACAACTACACCTACTGTCTTAACCGGCGGTCTGGAGGTGCTTTTGTCACCGCTTAAAAAAATAGGTGTCCCCATATCTGTATTTGTCATGATGATTGGTATTGCTCTTCGCTTTATTCCTACGCTTCTTGATGAAACGGATAAGATAATTAAGGCTCAGACATCACGCGGTGCAGATTTTGAAAACAAAAACCCTATAAAGCGTATTAAATCAATGATACCAATTTTGATTCCGCTCTTTGTCAGCGCTTTCAGAAGAGCAGACGACCTTGCAGTAGCAATGGAATGTCGCTGTTATAATGCAGATGCAAATCGCAGCAGTTACCGTAGATTCTCATTTGGTAAATATGATTTATATGCGCTCATATCTGGGATTATACTCACGATTATACTTGTGGTTATAAAGGTTGTGCTCTAAATGAATTATAAAATGACAATGGCATACGACGGCACGAACTATCATGGTTGGCAACGCCAGAAAAACGGCATTACCGTTCAGGAAGTTCTGGAAGATGTCCTTTCCGAAATGTTTGGAGTGGAAACTGTTGTTACAGGCTGTTCCAGAACCGACGCAGGCGTTCATGCCAGAATATATGTGTGCAGTTTTTGTGGCGAAACTACAATTCCCGCCGACAAAATACCATTTGTTCTCAATACAAAACTCCCCGATGATATCAGGGTATATAAGTGCGAAGAAGTTTCCGACGATTTTAATGCAAGATTTCATACAGTAACCAAGGCGTATGAGTATAAAATCGTTAACCGTGCTTTTCAGAACCCGCTTCTTCGTAATTTTGCGTGGCATTATCCGATTGAACTTGATGTCGAAAAAATGCAAAAAGCTGCCGAAATTATAAAAGGAAAGCATGATTTTGCATCCTTTTGTGCGGCAGGAAGCGTTGTTAAATCAACTGTCAGAAATATTACTGAATTGACTGTGAGAAAAGACGGAGACATAATAACTGTGCGTGCCGCTGCAGATGGTTTTCTGTATAATATGGTGCGTATTATTGTCGGGACGCTCGTTTATGTAGGAAACGGAAAACTTTCCGAAAACGATATAAAAGACCTTATTGAAAAGAAGGACAGGCGTGAGATGGGAATTACTGCCCCGCCGCAGGGACTTTCGCTTGTGGAGGTTAACTATGAATAAACAAAAGATGCTTAATATACTAAAAAACATTCTGGCGGTAATTGTTGTTGTTGCAATGTTTATAATTGTTTTTTATCAGAACAGAGACAGGGATATTTTTGAATTTGGTAAAAACGGAGGCAACGAACTTCTTTCAAACTCACAAGACGGAGGCGCTTTTTACGGTGGCGATATTGCCAGACTTGAGGATAAGGTTGCTTTCCTTACCACAACCAATTTTACAGTAGTTAACAAAAAAGGAGAGACTGAAAGCTTCCCTATAGCAATTTCAGACCCGACTTTACATGTAAAAGGGGAATGGGCGGCATGTTATGACGCGGACTCAAAAGAAGTTCTTGTTTTTAAAAAGGAATCTCAGGCATATACTGTAAAAACAAATAATAAAATAATCAGTGCAAAGGTGAATAAGAACGGATACCTTTTCGCAGTAACTGAAAAAGAAGGCTATAACTGTGAATGTATGGTATATAACAACAAGGGCGAAGCTATTTTCAAATGGGATATCAGCAAAAGTGAATTTCTGGACGGCGACATAAACTTCACCAACAACACCATGGCTTTATCACTGGCTTCTGCAGGCAAGGATAAGCTTGTGGGTGAGGTTTACCTGATTGATATGACAACTGCAGAGGTTATTAAAAAAATAACTTTTGATTCAGAAATTTTCTATTCTTTAACATTTAACAGAGACGATACCTATACGCTTTTAGGGAATAGTTCTCTTGCATACTTTAATTCCGACGGAACAAAAAGGTGGTCATATAAGTTCGGAGACAAGTCTCTTATAAAAGCAGACATTTCAAAAAATGACAGACTTGTACTTGCTTTTTCATCAACAAATATAGCTAAGGGGAAATCCACGGATATAAAGATTGTGAACAGTCTCGGTGAAGTTACTGCAGAAAATAATTACAGCGGTACTATCGATGCCATCAGTCAGAATGAAGATTCAATCGCTTTTGCATTTGGCAAAAAAGTCTATGTTACAAACGGAAAATTGCACGAAAAGAAAAAAACACAATCAGAATACAATATAAAGAAAATGGTACTTTATAAAGACAGTAAATATTTATTTGTTCTTGGAAACACAGGCGGAAATGTTATAGAGTAAGGGATGAATTATGACGGATATTATTTTAATTTTTATTTTAGTTTTATTTGCATACGATGGCTGGAAGAGAGGCTTTGTTAAAAAGCTCTTAGGATTAGTTTCTACGGTAATTTCTCTCATTTTCAGTATAATTCTCTATAATCCGATATCAAAATTCATCAGCGAATCTTCTTTGGGTGCTTTTGTGAGGGAAAATGTATATAACTTCCTTCAGGAAAAAGGAGAACAGCTTTTAAAAACTGATGTCGCAGTAGAAACTGCAAGTACTATAATTATAAATACGATAAGTTTTATAATTATCATAATTCTGGCGAAAATTCTTGTAACAATACTTTCTGAAGTGCTCAATATCGCTTCGAAGTTCCCTGTTATAAAGCAGGCTAATAAGGTCTTGGGTATGGCAATCGGTCTTGTTAGCGGACTTTTAATATGCTACATAGCAATAGGGGTAATGAAAAATCTCTCTGCAAATGCTACGGTTTCTCAAATATTAGAAAGCATTAAAAGTTCATCAATCGCTGTAAGGTTTTACGATAACAACATTGTTGCGGATGTTTTAACAAAGATTATGGAATAAAAATCAGTCCCTGAATACGTAAATTCAGGGACTGATTTTTATTTTCCTGCGCTTTTTAATACATTTTTCTGGTGAGTGGAATTTTCGACACCGCTGCTGTGTCCGATTGATTTATAGAAATGCAAATCAAAATGTCCGTGTGCATCGTTTCCTTTTATGTAGTCGTAATTCGTCCCTGCGCCGTAATTGTCACTTCGCCAGCTTGTCCACTCTCCGCCAGCAGCGCCGTCGTTTCCTGCATGAAGCATCCCTGCGGCACTTGCCGCAATCGTTCTTCCGTTGATTTTAATAAGAACACTGCGCTTGCTCCAATTAAATGTTCCGCCCCATATTTCTTTCATTTTTGCGGTGTCACTTGCAGTAAGCGGCTCACAGTCTGCATGGCCGCTACCGACAGTCCTTCTCGCATTAAAACTTTTTCCTGTTTCAAGGTCAACTACGGTGAAATCTGCATTTATAGGAACAACGTACTGTGCCTCGCTGAACCATTCAAGCAGTTCTCCGTAACCGCTTGGTGCATCCTTTACAGGAATGTGATGAACAGGAATTGTAAGTTTCATCCCGTTGTATATATAGCTTGATTCGGTGAGTGAATTAGTATCTAAAAGTTCCTGATAGGGGATTCCGTATTTGATAGCAATATTCCAAAGCGTATCTCCGCTTGTGACGGTATGTGTTTTATATGTGACAGATGGAGTTGTTGATGAACTTCCATCCGAACTTCCGCCGTTTGAGGAAACAGGAATTTGAACAATGTCGCCCACAAAGAGAGTTGAGTTACTTGTTGCATTGTTGGCAGAAAGTATCGAATTAAGGCTGATTCCGTACTTTTGCGAAATAGTCCAGTAAGTATCGCCTTTTTGTACCGTGTAGGACGTATATCCGCTGTTTGATGATGGAATAGTGATTTTTTGTCCTACGTAAAGCATAGTATTACTGTTAGCGTTGTTTGCATCAAGGAGAGATGAAAGTGATATACCGCATTTTTTTGCAATAAGATAGTATGTATCACCCTTCTGGATTGTATATGTGTTTGAAGGTACTTTTATTATCTGTCCCACCATTAACGAAGAGGAATAATCGGCTCCGTTTACTTCGAGAACGGAACTAAGCGTCGTATTAAACTTTTGCGCTATATTCCAGTAAGAGTCTCCTTTCTGTACGCTATAATTTACATCGGCAAGAGCGGTAGAGGGTAAAAGTGCCATAGCCGTCAGCGATGCAATTATTTTTTTGTTCTTCATATAGTTTTCAAACCTTTCTGTCTGCATATAATTTAGAGTAGCCTACCGCAGACAAGTAGGCTCATACTAAAATATTCTGCAAAAGGCGCTGAAATCTTTTATGTAAATTATGGAAGAATTTTAGAAAAAACTATTGACAAACAAAAAAATAATTGTTAAAACAATTATGGTTAGTTGAGACTAACTAACTGATTTGAGAGAAGGTGTAGTTATGAATCTTACAAATGCTGAAGAAGGAAAAGAGTATATCATAAAAGAAATTCTGACAGATGATGAAGAGCTTGACGCCTTTTTATTCTCGCTCGGTTGCTACAGTGGTGAACCTATAACGGTTATATCGCATCTTAATAGCAGCTGTGTCGTTTCGATAAAGGACGGGCGATACAATATCGATAATCAGTTGGCAGAAGCTATTTTAATATAAAATAACAGCCGTAAGGCTTTTATTTTTGACATACAGTTAGCCTTAACTAACTGTATAAAACAAGAAGGAGGATTTATTATGAGAATTGCTTTCACAGGCAACCCTAACAGCGGTAAAACTACGATGTATAATGCGCTTACGGGAAGAAATGAACGCGTAGGAAACTGGGCAGGGGTAACAGTAGATAAAAAAGAAGCTCCGATAAAAAAGAGCTTTTATAACAAGGAAGAACTTATTGCAGTTGACCTTCCGGGTGCATATTCAATGTCGCCATTTACATCGGAGGAAAGTATCACAAGCAGTTACATTAAAGAAGAAAACCCCGATGTTATCATTAACATTGTTGATGCAACAAACCTCAGCCGCAGCTTATTTTTCACAACTCAGATACTTGAACTTGGAATTCCTGTGGTTGTAGCTCTCAATAAGAGTGATATTAACGAGAAAAAGAAAACAACAATCGACACTGCGCTTCTTTCTGAAAAACTGGGATGTCCTGTTGTAGAAACTGTTTCGACAGCAAACGGCGAAAACGGTCTTTCTGAATTGATTGAAAAGGCAGTTTCAATCAAGGGAAAATCACAGAGTGCTCCGTTTGTACAGGGTGATATGGAACTTGTAAGCAAGGCTACGGTTAAAGCTGCAGACAGAAAGCGATTTGAATTTGTAAATAAGATTGTAAAAGACGTTGAAAAACGTATAGTACATACAAACGAGAGAAATTTCCAGGATAAAATTGACGCAGTTATAACAAACAAATGGCTTGGAATTCCGATTTTTGCTGTCATAATGTTCCTCGTGTTTGACATTTCACAGTCAACCCTCGGTCCTTTCCTCGCGGATACACTTGTAGGCTGGATAGACGCTTTCTATTCCGTTGCGGAAGGCTGGATGGAAGGAAGCAGTGACATTTCAAAGGCGTTACTTCTTGACGGAATTATTGGCGGTGTAGGTGCCGTTGTAGGTTTCCTTCCGCTTGTAATGGTTATGTATTTCCTTATTGCACTTTTGGAAGACTGCGGTTATATGGCGCGTGTAAGTGTTGTGCTTGACCCCATCTTCAAAAAAGTCGGCCTTTCAGGAAAATCAGTTATTCCTTTTGTAATTGGTACAGGTTGTGCAATCCCCGGCGTAATGGCGTGCCGTACTATCCGCAACGAAAATGAACGCCGTGCTACTGCAATGCTTACTCCGTTTATGCCGTGTGGTGCAAAGCTCCCCGTTATTGCTCTTTTTGCAGGTGCATTTTTCAAAGACGCAACATGGGTAGGTACGCTGATGTACTTTGCAGGCATACTTATAATTTTCCTCGGCGCTCTTCTCATAAACGCAATAACAGGAAACAAAAACAAAAAATCGTTCTTTATCATGGAACTTCCCGAATATAAGATTCCAAGTGTAAAGAGAGCATTTACTTCAATGTGTTCGCGCGGATGGGCATACATAGTAAAAGCAGGTACAATCATTCTTGTTTGTAATGCGGCAGTACAGATTATGCAGACCTTCACATGGTCATTTACTGTGGCAAATGAGGCAGACAGTTCTATCCTTGCAACAGTAGCGACTCCCATCTCGTATATAATTATTCCCGTTATCGGAATAAAGGCTTGGCAGCTTGCGGCAGCAGCCGTTACAGGCTTCATCGCTAAAGAAAATGTTGTCGGAACAATAGCAGTTGTTTATCCTGCAATTGCAGGCTTTATCAACGAAGATTTTGAAATGACAGGCGGAAGCGCGGAAATTGCATCTGTAATTGGACTTACAAAGGTTGCGGCACTTGCATATCTGATGTTTAATCTTTTCACACCGCCTTGCTTTGCGGCTATGGGTGCTATGAACTCTGAAATTAAGAGCAGAAAGTGGCTTTGGGGCGGCATAGGACTTCAGTTCGCAACAGGCTACACAGTAGCATTTTTGGTGTATCAGATCGGCACACTTATCGTAGACAAAAAATTTGGAAACGGTTTTGTACCTGGGCTTTTGATAGTTGCGGCAATAGTTGCATATATAACATATCTGATTCTGAAAGCCAACAAAGAAACCGCTTTGTCCGATAAAGAAACAAAAAAGGAATACTCTCTGAAATAAAGGGGGAGAAAAATGAAAGATATTATAATTCTCGCAGTTACCATAATTGTTCTGGCTTTTGCGATGAGATATATAATAAAGGCAAAAAAGAACGGACAAAAATGCATAGGCTGCCCGCACAGTAAAGAGTGTGCGAGCAAATGCAGTTGCAGTGATAAAGTAGTTTAATTTAAAAATGCAGGACATTTTAAAATGTTCTGCATTTTTAAATTGTGTGACTATGTTAAGAAAATTTTGTAAAAAATATATTAAGGTAATGGTGTTTTGTTGACAATTACTGCTGTTTTGTGGTATGATAAATATGTAAATTTATAGTAAAATGGAGGCATAGTGTTGGGTAACTTCGTATCATCTATTACTGAACTTTTGGCACGAATTATTGTGGTGTTTACGGCAATATCTGTTCATGAACTTGCTCACGGATTTGTTGCATATAAACTTGGCGACCCTACCGCAAAATATGCTGGCCGTCTTTCTCTTAACCCTATGTCGCATTTTGACCCGATAGGTGCACTGTGTATGATTTTGTTCGGGTTTGGTTGGGCGAAACCTGTGCCGGTAAATCCCATGTATTTTAAGGACAGAAAAAGGGATAATGCACTCGTTGCACTTGCAGGACCTGTTTCAAATATACTCCTTGCTTTTGCATCGACAATACTTACCGCACTCTTTATCTGTTTTGTAAATGCTAAATTCCCAAACTTTGTAACTGATTTTGTTACTCTGGTTTTGGTTCAGCTTGCAATAGTAAATATAGGATTTGCTGTGTTTAACCTTATTCCTTTTCCGCCGCTTGACGGAAGCAAAATTCTCGGAGCATTTTTATCATATGAAAGTTATAATAAGCTCCTGATGTATGAACGTTTTGGATTCCCGATACTGATGCTCTTGTCATTCACAGGTGTTTTAGGCAGGATTCTCAGTATTTTTACGTCGCCTTTATACTCCGGATGGTACTGGCTGCTTGATGCCCTGATAAATCTATTTAGCTAAGGATAAATGTTATGAGCGAACTTTCTTTCAAAGTAGATGTTTTTGAAGGCCCGCTTGACCTTCTTTTGCATCTTATCAGTAAGAATAAAGTAAGCATATGCGACATACCGATTTCCATGATAACTGACCAGTATTTTGCATATATTGAACTTATGCAGCAACTCGACATGGAAGTAGGCGGCGACTTTCTTGTAATGGCGTCGCAGCTTTTGTATATCAAATCAAAAATGCTGCTTCCCACTCCTGAAGATGAGGAAGAGGACCCCCGTGCAGAACTTGCCGACAGACTTGAAGAGTATAAAAGATACAAGGAAATTTCCGCCCAGATGGATGTTCTCAGCCACAGCCGAGATGAGGTATTCTTTAAAGGTGCAGAACCGCTTGACCTTCCGAAAGTTAAGACAGAAAACAAGGAAATTCCGATAGAGAGACTTTTTGAAGCTTTCTTTTCCGTAATAGACAGAACTTCAACCCGTAAGCCTATTGACCCCAAAAGCTTTAAACGCGTTTTGGGAAGGACAAACTATTCTGTAAGAACTGCATCGAAAGGCGTTCTGGGAAAACTTAAAAAAGGGGAGAAGACTGCTTTTGCAAACCTTTTTGACGGGCTTACTGCTCGTGGAGAATATGTTGCAACCTTCCTTGCTCTTTTAGAGCTTATTAAAGAGAATGTAGTTACTGTAATAGAGGAGGGGGACCGTCTCTATTGCGAGAGAGGTGAAAAAGATGTGGAACTTGACAATTGGGAAGAATATTGAGTGTGCGCTTGAGGCGGTTTTATTCTCCTTGGGCGAGGCAGTTGAAATAGAAAAACTTGCTGAAGCACTTGAAGTCAAGGAGGAAGAAGTTAAAGAAGCAAGCCTTTCGCTTCAGAAAAAGTATGATGAGGAAAATCGCGGAATTAAAATCATTGAAATAGAGAATTCTATTCAGATGTGTTCAAATCCCGAGTATTTTGAATGTATAAAGCGTGTTACGCAGATAAAGAAACAGGCAGGACTGTCTTCAGCCGCTCTTGAAACACTTTCCATAATTGCATATAATCAGCCCGTTACAAAGGGAACGATTGAATTTATAAGAGGCGTTGATTCTACATATTCAGTAACAAGGCTTCTTGAAAGAGGGCTGATTGATGAACTCGGACGAGCAGAAACCCCCGGAAGACCTATTCTCTACGGAACAACAACAGAGTTTTTAAGATGCTTTGGTCTTAAGAATCTGGAGGAGCTTCCTCCGCTTCCTGAAAAGGAGGATCCGCTTGCTGAGACCGAAAAAGTTGAAACAGACATAATAGAAGAAGTCGCTGAGGAACAAAATGCTGAAACGGAGATTGATGAATAATTGATATATGGTATTATCATAGTACTTGTTATTCTGATTTGTATATTGTTTTTACCGATTAAGGCTGAACTTTTATATAAAGAGCAGGCGAGGCTAAAGGTTTCTTTCGTGGGTATCCCGATTTATAAGAAAATACTGAAAAAGAAAGAAAATCAAAAAACAAAAACCCCGGAGGAAAAGGCGCAAAAGCTTGATAAAAGCTCAAAAAAACTTGGAAAAAAGATTAAAGAGTTCAAAGCGTTTTATAAAATGGCAACAAAGCTTTTAAATCGGTATGTAAAACTTGATGAAATAATGATAAAAATCGAGTTTGGAACAGGTGATGCTCCAACGACTGCTATTTCAACTGGGGCGCTTTGGGGTATCGTGTATGGTTTGATAGGCAAGATAGGAAGCATATGCCAAATCCAAAAGCATGATGTTGTAATCAATCCAAACTACAATAATACGATTTTTTCCTTTGAAGGAAAATGTATAATAAAAAGCAGTATTGCTTATATTATAATTATTGCGATAACAATTTTGATGAAAAGAAATAAGGAGGAGTAAATTATGGGCGAACATCCTATCAACAATTTAATGAGCACGGTGATGGAAAACATCAAGGGAATGATTGATGTGGATACCGTTATTGGCGAACCTGTTGAAACATCCAGCGGAACAATGATTATCCCTGTTTCAAGAGTTGGATTTGGCTTTGCAGCCGGCGGAAGTGACATCCCTGCATCAAATTCGGGGGACAAGTCTTTTGGCGGCGGTAGTGGTGCAGGCGTATCTATTTCTCCCGTAGGATTTCTTGTTGTGACACCTGAACAGATTAAGATGGTTCCGGTATCTTCAGGAAACACACCTGTTGATAAAATTATTGACTATATTCCCGTTGCGATTGATAAGGTCAATGATATGATTAACAAAAAGAAAGCAGATGCAGAATAAGACAAAAAGCGGTTTTGATTGGCCACCGCCAGATAAGGAAGTAATGGTTTTGAAGCCTTATTTTCCGTTTATGCTTTGTAAAAAATCCCGAAATACGCTAGTATTACGGGATTTTTATTACTTGCCTAATGCGAAAAATCAGATATTCAAACGCGAAAATCTTGAAAAAGGCGCAACTTTTAGTTGCGCTTGACAAAATAGTGTGCTAAAATTTACTTGGAGTAATATGAGAGGTGAAAACTATGAAATGTATTGTGAACGGTAAACTCATCCTGAAAGACCGAGTTGCCGAAAACTTAGCGGTTGTTTTTAATGAGAAAATTGTTGAAATAACCGAAGAAAAAAACATTGATAAGGCTAAGTACGAAATAATCGATGCAGGTGAAAGATATGTTTCTCCAGGTCTTATAGATATGCACATTCACGGGTATCTTGGTGCGGATTCCTCTGACGGAACTGTGGATGGAATCAAGACTATGGCAGAAGGCATCATAAAAAACGGTGTCACAGCATGGTGTCCCACAACAATGACTGTTTCGATAGAAGAACTTGAAAAAGCATTTGATTCTATCCGAACTCTTAAAGACAGTGAAAACTATTACGGCTCAAGAATTCTTGGCGTAAATGCTGAGGGACCATTCATCAATATGTCAAAGAAGGGCGCACAACCCGGTGAACATATAAAAAAGCCTGATGCACAGTTTATTAAAAAACACGCTGACATAATAAAACTCTTTACAATAGCCCCTGAAGTTGACGGCGCGAAAGAATGTATTGAAGATGTGAAAAAGAATACAGATATTCTCATATCAATCGGACATACAGATGCAACTTTTGAGGAAACTCTTGAAGGGTTTGATAACGGTATCGGGCATGTTACACATCTGTTTAACGCTATGACAGCACTTTCCCACCGCAATCCCGGCGTAGTTGGTGCAGCACTTTCGCGTGACGATATAACAACCGAATTTATTGCGGACACCTTCCATATTGATAAGGGACTTTATTCGCTTGTTGCCAAAGTAAAGAAGGACAAGCTTTGCCTTATTACCGACTGTATGCGTGCCGGCGGTATGCCTGACGGAGATTATACTCTCGGTGGTCAGTTCCTTAACAAGACAGGTATAAAATGTCTCCTTCCTGACGGTACGATTGCAGGTAGCGTGCTTACTCTTAATAAAGCAGTTTATAATTTCTTCACATATTCACATCTTGAAATTAACGAGGCTGTTAACTGTGCATCTCTTAATGTTGCAAAGGCTCTCGGTGTGGATGATGAAATCGGCTCTATCGAAGTTGGAAAGCGTGCCGATATAGTAATTGCTGATGAGGAATTTAACATTAAAACAACAATTCTCGGCGGAGAAATAAGATATAAAGGAGAATAATTATGATAATTGCAAAACTTGAACCTGAATTTATGCCTATGATAAAGGCGCTTGACGATTTCAAAGCGGCTGTGGCAAAAACTGATTCTCAGCCTGTTTCAATCGCAGTTGAAAGAAACAGCGGACTTACTGCGGTATTTGAAATTGACGTGTATAAGGAAAACACAGGTCACGATGAAGAAAACTATGCAATCGTTGAAAGAATTATAAAAACACTTCTTTGGGCAAAGGGTGGTTATAAAGTAACTATCGCAGGTTCTAAATATATCTATGACCGTATTGCTGAAGATTACAGCGTAGGCGGCGCAAGAGATTTTGACCGCGTTACTATGGTTAATGTTTACGAAAAAGATTTCGAAGTTGCATATGTAGAAGATGTTAAGGATGCTCCCAAGGAGAATGATACATCAGCTCCCGTAGGTCGCCATCTTGACGGTTGCAGAATCGGTTTCGACGCAGGCGGAAGTGACCGTAAGGTTTCTGCAGTTATCGACGGAGAAACAGTATATTCCGAAGAGGTTGTATGGTTCCCCAAAATCAACAGCGACCCGATGTATCATTACGAGGGTATTTTAAGTGCTATGAAAACAGCGGCTTCTCATATGCCCCGTGTTGATGCTATTGGTGTATCATCTGCAGGTATCTATGTAGAAAATAAAATCAAGACAGCTTCTCTCTTTCTCAAGGTTTCTCCCGAAGACCATGAAAAGTATGTTAAAGATATGTACATCAACGTTGCAAAGGAAATCGGTGACGTACCGCTTGAAGTTGCAAATGACGGCGATGTAACTGCTCTTGCAGGTGCTATGAGCCTTGAAGATAACAATGTTCTCGGCGTTGCTATGGGTACCAGCGAAGCTGCAGGTTATATTGATAAACACGGTAATATCACAGGCTGGCTTAACGAGCTTGCATTTGCCCCTGTTGATTTTAACAAGGGTGCAATGGTTGACGAGTGGAGTGGCGACTATGGCTGCGGTGTTAAGTATTTTTCACAGGATGGAGTAATTAAACTTGCACCCAGAGCAGGCATCGAACTTGACGAAAATCTTTCTCCCGCAGAAAAGCTCAAGGTTGTTCAGGGCCTTATGGAACAAGATGACAAGCGCGCAACCGACATTTACGAAACAATCGGTACATATTTCGGTTATGCTATCGCATATTACAGCGTATTTTATGATATAAAACACGTCCTTATTATGGGACGAGTAACAAGCGGTAAGGGCGGCGTAATTCTTCTTGAAAAGGCTAATGAAGTATTGAAAAATGAATACCCTGAACTTGCTAAAAAGGTTCAGCTTCACATTCCTGACGAAAAGGCGAGAAGAGTTGGTCAGTCAGTTGCAGCTGCAAGCCTTCCCAAAATAAAATAAGAAAGAGAAAAAATGAAATATATTACAGATTATAAACTTGAAAACTTTATTCTCGGTATTAAGTGGGAAGGCCTCCCGAAGAAGTTAAAACCAGTATGCGAGGCTGTTTTATTGACCTTATGGGCGCGCTTATTTCAGGTAGCCGCAGCAGTCAGTTTGAAACTGGTCTTCGTCTCGCAGAGCGTCTTTACGGCGAAGGCGATATTCCCGTAATCGGCAGCGAGAAAAAGTTTAACTTTATGGGCGCTTCAGCCGCAATGGGACATTCTTCAAATGCGTATGATATAGATGATGGTCATAACCTTACCCGTACCCATCCGGGTACATCCTTCGTTGGTGCAATTCTTGCATCTGCATATGAAAATAATATCACAGTAAAAGAATTCCTTATGGCAATGCTCGTTGCATACGAAACATCAATCAGTTGCAACAGCAATTGTTTATGGCACATTCGGTATACAGCATGTATGGAAAGAAAATCTTTCTGACCCCAGAGTTCTTGATATGATGAGTAAACTTTCGTTTGAAACAGACGAAAAACTTGACGCGCAGTTCCCTGCAAAGAGAATTTGCCGTGCGGAAATTACGGATAAGAGCGGAAAACTCTATGTTTCAAGAGAGTTTGAGCCAAGCGGCGAGGCGTATGAAAATATCGGTCTTGATTGGCTCAGCGAAAAGTTCTACAGAATAACAGAGCCTCTTATCACAAAAGAAGGACAGGATAAGGTTCTTGAACTTATCACAGGCGATGAAAACCTTTCTGTCCGCGAATTTGTAGATACTGTGAACGACAGAAAATATTGGAAGTAAAAAAAAGGAAGGATTGCTTTTGCAATCCTTCCGCAAATTACATTTTCTTCATATATTCCTTTGGGGAACAACCAAACTCCTCGGAGAAAACCCTGTAAAAAGTTCTCATTGACCCGAATCCGCTTTCAAAAGCGCAGTAGGTCAGGGTGTTTTTCTTCTCGTGCATCAACATCAGCGCATTTTTCAGACGAATAATGGTTATGTATTGATTGAGTGAAATATTGAAATAAGATTTGAAGTATCTTGAAAGATAGCTTTCGCTGTAACCGAATTCTGACGCAAGGGAAGAGAGCGAAATATCTTTAGTAAAGTTTTCGTTTATATAGAAGAGTATTTTTGAAGATAAATCGGGATTAAGTAACTCTTGCGAAGGCTCAAACCCTATATTTTCCATTACAAGACCAAGAATAAGATAAATGTATCCCGTCAGTTTGATTTCATTGGTTGCTGTAAAGTCTATTTCCTTTACAAGTGATTTGATTTTACTTACAACAATTTTGTCCGTGATGAAAGGGTTGGTCACTCTCTTATGCTCAATCGCCTTTACAAATTCCTCGCACATATAAATCGGAATGATAAAAACGCTTGATTTTGAATGAGAGGGAGTCTTATAAGAATGCGCGTCATAGCTTAAAGCAACAGACATTTCTCCCTCATGGACAACCTTACCTTTATTGTTGACATAGATTTCCATTTCGCCTTCGTCAACAAAATAAAGCTCTATCTGCGAATGAAAATGGAAGATACCTTTGTCGTCCTGATATTCCTTATAAAAGAGTTTGTTGTTTCTTTCTCTGTTAATACCAAATTCTGCTTTCATAAATATCACCTCAATAACAAGAATTGGCATAAAGTAAATAGGAAATGGCGTGAATTTGTCAAAAAATTACGATATAATTGTAACGCATAGTGCAAAAAATGTCAATATTATTATGTTCTTGAGAGGGGATAGCTCCTATGGAGAATTCAAAAAAAACGCAGGAGAAAATGGATATCAAAAAAATTCTTATTGAGTATCTTTACATACTGGTAGGCTCTTTTATACTTGCATTTGCAATAACATACTTCTTAAATCCCATCAAAATTTCAACGGGCGGAGTAGCAGGTGTCGGTACAGTCTTGTATTACGTTGCGAAGGTTCCGCTTTCCGTTACAACTTTAGTTGTAAACGCCGTGCTCTTTATTTTTGGCTACAAAACTCTCCGTAGCGGTGCAGTTATGAAAACCGTTGCAGGAATACTTTTCCTTTCAGCAGCACTTGCAATTACACCAATTTTTGGGGAATATGATAATGATATCCTTATCTGCTCTATTTTCGGTGGTATTCTGGTAGGCCTCGGCGTTGGGCTTGTTGTGTATAAAGATGGTTCTACAGGCGGCAGCGACTTCGCAGCACTTATTTTACATAAGTTGATTCCGCATATTTCCGTTGCAACATTTATTCTTTTGATTGATTCAGGTGTAATTATTGCCTCGGGTATTGTTTTCCGCGATTATACAATTATGTTCTACTCGGTGCTTTCTCTTTATATCAGCAGTAAGGTTACAGACTGGGTGCTTGTAAATGGTGACCACGCAAAATCTGTATTTATTATTTCCAAAAAGCATAACGAAATCGCAAAAGAAATTATGAGTGGTATGGTTCGCGGTGTTACGGGAATATACAGCAAGGGTTGCTATACCGAGGAAGACAACACAATGCTTATGTGTGTTATAAGAAACAAAGAACTTCCCAAGCTTTTACAGAAAGTAAAGGAAATAGACAAGGACGCTTTCACCATTATTTCTGATGTAATGGAAGTACGCGGTGAAGGTTTTAAAGAAGTAAATAATTAAAATTTATATACATTCAAATCTTTTTAGGAGGTCGCATTATGAAATACGGTATTTTGAAGGACATTAAGGAAGGCGAATTTCGTGTTATCTCTACTCCTGCTGAAGTAATGAGTATTGTTGCTTCGGGTCACGAAGTATGGGCAGAGCACGACTGCGGTAAGGCTGCAGGCTTCCCTGATGAAAAGTATATTGAAGCAGGCGCAAAAATTGCAGCTACAAAAGAAGAAATCTGGGCTAACTGCGATATGGTTGCCAAGGTTAAGGAATTCACACCCGTTGAGTATCCGCTTATGAGAGAAAACCAGATAATCCTCGGTTGTATCCATCCCGCAGGTCATCCCGAAGAAGTTGACGCACTTCTTGAGAGCAAATGTATCTCCTTTACAGCTGAAGATGCTCACCGTTTTGGTTCTCCCAACTGTGAAGCGGCAGGTAAGCAGGGTGCTCTTTTCGGTCTTGAATCTATGCTTACAATTAACGGTGGTAAGGGTAAGTTCGTAGGCGGATTTGCAGGCGCTCCCAGAATGAACGTGCTTATCTTAGGTTGCGGCGTTGTTGGTCGTGGTGCTCTTGAAGTTCTTCACGCACTCGGTGCTAACTGTACAGTTATGGACATCAACGTTGGTATTCTTCGCTCTGTTCTTTCCGAGTACAAGAGCTCAATCAACACAATGTTCTGCAACAAGGAAACTATCGCATCTGTTCTTCCTCAGACAGATATGGTTATCAACTGTGTTAAGTGGCCTAAGGAAAGAAAGGATTTCCTCATTGATAAGGAAATGCTTAAGCTTATGGAACCCGGCAGCGTTCTCGTTGATATTTCAAACGATGACCCCGGTGCTATCGAATCAAGCCACGAAACACATCACGACAATCCCCGTTATGTTGTAAACGGCGTTGTTCACTACTGCGTATCCAACATCCCCGGTGCAGTTGCTAATACAACATCTGTTGCATACGCTGCAGAAATGCTTCCCATGATTATGAGCATCCTTAACGACGGCGTTGAAAAGTGCTGCGTAAAGGACGGCTTCTACAGAAGAAGTCTTACAACATATAAGGGTTATCTTACACACGAGGAAACAAGTGCTATTCAGAACAAGCCCTGGATCCGTCCCGAGGACGTTCTCGGTATTGCAGACCAGAAACTTGACTTTGCTCCTCCTGCAACAGTAACACGTTCTACAAACTTCCACAAGAAATAATTATCATTATAAAAATGGATGTAACTGAGTTACGTCCATTTTTTGTATACATTTTTCGCCATTTGATTGACGGGAAATTCCTTTTATGATATAATTTTATATATGTTGTATGCAATTTATAAAATGAGATGGAGAGGTAAGACGATATGAAAAAATTTATGGACGACAATTTCCTGCTTGAAACAAAAACAGCGCAGAAACTTTACCACAATTATGCAAAAAACAAGATGATTTATGACTATCACTGTCATTTGTCACCCAAGGAAATATATGAGGATAAGGCATACTCAAACATCGCTGAAATCTGGCTTGCAGGCGACCACTACAAGTGGAGATTTATGCGCAGTATGGGTACAGAGGAAAAATATTGTACAGGAGATGCAACGGACTACGAAAAGTTTGTAGCATATGCAAAGGCAGTTCAGTATGCTATCGGCAACCCTCTTTATCATTGGACACACCTTGAACTTCAGAGATATTTTGGTATCAATGAGTATCTTACAGAGAAAAATGTTGATAAAATCTGGGAGAAAGCAAACGCGAAAATCAAAGCAGGCGGATTTTCTGCACGTGAACTTATTAAGAAATCAAATGTTGCGCTTATCGCAACTACCGATGACCCTGCAGATACTCTTGAATACCACCAGAAGCTTGCTGAAGACAAGAGCTTTACAACACGCGTTGTTCCTACATATCGTCCCGATAATGTGCTGGGCATAGAAAAAGATACCTTTGCTCAGTACATAGAAAAACTTGAGAAATCAACAGGAGTAGAAGCAAAGACTATTGACAGTCTTAAAAAAGCTCTTGTTGTAACTCTTGATAAGTTTGAAAAGGTTGGATGTAAGATTTCCGACCATTCAGCATCTGCGATGCCTTTTATACTGGCTGATGAAAGCGAAATTGAAAGAATATATAAAAAAGCACTTGCTTGTGAAACTGTAACGGATGTTGAAGCAGAAATTTATAAAACTGCAATTATGCTCTTCCTCGGAAAAGAGTACGCAAGACGCGGTTGGGCAATGCAGCTCCACCTCAGCCCCCTCAGAAACAACAATTCAAGAATGTTTGAAAAACTCGGCGCAGATGTTGGGTTTGACTCAATAGATGACCCGATTCAGGCAAAAACTCTTTCAGCATTCCTTAACGAACTTGATAAGGAAGATTTACTTCCCAAGACAATTCTCTATACCCTTAACCCCAAGGACAATTTCGTTCTTGGTACAATGCTTGGTAACTTCCAGACAGGTGGCGTAAAAGGTAAGATTCAGTTTGGTTCAGCCTGGTGGTTCAATGACCACAGAGATGGTATGGAAGAGCAGATGAAGGCGCTTGCAAATCTTGGCGCTCTTTCTGCATTTGTAGGAATGCTCACAGACTCAAGAAGCTTTACATCGTATCCCCGTCACGAATATTTCAGAAGAATACTCTGTAACATTCTCGGTACTTGGGTTGAAAACGGAGAATACCCTGCAGATTATAAGCTTCTCGGCAAAATTGTCGAAGGTATCTGCTTTGACAACGCTGAAAGTTATTTTGGTATAGAACTTTAATTTGAAATAAAAGGTGTCCGGCTATGGATATTAAAACACAGGCGCTTTTAGAAGTTGTAAACGCATATCTTAATCGCGGAAACAAAATTCAATATGACCAGCGTTGTATGGACAGAAAACTTATTACAACACCAAGGCGCGATAAATATGTTTCTCCCGAAGATGCAACGGCTCAGAGGACTCTTTTCCTCGATTGTTCTTCCTTTGTAAATAGCGTTTTTTGGGAAGCGTTTGGATATGAACTTCCCTTTGAACTTACATGGCATATGGTAGATTACATTGAACCCCGTGTGTTTCTCTATGAAAGAACATACAAGGAAACTCCCGCGGAAATCGAAACTGTTAAGCAGGAAATCAGGGATATATTAAAAACAGGCGATGTAATGACATACGACCGTTCCAGCGGTAGCGGACACACCCTTGTCTATATTGGCGAGGGGAATTTTGCACATTGTACGCCTAACGGAAGACCTGACAGTTATGATTACGAAGGAAAGAAAAGCCGCGAATATGAAAATGGCGGACTTTTTATAATTGGTATTGACGAAGTGTTTGATGTCAGGGTTTTTGGTAGTAAGACCGTAAAGAGAATTGCTATTGAAAGACCGCTCGATATTGTGGGCGAGCCGACTGCTAAAACTATGGCACGGCTTACCGCCGTGAAATCGCTTATCTGCGGAGTTGAAACATCTCATCCGGGCGGACAGCACGCCACAAAGGGAGAGAAGGTTACATATAGCGTAAAGGTTAAGAATAACGGCGAAGAGGACAAGGCAGTTTTCGTTACATTTACCGCTCCCTGCGGAGCAACACTTGTCGGCGCTGACAAGGCTGAAGAAACACTTTCCGCAGGCGTGGAAAAGGTATTTGATTTTAAAGTTGTTGTTGAAAATGATGAACTTCTCTATATTGAAGGCCCCGAAGTTACAGTTAATTCACTTAAAGTAAATGCGCCAAAAGTTTTGGTGGGAAAGAAGGCAAACGCCGAAGAAATCAGTAAGGTTTGCTCTCTTACAGTAAAAGAAATTGAAAGCGGAAAAACAGCCGTTGAGGCGGCATCTGTCGCATACAGGGAAATAGGCATTGAAATTGATGCTCGCGAAAGTCAGTACATCTATAACTGTTTCTATATTCACGATACATTAAGCGGCGACGTGCTTTCCCGTCGTGCGCAAAATCCGGCAAAAGATATGGGTGTCTATTCATATTTCGGTGGTGTGGCAGTAATAACTCCCGAAAAAGTAAGTTATCCGCATATCCGTTGTAATAAAATATTAAGACGCGACATTTCGGCAGGCGATATAATCCTTATCGCAGACGATAATTACGGTATTTGTACCTACAGCGCATTCTGCGATGGCGAAAAAATTATCGGAAAATTCGAAAAAAATGGGGAAGTGAAAACCCTTCTCGGCGAAGAAATTGATATATTTATTGATTCTCTTCTCGGTCAGCATCTTTTCATCATCCTTCGTCCATCGCTTGTAAAATAATCTTATTTCTAAAGAAAAAAGGAGAAAATGTATGAGAAAAAAGCTACAGGATAAAATGTTCGAGATAAGTTATCTTTTTGAACTTTTAATTTCAATCATCGTTAGTCTGGCGATACTTATTTTTGCAATAAGAATGATTGTTGATACATTCAATTTATCGCTCTTTGTAAAAAAATCTGATTCTCTCGTAGCTATCCTCGACGGAGCAATCACACTTGCAATCGGTGCCGAGCTTATAAAAATGTTTTGTAAGCACACACCGGAAACTGTTATTGAGGTGCTTGCATTTGCGCTTGCGCGTCAGCTTATCGTCGAACACACAACACCGATTGAAAACCTTATAACAGTTGCTGCGATCGCAATCCTTTTCGCAGTAAGAAAGTTCTTCCTGCAGAGACACGATATGCTTGAGACGCCTGATGGCTTGATAGAAGTGGAAGATAATGAAAAGGTCGAGATAGTATGAAAATCGTTTTACAACGAGTAAAGGAAGCCTCCGTTACAATAGATAATAATAAAGTAGGTGAGATAGGCCAGGGGTATCTTCTTCTCCTTGGAGTATCAAACGATGATACACGCGAAATCGCCGACAAAATGATAGAAAAAATTTCCCGTCTGCGAATTTTCGAGGACAGCGAGGGAAAGACCAATCTTAATATCGAAGCCGTTTCTGGCGAGGTAATGGTAGTTTCGCAATTTACCCTTTATGCAGACTGCAGAAAAGGGAACAGACCGTCATTTATAAATGCAGGCTCGCCACAACTTGCCGAGGAACTCTATGAGTATGTACTCCAAAAATGTCGCGCCATTTTCGGTAAAGTTGAGTGCGGTCAGTTCGGTGCAGATATGAAAGTATCTCTCGTAAACGACGGCCCGTTTACATTGGTACTTGATAGTAAAGAATTGTTTTAGAATACAAACACAGTAAAAACAGAGCAGGTCAATTGACCTGCTCTGTTTTATTGCTTTTGTTTATTTAAGTACATAAGAGGGACGGATAACAACGAAGTAAATATCGTAGGGATCGGGGTACTGTCCCATCAGTTTTTCAAGACATGTCTTTGCATCAGCGATATATTCGCCTGTGTTGAGGTGGAGAAGACCGTCGTTTGTGTACATGTAAAGGTATTCTTTGTCAGCAGTTCTCCAGAGAACTATATCACCTGTCATAAGATACTTTTCACGAAGAAGTCTTGTTCTTTCACCGATAGGTGTGATCCATGCACCTCTGCCTCCGTAAAGAGTAGGAACTACCATCTCAGAATAAATGCCTTCACGCTTGAGGTCGAAACAGCCGTGGGGATAATGCTTTGTAGTATCTCCGTCAAATCCTTTGTCGTAGAATATGCCGTCAGCAATATCCATGAACGTTTCTCCGGGAAGCATCTGCTCTGAAATTCCGGCATCCTTGTAAATTTCGTTTGCAACTTCGAATGCACTCATTTCTGAACCCTTGAGTTTATTTGCGGATTCAGTAATCTTTACCTGTTCTTCCTTGGTAAGTGTTCTCTTTACATAGATTGCAGGGCAAACATATTTTACTCCGCCGATTGTAGCCTTATCGCCGTAAATAGTAGCGCTATCAACAAGGGCAGGGTCTTCGTCAACCTTAACTTTATATGATACTGTCAAGTCTTTACCTGCAGGAATTGTAACTGTCCATAAAAGGTTTTCACCCTCTACTTTTTCTGCGCCTGAAACATATGTTGTATGTTCAGGGGCAACATCCTTGATTTCGAGTGTTACATCGTAATCGTTTGAGTTATACATAAAGAAGCTGTATTCAACTTCTTCACCGGGATTTACTGACATATTTGCCTTGTGTGAAGAAAGTTTTTCAGCGAAAACACCCTTCATTGTGGTAATTCTGTTTACTGTGTTTTCGGGAACTTCGCCATTCCATTTGTTAAGAGGACGAACAATTGCAAGTTGTATTATCTTGCCGCCGAATATGGGGTAAGTTTCGGCTTTAGTGAAGAGGTCGATTGCAAGTTTTTGTCTGATACTGGGTTCGTAGGTTTCTTTGTTATCATCATAGTTGTAAGTGCTGCCGCTACTATGAATAATGTTTCCGTTACCTACATAAAGCATTGCATGACCGTTATTGCTTCGACGTGTAACGATGATATCTGCAGGCTGAAGAGTTTCGAAGAATTTTTCCATAATTGCGGCTTTTTCTTCTTCTGTTTCTTCGCCTGTGGGTTCATAGTAGAAGGGACGGATGCTGTCGTCTGCTTCTACAAGAACTCGTGTTGTATACAATTCAATTTCATAATCAAGTGCAGAGAGATATACATCGTGTGTGAATGCCGCACAGTTTGTGTAGCCCCAGAAATCAGTTGTATATTCTTCGGGAGCCTTTTTACCAACTTCCCAACGGTATTCGCTCTGGGGGCTGATATGCCCGTCGTCATACTGAACGCGGTCACCACGGAGCAAATATGCCTCTGCTGTACCGATAACTGCTTCCTGAGCAGGAGTAAGTTCGAGTTCTTCAACAGGTTCGTTGTGGTTAAATGTTGTCATAACCATTGAAGGTCTTAAAACAAAGTAATAGTCATTTTCAGGAAGAGTGGTAAGTACTTCATCAATAGCAACATCGGGAGCGTAGTCCTTCTGCATTTCAACAAACTTGTCTCCAACGTAAGCATAGATTTTTGCACTTTTGTCTTTCTGAACGAAGATAAAGTCGCCGATGATAAGGTCTTCCTTAGTGATTTCTTTTGCTTCGCCGTAGAAATGCTCTTTTATCTTATTTGCAACTGCTTTTTCGCTGTAGAGTCCGGGTGCAATCATTTTAATATAGTTTACAGTATTGCTTGTTACAGGCGCATCTTCTGCGATAAATATTTCGTCTATAACTGTTTCTGCAGGACCTGTCATTGTCCATGCTTTAGTGTATGCATTCCAGTAAAGCCATTTTGCAAGAGAAAAAGGAACGAAGTCTGAATATTTAAGATTTTTTGTAGCGTCCACAAATTTTTTCTGATCAGCCTCGTTGAAGGTTATATATGTATCGGGGTCGTTTTCGAGTGATGCGATATATCCGTCAACTCTTGTTACAACAGCCGCTGCTTCTGCGCGTGACAAGTTGTTTTTGGGAAGGAATGTTTTGTCGGCGTTGCCTTCCATAATGCCTGCGTTTTTACAAGCAATTACGGCAGTTTTTGCTTCTGCTGAAATATCATCAACATCAGTGTAGGAGAGAGTGCCATTTTCTGCTGCCGCACATCCCTGTGATGCGATATAGTTGTAAATGATTACTGCAACTTCTTCTCTTGTAACAATTGCATTGGGAGCAAATTCGGTTTCGCTTACGCCGTTTGCAATTTTGTTTTCAACTGCCCATGCAACATAGGGTGCATACCATTCGTTTGCGTCAACATCGGCAAACTTGCTTTCGGTGAATGCCTTTTCGTCAACACCTGCATTTCTGCCGAGGATTGTTAAAATCATACCTTTTGTAAGAGTTCCTTTGGGGTCGAAAGTGTTTTCTGCAACACCTTCAATCATGCCCTTTTCCCATACGTTCTGGACATATTCGTTGTACCATTCTTCAGCGGGAACGTCGCTAAAGGGATGAGTGCTGGTTTCGCCTGCTGCAAACGCAGGAAGCACAGAAAGAACCATGCTCATAACAAGCGTTAACAAAAGCGCTTTTTTAAGTAACTTTTTCATTTTTACATCCTCCTTGTATAGATGATTAGATTTTATCATTTTTTGGAATATAAGTCAATTGAAGAGCAAAAAATGACATAACTAAAACGGAAAATGGCACATAAAAAAGAGCAGGTAGTGTGACCTGCTCTTTTTTCTTATTCAGGTTTAAATGAACTCTTAAGAGGCGCTGTGCGGTTGAACACATTTTCTTTCTTGCTGTCCTTTGTGAAGTAACCCATACGCACAAACTGGAACTTCTCACCAACCTGTGCATCGGCAAGAGAAGGTTCGCCGTAAGATTTTTCATAAACAATAAGCGAATTGGGGTTTATGAATTCATCAAATGTATCTTCTTCGAGAAGTGTTGCAACATTCTCTTTGTTAAAAATGTTATCAAACTGATGAACGCAGAATTCTACTGCAGTTGCACGGCTGAGCCAATGTATGTTACCTTTAACCTTTCTTCCGTCAACGGGCATTCCGTTACCGGTTTCAATATCAACTGTGCAAAGGAGTTCTTTCACGCTTCCGTCTTCGTTATAGATAACTTCGTTACACTTCATTATATACGCGCCCATAAGTCTTACTTCGCCGTCGGGCTTAAGACGCTTGAAGCCGGGGATAGGCTCTGCCATAAAGTCACTCTGTTCGATGTAGAGCTTATTTGTAAATGGAACCCTTCTTGTGCCAAGTTCAGGCTTCTTCGGGTGGTTGGGAAGCTCGAAGTACTCGATATGGTCATCAGGAATGTTTGTTATAGTAACCTCAAGAGGCTCAATAACAGCAACCCTTCTTTGAGCGTTTTCATTAAGTTCTTCACAAATACAATATTCGAGAAGTCTTATATCAGCCATACTGTTCGCTTTTGCAACACCGCTGCGCTCGATAAAATCGAATATTGCGCTGGGAGTATAACCACGTCTGCGAAGTCCCTGAAGGGTAGGCATTCTGGGGTCATCCCAACCGTCAACATAGCCTGTTTCAACAAGCTTGCGGAGATAACGCTTACTCATAACTGTATAAGTCATATTGAGTCTTGCAAATTCGTACTGATGCGGATCGTGTTCAAAACCAACGTTATCAACTACCCAGTTGTAAAGAGGGCGGTGGTTTTCAAATTCGATTGAACAAAGAGAATGCGTAATTCCCTCAAGTGCGTCCTGAATGGGATGTGCAAAGTCGTACATGGGATAGATGCACCACTTGTTGCCCTGTCGGTGATGGCCCATATGAAGTATGCGGTAAATAACAGGGTCGCGCATATTCATATTGGGTGATGTCATATCAATTTTTGCACGGAGAGTATGTGTTCCATTTTCAAATTCTCCGTTCTTCATACGCTCGAAAAGGTCGAGATTTTCCTCTATGCTTCTGTTTCTGTACGGGCTTTCCTTGCCGGGCTCGGTAAGTGTTCCTCGATACTGTGCCATTTCTTCCTGTGAAAGGTCACATACAAATGCCTTACCGTCACGGATGAGCTTGCAAGCAAATTCGTAACACTTGTCAAAATAGTCACTTCCGTAGAAAATGCCGCCCGTGGGGTCTGCTCCAAGCCAGTGCAAATCCTCTTCAATAGCCTTTACAAACTCGTCATCTTCCTTAACGGGGTTTGTATCGTCGTAACGAAGATTAAAAAGCCCGCCGTATTTTTTCGCTGTGCTGTGATTTATCCATATAGCCTTTGCACTGCCGATATGAAGATACCCGTTGGGTTCGGGAGGAAATCGTGTGTGGACATGATTTTCACGTCCCTCCGCCAAGTCCTGATCAATAATGTCATGAATAAAGTTTGAGTAGCCTTCCTGCATGAAGTTGCCTCCGTTCTATGCTGTTGAAATAAAATATAGCCAAGGGTTTTAATACTGTAAAAGTGAATGAGCACACAACTGCGTACACTACAGAATTATAACAAAAAACAATGCCTTAGTCAAGGTATTTAGAGCATATTGTTCTATTTAATCAGATTAAATAATACACTATATATAGCACGAGGTGAATTTGATGATTAAACGATATTTTATCGCTGTATCATTTTTTATATTAACTGTGATTTTGATACCGTTCGTAGTGTTCTTTTTTATGAATCTGGAGAAAGGTAAAGAAAATGATACCGCAATACAGACGGAAAAGATCAGCGTATTTTTTGTGAACGAGGGAGAAACGCGTTCTATGGATATTGAAGAATATTTATGCGGGGTAGTTGCCGCTGAAATGCCTGCAGAGTTTGAGGAAGAGGCACTGAAGGCGCAAGCTGTAGCAGCCAGAAGTTATGCATTTTATCGCAAAGAAAACCCAACTTCGGAGCATCCTGATGCGGCAGTTTGCACAGATTTTGCGCATTGTAAAGCATACAAAACGGACAAGGAGCTTTCTGAACTGTGGGAAGAGAATAAAAAAGAATACTCAAAGAAAATATCAGATGCAGTATATGGCACTGCAGGTGAAATCATAACTTACGACGGTGCGGTTGCGATGGCTGTGTTCCATTCACAAACTGGTAGTGGAAGAACGGAAAATTCAAGAGATGTATGGGGTGGAGATTTACCATACCTGATAAGTGTAGAAAGCCACGGGGAAGAGAGTGCGCCGAATTTCTTTTCGTCACAAACCGTATCGATGGCAGAATTTAAACAAAAACTCGCCCTTTCAAAACCTGATGTAAAAATAAATGGTGCAGCAGATATAGGATCCCCTGTACTGAGTGAGGGTGGTAGCGTGAAAACCATAAATATAGGGGGAGTAGAGTTTTCAGGCAGGGAAATAAGGAGTATTTTCAATTTGCGAAGCAGTTGTTTTAAGATTACTGCAGACAACGAAAATGTAACCTTTGAGGTAACGGGATACGGTCACGGTGTGGGAATGAGCCAGTATGGAGCAAACACAATGGCAAAGGAGGGTTATACCTATGTTGATATATTAACGCATTACTATACAGGAACACAGATAAGCGGTGTTTAAAAAAAGAAATTATTGGAAACAATAAATTCAAGGAGCGTGAGAGTATGAGAAAACCACAAACATCACTTTACTTGATATTGGCTATATCTGTGTTTCTTATAAGCTTTTTTATAGGCAGAGCAACCGCGCTTAAAAGCAGGGAAGAAACCAAGAAAAATGCAGTATATACAGGCACGATGTTGATCCCTGAAAAAAAAGAGGAGGCTCTGCCTGCCGGTACAATCTCTGAAAAAATAGAAGTGTTGGACGAGTTTGCAAAAAAGAGCGAAGTTAAAGCGGAAACAAAGGCTCAAAACATAAAGGAAAGCACGGAAGAAAAAAAGGAGGAAACGCCTCCTGAAAGAATGCTTTTTCCATGTGGGCAAGATATTTTAAAAGGATACTCACAAACGGCGGTTTACTCAAAGACAATGGATGATTGGCGTGCACATACCGCAATCGATTACAGGGCGAAAAAGGGAGACGTTGTTGTAAGTGCTTGGGATGGAACAGTATCAAAAGTTTATAAAGATAATTATTGGGGTTACTGTATTGAGATCATTCATCCGGGTGAAATAGTAAGCGTATACAGAAATCTTGATGAAAATATAAATGTGAAAGAAGGTCAGAAGGTAAAGAAGGGACAAGCTATAGCACTTGTCGGTGACAGTGCAGTAGTAGAAAAGAGAGATGACCCTCATCTTCATTTTGAGTTATTGGTGGACGGTGTAGCAATAAATCCTGAATCATATGTCTATTGATAAAAACTGCAGTGTCTCACTGCAGTTTTTTTGTGTTGCAAATACGCGACTGTTATGTTATAATAATATAACTATACTAACTTGGGGAGATATGTATGCCGCTTGATGCAATTGCACTCGGTGCCATCGCTGATGAGCTTAACCAAGAGCTTAAAGGCGCGAAAATTGAAAAGATACACCAGCCCGAGCGCGACGAAATTCTGCTGATCCTTAAAGGGCAAAGCGGCACAAAAAAACTTGTAATCAGTGCAAGCAGTGCCAATTCGCGTGTTCATCTGGTAGAGATTAGTAAAGAAAATCCTTCTGCACCGCCAATGTTTTGTATGCTTCTTCGAAAACACCTTACTGGCGGCAGAATTGAAAGCGTGAAAAGGCTTGGATTTGAGCGCGTAGTTGATATTGAAATATCCTCTCGTAACGAGCTTGGAGATATTACCTCCCGCCATCTTGTTTGTGAAGTGATGGGAAGAAACAGTAATATCATCTTCCTTGACGAGAACAGGAAAATAATTGATTCTGTAAAGCACATTGACCTTACAGTAAGTTCGGTCAGAAATATATTGCCCGGACTTCTTTATATGATGCCGCCCGATGCAGAAAGACTTAATCCCCTGACCGCGACGGAGGAGGATTATCTGCAAGTTCTTGAAAATGCACCCCACGGGCGCGAGACAGAACGCGCTGTAACCGATAGCGTTATGGGAATCAGTCCGCTTCTTGCAGGAGAATGCGTCTATCGTGTATGCGGAAGTCGGAATCTTGTTATCGGGGAACTTTCCGGGGAAGAAAAGGAAAAGATAGCGACTGAACTTTTTTGCCTTTTTGAAAAAGCGAAAAATCTTGACTTTAATCCGTGTGTAATCTATTCAGCCAATGAAAATAAGGCGAAGGATTTCGCACCTTTTGAAATAAAGCAGTACGAATCCTCGATGAATATTAAAAAAGTGAATTCTGTAAACGAGGCTGCGTGTGAGTTTTATTTTGCACGCGATTTGCAAACTCGAATGAATGACAGAAGTGCGGCAATTACAAAGGTTATCACCAACAACATCCGCAGGGCACAAAAAAAACTTGATATTCTTCAGGGAGAACTTAAAGAAGCCGAAGACAGAGAAAAACTCAAAATTTCGGGCGATCTTATTACCGCCAACCTTTATAAAATAGAAAAGGGAGACGAAAAGCTCGTCGTACAGAATTTCTACGATTCGGATTATAGTGAGATTGAGATAAAGCTGGACAGTAAGCTTACTCCGTCTCAGAATGCATCCCGCTATTATACTAAGTATAAAAAAGCTAAAAATACAGAAATTTATGCAACTCAGCAGATTGAACTGACTCTTAAAGAACTTGATTATCTCGAATCCGTGCTTTATAGCGTTTCAAACGCGCAAACACCTTCTCATCTTGGGGAAATACGCGCAGAACTTGCACTGAACGGATATATTAAAAGTGAGTCGGGCAAAAAGAAAAGAGAAAAGAACGAAAACTCAAAGCCATATGAGTTTGAATACAATGGCTATACAATATTCGTTGGAAGAAATAACATCCAAAATGATATGCTGACGCTTAAAATGAGCAGGAGCCGTGATTTGTGGCTTCATGCAAAAAACATTCCAGGCTCACATACACTTGTTAAATACAAGGGCGAGGAATTTCCGAATGATGTAATTGAGGTTGCGGCATCGCTCGCCGCATATTATTCAAAAGGCAAAAATTCGCCTTATCTGGAGGTTGATTATTGTCCCGTAAGCCATGTAAAAAAGCCAAACGGTGCAAAACCAGGTATGGTTATTTACGAAGAGTATTCAACTGCGTATGTAACGCCAAAACTAATATAACCCTTATGCTAAAGTGCAGAATGGAGAATAATTATGTACAAGTATCTTGACAAAATTAAATATCCGTCTGATATAAAAGAACTCAATTCGACTGAACTCGATGCTTTGTGCGCCGAAATCCGTGATTTACTCGTGGATAGTGTTGCGAAAAACGGCGGACATCTTGCAAGTAATCTTGGTGTGGTAGAACTTACCATTGCTCTCCATCGTGCGCTTGATGCACCTGAAGACAAAATTATTTGGGATGTTGGACACCAGTCTTATGTTCACAAGATTCTGACGGGGAGAGCAGAAAGACTTTCTACTCTCAGACAACTTGGAGGATTGTGCGGTTTTTGCAGTCCGAAGGAGAGCGAGTTCGACCCTACTTACAGCGGACATGCATCGACTTCCCTCGGCTCGGCGGCAGGACTTGCGAAAGCGCGTGAAATCAAAGGCGAAAACTATAATATTGCCGCAGTTATCGGTGATGGCGCATTTACAGGTGGCCTTGCGTTTGAAGCACTTAACAACATAGGCAGCGCAAATACAAAAATGCTTATTGTGCTTAACGACAATGAAATGTCTATATCCAAAAATGTAGGGGCATTTTCAACTTTCTTTGCGCGGGCGCGTACCAATAAGGGATATACCGCTTCAAAGCGTAAAATTGTCAAGACCATCCAAAAAATGCCGAGTGGCGGTGAAAAACTTATAAACTCACTGCGCCATATAAAGAGATTCATTAAATATGCAGTAACTCCTAACCAGTTTTTTGAACAGCTCGGAATTACATATCTTGGTCCGGTTGACGGTCATAACATTTCCGAGATGGAAAAAATGTTCACGCGTGCAGCGTCCCTTGATGAACCTGTTTTGGTGCATGTAATTACTAAAAAGGGAAAAGGATATAAGCCCGCAGAAAGAAGTCCGCATGTTTTTCACGGTATAGGACCCTTTGAAAAAGAAACAGGGGAAACTGCGAAAGAAAACTGCACATATTCAAAAGTTCTTGGAGAAAAGCTTTGTGAAATAGCGAAAGAAAATAAAGATTTAACCGTGATAACTCCTGCCATGATTTCGGGCAGCGGTCTTTCCGAATTTTCTAAAAAATATCCCAAAAGAATTCATGATGTCGGTATCGCTGAGGGTTATGCAGTAACATTTGCAGGCGGTATTGCTGCGGGTGGAGCGCTTCCCGTTGTTGCGGTTTATTCTTCGTTCTTGCAAAGGGCATACGATAATATCATCCATGATGTAGCAATCGGGAATTATCATGTCGTGTTTGCAGTTGACCGTGCAGGACTTGTCGCAGGTGACGGGGCGACGCATCAGGGACTTTTTGATATTTCGTATCTTACATCCATTCCGAATATGGCGCTGCTTTCTCCATCTTCTTACAGCGAACTTCGTAAAATGCTCGACTATGCAATCAATGAGCATTTTGGACCGATAGCAATAAGATACCCGCGAGGCACGGATAAAAGAAGTATTGATAATGGCGAGTTTGTCCTTTCCAGAGCCTCTGTTCTGAAAGAGGGAACGGATGTAACTCTCGTATGTGAAGGACAAAGTGTAACTCTTGGACTCAAAGTAAGCGAAAAACTTTCTGAAAAAGGAATTCAAGCAGAAGTTATTGATGTAAGGACTGTCAAACCGATTGATTTTGAAACTATCTTTAAAAGTGCTGAAAAGACACGATTTGTATTCAGTATAGAGGAAAATTTGAAGCGTGGCGGTATGGGTGAAATGATTGCCAGCGAAGCGGCGCTTCGAAATGCGGATTTCAAGATTCAAATCAAGGCTATTGATGATGAATTTGTAGAACATGGTAGTATAAAGGCTTTAAATGACCTTTATGGTTTTTCTGCGGAAAAGATTTCAGGCGATATAGAAAGGATGCTTAAATCTTGAAACAACGACTTGACATATATTTAGTTGAAAACGGGCTCGTCTCAGGCAGAGACCTTGCAAAAAGTCTCATTATGGAAGGCAAGGTTTATGTGAATAATCAAAAGGCTGACAAGGCGGGAGAACAGGTAAGCGAGAAAGACAAAGTTGAACTGCGCGGCGAAACATTAAAGTATGTGAGCCGTGGAGGATTGAAACTTGAAAAAGCAATGAATTCTTTCCCCATAAAGCTTGACGGACTTGTTTCTATGGATATAGGCGCATCTACAGGGGGCTTTACCGACTGTATGCTTCAAAACGGGGCGTCAAAAGTATTTGCCGTCGATGTTGGTTACGGTCAGCTTGCATGGAAGCTGCGTACTGACGAAAGAGTTGTCAATATGGAGCGTACCAACATTCGATATGTAACGCCCGAGGATATCGGACAGGAGCTTGATTTTGCATCTGTGGATGTAGCATTTATATCGCTGAAGCTCGTCCTTCCCGTAGCAAAAAATCTCCTTCGTGAAGGCGGAGAAATAGTTGCTCTTATAAAACCTCAATTTGAAGCGGGCCGCGAAAAAGTAGGAAAAAAAGGTGTCGTAAGAGACCCTGAAGTTCATAAAGAGGTAATTGAAGAAGTTGTAACTTTCGCTCAAAATACAGGTTTTGAAATTTTGGGACTTGACTTTTCTCCGATTCGTGGTCCTGAAGGTAATATTGAATATCTTATGTATGCGCGCAAGAAAGAAGAATTTGAAATTAAATCTTTCGCAGAAGAAATTATTGCTCTCGTAGCAAAGAGCCATGAGGAAGCAAAGTAAAAAAGTGTGGTGAAAATATGCTTTTCAATATAACTAAACAAAAGAGTCTGGCAATTTTGCAAGTGATTGCGGCAACATTTATATTAGCTGCCCCATCCCTCATAGGCGAAATACCAAAAGGCACAGGAATTTATGTTTTGATGATTGTTTTTTCTGCTCTTTTGTGGGCCAGAATAAAAAGCACTCGAAAAGTAGATTTGTCACTGAGTCATTTTGCTTATTTATTGCTTGGAACATATACTGTAATAACGTCCTTTTGGGCAGGAAACAAGGAAGGAAATCTCGTATACTTTTTTGCCATCATTGTTTTATTTCTTTTTCACTCGTTGGCGCGTGATTACTTTGCGGAAAATATTGCAGAAAACATAAAACGCAGAACCCTCTACCTTCTTTCTATTTCTGGTGTGATTTGCGCGGTAGTGAATTTTTTCTACTGGATAGGTGAAATTATTCCCGTAGCAGGTAAAACACCACTATACAGGGGATTGGGAACAAACGATTTTCTGGCAATTTTTCTTTATTTTTCTATTCTGGCGTCGCTTTTGCTCATTAAAGGAAATTCAAAATCTCGTAGAGTGTTGCTGCTTCTCGCAACTGTCGGAATGACATTTATTTTTCTTCTTGCAAAAAGTACCGCAGGATGGATTTTTGCAGTTATATTTACTCTGGTATTCTTTTCCAAATACAAAGGGGAAAAAGCCTTTATGACTGCGTCTCTTTTGGGAATTCTGGTATTTTTGATTTTTTCCATGATATGGATTTTTAATTCGCATTTTTCAGCTGCTCTTCCTGAGACTTTGAGCTTCGCGACAAAAAATTTCTTTGGTCTCGGAGGAGGATTCTGGTCTGCAAGAGAAACATTTATGACTGAAACATATACACCCGCTGCGCAAGTTGGGCTATTTGCTTATTTTTTTGCAAGCAGCGGTATTATCGGGATAATGACATACGTTTTTCTTGTGATAAAAAGTGTTATTCTTTTTATAAGACTAAAAAATATAACCGCATTTGCGGCGCTCTTCCTTTGTGTCGCGGTAAGCATTTTGCCGTTTGGAGAAAATATTGCGGTTGCACTTTTGTTGGTAGGTTTAGTTTCTTATAATGAGCAATTATGCGGAATCGATATTAAGATAAATCTGCAAAATGAAATAATCGGGAAAATCACTTATGGTACGATAGCCATAATTGTAATATCAACTCTTCTTTTTTCGCATAGTTTTGTTAGAATAAGTGCAAATAATGCCTATCATAAAAAAGATTATGCATCAGCATATTCTTTGTATAGAATCGCAGGATATCTTAATCTTTGTGACAGTGAAAGTTTAAGAATGGCAACAACATCCTTGAGAAAATCGGGTAAAATTGTTTCTTTACACGATGTAGCCATAGAGACTATTGACAAAGCTATTAAACGCGATAAAAATAATCTTCAGAATATACACGAAAAGGCTCTCATCTATGATGCCTGCGGCGAGTTTGAACTTAGCGTGCAACAATACCGCAATGCAGTTCAGAAATCATTTAACAAGGACAAGTATAACTTACTGTTAGCTGATGAGTTGTTTAAAATTGTAAAAAAATCTCCCAAAGGCAGCGCAGAAACAAAACGTGCATATGAGGAAATTATAACAATAGCGCAGATGACAGAAAGTCTTGACCATAAAAAAGAAATCAACGATATTGCAGATCGGGCATTCAAGTACACAAAAGGAGAAATTGTCAGTGAAGGATAAATCTTTAATTCGCGATATTATGTTTTACGCTTTTGCTCTTATTGCGGTGGTTATATTGGTTTTTCCAAAAGACACATTTAAAAGCAATGAAAGAAAAATAGTAGGAATAGATATCAAAGGTGAGGTTAACGCCCCCGGCTATTATGAACTTGAATACGGCAGCCGAGTTAAAGATGCAATAATTGCTGCCGGTGGCGAAAAGAAAAATGCCGACCTTTCAACCGTCAATCTTGCAATGGAACTGGTCGATGGAGAAGAAATTAAAATTCCAGGCAAAGGCGAAGATGATGATACAAATACCGGTTTAATCAATATCAATACTGCTGATATGTATAAGTTATGCAAGCTTGACGGAATAGGAGAATCGACAGCAACTGAAATTATAAATTACAGGGCGAAAAACGGGAAATTTAAAAGTATAGAAGACCTTAAAAATGTAGATGGTATCGGAACTCGGAAATTTAATCAAATCAAAGATAAAATCACAGTAGAGTGAAATAATCACCTCTTCGGCGTAATATAGTTAGGTATATACTATTTGCCGAGAGGTGATTTTTTTTGAACAGAATATCAGTATTAAGATTGGCTGATAAAAAAAAACGTATAAAAAATATAAATTATGAAGAGTTTGAAGCATATTCTCTGCTAACAGTAAAAAACAGTAAGCGCTCTATAAAAAAGGTGTTAAAAAGGCACGAGGATGAGACGATTGTTGTCAGCAATGATTCAATAGGAGAACTCGCTTTACAGGGGTATGTTAAACCGTATAATGAATTGTCAACAGAAGTAGTTTTAGAAATAATTGAGAAAGTATGCAGAGAGGTTGCTTTAAAGCACGGTCTTAAACTTCCTCTCGAGGATATTTATCTCTATGCAAGCCCGAAAACAGCTTGTGAATTTATAAAAAGAATAATTGGAATAAGCCGCATTTATACGATTGTTTCAAAGGAGGAAGGCGAGAGGGCTGCTGATAATATTTATTTTGAATACGGGTACCCTATAAGGCGTGTGGAAAAACCGGATTTGAATAATGGAGAAGATGTGATTGCCATATTTATTGAAGAATGCGGCAATATAAATTCTCGGATAATAAATATTACAAAAAATAAAATATCAGGAGCAAATGTGGTAGATGTAAGAGAAATAACGGTTCTTGATGAGGATATAAAAGAGCTAACAAAGAGCATTTCAGAGAGAGTTGGATTGAGTTTACTTACTATTCTCGAAAAAAAGCCATCGGGAAATGTAACTATAGACATAAATAAAAAAGCAGATCCGATTTTTTTGCTTGACACAAAGACAAATTGATATTATAATGTTGTGAGTGTGTCATTAAAGGAAAAAATGAAAAGAGGTAGTGCTGTAATGGCAAAGAAAGTATTACTTACAAGTGAAGGCTTGAAAAAACTTCAGGACGAACTTGACAATCTTAAGACTGTCAGAAGAAAGGAAAACACCGCCGCTCTTAAAATGGCAAAATCTTTCGGCGATTTATCCGAAAACAGCGAATACGATGAAGCAAAAAATGAACAGGCTGAAATCGAAGCAAGAATCGTTGAAATCGAAAATATGCTCAAAAATGCCGAAGTTATTGACGAATCAGAGGTTGCAACAGATATTGTTTCAGTTGGTTCAAAGGTGACTGTAAAAGATACACAGGATGGAGAAACTTCTGAGTACCTTATTGTGGGTTCTACAGAAGCAGATCCGTTGAAGGGCAAGATTTCGGACGAATCACCCGTTGGAAGCGCTCTCCTTGGTCACAAAAAGGGCGAGAAGGTTTCCGTGGAAGCTCCCATGGGAGTTATTGAATACAAAATCGTAAAAATTTCAAAATAAAAAGAAGCTCAGATTGGCGGTGACCAATCTGAGCTTCTTTTTATTTAAATGTTATAAAATTATAACTTGCAAGTATCTGAAAAAACTTTGCCAGTCGTTCGTATAGAGGTTCGCATTCATCACCAAATTTCTCTTTGACCAATTTTCCGATTGAGAGAATGTCTTTTTCACCGTCAACTATGGGCCATACGAAACTGCCCATACTATCAAGGTGCACATACGAAATTTTTGGCTTGCCAAAAAGTTTCTGCGCTACACGATTGAAGAACCCTTCGTTTTCGATTTCCAGAGTTACTTTTCCATCGTCCGACTGTGTCCATTCAATATATGAACTTTTCAGCGGGATTTTTTCAAGATAATTTTCCGAAATGATTTCTTTCTTTTTCATAATTACTTATTGCGCTTTCTGAAAACAGTGAACATAAGAACCGAAAGAACAATCAGACCAAATACAACAAGACTTGCAATATTTGCTACGGGTGCAGAGAAACCAAGTTTCCCTGAAATGTCAATAGCCCTATCCACTCCAAATACTGCAAGAAGAGCAAGTACAATACCAACTATACCTTCGCCTGCAATCATACCGCTGCAGAAGAGAATGCCGTCGTTAGTGATAGCGGTTTTTTCTTCTGCAGGCTTTTTGAGTTTATCAACAAAAAGTCTGATGAGACCACCGACCATAATACAAGCATTAAGCTGAACAGGAAGATATACACCAATTGCAAAGGGAAGGACGGGAATACCTACAATCTCAACAACAACTGCGATGCATACACCGATTGCAACAAGGTTCCACGGAAGATTTGCATCCATAACGCCTTCGATGATCATCTTCATAAGTGTTGCCTGAGGAGCGCCAAGCTCTGCTGAACCAAATCCCCAAGCGCTGTCGAGAAGATAAAGTGTAGCACCTATTGCAAAGGCAGATGCCACTACACCAAGGATTTCTGCAATCTGCTGCTTTTTGGGAGTAGCGCCGAGAAGAAAACCTGTCTTAAGGTCCTGAGATGTGTCGCCGGAAATTGCTGCAATAATACAAATGATGGAACCAATTGCGATAGCCGCGCTCATACCTTCTACACCAGTGCTTCCTGTTGCCTTGAGAATAAGTGTAGCAAAAAGAAGCGTTGCAATGGCCATGCCTGATACAGGGTTATTGCTGCTGCCTACAAGACCAACCATTCGTGATGAAACGGTTGCAAAGAAGAAACCGAATACAACTACGATAACTGCCCCAAGAAGCGATACAGGTACCTGCGGAACGAGCCATACAAGAAGTGTGAGGATAACGATTGAAAGAAGAACTACCTTCATGCTGATATCCTGCGAGGTACGATTGATTTGAATATCAGAAGACCCTTTCATTCCCTTAATGGCATCGCCGAATGTGCGGATAATAAGAGGAAGTGACTTAATAAGACTGATAATACCGCCTGCTGCAAGAGCGCCTGCACCTATATATCTGATGTAAGAACTCCAGATTGCACTTGCGCCACCATTCGCAAACATTTCTCCGATAGGAGCAGTTCCGGGGTAAAGGATAAGTTCTTTACCGAAAAGTACCATCATAGGAATAAGCACCATCCAGCTAAGAACGCCACCTGCGAACATATAGGAAGAAATTCTGGGACCACAGATATATCCAACACTCATAACAGCGGGATAAATCTGAGTTCCGATTTCGCCGGCAAATCCTTTGAAGCGAAGAGAAACTTCGCTGGGAACTGCTTTGAGTCCATCAATAATAAACTTAAACAGTGCTGAAAATCCCATTCCGGCAAATACTGTTGATGCATTTGCGCCACCTTCTTCACCTGCAAGAAGAACTTCTGAACATGCAGTTCCTTCAGGGTAGGGAAGAACACCATGTTCTTTTACAATAAGCGCGTTGCGAAGGGGTACCATAAAGAATACTCCCAAAAGACCGCCTAAAAGAGCGATGATTGTAATCTCAACAATTCCGGGCTTGTCCATTTTACCTTCAGCTGCCCACAAGAAAAGTGCAGGAAGTGTAAAGATAGCACCTGCTGCAAGTGATTCGCCTGCAGAACCGATTGTTTGTACGATGTTACTTTCAAGGATGGAGTTCTTTCGCATTATAACGCGAATTACACCCATTGATATAACTGCGGCAGGGATAGAAGCAGAAACGGTCATTCCTACTCTGAGTCCTAGGTATGCGTTTGCCGCGCCGAATACTACTGCAAGAATAATACCCATAATAATAGAAGTAACTGTTAATTCGGGTGTTACTCTCTCGGCAGGAATATACGGTTTGAATTCTTTTTGATTACTCATTTTTTCCTCCGATCTGTCGTCTTTGCGACATAATATCGCTTAATTATACCACTTTGTTGATTGTTTTTCAACAATTATTTGCTAAGTATGCTGAAATAGTATTTTCTTCATTTATATATTATTGGCATTTAGTCTTCAAAATAGTAAAATTTGTTTTGTTGTCGCGGTTTTTTGAGGCAACAAAAACCCATCGTCAAAAAAACTAAAAAAAG
>CAYMHB010000004.1:0-82419 GCA_964390145.1 uncultured Oscillospiraceae bacterium
CGGCGAAATTCTCTTAAACGGCGAGGATATTGCACAGCTTCCCCCTTACAAGCGCCCTGTAAACACAGTTTTCCAGAAGTATGCGCTTTTCCCCCATATGGATGTTTATGACAACATTGCATTCGGACTTAAGCTCAAAAAAATTGAAGACGGCGGCAAAATGCGCCCTCTTACCAAGGAAGAAATAGATAAAAAAGTTAAAAATGCTCTTAAAATAGTTGACCTTGAAGATTACGATTTCCGTGATATTTCTACTCTTTCAGGCGGTCAGCAGCAGAGAATTGCAATTGCGAGAGCGATTGTTAACGAGCCGGAGATACTTCTCCTTGACGAGCCTCTTGGCGCGCTCGACCTCAAAATGCGTAAGGATATGCAGCTTGAACTTAAGGCGATGCACAAAAAACTCGGCATTACATTTATTTATGTTACTCACGATCAGGAGGAGGCGCTTACCCTTTCCGATACTGTCGTTGTTATGAAGGACGGTATGATTCAGCAGGTAGGCTCGCCCGAGGATATTTATAACGAGCCGAGCAATGCTTTCGTTGCGAACTTTATCGGCGAAAGCAACATTTACAGCGGTACTTACAAGGGCGATATGAAGGTTCGATTTATCAACCATACATTCGACTGTGTTGACGAGTTCCCGAAAAACGAAAAGGTTGATATCGTAATCCGCCCCGAAGATGTCCATATCAAAGAAAGCGAAGAAGGTATGGCAAAGGGCAAAATCGTCAGCAAGATTTTCAAGGGTATTCACTACGAATATATTATGATGGTCGGCAGAAATGAGCTTGTTGTTGTTGATACACGCAGTTTCGATGTCGGCAAGACATATATGTTTGACATTGAGCCTGACGGTATTCACATCATGGAAAAAGAGCTTACTGCAAATGTGTATAACGATGCATACATCGACAAAAATAACCGCGTTGTTATTTCCGAAACTCCTTTCCCGTGCGATATCACAACACTTGTAAAAGGCTCGACTGTTGACGAGGAAGGCTATGTTGTAGGCCCCGACGGAACTAAATACGACTTTACCGATGCCGATGTTGTGGCAACAATCGGTCTTGATGCTATTGAAATCCTTGATGATGACGAATCCGGTATCGTCCGCGGTGAAATCGTGTCAATTATTTACAAGGGCGACCATTATCAGCTTACTATCCGCACTGCCGAGGATGAGGATTTCGTTCTTGACACCGAATACACATACGATGAAAACGACCTTGTAGGTCTTAATGTAAAACCCGAGGATATCAAAATCAGGTTGAAGGGAGAGGCGAAGCAGTATGCGAAAAAATAAGATTTTTTCCAGAAAAACCCTCGCCGTGCCTTATGCAATATTTTTGATTCTTTTTGTGGTTATTCCCCTGCTTTTAATCGTGGCGTATGCCTTTACCGATGAGAGCGGAAAGCTGACACTTTCTAATTTCCGCACGTTCTTTTCAGGCGGACACAATATAAATACGCTGATGTTCAGCATATTTATAGGAATGTTAAACACGGCAATCTGTCTTTTGCTTGGATATCCTGCCGCATTTTTCCTTGCAAAAAAGGGTATGGGATTCGGCAAGGCAACGGTGCTCCTTTTCGTGATGCCGATGTGGATTAACTTTGTTCTTCGCACGGCGGCAACGCGTGACCTTCTTTTCTGGATAGGTATTTCCGGCGGCGAGCATCCGTATCTGGCAACAATGGTGGGTATGGTTTACAACTACCTTCCGTTTGTAATTCTGCCCCTCTATACGACAATGACAAAAATGGATATTTCGCTTATTGAGGCAAGCTACGACCTTGGTGCGAATAAGGTGCAGACATTTTTCCGCACAATTCTGCCAATGACTATGCCCGGTATTGTGTCGGCATCTACAATGGTATTTATGCCGACTATGAGCAGTTATGTAATAAGCGACGTTATGGGTGAGAGAAAAATTTCTCTTATCGGTAACAGTATTCAGTTGTATTTTGATCAGGGTTTGTGGCATATCGGCAGCCTTGTTGCACTTATTATGCTCGCAATTATTGCGTTTGGCTCGCTGTGCACCGACTCTGCGCCTGAAGAAGATGTGAGAGGAGGTCTGTGGTGATGAAAAAGAAATTTTCGCTTACAGATTTTCTGTGCAAATTTTATGTGTACATCCTTCTTTTTGTGATGTATGCGCCCATATTGCTCCTCATTGTGTTCAGTTTTACCGATACAAAGATTATCGGCAGATGGGACGGATTCAGTTTGCATCTTTACCGCGCGCTTTTCCGCGACAAAGAGATTATGCAGGCGTTTTATAACACATTCCTTGTTGCAATTTCTTCCGCGGTTGTGTCAACAGTTTTGGGAACACTCGGCGCGATTGGTATTTTTTACAGTAAAAAGCGTACCAAGGCGATTATGGAGGGTATCGGCAACATCCCCGTTATGAATGCCGAAATCGTAACTGCGCTTTCGCTTACTATTCTTTTCGTGTTTTTCGGTGTGCAGTTTAACTTTGTCACACTTCTTGTCGGCCATGTGGTGCTGACAATCCCGTTTGTGGTACTGTCCGTGCGCCCGAAACTGACGCAGATGGACCCCAATATTTACGAGGCGGCACTCGACCTCGGCGCGACACCGACGAAGGCTCTTCGCTCCATCGTTTTGCCCGAGATTATGCCCGGCGTATTTTCGGGATTTATACTTTCAATCACACTTTCACTTGATGACTATATCATAACGGCATTCACAAGAAATACGGCGTTCCAGACGCTGAGCACCTACGTTTACGGTGTTACAAGCAAAAAGGGAACACTGCCTCCGTCGCTCAGGGCTCTGACAACGGTTATTACGCTGATTGCGCTTTTGATACTTATTATTGTTAATATTAAAAGCAGTGGGGAGAAAAAAGAAAATGAAAAGATTTAATGCACTTATCCTGTGCGTGCTTCTTCTCTTCCTCTATGTTCCTTCTGCGATGGCAGAGGAGGATGTCCTGAGGGTCTATAACTGGCAGGACTATATAAACGAGGGCAAGGATGACGACGGCGCAAAAATTGCCGATTCTGTCATGGAGCTATGGGAAAAGGATTACGAAAAGCGCACAGGCAAAAAAGTACGCGTGCAGTACGATACATTTGAAACGAATGAGACAATGCTTAATACCCTGCGCACAGGGAAAACGAGTTACGACCTTGTGTGTCCGTCGGACTATGTAATACAGAAGATGCTTCTTGCGACAAAAGAAGGCAGCGACGGCGCAATTTCGGTTGAAAAGTTTGACATTTCCAAAATGGAAAATTATACAAAGTATGTCTCCCCCTACATTTCCGATTTGTTCGAGAAAAACGACTGGACCGATTACGCCGTTGCGTATATGTGGGGAACGGTTGGATTTTTGTACAACCCCGAAACAATTAAATACGAAGATGTTTCCACGTGGGACCTTTTCTGGAATACGGATTACAAAAACCGCGTTACCTGTAAGGACGTTTCGCGTGATGCGTACGTTGTAGGCTCGCTCTATGTTCAGCGCGAAAAGCTGCGCAACGCGAATGAAAAATACGCAAATGGTGAAATAAGTGCCGAAGAACTGCAAAGAAACGTAAATGCAGTTGCAAATGACACGACTGATAAAAACATTGAAAAGGTTGGCACCGCTCTTTCCGAAATGAAGAAGAATATTTACGGATTTGAAGTTGACTCGGGCAAAACCGATATCGTGTCGGGCAAGATTGACGCAAACCTTGCGTGGAGCGGCGACGCCGTTTACGCGATGGACCTTGCAGAAGAGGAAGACGGAAAAGAGCTTGCGTTCAAAATCCCCGACGAAGGCAGCACCATCTGGTTTGACGGTTGGGTAATGCCCAAGGGCGCAAACGTAGAACTCGCGCAGGATTTTGTAGACTTTTTGTGCAGACCTGAAATCGCAGTTATGAATATGGATTACATCGGTTACACAAGCGCGATTGCAGGCGACGAAATCTTTAACCTTGTCCGTGAGAATTATGAGGACGAGGACGGAAAATACGAGTATGACCTTTCCTACTTTTTCGAGGGCACGCTTTCCGAGAAAAATTACACAGACGGAAAGGCGATTATAAAAACAAACACACTCGGCAGACAGCTGACAACGCAGTATCCGTCACTTGAAGAAGTTGCCCGTTGCGGAATTATGGAGGATTTCGGTGACAAGAATCAGGCGGTCCTTGAAATGTGGACGCAGGTAAAGAGTAATAATATTTCCGCGTTTTCATATTTTATGATGGCGTTTCTTGCCCTTGTGGCGGCGGCGATGATTACAAGAACAATAAGACGAAAACTCAAAAAGAAAAGAAGATTAAGAAGATAAACTTTATGAAAGAATAGCTGATTTTCCGCTATTCTTTCTTTTTTTGGAAAAAGTATTGACAAATGAAAAAAAGAGTGATATATTAAAGTCAAAGAAAGTCAAAGTCAAATTTTGAAGCAAAAGAGGTGCTTTTTTATGAATATGTCAGATATCATCGAAAAAATGCTTATAGATATGCTGAAAGAGTCAGACGGAAATGTGGAAATTCAGCGAAACACGCTTGCAGGCGAGCTGAACTGTGTGCCCAGCCAGATAAATTATGTTATCCAGACACGCTTTACTCCCGAACGCGGATACATCATAGAAAGCAGGCGCGGCGGCGGCGGCGGTGTGCGTATCCGCACAGTCAAGACGGACCGCTCGACCTACCCGATGCATATTGTAAACGCGGTGGGAAATACGCTGTCTTATCGCACGGCGGCAGTTTTTGTGCAGAATCTGCTTGATTATGAGTGCATCACCCCCCGTGAGGCGCATATAATTCTCGGCGCGGTTAATGACAAAGTGTTGCCCTTTACCGCCGATATCCGCGACACAGTAAGGGCAAGAATATTTAAGAGTATGCTTCTGAGTATAGCGGGAGCGTAAAAGTTTGGAATTCGAAGTTCGAATTTTATCGACCGAAAGGAGATTTATCTATGTTATGTGAAAAGTGCGGCAAAAACAATGCCACGGTACTATATACCCAAATAGTAAACGGGAAGAAAAGTTCGCTCAACCTTTGTTCGCAGTGTGCGTCTGGCGAATCAATTTTTGATAATTTCGGTTCACTCCTTTCATTCGGCACACGCGGTGAATCAAGGCAGAGCGTTTGTCCCTGTTGCGGTATGACGCTTTCCGAATTTGCCCGAAAAGGAAGAATGGGTTGCGGAGAATGTTATAAAACATTCCGTACTCAGACAAAGAGTATGCTTCAGAAAATTCATGGGACATCGGTTCATACGACCGAAAGCTTGAAAGTTGAGGACACCCCCGTCCCCGAAGTTAAAAAAGAGGAAAAGAGTGAACTTGACATATTGAAAGATAAGCTGAAAGAAGCTATCGAAACTGAAAATTATGAAGAAGCGGCTAAAATCCGCGACGAAATTCGTGAAAAGGAGGGCAAGCAATGAATAACATAAACGAGAAGGACATCGCCGTTACAACCCGAATCCGTCTTGCCCGAAACATAGCGTTTCTTCCGTATCCGCGCAAGATGACCGTATCTCAGGCGGAGGAGCTTATAGGAAAAGTATGGGATGCATTTTCAAATTCGCCCCTTAAGAGCGACCTTACTATGCACAAGGTTTCCAACCTTTCCGAAATAGAGAAAAAGGCGCTTATTGAAAAGCATCTTATAAGCACGGAGCTTTGCGCATCGAAAATACCTGCCGTTGCTATTATAAGCAGTGACGAGAAAATTTCCATTATGGTAAATGAGGAGGACCATCTCCGTATACAGGTCTTTTCAGACGGGCTTGATACGGAAAGCGCGTACGATATGGCGAAAAAGGTAGAAACACTCCTTGCCGAAAAACTGACGTTTGATAAAGATGACGAGTTTGGATTTCTGACAAGCTGTCCAACCAATGCAGGCACGGGACTTCGTGCATCGGTTATGCTTCATCTTCCCGCAATCAGTGCTGCAGGGCGTATAAATCCGTTGCTTAAATGGGCGGCAAACCTTGGAATGACGGTGCGCGGTCTTTACGGCGAAGGAAGTCGCGCAAGCGGAGCGCTTTTCCAGCTTTCAAACCAGATTACACTTGGTGCAAGCGAGGAAGATATCCTCGCAAGGCTCAATGCGGCGGCGTGCTCGCTTATCAGCGAGGAACGCAGAATAAGCGCCGAATTGTTCGAAAAAAACGAATTTGAAATGAAAGACCGTGTTTTGCGCAGTCTGGGAATCCTTAAAAACGCATACTTGATTCCCTCAAGCGAGGCGCTTGGTCTTGTTTCCAATGTTTGCATGGGCGCAAATGCAGGCATAATAAAAAATATAGATGTTATCGCTCTTCGCCGCGCGATGTTTTCATCCATGCCGGCAACACTCGTTCTGGATGAGGAAAATTTGTCCGCACCACGGCGCGATGTCAAAAGAGCACAAATTCTTCAAAGCGCATTGTAAAAGCAAAATGTATTAAGGAGGGATTTATAATGAATTTTGAAAACAGATTTACACAAAAAGCACAAAAGGCGATTTCACTTTCGCAAAAATGTGCCGCAGATACAAATTGTAATTTTATAGGAACCGAGCATCTGCTTTACGGACTTTTGGCAGAAGGCAGCGGTTTTGCGGCAAAATACCTTGGTGCGTTTGATATTTCCGCTGACGAACTTCTGGAAAAAATCGAAAGCTATAATAAAAACGCGACATATTCAGGTGATTTTGCAGGCTTCACCCCAAGGACAAACCGCGCACTTCAGCAATCGGTAGCCGAGGCGCATAAGTTCCAGAGTTCGCACATCGGTACGGAGCATATTCTTCTTGCCCTTGCGCGTGAGCGTGACAGCGTGGCATTTAAGATTTTAATGTCCTTTGGTGCGCCGAATAATCTTTACGAAGATATTGCACAAACTCTTGCAAACGCGACTCCCCAGAGTCCGAAGAAAAAAGAAGCAGGTGCAGATACTCCGACACTCAATCAGTTCGGGCGCGACCTTACCGAATTTGCAAAGGCAGGCAAGTTCGACCCCGTCATCGGACGCGAAAAGGAAATTGAACGCGTGATACAAATTCTGTCACGCAGAACGAAGAATAACCCCGTTCTCCTTGGTGAGCCGGGGGTTGGTAAAACCGCCGTTGCAGAAGGACTTGCTCAGGAAATCGCAAAAGGTAATGTCCCCGAACTTTTAAAAGGAAAAAGAGTGGTTTCGCTTGACCTTTCAAGCGTTGTCGCAGGTGCAAAATACCGCGGCGAATTTGAAGAACGCCTGAAAAAAGCCGTTGAAGAAATTATAAAAGCAGGAAATGTAATACTTTTTGTTGACGAGATGCATACTATCATCGGTGCAGGCGCGGCAGAGGGCGCGATAGATGCGGCAAACATTTTAAAGCCGTCACTTGCGCGCGGAGAGCTTCAGCTTATCGGTGCAACAACGCTCAATGAATACAGGAAGCACGTTGAAAAGGACGCCGCACTTGAAAGACGATTCCAGCCCGTAACGGTTGGTGAGCCGTCTGTGGACGAGACTATTGAAATTTTAAAAGGAATCCGCGAAAAATATGAGGCACATCACGGCGTTAAAATATCGGACACGGCAATTATTGCCGCGGCGAAAATGAGCAGTCGCTACATCACAGACCGTTTTTTGCCTGACAAGGCGATTGACCTCGTTGACGAAGCGTGCAGCCGTGTAAAACTCGGTGCACTTACTCTGCCTCCTGAAATAAAGGAACTTGAAGAAGATATTGAGCGAATTGCCGCTGAAAAGAAAGAGGCAATAAATTCACAGGATTTCGAAAAAGCGGCTTCGCTCCGCGATGAAGAGAAAGAAAAAAGCGAAAAACTTTCTGCACTTCACGAGGAATGGAAAAAGAGCACGACAGGTACATCGGGCGAAATCGGCGAGGATGAAATTGCCGAAATCGTGTCGGGCTGGACAGGTATCCCCGTAAAGAAGCTTGCCGAGGAAGAGAGCGAGCGACTTCGCAATCTTGAAGAGGTGCTCCACAAACGCGTTATCGGTCAGCACGATGCGACAGCGGCAGTCAGCCGTGCTATCCGCCGCGGAAGAATGGGACTTAAAGACCCCAAAAGACCGATTGGCTCATTTATATTCCTCGGTCCTACGGGCGTCGGCAAGACCGAACTTTCAAAAGCACTTACCGAGGCGCTTTTCGGTGATGAGGACGCGCTTATCCGTATCGATATGTCCGAATATATGGAAAAACATTCCGTATCGAAAATGGTTGGCTCTCCTCCCGGATATGTGGGGTTTGACGAGGGCGGTCAGCTTACCGAAAAGGTACGTCGCAAGCCTTACAGCGTAATCCTTTTTGACGAAATCGAAAAGGCGCATCCCGATGTGTTCAACATCCTTCTGCAGATTCTGGACGACGGTATTTTAACTGACAGTCAGGGCAGACGAGTAGATTTCAAAAACTGTGTTATAATAATGACAAGCAACCTCGGAGCAAGAAATATTACCGAGCCGAAATCACTCGGTTTTGCTTCGGCAACCGATGACCTTGAAAAAGTTAATAAAAACATCCGTGGCAGTGTCATGGACGAGCTTAAAAAGACATTCCGCCCCGAATTTCTTAACCGCGTTGACGATATAATCGTGTTTAACCGCTTAAGCGAGGATGAAATCGGCGAAATTGCACTCGTTATGATGGAGGATATTAAAAAGCGACTTCTCCAGAACGATATCACAGTCGAGGTTGATGAAAGCGCGCTGAAATTACTTGCAAAGGCAGGGTTTGACCCCGTTTACGGAGCAAGACCGTTGCGCCGAGCAATCACATCAAAGGTCGAAGACCTCTTTGCTGAGGAAATGCTTGACGGAAAAATTGAAAAAGGCGACAATGTTATTATAAAAGCTGAAAATGATGAAATAAAGCTCGAAAAGAAATAAGTCAATGGGAACTGCTCTCCATTGGCTACTACAAAAGAGGATGCCGCGGGCATCCTCTTGCCTTTTTTGAAAAATCAGGGAATTTATTGTAAAAAAGAGGGAATTTATTGAAAATTTTGCTTGAAATTACGGGCAAGGTGTAGTAATATAAGTTGGAGCGGCTTTTTTGCTTATTATTCCATAAGGAAAATGGAGGAATATAAATTGGCACAGATCAAAAAAATTGCTATTCTTACCGGTGGAGGAGACTGTCCCGGTCTTAATGCAGTAACACGCGCAGTTGTAAAAACTGCTATAGTTAAATACGGACTTGAGGTTGTTGGTGTCCGTAAGGGTTATCATGGACTCTATCACAGCGACTTTATCCCGCTGACACTTGACAGCGTTCAGGAAATAATCGGCGAGGGGGGCGCTATATTAAAGTGCTCTAACAAGGACAACCTCTTTAAGTATCCTGCTCGTAACGAAAATGGCGAAATCATCAGAAAAGATGGCAAAATCGTTTATCACGATGCTTCCATGACAGCAGTTGAAAACTTAAAGAAAGAGGGTATTGATGCTCTCTTCATCCTTGGCGGCGACGGAACACTTACAAGCGGACGCGACTTTGCACGACTTGGTGTAAATGTTATCGCTATTCCCAAAACTATTGATAACGACCTTAACTGTACAGATTATACGTTCGGTTTTGATACAGCAGTTTCAGTTGTATCAGACTGTCTTGACCGTCTCAGAACAACCGCGAAGAGCCACGGCAGAATTATGGTTGCCGAGGTTATGGGACGAGGTGCAGGCTGGCTTACACTTCACGGCGGTATAGCAGGTGCGGCTGATGCAATTCTTTTGCCCGAAATTCCTTTCGATATCCGCAAGGTTGCCGAAAAGCTCAATAAAGAGTTTGCGGCAGGCAAGGATTTTGCAATCGTTGCTGTTGCCGAGGGTGCTAAACCCAAGGACGGCGAAATTGTTGTAGCGCGCGTTCGTGAGGACAGCCCCGACCCCATCCGTCTTGGCGGTATTGCAAAAGTTGTTGCGGACGAGCTTGAAGAATTGTGTAACTGCGAAGCTCGTGCAGCGATACTCGGTCACATTCAGCGCGGCGGTACTACATCTGCTCATGACAGAGTGCTTTCATCACGTTACGGCTGTGCTGCAGTAGAGCTTGCTATGGAAGGCAAATTCGGAAATATGGTAATTTTGAAGGGCGACAAGATTGAATATGCGTCACTTGAAGATGTTATCGGTCAGGAAAACAAACAGGTTGACCCCGACATTGAACTTGTACAGGTAGCGAAATCTCTCGGTATCTGCTTTGGCGATTGATTTATAGCCATTGGAGCATTATCCGAACCTGCCTCAAATGGCTGAAAATTGGTTTTTTCTTCGTTATCGGTCTTAAAATACACAAAGTATTTTCTCGCCCTGCTGCCTTAAAAAATCCCAATTTTGAACCATTTGAGGTTCAAGGAATTTTCTACTAACTATTTTTCGACGCAACAAGGCAAAAAACGAAGCCCATACTGTCGTATGGGCAAGGATTTTAACACCGTAGTGGCGAAAAAGAGGACGTAAAAAACAGCGTTCGGATAATACTTTAATGGCTAAACAAAAAGGTGTAAAATGTTTTTACACCTTTTTTCTTTTTAGCCGAGCAGTATATGGAAGGAGTAACTTTATGAACATACGTGAAACGACAGAGAAAATTGAAAGGGAGACACTTTCTCCTTTTGCGACGCTTTCGGAAAATACGCGCGGACGCAGAGAGGAAATGCCCCTTTGCGAAATAAGAACAGAATTTCAGCGTGACCGCGACAAGATTTTGCATTCAAAGTCTTTCCGCCGTCTCAAGCACAAAACACAGGTGTTTATAACTCCCGAGGGGGACCATTACCGCACAAGACTTACTCACACGCTTGAGGTTTCACAGATAGCGCGCACCATTGCACGCAGTCTGCGTCTTAACGAAGATTTAGTCGAAGCAATGGCTCTCGGTCACGACATCGGGCACACTCCGTTCGGGCACGCAGGGGAAAATGCTCTTGACAAGCTCTGCCCCGTCGGATTTTCGCACTCACTTCAGTCTATACGCACTGTGGAAATTCTGGAAAACCTTAATCTTACATGGGAAGTGTTAAACGGAATTGCAAACCATTCGGGAGATGGCGAAAGCGCCACTCTTGAAGGGAAAATTCTGAAAATTGCCGACAGAATTGCGTATATTACCCACGATATCGATGATGCGTGCCGTGCAGAAATTATAGATGAAAAGGATATTCCCCCATTTATTACCGATGTTCTCGGCAAAACGAATGCCGAAAGAGTAAACACACTTGTTCTGGATATTGTAAATTCTTCCGCCGACAAAAACGATATTTTAATGAGCGAAGAGGTGGAAGAGGCTATGATTCGTCTCCGCACATTCCTTTTTGACCATGTGTATATCGGCTCGAAGGCAAAGGCGGAGGAAAAAAAGGTTTCGGGCATAATCGAGGGACTTTTTCACTACTATTATGAAAATGTCGGTGCAATGCCTCTCTCCCTTCAGGAAATTGCGTGGAAAGAGGGCGTTGACAGGGCGGTCTGTGACTACATCGCAGGTATGAGTGACCGCTTCGCGATTTATACCTTCAACGACATCTATGTTCCGCGCTCGTGGGACAGAATGTAGTGAATTGAAGGATTGACACTTTTTATTAAATATATTAAAATATATTTACATAACTAAGGAGGAGAAATTTATATGCACATAGGTGTAGATATAGGCGGAATGAGTATTAAGGCAGGCATTGTGAATGAGGACGGAAAAATCATTACAAAATGCGCTGTTCCCACTCCGTGCAATGATGAGGATGCTTTCTGTGCGGCGATGTTTGAAAGCATAGAAAAAGCAATGGCACAGGCAGATATTTCAGCAAACGATATAAAGGCAATCGGCATAGGTTCTCCCAGCGCAGTTATCAAAGAAGATGGCGTTTTGCTCGAGGCTGAAAATATAGGCTACAAATACATTGATGCAAGAGGATTTTTACAGAGCAAACTCGGAAATATTCCCGTTTTTGTTGATAACGACGCCAACTGCGCGGCGCTTGGCGAGTATTACAAATCAAAGAAATCGCCCCATTTTATTTTTATAACACTCGGCACGGGAATCGGCGGCGGAGTAATACTTGACGGAAAGCTCTTTGTCGGTTCGAACGGTGCGGCAGGCGAATTGGGACATATTGTAACCCGTGCAGGCGGTCGTGAGTGCAACTGCGGAAGACGCGGCTGCTGGGAAAAATACGGTTCTATGACAGGACTTATCCAGACTGCTACAGAGCGCAGAGACGAAATGAAATCTCTCGGCAAAAATGATGAAATAACAGGAAAACTGATTTTTGACCTTGCCGAAAAAGGCGATGAGGGTGCAAAACGCATCGTCCGTGACTGGATTGAAGAGGTCGCAATCGGCGTTGTTGATATGATAAATATTTTCCAGCCCGATGAAATTGTAATCGGCGGTGCTGTTTCGGCGCAGGGCGATGTGATTTTACTTCCTCTTATTGATTATGCAAAGAAACACGCATTCTGTGCGGATACTATCGGTATTCCCGAAATATCAATGTCGAGGGTAGGCGGAGATGCAGGTATAATCGGTGCGGCATTTTTGGAAAAGAACAACGCATAATATAAGGAGACGGATTATGAAAATAAAAGGCAATATTGTAATAGGTCAGTCAGGCGGTCCAACCGCTGCAATAAATGCAACTCTTGCAGGTGTTTTCTGCGAGGGTAAAAACCTTTGCGAAGGCAAAATTTTCGGTATGGTCGGTGGCGTAGAAGGTCTTCTTGCCGAGAATATGATTGATATGAAAGAATATCTTAAAACGGATAATGATGTTGAGCTTTTAAAGAGAACTCCGTCATCCTACCTCGGCTCGTGCAGATTCAAGCTCCCCGAACCTATTGAGGGAAATGAGGTTTATGAAAAACTTTTTGAGATTTTTGAAAAGTATGATATAAAGGGCTTTTTCTATATCGGCGGAAACGACTCGATGGATACAGTTAAGAAGCTTTCCGCATACAACAAGTTCAAAAATACCGATATTAAATTTATGGGTGTGCCGAAAACGATTGACAACGACCTTGTAAAAACTGACCACACGCCAGGCTTCGGCAGTGCGGCAAAATTCGTTGCAACCGTTACGAAGGAGCTTGTGCGCGACAGCCTTGTATATGACCTTAAGAGCGTGACCGTTGTTGAAATTATGGGGCGCGATGCAGGTTGGCTTACAGGCGCAAGCGCTCTTGCAAAGGGCGACGACTGTGAGGGCGCGGCAATGGTGCTCCTTCCCGAAGTTCCGTTTGACTACGAGTATGTTAAAAACCGTGTAAGAGAGCTTACAGAAGGAAATAAATCTCTTGTAATCACCGTTTCTGAAGGCGTAAGAACGGCCGACGGGAAATATGTGTGCGAACTCGGCAGTGAAAAGGGTACCGATGCATTCGGTCATACAATGCTTACGGGCACGGCGCAGACGATTGCATCAATGCTGAAAAAAGACCTTGGCATTAAAACACGCGCGGTTGAGCTTTCCACCATTCAGCGTTGCGCATCACATATTGCTTCGCTTACCGATATTAACGAATCTTTTGCCGTTGGCAGCGCCGCAGTTAAGGCTGCCGCAGAGGGTCAAAGCGGCAAGATGGCACTTCTTAAGAGAGTTTCCGATAATCCCTACATCTGCGAAACGGATACTGCCGATGTGGCGGAAATTGCAAACCTCGCCAAAGAAGTTCCGCGCAGTATGATTAACGAGCGCGGCGACAACGTTACCGAGGAATTTATAAAATACGCGCGTCCGCTTATTGAGGGCGAGCTTGTGCCCTTTATGGCAAATGGTCTACCCACGCACATTAAAAGGAACTGATAATATGGTACAACGCACCCTGAATGTTCTTGAATACAATAAAATAAAAGAGATGCTCTCCGCCATAGCGGTATGCTCTGACACGCGTGATATGATTGGCGCGCTTAATCCGACAGACGACATCTACGAGGCGAAGGCACTTTTGGCGCTTTCTGATGAGGCTTTGTCACTCATTTTCAAAAAAGGCGCGCCACCAATCAGCCCCGTTAAAAATGTCACAGGCGCGGCAATGAGAAGCAGTGCCGGCGGTGCTTTGGGGATGGGCGAACTTCTTGCGATAGCGCATACACTCCGAATGGCACGAGGCCTTAAAAGTTATTTTGACGAGGACGATTTTGAAGAGAAGTTTCCCTCCCTTTCAAATCTTTTTTCTGCGCTTTCCGATAACAAAAAACTTGAAAACACCATATTTTCTGCAATCATAAGCGAAGAAGAAATGGCAGACGACGCTTCCCCCACACTTCTCTCGATCCGCAGGAAGATGCGTACACTCAGCTCGAAAATCCGCGATGTGCTTAATAATATGGTACATTCAAGTACTTACGCGAGTTATCTTCAGGAACCGATTGTTTCAATGCGCGGCGACAGATACGTTATCCCCGTAAAGAGTGAGCATAAGAGCAGTGTTCCCGGCGTTGTTCATGACAGCTCGGCAAGCGGTGCGACACTTTTTATCGAGCCGATGGCGGCAGTGGAAATAAATAATTCCCTGCGCGCACTTTTGGGCGATGAAAAGGAAGAAATTGAGAGAATTCTTTTCGAACTTTCGGGCAAAGTTGCGGAATTTTCCGATGAAATCATAAAAAACTACAAAACAATAATTGAAATTGATTTCGCGTTTGCAAAGGGTAAGCTTGCACAGAAAATGGATGCTACAATGCCCATGCTCAACACAGACGGAATTATAAATATCAAAAAGGGACGCCACCCCTTGATTGACACAAAAAAGGTTGTCCCGACCGATATGTACCTCGGCGACGAATTTGACACGCTCGTTATAACGGGTCCCAACACGGGCGGTAAGACGGTTTCACTTAAAACGCTCGGTCTTTTTACCCTTATGGCGCAGTCGGGACTTTTAATCCCTGCAAGTGCAGGAAGCAATATCGCAGTTTTCGAAAATGTATTTGCCGACATCGGTGACGAGCAGTCAATTGAGCAATCGCTCAGTACATTTTCCGCGCATATGACTAATATAATAAAAATACTTGAGAATGCAAACTACAAATCCCTTATCCTTTTTGACGAACTTTGTTCGGGTACAGACCCGACGGAGGGTGCCGCTCTTGCTATTGCGATACTTGAAAGAGCGAAGGAGCTCGGCGCAAAGGTTGCCGCAACGACGCATTACAGCGAAATTAAACTGTATGCGCTCTCTACACCGCGCGTTTGTAATGCGGCGTGTGAGTTTGATGTGGCGTCACTCCGCCCGACATACCGCCTTTTAATCGGCGTGCCGGGTAAGAGTAATGCGTTTGCAATTTCAAAGCGCCTCGGTCTTGGCGAAGACATAATTGACCGCGCAAAAGAACTCGTCAGCGGAGAAAGCACACGTTTTGAAGATGTTATAACTTCACTTGAGCAGCACCGCGCCAAAGCGCAGGAAGAACTTGATAAAGCAACCGAGGCTGCAGCGGTTTCAATAGCACAGAAGGAAGAATCCGAAAAGGAACGCGCACGCATCCGCGCGCAAAGAGAAAAAATGCTTTCCGATGCAAGGCGCGACGCGAAAAAGATTTACGAACAGGCAAAGCGCGAGGCTGACGAAATCGTTAAAAAGATGCAAAAGCTCTTTGAAGAATCAGCAAGTAATAACCGCGCCGAAATCGAAGAGGGCAGACGAAATCTTAAACGCGCACTTGATAAGGCAGAGGGTAAGCTCAGCGAAGATGTTTTCAAAAACAAATCGAAAAAGAAACTCGATGCCTCTAAAATCACTCTTGGGATGGAAGTTGAAGTTACTACAATGAATTCTGTCGGAAACGTGCTGACTCTTCCCGATAAGAAAGGTGACCTGACCGTTCAGGTGGGAATTCTCAAAATAAAGACGAATGTTTCCGCGCTTTCACCCTGTGAAACGCAGAAGAAAAAGAAAACCGCGCAGAGCTATATCATCGGCGGCGGTCACGCCCCGCGCGATGTCAAGATGGAACTTGACCTTCGCGGAGAAACGGTTGACGACGCGCTTTTACTGGTGGATAAATATCTCGACGATGCGTCGCTTTCTCACCTTGAATCCGTTACTATCATCCACGGAAAAGGTACGGGTGCGCTTCGAAGTGCCATTACCGATATGCTCCGCCATCATCCCCATGCAAAAAGCTTCCGCCCCGGAAAATATGGCGAGGGCGAGGCAGGAGTAACGGTTGTTGAGATAAAATAAGATAAAAATCGTGAAACAAAAAATTATTGACATGATTTTTTCACAGTGTTATAATATTTCTAATGTAAAATTTTAGAGTTTTAGGAGGTTTTACTATGAAAAACAAGTTTTTGCTTGGTATTTTGGAAGATGTTAAAAAGAAGGACGCTAACGAGCCTGAATTTATTCAGACTGTGACAGAGGTTCTTGAGAGCCTTGAGTACGTTGTTGAGCAGCGCCCCGAACTTGAAAAATCAGGTCTTTTCGAAAGACTTGTTGAACCTGAAAGACAGATTATTTTCCGCGTTCCGTGGGTTGACGACAGCGGCAAGGTACAGGTGAACCGCGGTTTCCGTGTACAGTTCAACGGCGCTATCGGACCTTACAAGGGCGGTCTTCGTTTTCATCCCTCTGTTAACCTTTCTATCATGAAGTTCCTTGCTTTCGAGCAGACATTTAAGAACAGCCTTACAGGTCTCCCCATCGGTGGCGGTAAGGGCGGTAGCGACTTCGACCCCCGTGGTAAGAGCGACGGCGAAATCATGCGTTTCTGCCAGAGCTTTATGACAGAGCTTTACCGTCATATCGGTCCCGACGTTGACGTTCCCGCAGGTGACATCGGCGTTGGTGCAAGAGAAATCGGTTACCTTTACGGTCAGTACAAGAGAATCAAGGGATGCTGGGAAAACGGCGTTCTTACAGGTAAGGGTCTCTCTTACGGCGGTTCTCTTATCCGTCCTGAAGCAACAGGTTACGGCGCTACATACTATGCTTGTGAAGTTCTTAAGCACTTCGGCGAAACAATCGAAGGCAAGAGCGTTGCAATTTCAGGCTTCGGTAACGTTGCTTGGGGTGTTGCAGCAAAGGTTGCACAGCTCGGCGGTAAGGTTATCACAATTTCAGGTCCCGACGGTTATGTGTATGATCCCGACGGCGTAACAACACAGGAAAAGATTGACTTCATGCTTGAAATGAGAGCATCAGGTCGTGATAAGGCTCAGGATTACGCTGACAAATTCGGTTGCCAGTTCTTCGCAGGCGAAAAGCCCTGGGGTGTTAAGGCTGATATCTGCATGCCCTGTGCTACACAGAACGAAATTGGTATCGAAGAGGCAAAGAAGATTATCGCAAACGGTACAAAGTATTATATCGAAGTTGCTAACATGCCCACAACTAATGAAGCAGTTGCACTTCTCCGTGAAAACGGTCTTATCGTAGGTCCTTCAAAGGCTGTTAATGCGGGCGGTGTTGCAGTATCTGCTCTTGAAATGGCTCAGAACTCTATGCGTTACAGCTGGAGCGCTGAAGAAGTTGACGAAAAGCTTAAGGGCATTATGTCCAACATTCATAAGGTTAGCGAAGAAGCAGCAGCTGAATACGGTCTTGGTTATGACCTCGTTGCAGGTGCTAACATCGCAGGCTTTAAGAAGGTTATGGACGCTATGCTTGCATACGGTGTAAACTAATAAGCATTGATTTTTATAAAATCAAAGGGAATCTGAAATTCAGATTCCCTTTTTTGTTTTACACTAAAGAAGCTCTTCCATTTTCTTTCTTATTTCAAATCCTATTTTGGCACCTACAATAATCCCAATTTCAAAAAACACTTCTTCACATTCGCACACCTGCTCGTCAAAATAGCCATACATCCTGTCAAACTCATCTTTATCTGGGAACTTTTCTTCAAAAAAATTTTTTGCCGACTACCGAGAAATCGCGAGTATCATTTTCCTCTGCTGGCGAGCGATTTCAGACGATTTGGAAACTGAGTGTTTCCATAGAGTCGGCGGTACAAAGACAGAAAATCTGCAAAAACAAAAACCCGTTACTGTTTGCAAAAAGTGACTTTTTATGCTAAAATTATCCCGAGGTGACTTAAGATGAACAAACACGAACAGCTTGCACATAAATATTTTACCGACGGTTACAACTGCGCGCAGAGTGTTTTTGCGGCATTTCACGAAGAAATGGGAATGGACGAAAAAGAGGCACTGCGTCTTTCTTCCGCATTTGGTGGCGGAATGGGAAGACTGCGCGAGGTTTGCGGCGCAGTAAGCGGTATGTTTATGGTGCTTGGCGCACTCTATGGGTATGACGATGCAAAAAACGATGAGGCGAAAAAACTCCTTTATACAAGGGTGCAGAATTTTGCAAATGAATTTAAGCGTGAGTATGGCACAACTATCTGCCGTGAATTACTCGGCGTCGACGGGGCGCAAAAGCCCACTCCCACTCCCCGAAACCCTGAATTTTATGAAAAAAGACCGTGCACGGCTTTCGTTGTCAGCGCTGCGAGAATTATGTCGGAGTTCATTAAACAAAACTAATATTAAAGAGCAGATGTTTTCAAAACATCTGCTCAGCGTGTCGATAAACCTATCGGCACGCTGGCAGACGAGGAAAAAGGAAGGTAAATTTGTTCAACACGAACTCGTCGGCGTACGAGGGTACGGTAGAGGGCGTGTTGAACGAAAGCAAGCAAAAGCCCTGAAAATTGCAATTTTCAGGGCTTTTTATTATGTGGTTGATAGTGGTTTTTTGTTTTTATCAGTTTATCGAAAATTTTCAAACCCTGCAAAAAAATATTTATTTTTATATTTTGCTTGCGCTTGACCGAATTTTCCGACAGTCTGAGCAGATGTTTTCAAAACATCTGCTCTTAATTTTACATTTACTCGTCTTCTGGAAATGAGCCGTTTAAAAACCATTCAGGAACGAATCCGCTCGGATACAATTCTTTTTCTTCGCTCTCCACTACTTTTGCTTCCGCTACGGCAAGCGGAGGAAGTGCACTTCTCGGCACAACATAGGTTATATAACACATTTCTTCATTCATTTTTTACCACCTCACAGGCATTATATTATCAAAATCACTTAAATATTGCCTTTTCACAAAAAAAGGTGTATAATAAATTGATGAATGTAATGGAAAGGTTTTGAGTATATATGTTAAATAAAATTAAAACCGAGGCAAGAGAAGCTGCGGAAAAGCTCGTTCTTGCGGCAAATCTTAAAAAAGGCGATATTTTTGTCGTAGGCTGTTCTTCAAGCGAGGTTTGTGGCGATAAAATCGGCACAAACAGCAGTGAGGAAGTAGGCGAAGTTCTTTTTGCTGCTATAAATGAGGTTCTTTCCGCAAAAGGAATTTTCCTTGCGGCGCAGTGTTGCGAGCATCTTAACCGCGCCGTGGTAATTGAACGAGTGTGCCTCGAAAAATACAACCTTGAAGAGGTTTGTGTTATTCCTCAGCCAAAGGCCGGCGGTTCATTCGCCACTGCGGCATACAAGGGTTTTGAAAACCCCGTGGTTGTTGAGGAAATCAAGGCGCACGCAGGAATTGACATCGGTGGTACGCTTATCGGTATGCACCTTAAGAGAGTATGCGTTCCCGTCCGTCTTGATATAAAGAAAATCGGCGAAGCGCCGATTATTTGCGCCAAGACACGCCCCCGTCTTATCGGTGGTGAAAGAGCCGTTTATAATATGATAGAAGATGTTAAAAGATAAGGTGTAACTTATGGTTAAAGAGAAAAAGGCACCGTCCTTTTTAATGAATGTAATAACGATTATTTTTGCACAGATTGCCGTTAAACTTCTCGGTTTTGTGTACAGAATGGTTATCACCAACATTGACGGATTTGGTGATATGGGTAACGGATATTACAATTTCGGTTACCAGATTTATACACTCCTTCTTGCGATAAGTTCAATCGGTATTCCGAACGCAATCTCAAAACTCGTGTCCGAGCGCTCGGCTCTTGACGATTTCCGCGGTGCGATGCGTATTTTCCGCGTGGCGCTTGTGCTTTTTTTGTGCGTAGGCGGATTTTTCGCGGTTGCGATGTTTTTCGGTGCAGAATTTATTGCGACAACTATTCTTGATGCGCCGCTTGCGGTATATACCATAAAAGTATTGTCACCTGCACTTATATTTGTGTCGGTATCGTCTGTTATCCGCGGATTTTTCGCAGGTCAGCAGAATATGAAGGCGACCAATACAAGTCAGGTTCTGGAGCAATTCTTAAAAAGTTTATCCACAATCCTAATCGTGCTTGCAATGGTTGGCTCAAAGCCCGAATATATGGCGGCAGGAGCGACACTTGCGACAACGATTTCAACATTTTTGAGTCTTGTGTATCTTTTCCTGTTCTACAGCGCGAACAGGAAGGATTTAAAGGAAAAGGTACAAAACGCCCCGAATACCAAAATTGAGGGAAATTTTGGTAAAATCGCGAAAATGATTCTTACGGTATCTATCCCGATTTCACTCGGCTCGATTGTGGCATCACTCAACCGAGTGGTTGACATTGTAACGGTAGTGCGCGGAGTAAAAATCGCGCTTGCAGATAAGTTTCCCGATGTTGTGACCCTCGGCGATGAGGCGGTAAGGCTGAGCGGTATTTTAAGCAAGACCGACGTTCTTGTTAATTTGCCTCTTGCGATAAACACCGCATTCTCAACAGTTCTTGTTCCCACGGTTGCAGGCGCGCTGGCAGTAAAGAATTTCAGCGCCGCAAGGGAGAAAATTTCATTTTCCCTTCTTATATCAATTATCATCGCTCTTCCGTGCAGTGTCGGTTATATGGTACTTGCAAAGCCGATACTTCAGCTTATTTACCCCAATGCAAGTGACGGTGCGCTGATTTTCACGCTCGTTGCACCGACAGTATTCTTCTCGGCGATGAGCCAGACGATTTACGGTGCTCTTCAGGGTATGGGTAAGATTTATGTTCCCGCGCTCAGCGTACTTCTCGGCGGAATTGTTAAAGTCATATGCAACCTCGTGCTCATTCCCATTCCCGCTATAAATATTTACGGCGCGCCGATTGGCAGTATTTTCTGTCAGGCGATTGCATTTTTCGTAAGTTTTAGTGTTTTGAGGAAAAATCTGGACGTAAAACTCCCCTTTGGCAAGTACTTCGCCCGTCCCTTCGCCGCGGTAATCTGTATGGCGGCGGCGGTATTGGGAGTGTATACTCTTGCAAGCGGACTTGGAAACACCGTTGCGACATTTATTTCCATCGTGTCGGGCTCTGCGGTTTATCTTGGACTTATCGGCGTTTTTAAAGTTTTCAGCCGCGAGGAGCTAAGGCAAATTCCATTTGTTAAAAAATTTGTGAAATAATTACCAAAAAGAAATTCTTTGAAAGATAAGGATTTCTTTTTTTATTGGGAAAAATAAAGTCGAACAACAATAACCCAAACCGTATTAACTAATCGAAAGGATGATATTTATGAAAGTTTTAAGGATTTTTCTTATCGCACTTGCGTTTATATCGGTATATTTTCTGCGTCTTGCGGCAATCGGTCTTTCAGGCGGGACGAGCATTACGGGGGCGCTTATATAATGGTAACAAAAAAAGAATATTCGAAAATCGTTGAAAAACATTCGGGGAAATCCCCTCTTTTAAAAGATTGTCTGCGCGCGTTTTTTGTGGGCGGACTTATATGCGTAATCGGTCAGGCTCTGCGCGATTTTTACACATCCGTCGGACTTAACAAGGAACTTTCGGGCACGGCAACCTCTATTACGCTTATTTTTATCGCTTCGCTTCTGACGGCAATCGGCATTTTCGACAAAATCGGCAAATTTGCAGGAGCAGGCACTCTTGTTCCCATTACGGGATTTTCAAACTCCGTCACCTCTCCGGCGATGGAATTCAAGTCCGAAGGACTTGTTGCAGGCGTGGGCGCGAAAATTTTCACCGTAGCGGGACCTGTCATCGTGTATGGCACGCTGTCAAGCATTCTTGCCGGTCTTATTTATTTTATTTTCATGAGGTGAATTATGAAAAAAGGAACTGTAATATTTGAAAAAAAGCCATCTGTACTGTCCTTTTCAGCAGTAGTCGGGAAAAAAGAGGGTGAAGGGCCGCTCGGAAAGTATTTTGACGAGGTCGAAACCGACGCATATTTCGGTCAACCCTCGTGGGAAAAGGCAGAAAGCGAAAACCTGCGCCGTAGTGTTTCACACACGCTTAAAAAGGGCGGTTTTTCCGCAGACGATATTGATTTTTCCATTTCGGGAGATTTGCTCAATCAATGTATTTCATCGGGGTATGCGCTTCGCAGTCTCGGTATTCCCTTTTTCGGGGTGTACGGAGCTTGTTCGACCATGGCGGAGAGTATGGTGCTCGGCTCTATGATGGTTTCCGGTGGATTTGCAGACCGTATCCTTTGTGCGACAAGCAGTAATTTCTGCAGTGCGGAAAAGCAGTTCCGCACACCGCTTGAATACGGCGGTCAGCGTACGCCAAACGCCCAATGGACCGTCACGGGAAGCGGCAGCGTAATCCTCGGGGACGGAGATGGACCCTCTATCGACGCGGTTACCTGCGGAAGAATTATTGACCTCGGCATATGTGACGTTACAAATATGGGTGCGGCGATGGCACCTGCATTTGTGGACAGCGTTATGAGGCATCTTGATGCAGTGGGAAAGGATGTTTCCGATTATGACCTTATTTTATCGGGCGATTTAGGTATCGTCGGGAAAAGTATTGCTGTTGAGCTTTTTGAAAAAGAGGGGATAACCCTTGGTGACAGATACAACGACTGCGGTGCAATGATTTTTGACAAAAAAACGCAGGACACGCACGCAGGCGGAAGCGGTTGCGGTTGCGCGGCATCGGTTTTGTGCGGATATATTCTGCCGAAAATGAAAAAAGGTGAACTGGGAAGAGTTCTTTTCGGCGCAACGGGAGCGCTTATGAGTCCGACTTCCACAATGCAGGGAGAAAGTATCCCGTCAATTTCGCATATTGTCTCTCTTATGTAAATAACATATAGAGAGGTGTTTATATTATGAGAAAAAACATCATTAAATATATATGGATAACAGCGGCACTTTTGTTGCCGCTTATACTTTTTCTTCAGTACGCCTTTGCCGAGGAGGAAAAGATTTGCTACATAACTTTCGATGACGGCCCGACGCTGAATACCCCCGAAATTATAAAAACTCTTGAAAAGTATGATGCGAAAGCAACATTTTTTGTGCTTGAAGAAAGAATTGTTCAATATCCCGATTTCATAAAGCAGATTCATTACAGCGAAAATGCAATCGGGCTTCACGGAGTAAGTCACAGCGAGGCGATATATTCCTCGCCCACCTCACCGCTGGAGGAAATGAAAAAAACAGAAAAAACTCTTAAAAGCGTCCTCGGCGAAGGGAGCAAGCTTGTCAGGGTGCCGTTTGGGTCGAGTTACCGCCTGAACAACGAAATGGCAAAAAACCTTACTGATAACGGCTATATGATATGGGACTGGAATGTAGACCCGCGCGACAGCGTAGGGATGATTGTTCCCGAAAAGGTGATGGCAAATCTGCGCCGCGACCTCGCACGGTGCAAGGATGTGCCCGTAATTCTTCTCCACGACAGAAAAAGCACGTCAAAGCTTCTCCCCATGATGCTCGAATACCTGAAAAAAGAAGGGTATAAGATGCTGCCGCTCAGCGAACTTGAGACACCTGTTAATCACCTTCACTAATTTCAACTTTTGTATTGACAAACGGTTTTTACTGTGATATTATGCTATTTGGCATATTATCCCGTTGCTATGGATTGCGGTTTCTCCAACCCTCTCCTTGGGAATGCGGAGGTTTTGCCATAAAATATTTTTAAGGAGGTTTCTTTGTTATGTTAAAAGAAAAGAAACAGAGCATTATTGATCAGTACAAGCTTCACGAGGGCGACACAGGTTCTCCCGAGGTACAGATTGCTATTCTTACAGAAAGAATCAATCACCTCAACGAGCATCTTAAGGTTTACAAGAAGGACCATCACTCAAGACGCGGTCTTCTTAAGATGGTTGGTCAGAGAAGAGGTCTTCTCAACTACCTTACAAAGGTTGACATCAACCGTTACCGTGCAATCGTTGAAAAGCTCGGTCTCAGAAAGTAATCAGCTCAAAATGGTATCGGAGGAGCATCGCTCCTCCGACCTATTAAAGTCAGGCTCGCACCTGACTTTTTGTCAATAAGAAAGGGTGTTGGGTTAGCACTTAAGAAAGAGGGACAAGCTTCGCTTCTTCAGTTTTCTTAAGTGATAAACAACTACCCTTTCAAGAAAATAAAATTGGAGGTTTAGTTATGTTTAAGACTTTTGAAACAGAGTTTTGTGGCAGAAAGCTTGTTGTAGAAACAGGTAAAATGGCACAGCTCGCAGGCGGAAGCTGTCTTGTTCGTTACGGTGAAACAGTTGTACACGCAACAGCAACCGCATCAGCAAAGCCCAGAGAAGGCGTTGATTTCTTCCCTCTGGCAGTAGATTATGAGGAAAAGCTTTACGCTGTTGGTAAAATCCCCGGCAGTTTCTTAAAGAGAGAGGGTCGTCCTACTGAAAAGGCAATTCTTGCTTCAAGATGTATCGACCGTCCCATCCGTCCTCTTTTCCCCAAGGACCTTCGTAACGACGTTGCAGTTGTTACAACAGTTATGAGCGTAGAGCCTGACAACGACCCCGTTGTTACCGCTATGATCGGTGCTTCTATTGCTATTTCTATTTCTTCTGTTCCCTTCGCAGGTCCTATCGCAGGTGCAACAGTTGGTCTTGTTGACGGTAAGGTTGTAGTTAACCCCACTAAAGAACAGCGCGACAAGAGCGAAATGTTCCTCACAATCGCAGGCACAAAAGAAAAGGTTAATATGATTGAAGCAGGTGCAAATCAGGTGCCCGAAGATCTCGTATTCGAGGGTATTATGGCTGCACACGCTGAAATCTCTAAGATGTGCGAATTTATTGAAGGCATCCAGAAGGAAATCGGCAAGCCCAAGTTCGATTACGAGCATATGGAAGTTCCCGAAGATGTTTACGAAGCAGTTAAGGAAATTGCAATCGAAAAGGTTCGCGCAGCACTTGACACAGATGACAAGAACATTCGTGAAGAAAACCTTAAGGAAGTTTACGGTTTCGTTTACGAAGCACTCTCTGAGCGTTTCCCCGAAATGGAAGGCGTTATTGACGAGGCTCTCTATAAATTGCAGAAATACGTTGTGCGTCGCTGGATCCTCGACGATGGCAAGCGTGTTGACGGTCGCGGTCTTAACGACATCCGTCCTCTTGCATCTGAAGTAGGTATCCTTCCCCGTACACACGGCAGCGGTATGTTCACACGCGGACAGACTCAGGTTCTTACAACCTGTACTCTTGGTATGGTTTCAGAGGAACAGCTCCTTGACGGTATCGATGATGAGGAAACAAAGCGCTATATGCACCACTACAATTTCCCCTCATACTCCGTTGGCGAAACAAGAGCAAGCAGAGGCCCCGGAAGACGTGAAATCGGTCACGGCGCACTCGCTGAAAAGGCGCTCGTTCCCGTTATCCCCTCAACAGATGAATTCCCCTACACACTCCGTCTTGTATCTGAAGTTCTTTCTTCTAACGGTTCTACTTCACAGGGTAGTATCTGCGGAAGCACACTTGCACTTATGGATGCAGGCGTTCCGATTAAGGCGCCCGTTGCAGGTATCTCCTGCGGTCTCGTAACAGAGGGCGACCGTTATATCACAATGGTTGATATTCAGGGTCTTGAAGACTTCTTCGGCGATATGGACTTCAAGGTAGCAGGTACTAAAGACGGTATCACAGCTATTCAGGTTGATATCAAGATTGACGGTCTTTCACCCGAAATCATCCGTGAAGCTCTCGAAAAGACAAAAGAGGCTCGCTACAAGATTCTTGACGAATGTATGCTTCCCTGCATCGCAGAGCCCCGCGAAACTCTTTCAAAATATGCTCCCAAGATTATCTCCACTACTATCGATCCCGAAAAGATTCGTGAGGTTATCGGCAGCGGCGGCAAGGTAATCCAGAAGATTGTTGCTGAAACAGGCGTTAAAATTGATATCGAAGACAACGGCACAGTATTCTTTGCAGGAACTGACCCGGAAGGTCTTGACCGTGCATTCAGAATTGTTCGTGGTATTGCAGGCGATATTGAAATCGGTGATGTTTTCAGCGCAACTGTTACAAAGCTTATGGATTTTGGCGCATTTGTTGAGTATCTTCCCGGTAAGGAAGGTCTTGTTCACATCAGCAAGCTCGACACAAAGAGAGTTGAAAAGGTTTCTGATGTTGTAAGCGTAGGCGACCGTATCAATGTTATGCTTATAGAAATTGACCGTATGGGACGCTACAATTTCTCACGCAAAGACACAATGATTATTCCTGAAGAAGAATAAAAAAATAAAGAAGCGTCTACCTTGTGGACGCTTCTTTTTCACTTAAAAAAGCATATGCTTTAAGTAGGACTATCAAGATTGGAGATTATGCTATGAATATAGTTGTACTTGCAGGCGGTCTCAGCACCGAGCGCAACGTTTCCCTGACAACAGGGGCAAAGGTACAGAACGCACTTGTGGAAAGCGGACATCACGCAATTCTGGCAGATGTTTTTATGGGATATAAGCTCTGCGGCAGTATCGAAGACGAATTTAAAAATGCAACAAAGGGTGCACATATTGAAAAAATAAGCGAAATTGTTCCCGATCTGGAAGCAGTTAAAAAAGCTCGCGGAACAAATCCCGATGTGTTTTTTGGCGAAAACATAATTGAACTTTGTTCATATGCGGATGTTGTTTTTATGGCGCTTCACGGTGAAAACGGTGAAAATGGCAGACTTCAGGCGGCGTTTGACCTGCTCGGTATCAAATATACGGGCAGCGGTTATCTTGGTTGTGCGGTAAGCATGCATAAAAACCTCACCAAACAGCTTTTCAAGGCGTTTGGTGTACCCACTCCCGAGGGCAGAATGATTACAAAAGGCGAAAAGGTTTCTTTCTCCGATTTCGGCGGAGGAAAAGTCGTTGTAAAAACCTGCTGCGGAGGTAGTTCAATCGGCGTTTATATAGCGGACAACGAGAAGGCGTTTGACGACGCTGTAAAAGCGGCGTTTGAGCTTGAAGATGAAATTCTCGTGGAAAAATTCATCCGCGGACGCGAATTTTCTGTAGGTGTTTTGGGCGATATGGCGCTTCCTGCGATTGAAATCATCCCCAAAGAGGGTTTCTACGATTACAAAAACAAGTATCAGGCAGATGCTACAGTCGAAATCTGTCCTGCTGAAATTACGAAAGAGCAGTCAGACAAAATGCTCTCTGCGGCAAAAAAGGCGTTTAAGACACTTGGTCTTCGCGGATATGCGCGTATGGACTTTTTGCTTGACGAAAATGACAATGTATACTGCCTGGAGGCAAATTCTCTTCCCGGTATGACACCGACAAGCCTTCTTCCGCAGGAAGCTGCAGCTGTGGGTATTTCCTACAACGAACTTTGCGAGAAGATTATATCTCTTTCATAAAGAATACCGCGACTCTCAAGGAGGTTGTTTTTATGACCGCAAAAATAGATTTTACAATAAGAGAAATAATGCTGGCCGCAAACGGCACTTTTACGGGCGATTGTACGCTTCTTGACGAGCGCATAACAACAACCGTAATTGACAGCAGAAAAGCGGTAGCGGGCAGTCTTTTCATTGCTATCAAGGGTGAAAAGGTTGACGGTTATGACTATATTCCTGCGGCGGTGGAAAATGGTGCACTCTGTGTCATTACAAACCGCGCGTATGAGGGATTTCCCTGCGTTATAGTAAATGACCCCGTGAAAGCTTTTCAGGATATTGCGCGCGCCTACAGAAAAAAGCTTAATATTACAGTTATCGGCATCACGGGGAGCGTCGGCAAAACCACAACAAAGGAAATTGTTGCGTCTGTCCTTGAACAGAAGTATAAGGTTATAAAGACCGAGGGCAATTTCAACAACGGACTTGGTCTTCCCCTGACCATTATGTCTATCCGTCCTGATACGGAAATAGCCGTTGTGGAAATGGGTATGAACCATTTTGGAGAGATGCGACTTCTTTCTTCAATCGCAGTACCTACTATGTGCATTATGACAAATATCGGCGTGTCGCATATAGAAAACCTGGGTTCACGCGAAAACATTCTTGCGGCAAAGAGCGAAATTTTTGAATATATGAGCAGAACTGCACGCTGCATTTTAAACGGCGATGACGATTTGCTCCGCACTCTTGATGTTCCCAACCGATGCGATTACGGATTTGATTCGGGTAACGATATTTATATCGAATCATTCTATGAACACGGCTTTGACGGAACTGATTTTCAGGCTGATATGTTCGGCGAAAAATATGACTGCCATATCTCTGTGCCCGGTCGCCATGTTCTTTTTGCGGCAATGGCGGCAATGGCGGCAGGAAGCTGGCTCGGTCTTACTCACAGTCAGATTGAAGACGGCATCGCTGCGGCAAAGACTATCAGCGGACGTACAAACATAATAAAAACTCCACGATACACCCTTATTGATGACTGCTATAATGCGGCTCCGCAGTCGATGAAAAGCGGTATCGACCTGCTTTCAAAAAGCGACGGATACCCCCGAAATGTCGCTATTTTCGGCGATATGGGCGAGCTTGGAGCTGACGAAAGATACCTGCACAGATCTGTCGGTGAATATGCAGCAAAAAGCAAAATCGACCTTCTTGTTACGATAGGTGCTCTCTCAAAAGAAACTTTTGAGGGGGCTGTGAATAACGGCGGAAAGGCAATATGGTTCGAAACGAAGGAAGAATTCCTTGAAAAAATGGATTCAATCCTCCGTGACGGAGATGCAATTCTTATAAAAGCATCTCACTTTATGAACTTTGCAAAAATTGTAGAAATTTTGAGAAAGTAATTAAAAAAGCAGTTCTCGTTGAGAACTGCTTTTTCACGGCGTTCACACGTCGCTAAGTTTATTTTAAGGGATTTATCGGCGCTGCATCCATATTGGATATGTGCCTGCGGAGAATTCTCTTTCTGGAAATTCTGAATGCGTTTGTGCGATATTCCACACGCGCCTCAAGTTCTTTTCTCTTGAAATCGCGGCACAAAATTCCCGAAAGCAGAAGTATCAATTCCACTACGAGATGAGCCAGTGCGGAAGAATATATGTAAGAAATGTCGGGCACCGCGCGAGCTATTTCGCCTAAGTTTTCAAGACTTAAAACCTGCATAGGCATAGCAACCATATTTATATACGGACGCACTTCGCTCATAGAAAGAAGAATAAGACTCATTGCCGCATAAATCACATATGATGCCATACTTATAACGCAGTAGTCTGTAAACTTTGAAAACACGCGATAATAAATACGCTGTCTTCTCAGCAAAACATACACGAAAATCAGCATTGATGTTGCTGCGCATAAAAAAGTGAAGAAATCGTTGTATTTATCGAAAGATGCAAGAGCATATTTTTTGATTAAATAAAACGGAAGTGAACACAAAACGGAGTAGAATAAAATAATAATCGCGCGCTTTGTCACTTCGTCAGCAATTACGGGAAAACGCGAAAAGCCGCAAATCTGCACAACACTGAGCAGAATGGAAAATGCGATTGCAAAATTCGTGCAGGTCATGACTAAAAATTCAATATCTGAATTAAGAACTCTGAACAGCGCAAAGAATGACAATCCCACAAATGCGCCGAAAATCAGTTTTGAGAAAAACACTGCGCAAATGTAAAGCGGAGAAATCTTTCTGTCTTGGTCTTTAACTGCAAGTGCCTTGTAGACTTTTTTCTTCCTTCCGGAAGGATTTTTCTCGTCCGAAGTATAAACACCTATTGTATGAACGAAGTGTGATTTCCTGATAACCAAAGAGTGCACAAGCGCAATAGGAAACAAAAAGAACGAATAGATATACCATTTTGAAAAGCGCAAATCTTTGCACGCTGCTATAATAGCAGGTATGAATGCCACGATTATCAGAACCAGTATGCCCGCAAACAGAATAAATGTCACTTTTATCTCCCCTTTATAAAGATTTGTGAACCATTATCAATATGCCTTGCCCCAATATACCATTGTCTTTGCCTTTTTGCCACAACAAACACAAGTTTCGCCAAGTTCTTCCTGCTCAAAAGGCATACAACGAGCGGTTGCGCCTGTATCTTCCTTAATTTTGTTTTCGCAAGCCTCGTCGCCGCACCACATTGATTTTACAAAACCGGACTTTGTGTCAACGATGTTTTTGAATTCTTCATAATCTTTAGCAACGTAAGTATGCTCGTTACGGTGCTCAAGCGCTCGGTTAAAGAGGTTGTTCTGAATATCCTCAAGGAGGTTTGCTACTGTTTCTTCGATGTTGTCAAGACTTGCCACCTGTTTTTCACCTGTGTCACGTCTTACGAGTACGCAGCAGTTATTTTCAATGTCCTTGGGACCGATTTCAAGACGTACGGGAACGCCCTTCATTTCGTATTCAGCAAACTTCCAGCCCGGAGTCTTGTCTGAAAGGTCAATATCTGCACGAACTGTCTTTTTAAGAGTGTTACAAAGCTCGGCAGCCTTTTCTGCTACGCCTTCCTTATGCATAGCAATCGGAACTACCATTACCTGCTTGGGAGCAATTCTGGGAGGAAGAACAAGTCCGCTGTTATCGCCGTGTACCATGATGAGCGCACCGATAAGACGTGTTGTAACGCCCCATGATGTCTGGAACACATGCTGAAGCTTGTTTTCCTTGTCAGAATACTGAATGCCGAATGCCTTTGCAAAGCCGTCGCCGAAGTTGTGGCTTGTGCCTGACTGAAGCGCCTTTCCGTCGTGCATAAGGCTTTCTATTGTATAGGTCGCAATTGCGCCTGCAAATTTTTCCTTATCTGTCTTTCTGCCCTTTACAACGGGGATTGCAAGATACTGCTCACAGAAATCCGCATATACATTCAGCATACGGATTGTTTCCTCCTGCGCTTCCTCAGCCGTTGCGTGAGCGGTATGACCCTCCTGCCACAAGAATTCCATACTGCGGAGGAAGGGGCGTGTTGTCTTTTCCCAACGAACAACGCTGCACCACTGATTATAAAGCTTGGGAAGGTCGCGGTGTGACTGAATAATGTTCTTGTAATGCTCGCAGAAAAGCGTTTCACTTGTGGGACGCACGCACATACGCTCGGCAAGTTTTTCCCCGCCGCCGTGTGTTACCCACGCAACCTCGGGCGCAAAACCTTCAACGTGGTCTTTTTCTTTCTGCAAAAGTCCCTCGGGAATAAACATAGGCATATACACGTTTTCGTGGCCGAGTTCCTTGAACTTTGAGTCAAGTACGTGCTGGATATTTTCCCACAATGCATACGCATAGGGACGGAAAACACAACAACCCTTGATGCTTGTATATTCAATAAGGTCTGCCTTTTTTACAATGTCGGTATACCAACGGGCAAAATCCTCATCCATTGATGTAATTTCTTCTACTAATTTCTTTTCTTTGCTCATAGCCGATGTCCTCTCAAAACATATTATTTATCTAGTTTATTCTATCAAATAAGCGGCATTTTGTCAATTATTATTGCGCGCTTGATTGACAAATTACCTTTCCTGTTATAAAATTTAATAAAAGGGGGTATTTTACCTATGGAAAGACGCGATAAACATAATTATTATCTTGATATAGCAACAACCGTACTCGAACGAGGCACTTGCCTGCGCAGAAATTACGGTTCGATTATTGTTAAAAACGATGAAATCATCTCGACAGGCTATACGGGTGCGCCCCGTGGCAGAAAAAACTGTCTTGATTTAGGATATTGCCGCAGGGAAAAGCTTCAGATTCCCAGAGGTGAGCGTTACGAGCTTTGCAGAAGCGTACATAGCGAGGCTAACGCAATCATAAGTGCGCCCAGACGCGATATGATTGGTGCAACACTCTACCTTGCAGGTCGCGACTGCAAGACGGGTGAGCTTGTGCACGATGCGACAAGCTGTGCCATGTGTAAGCGCCATATAATTAACGCAGGTATTGCAAAAGTTGTTGTGCGCCGCGATGAGAATAATTACGAAATTATTGACGTTGAGCGCGACTGGATTGAAAATGACGACAGTCTGGGAGATAAATTAGGCTATTAAATGCGAAATGTGAAATTATAGAAGATTTTCGCAGCAGCGAAAATCCACATTCATTTCGAACTCCGAACTTCGAATTAAAAACGGAGGAACAAAAAATGATATACAAACAAATAACCCAGCTCATTGGCAAAACACCCCTGATGGAGCTTTCAAATTATCAAAAAGAAAATAATCTTGACGCAAAAATCATTGCAAAGCTTGAATTTTTCAACCCTGCGGGAAGTGCGAAAGACCGTATCGCAGTAAAAATGATTGAAGATGCCGAGAAAAAGGGGCTTCTTAAAAAGGGAAGTGTCATTATTGAGCCAACAAGCGGAAATACGGGCATCGGTCTTGCATCATGCGCGGCGGCAAAGGGGTATAAGGTCATTCTGACAATGCCCGAAACGATGTCGGTTGAACGCAGAATGCTCCTTGGTGCATACGGAGCGGAAATTGTACTGACCGAGGGCTCAAAAGGTATGAGCGGTGCTATTGAAAAAGCAAATGAGCTTGCAAAAGAACACGAAAACAGTTTTATTCCGTCGCAGTTTGAAAACGAGGCAAATCCCCGTGCGCATTATGAAACTACAGGTCCTGAAATCTGGCAGGATATGGGCGGCGAGGTTGATATTTTCGTGGCAGGTATCGGCACAGGCGGTACGATAAGCGGTACGGGACGCTACCTGAAAGAAAAAAATCCCGACATCAGAATTATTGGCGTCGAGCCGAGCGATTCTCCGCTCATTACAAAAGGAGCGAGCGGAGCGCATAAAATTCAGGGAATTGGGGCAAACTTTATTCCTAAAACGTTTGACAAAGATATTTGCGACGAAATTATGGCAATCGATGCCGAGGACGCTTTTAAGGCAGGAAGAGCTCTTGCAAGAGGCGAGGGCATCCTTGTCGGAATATCATCAGGCGCGGCACTTCACGCGGCAAAAATACTTGCCGCGAGAGAAGAAAACAAAGGCAAAAACATCGTTGTTCTTTTACCCGATACGGGCGAGAGATATTTATCAAGCGAAATGTTTATGAAATAAGCAAGAGAGGATAGGAAAACAAATTTCTATCCTCTTTATAAAATTTTTTTAAAAAATTGTTGACAACTTCCGTTTCCTATGTTATTATAATATGCGTGTCACGGGTCGTGAAATTGAATATGTGCTGGTGTAGCTCAATTGGCAGAGCAGCTGATTTGTAATCAGCAGGTTGCGGGTTCGAGTCCCATCACCAGCTCCAGGGAGAGTTCCCGAGCGGCCAAAGGGGGCAGACTGTAAATCTGTTGTCACTGACTTCGATGGTTCGAATCCATCCTCTCCCACCAAAAAGAAACGACAGTTTTCGTATCGAAAGTTGTCGTTTCTTTTTGTACTATTATCTTTTCACTTTTCTCTCTTCACTCTTCACAAAAAATTGTCGTTTCCAGAGAAGAGATAAGAGAGAATAGAGAAGAGAAATGGTTGCTTTGCTTGGCCACCACCAGATAAGGAAGTATTGTCCTAAGAATCGTCTTTTTTTCGAATTAGGCAAGCAATAAAAATCCCGTAATACTAGCGTATTTCGGGATTTTTTTACGAAGCATAAACGGAAAATAAGGCTTCAAAACCATTACTTCCTTATCTGGCGGTGCCCTTGAGGTACTTATTTATTTTCTTTTGTCATTAGCGATATTAAAAACCCTACAGCGGGCAAAGCACACCACAACAAGATAATTCCGTTCCAGCCCAAAATTTCTATTGTATGAGCAAATAAAATATTTGTTGCTGAAGCAAAAAGATACCCGCTAAAGTCCAGTACACCATTTATGGTAGAAACCATACCGCTTTCTCTCTGTGATGGAATGTAAATACTCCATAACAGAGATGATGCGCTTCCTATTGACATTTGTGCCACAAGAAGGCAGAGAATGTTTAAATAAGGAATATTAACAAATCTCATTCCGAAAAAGAAGACTGTTGCAAATATAAATGAAAAACGAATCATTTTTATATCTTTTCCTTTTAGAAGGTTAAAGAAAAATAAAGTGATAAAAGGAGTAACGCTTTTGATAAAGGACATCATAGAGTAAATAGACTTTGCTATGTTTTCATCAATGCATAACTGCTCTGTAAAATATGTAGGAATCCAGAAATTGATAGATGCAGCGGAAATTTCTGCTATAGCTCCAACAAAAATATAAAATATAAAATGTTTAAGTAAAAACACTTTAAATATATTTTTAAAACCGTTGGAATTTTTTGAAAGGGTATAGGTAATATATCCTTTCTTTTCAAATAAAGTAAAAATAAAATAGGCAACAAAACCTATAAATAAAGCAATAATACCTGCAATTATAAAAGTATTACGCCAATTAAAAAATATGGAAATCAGGCTTGCGATTAAAGGTCCGGTGAAACTGGCACAGGAAAGAAATGTACAAATTATGCGTGAATGGTTAGGTTGCGTGTTTTCGGAAATGGTTTTTACCAGAGGACCACGCAACATGGAAAGAGAAAAACCTATCAGCGCAAAAAGAATAATATGAATAACCTGGTTGTCGGTGAATGAGAAAAACAAACTTGAAAGGCCACACAACACCATACCGCCGACAATCATCAACTTGGGTTTGACAATATCTCCCATTATTCCGTTAATAAGCTGACCTATAGCATAAAATAGCATATATACAGATGAAAGGGAGCCTAAAAACTCTTTTGTAAACAGCCCTGTTTTAAGCATATCCGGTGATGTAACGCTTAATACATTTCTCATATAATAACTTACCACGTAAGAACTTACGCAAACAGTACCGATTTGTACCGCTCGGCTAATAGTTGTTTTGTTTTTATTTTCCATATTTGCGCCTCCAAATTTGACATTTTAAATCACGTCATATATAATACTACATATTAGCAAAAAATCAAGTAGGTTCATTAAAATGATAAAATCTCAAAAAATCTCAAACAACAGTTTGGAGGTGTTTGCATGTACCAGAAAGAACGAATAGACTTAATACTAAGAATTCTTCATGAAAACGGATATGTAAATGTAAAGTATCTGTGTGATGAAATCGGATATAGTAAAGCGACTATCAATCGTGACCTGAATTACATGGAAAAGCAAAAAATGATAGTACGAAGCTACGGTGCGGTTGAAATTGTTGAAAATAAGAATGTTCAGCTTGAATTCAGATATCATAAAATGAAACGAGAAAAGATAAAATTGTGTAAAGCTGCAGCGGAACTTATAAAAGATGGTGAAACAATTTATATTGATTCATCATCTACCACTGAATTTATGGCACAGTATCTCATTAAAAAAAACAACCTGACGGTAATAACAAGCAATATGGCTATTGTATCCTATCTGAGTAAGTTTACAAATATAAAAGTTATTTGTTTGGGTGGCGAGGTGATAGAACCACCATCAATGCTTGGTGGGGATTTGTGCGTGAAAAATGCTATGAGCCATAAAGCAGACAAACTATTTTTTGCTACACATAGTATAAATGAAAACGGAGAAATTGGCGGTGGAGGAAGATATAATCTTCTTTTAAATGTAATGGCACAAAATTCAGATGAAGTAATTTATCTTGTAGACCATACAAAAATAAATCTTGCGTCTAAAACAGTTATTATGACAGCAGATAGTGTTGATATAATTTTAAGCGACTATGTATTTAGCGAAAAATTCAAAGAAAAATACAATCTTACCAAATTTATAGAAATATAACATAGTTATAGTGCATCTAAACCATTCGGCTCTTCCACAAAAAAATCCCCGTGCTTTGGTACGGGGATTTTTTTTGTGGTATTTGAAGGATTCGAACGAGCGGTAGTGAATGACAGTCCCGATGGACTGTCAGAGCCGCGAGATGGCTTTTCCGCAGAAAAGCGAATCCATCCCTCGGGGGTATTTTATATCAACAAAGTTGATACTTCATTCATCAACTATACATTGAATTTTTCTGCATATAGTCGTAAATCTGTTTGCCGTGCTCTTGTTCTTCTTTCTGGATGTGGTTGATTTTCTGACGGACAGCTTCGTCCTTAAACTCGAAAACACAGGTGTCGTACAGGTGCGATGCGTGCTTTTCGGCAGCGAGCAGGTCGCTTGCGAGGAAAGAGTCTTCCTTTTTCTCCTGTGTGTCGGCGGGGCCGTAATATTCGGTAAAGGTTGGTGCGTTCTGACCTTGCGCCTGTGCCTGCGGAGCGGTGGGTTCTCCGTTTTCAATTTTGGTAAGCGTATCGTAATGACCCTGCTCCACCTGAGAAATTTTAATAAAAAGCTGTCTGAGTTGCGGGTCGTGCGCATCCTGTGCCGCCTTTGTGTACTTTTCAATACACAGTTTTTCTGTGTCCTTCATATCCTTGAGTAAGTTCTTTTCTTTTTCTGAAAATTGTGTCTGCATAAAAAATCACCTCGGCAGTATTTTCCCACCGAGGCGTTTTTTTATTCAAAAATTTTCCTGAAAGAGTAGCTTACATCATTTTCTGTGATATCAAATGACAAATAAGCCGAAGTTTCAATCGATTTATGAAGCATTTTTTCAGTTTTTGAATTTGAGACCGAGATAAATCTTGCACCGTGCTTCATCGTGGTAAAGTTTTCGTCGCCGCGGTAAATAACAAATACATTTTTTGTTTCTGATGCTTGTTCGAGCATAGAATAAAACGCTTCACGGTCAATGTCGCTTACAAAATCCTCTTTTTCATTTAAAAGGATGAAAACATTTTTATCATTTCCCGAAAGAATATCCGAGAGCTTGCCCCACTGTGTTCCACGGGCTATTTTTCCGCCTGAACACTCAAGCGAAATTATCTTCGAATGGGGAATCTCCGTCACGGCATATTCTCCCGCCGAAAGTGGTGCATTTTCAGGGGTAAGGTCATCAATTCTCTCTCCGCCGAGTGCCGCCGACATATCCGATTTTTCGCAAATATCCATAATATGCGCATACGTAATGCGGTCGTAAAGGGTTGTCACGCTTGATAAACTGAAGATGTCAAACGTGTAACCTATGTCTTTTTCTTTGTAAAGAGGGTCCTTGAAGACGCTGTCTTTGTTGTCAATGTCAAACTTTCCACAGGTTAACTTGATGTTTCTTTCTGCGCCTGAATGTGACAGGGTAAGAAGCGTTGCATCCTCTTTTTCAGCCGTTATAACTCCATCTTTGAGGGTTATGAAGTCCTTGTCATATTTGGGATTAAGCAGGGAGATGTCATTTACAACGGCTGAATTTCCGTCCTTGTCGAAAACCGTAATCTTGCCGCGGAGAGACACTTCCCCTCCCACTTCAAGAGCGTATTCACGGGGAGCAACGATTCCCGACACGCTTTCGATTACATAAAGTGTTACGCTGTCGGTCTTTTTTCCGTTGTAGTAAAGGTCGAGTGTAACCGCGCCCTCTTTTTCGGGATAGTATATGTCGTTTTTAACATATCCGCGTCCTGTGGGAACTTTCCACTTTATATCTGTTCCTACACTTTTCGGGGTGTTGTAATTTTTATCGTAAGGAATATATGAAAGCTTAACTCCGTCACCCGAAAGAACAACATCTCTCTCCGATTTGGCGAAAAGCCCTGTCGCCACATCAGGCTCAGCATCGCTTGTGATTGCGAGCGCGTTGATAACTTTTCTGTTTTCGGTAGGTGTGTTTATGGTATGAAGCTCGCCATTTTCAAGCGTTTTTCCCACAAGCGCCGTTGAGCCGCCGCCGTCGAGGTTAATTGCGTTTACCATACCCATTTCAAGGCAGATGTCTGAAAGCACTTCAAGGCTTACGCCACGGCTGTCGGTTTTTCTGCCGTCCACCGTCAGCATATAAATCACTGTACCGTCCGCATTTGTGCCGATAACGCTTCGCGGATGGGTTCCGCTTACGCTATGGGTGATGGGCGTTTTTTCTCCGTCTTTCAAAAGGAGTGTTCCGCCACCGAAGGCTGTTTCCACCCCCTCAAGCGAGGGGGATACACTTAAGCTGATTTCAAGCTCGTCGCCGATATTCACATTGTGGTAAAGAGTCGGTGACATATTGTCGTCAATTACGAGAATGTATCCTTTTTCGGGAATCAGGACCGTTCCGCCAAAGCTTGTGCCCTTGCCCGTAACTTTGCCGTCCGTAACTGTTATCGCCGTGATTCCTGCAGGTAAAAACGGAGATTCGCCGCCGTTAAATGCAGGGGTATAAACCAAAAGCGAGCCGTAATAGTCGGTGGGCTTATTTATATGTGCAACGGGCACTTTTTCGCCATTTGCCATGGTAAGGAGCGCCTTGAAATCCACATAGGAAAAGGAGAGCGCGTTATCATCCCAGAAGCCTGCCGCCATGTCGGAATTGATATGCGACTGCAAAAGTGCTCCATCCTTGACCTCGATACCAAGAGAGAAATTCTGGTCATTTTTATAAATCGAGAAAAAGTCACCGTTTATTGCAACGACTGCATCCTCTTCATCCTTTGCAAGCTGCATAACGGTCGCCATTTTGTCGCATCCTTCGCTTTTTTTCAGGAGTTCAAAAGCGAGGTTTTCGTTTTTCAGGTCTGCCGTTATTAAATTTATGTCGAGCGCATAACTTCCGTAAAAACGCTTTTCATTTTTAAGTGTCACTCCGCCTGTCACGACCTCCTCATTAACCGTCGTATAAAGAGGTTGTGCCTGTGCACCAAGCGTGATACTTAAAATAAGAGCTGTGATTATAAGTAGTTTTTTCATCGCATCATCCTCGGTTTTGTCTTACGGCTTCGTAAATGAAAAGTGCCGCCGCAACAGACGCATTAAGCGAGTTAACATCGCCTTTCATAGGGATTTTAACCTTGAAATCACATTTTTCGAGAACGAGCTTGCTTATACCCTCACCCTCGCTGCCGATAACGATTGCCACCGCACCTTTAAGGTCAGATTCGTAAATATCCTTTTCACCCGATGCGTCTGCACCCGTTACCCATATGTTTTTCTTTTTAAGGTCATCGATAGTTTTTGCAAGAGAGCTTACCCTTGCAACGGGAGTGTATTCAACCGCACCTGCACTCGCCTTGGCACAAACGGCGGTGAGGCCTGCGCTGTCATGCTTGGAAATAATTATTCCGTGCGCACCTGCACAGTTTGCAGTTCTGATGATTGAGCCTAAATTTCTCGGGTCGGCAATTCTGTCAAGAATAACGATAAAAGGGGGTTCGTCCTTTTCCTCGGCAATTTTTAATATATCGTCAACAGTTTTGTATTCCGCTGCACTGCAAAGCGCAATTACACCCTGATGCACGCCTGTCTGACTCATTTCGTCAAGTTTTCTGCCGTCGGTTTCAGTGACGATAATCCCTTTTTCCTTCGCCATACGGATAATGGGAATTATACTTCCGTTCTTGTCACCTTTTTTTACATAGATCTTGTCTATATTTCTGCCGCTTTTAAGAGCTTCTGTGACAGGGTTTCTGCCTTCTATTTTATCTGTCATAATAACGCCTCCTTGCCTTATTTCCTATTCTATCATAAATTTGCTCAAAAGTTTACCTTTGTAATAAAAATTTATTATTTGTAATTATCTGGCAACGGATGGAGAAAAACCATAACGGCTAGGAATGTCCATATTACTGTCAAAACCAGAAAGTCTTCGGTATATTCAATAGTGGCATACGGAAGAGCGCTTATACTTTCGCATAAGCGTATGATTCCGTCTGCGAGAAATCTTGTTGCAGGGGCTAAAACTGCGGCAATCGGCTTTACGGGAGATCCAATTACAAAAAACATTCCCAGTATCACATAAATTGACGACAGCGGAACGGCGATAATATTTGACAACGGGGCATAGGGAGTTATAATGCCGAAATAACACACGAGTATCGGTGTTAAGGTAAGTTGCGCGGAAAGTGTCAGGGCGATTGCATCCGCCACCATTTCGGGAATAAAAAGCCTGAAGAAATCAGAGAATTTTCTGCTGAAAAGTATGATTCCCAATACCGAGAAGACTGAAAGTATAAAACCGATATTGAATATGATGTACGGATTTACAAGAACCATTACCCAGAATGTGCAAAAAAGCGAGGTCAGACCGTCGTTTTCGCGATACAGAATGCGCGAAAGATAGTACATAAAGCACATAAGAAGTGCGCGCACAATACTTGCACCTGCACCTGTGAGAAGAGTTATGAAAACTGCAATTATAATTGCGAGGATAAATCCGAATCTGCCTCTTCCCAAGAGGCGCTTTATGAAAAGCATCAGAAAGGCAATTACAATCGAAAGATGCATTCCCGAAACAACGGCTATATGATTAAGTCCGCTTCCCTGAAGTGATGCGTAGAGCTTATCTGAAAGAAGACTTTTGTCGCCAAATATCATTGCATTAAAAAGCGCACGCTCATCGCTCGGAAAATAATTTCTTCCAATCTCGTTTGCGCTTCTCCTCAAAGAGTAAATCTTTCCCATAATGCCTTTGTTGTATCTGCCTGTAATTCTTACACGGTCGGCTTCCGCCTGAATATAAACTCCGTTCGATGCAAGGTAGTTTGAGAACCAATTTGTGCCGATTTTGCTTTCAGACGGCGCAGAAAGACTGATTTCACCCGTTACGATATCGCCGCAGAAAAGTTCATTTCTCTCTTTCAATGACAGGTATACACCGACATTTCCGCGGTCTGTTTCAAGGAAGGCTAATGCTCTGCCGTCGGTCGTAGGCTCGGCAATAACAAGGCTCATCTCTCCGCTTTTGCCCTCGTTCTGACTTGTAATGGTATTCCTGTGCGATTGGGCAAATTTCATACGCATTGTGCCCAGCAAAATTATTATAAGCGCGACCGCAAAAAGTCGCGCTTTACCCTTTTTTATAAAATATGCCGAGCATATTAAAGCGATTAAAAGAAATGTTATCTGCCCCGACAGTTTGCAAAAGGAGAGTAATATGCCCACGAAAAACAGTATCGCACCAATAACAAGGGGTCTCTTTCTCATTTTATCTTATTTCCTGTTCGAGATTATCAAATAATGCTGACGCAAAAAACTCCTGTATGGAAATGCCAAGTCCGTCACAAATTTTCTTTATGGTCGAGATAGTGGTGCTGTTATTTCTTCCCCCGACAATATTGCTTAATGTTGACTGTGTTATTCCACACTCTGTAGCAAGTTTGTTGACAGTTATGCTATTCTTTTTGCAAAGGTCAAGAATTCTTAATTTCACTGCTTCTCCTATGTTCATCGTATCACCTCAAAAGAGTTTTGTCAGTATAATTTTAGCGCTTTTGAGTTGATATAATTACCTCTTTTGAGTTATGTTGTTCGTTGTAAAGAGTTTTCCTATAAAAAACCCACCACTCTGCTTTATTATGCCTATATAGCATCAAAAAGAGATATGGTGGGACTGTTATGTTACCTTATTTCCTGTTCGAGATTATCAAATTCTTCCGTGGAGAAATTTTGCAAGGAATTATCTCGAAGACGAGATGCTATGTACTTTTGGTTACAAAAGAACATTTGCCCTACAACTCTGCAAGACTTTTGTTTCTTTTTATAAAAGAAACAGCCGTTGCGAATGCAACGGCTCGTATTCAATCAGTCAAGTTCAAACTTGCTGTGGATTGCGCGGATTGCTTTTTCAGCATCCTTGGCATCAATAAGAACGCTTACTCTGATTTCGCTTGTTGAAATCATCTGGATATTGATTCCTGCATCATAAAGAGCTTCGAACATCATTGCTGCAACACCGGGGTTGGATGTCATACCTGCGCCTACGATAGAAACCTTTGAAACATTGTCATCGTGAACAACCTTTTCTGCGCCGATGATTGCGTTGTTTTCGTTGATTACATTAAGCGCGGTTTCAAGGTCGTCTGAACTTACGGTGAAGCTGATGTCTTTGCTACCGTCACGACCGATTGACTGAAGAATGATGTCTACATTTATCTTCTTCTTTGCAAGAATTGAGAATACCTGAAAAGCTTTTCCGGGCTTATCATCAATATTTACGAGAGCGATTCTCGCTGTATCATTATCACGGGCAATACCTCTAATTAACATTTTTTCCACAGTGTTTTCCTCCTTAACAATAGTGCCTGGAACTTTCTCGAAGCTCGAAAGCACTTCCATATTTACATTGAATTTTTTTGCAAGTTCTACGCTTCTGTTATGAAGAACATTTGCGCCGGCGCTTGCGAGCTCAAGCATTTCGTCATATGTGATTTCGTTGAGTTTCTTTGCCTTGGGTTCGATACGGGGGTCTGTTGTAAAAACGCCCGTTACATCGGTGAATATCTGGCAAAGGTCTGCGCCGAGAGCCGCCGCAATCGCAACTGCGGATGTATCAGAGCCGCCACGTCCGAGTGTTGTGATGTTATCGTACTTGTTGATACCCTGAAAACCTGCAACAATAACGATTTTTTTCTTGTCGAGTTCGTGCTGAATTCTCTCCCCGACTACTCTTTTGATGCGTGCTTTTGAATAATTTATGTCTGTTGTTACGCCTGCCTGCCAGCCGGTGAGCGATACTACCGGTCTGCCGAGCTTTTCAATAGCCATTGCAAGAAGAGACATTGAAATCTGTTCACCTGCTGAAAGGAGAACGTCCATTTCTCTTTTTGATGCGTCGGGATTGATTTCTTTTGCCTTTGCGATAAGGTCGTCTGTTGTGTCGCCCTGCGCGGAAACGACTACTATAACATCGTTACCCTCGTCATAGGTTTCAACTACGCGGTTTGCAACGCGGAAAACTCTTTCTGCATCCGCAACGCTGCTGCCGCCGAATTTCTGTACTATTAAGCCCACTGTAATTACCTCCTGTTACCTGTAAATCCTGATTATTCCATTCGCTCCGCTGAGCGCTTTTACCTTTTCGTCAAGCTCTTTTACTGTTATTATATCCGTAATAAAGCCGATTTCGCCATTTCCGTCCACAAAGTCTTTTGCGCCGAAAGTCTCGATTGCTTTTTCCTTTTTAGCATTGTCAATGCGGATAAAGAAGCGGTCTGCAACCTCTTCGTAAGGAATTACGCTGTCATCGTCACCCTCGCTCCACGAGAAGTAGGGGTTGTATTCTCCGCATCTTACAATGTCGACAACATCGCCAACGACTGCACTTGCGGTCGGTGCTTTTCCTGCGCCGCGGCCGTAAAACATCGCGTCATCCACCATATTGCCGTGTACCATTACGGCGTTGAATACATCTTCAACCGATGAAAGAGGGCAGTTTTTCGGGATGAGCATAGGCTCAACAGATGCGTTTGCCTTGCCATCCTTTACAAAGCCGTAGCCGATAAGCTTGATTGTGCAGCCGATTTTTTCGGCATATGCCACATCTTCTGCAGTAACTGTGCGGATACCCTTGGCATTGACATTTGCGCAGTCAATCTTTTTGCCTGTTACAAGCGACATAAGAATTGAAATTTTTCTCTGCGCATCAAGTCCGTCAACATCGGCGGTGGGGTCTTTCTCCGCATAGCCAAGCTTCTGCGCGGTTTTGAGAGCATCTTCAAAGGAAGTGTTTTCCCTGAACATCTTGGTTAAGATGTAATTTGTTGTACCGTTCAAAATACCTGAAACCTTTACGATATCGTTTGCCGAAAGGTCGTTTGCAAGAGGACGGATTATCGGGATACCGCCGCCTACACTCGCCTCGTAAAGATAGCGGACATTTTTTTCCTTTGCAATGCGGAAAAATTCATCGCCGTGTGCGGCTACAAGCTCTTTGTTGCTTGTAACAACGCTTTTTCCGCTTTCAAGAAGCGTCTTTGTATAGTCATAGGCGAATTTGATACCGCCCATCGTTTCAACAACGATGGAGATTTCGTCGTCGTTTACAAGGTCGTTAAAATCCTTGGTAAAAATCGCTGCTTCCTCGTGGTCCGAGAAGTCACGGATATCGAGGATTCTCTTAACATCAATCTCCTCACCTGCTTTTTTGGCGAGGATTTCTTTGTTTTGTCTTACGATTTCATATACTCCCGAGCCAACAACTCCGAAGCCGATAATAGCAATTTTCTTCATTTGTTTTCTCCTTGTCTGTACCACTTTGGGTTATTGCTTTGCAAGTATGTTTACCTTTCTGACACCGCTTATTGACTGCAAGCCTGCAATAAGTTTGTCGGTCGAAAGGTGCATTTTTTCAGTTTGTACGGTTACCGTTATATTTGCAACGCCGTTTACGGGAACATTCTGATTGATTGTGAGGATGTTGCACCCTGCATCGCTGATAAATCCCAGCATATTGCTGAGCACGCCTTTAATGTCGATTGCCGCGATAAGAAGGGTCAGTACGCCCTGCATCTGATTAAACGGGAATACATAATCCTTATATTTATAATACGCGCTTCTTGATACTTCTGCCATATCACTGGCCTCGTTAACCGTCTGCGCTTCGCCCGATTCAAGCAGCTCTTTTACCCGTAAAACCTTGTGATAAACGGGGGGAAGAACCGACAAATCAGCAATTACAAGCTTTCTTTCTTCCATATGTCCACCACCTGTGTACATTTGTCTTTTGCAATCTTAACACGACTACGCAATAAAGTCAAGTAAAAATTAAAAAATCAACAAAAAAATCCGCGAAAACGCGGATTTTCACATTCATTTCGTATTTCGAACTTCGAATTTCGCATTCATTACCTTTTGAACTCATTATATATATCTCTTTTTGAAACACCGCGGTCTTTTGCAACCTTTTTAAGCGCTTCTTTTTCTTCTATTCCCTGCTTAATATACATTTCAACATGCTCGGCTATGGTCATATCCTGCCATTCCTCGCGCGCTTCCTTTTCTATATCGTCTGCGCTTTTGCCCTCTATTACCAGCACAAATTCTCCGCGAGGTGCGTTTTCTTCATACATCGCTATCGCGTCGTCAAGCGTTGTACGGAGAATTTCCTCATGAATTTTTGTAAGCTCGCGGCAAAGCGCGATTTTTCTGTTCCCGAAATGCTCCCGCATATCGCGAAGCGTGGAGAGCAGTTTGTGCGGTGCTTCGTAAAAGAGCATTGTGCGTGTTTCGCCCTCAAGCGATGTAAGGTGTTCCTGTCTGCCCCTTTTATTCACGGTCAGAAATCCCTCGAACGTAAAGCGCTGTGTCGCAAGTCCGCTTGAAATAAGCGCATTTATCCCCGCAACTGCACCGGGGATGGGAATAACCTGTATACCTTCCTCTGCACACATTCTGACCAAATCTTCCCCGGGGTCGCTGATGGCGGGAGTTCCTGCATCGCTCACAAGGGCGATATTCTTTCCGCTTTTCATTTCGGAGATAAGGTATTCTCCTTTTTCCTTTTTATTATGTTCAAAATAGCTCGTCAGCGGTTTTTCTATCCCGAGATGGTTTATAAGCCCAAGTGTTCTTCTCGTATCCTCCGCCGCGATAAGGTCGACTTCCTTCAGCACCTCGACACAACGGTATGTTATGTCGCCAAGGTTACCGATGGGAGTTGCACATAAGTATAATTTTCCGTTCATAATAGTTCTCCGTTATTTTAATGACTGTATATAATTTCCGTCTTTATCGTACATAAAGATTGCTTTTTCGAGTTTCAGTTGCGCTCGTCCTCCGCGTGCACCCTCAATTAAAATTAGTGATGCCGCCTTGTCCTCGGACGGATAGACTACCGCGAGGCGTTTTGGCTCAATTTTATATTTGCGGAAAGTTGAAATTACATCGCACATTCTGTCGGCGCGGTGTACCATAAAAAGTTTTCCGCAGGGTTTTAAAACATCGTTTGCGCTTTTCACAACATCGTCAAGTGTGCACATAATTTCGTGACGCGCAACTGCCAGCTTATCCTTGGGATTTACAAGTCCGCCGCCGACATTCATATACGGTGGATTGCAGGTAACCGCGTCAAACGCGTGAGAACCAAATATTTTCTTTGCGTCCTTAAGGTCGGCGTTATACACGCGGATTTTGTCCTGAAGATTATTAAGTTCCATCGTGCGTTGTGCCATATCGGCAACTTCGGGGATGATTTCAACGGCATCAATCTTCGAAAGGTCGCAAAGTCCCCACAGAAGTACGGGAATAATGCCCGTGCCGGTACACATATCAAGCACGCGTGCGCCTTTTTTCAGTTTCACAAACCTTGATAAAAGCACCGCGTCACTGCCGAAGCAAAATCCGTCTTTCGTCTGTATTACTTTATATCCTTTAAGACCGAGGTCTTCTATTTTTTCATTTTCGTAAATCATATTGTACCTTTTCATAAGTCTTAATAGATTAAACACCCGAAACCGATGCGGCTTCGGGTGTTCGTTTGTTTGCTGAAAATTAAGCAGGATTGGGAGCTGAAACGGGGCATACGCCTGCACAAGCGCCGCATTCTACGCAAGCGTCTGCGTCGATTACGTACTTGCCGTCGCCTTCCTTAATGCACTGACAGGGGCATTCAGCCTCACATGCACCACAGCTGATGCAATCATCGTTGATAATATAAGCCATTATGTACACCTCTTTTTCATAGAATGTTAACTTTATTGTAGCATAAAAATATTAAATTTCAATAGTTTTTTTTGCTTTTAGTCCTTTTTTGCTTGAACAACGCGATTTTTTCCTATATAATAGGTTCAAACAATAAGATGGGGTAGTTTTACTAAAGGAGACGGTTCTTGTGAAAAAACTCAGAAAAATACTCAATCACATTTTTATCGACGGGCTCAGCGGCATGGCTCTCGGTCTTTTTGCCACGCTGATTGTCGGCACGATTCTTTCGCAGATTGGCACACTTTTTGTCGGCGGCAAATTTGGCAACGCCCTCTTTATGATGGGTAAGGTTGCATCGCTTCTGACGGGTGCAGGCATCGGTGTCGGCGTAGCGTACAAATTCAAGGGGTCTCCGCTTGTTGTTATAAGTGCCGCTACTAACGGTATGATTGGTGCGTATGCGGCAAAAATCCTTGCGGGAACTCTTTTTGTGGAGGGCGCGTTTGCAATCACACCTCCCGGCGAACCGCTCGGTGCATTTGTTGCAGCGTATGTAGGTTATCTTGCAGGAAAGCTCGTTTCGGGCAAAACCAAGGTGGATATCCTTGTAACTCCCGTTGTCAGCATCGTAGTCGGCAGTACCCTCGGTCTTTTGGTGGGACCGCCCATATCATCGCTTATGAGCGAGCTTGGAAGCTGGGTTAACTGGGGTGTTGAACAGCAGCCTTTCCTGATGGGTATTATCGTAAGCGTGCTTATGGGAATTTTCTTAACTCTTCCAATAAGCAGTGCGGCAATCGGCATCGTGCTTGGTCTTGACGGGCTTGCGGCTGGTGCGGCAACAGTCGGTTGTTGCGCAAATATGATTGGTTTTGCAGTCGCAAGTTACCGCGAAAACAAGCTTGGCGGACTTTTGTCACAGGGGCTTGGTACAAGTATGCTCCAGATGCCCAATATCATACGCCGACCTCTTATATGGCTCCCTGCAATTATAACAAGTGCCATTCTGGGGCCAATTTCAACAATGCTTTTCAAAATGACAAGCAACCCCACCGGCAGCGGTATGGGTACGGCAGGTCTTGTAGGACCGATTATGTCATTCCAGACGATGAGCGCTACTATGCCTTCTTCACAGGCGCTCGTATATAATATAACAATGTATTTTGTGCTCCCTGCGATATGCTCGCTTGTAATTTCCGAGTTTATGCGCAAGCGCAAACTTATCGCATATGGCGATATGAAACTTGATGTGTAATGAAAATAGGTAACGTAACATTAAAAAATAATATCTTTCTCGCGCCTATGGCAGGTGTGAGCGATCTGGCATTCCGCATTATCTGTGACCGCTTCGGCGCAGGGCTTTCATATACGGAAATGGTCAGCGCAAAGGCGCTTTCCTTTGCCGATAAAAAAACGAATACACTGATGCAAACGGATGAGCTTCCCACCGCGGTACAGCTTTTCGGCAGCGATGCCGAGATAATGGCAGCCGCCGTGCCTGAAGTGGAAAAGCACGGACTTTTTACCGATATAAATATGGGGTGTCCCGCGCCGAAAATAGCAGGTAACGGTGAGGGCAGCGCATTGATGCGCGACCTTTCCAAAGCAGAGCGCATTATCGGTCAGGTTTGTGACAAGGCGACAAAACCCGTTACCGTAAAAATGCGCAGCGGCTGGGACAGTGAGCATATAAATGCGGTGGAGCTTGCGCGTATTGCCGAAAACTGCGGGGCAAAAGCGATTACTGTTCACGGCAGAACGCGGGAACAGTATTACAGCGGAAAAGCAGACAGAAAAATTATCCGCGATGTAGTCAAGAGCGTTTCCATTCCCGTAATTGCAAATGGCGATATTTTTTCTGCCGAAGATGCGAAAAGTATGCTCGACGAAACGGGCGCCGCTGCCGTAATGATTGGCAGGGGCAGTCAGGGAAATCCGTGGATTTTCAGGCAGATTACAGAGTATTTTGAGCTCGGAAAGGTTACTTCAATTCCCACTCCCCAAGAAAGAATAGAAATGGCGATTGAGCATATAACCCTTTTATGTTCACTCAAAGGCGAATACAGAGGCATCCGCGAGGCACGAAAGCACGCGTCATGGTATATAAAGGGCATAAGCGGTGCGGCACAGCTTCGTAACAAAATAAACTCGGCAACAACTCTTGCCGAGATGGAAGGCACTCTTTCACAATTATTGTAAAGGACTTGATAAAATGCGTATAGCAGTAAAGGTAGGAACATCAACACTGGCACATTCTACGGGCAATCTCAACATCCGTCACGTAGAGGAGCTTTGCAAGGTTTTAAGCGACCTCAAAAACGCAGGTAATGAAATAATCCTCGTTTCATCGGGCGCTATCGGTATGGGCGTGGGCAAGCTTTCCTTAGGCAAAAAGCCTGACGATATGCCTACCAAGCAGGCAGCGGCAGCAGTCGGTCAGTGCGAGCTGATGTATACATACGACAAGCTTTTCTCGGAATACAACCATACGGTTGCGCAGATTCTCGTTACTTCTCCCGATATTGCACAGGGTGAAGAAAATGAGCGCGGAAAGAATTTCCGCAACACGCTTCTTCGTCTTCTGGAGCTTGGTGTTCTTCCTATTATAAATGAAAACGACACCGTTGCGACAGAAGAAATCGCAGTAGGTGACAACGATACGCTCTCCGCACTCGTTGCGCGCAGCTGCGATGCTGATCTTCTTGTGCTTCTGACCGATATTGACGGACTTTATACAAGCGACCCGCGTACTAATGCGGATGCAAAACTGATCGATATTGTTCCCGAAATCACACCCGAAATTATCGCTTGTGCAGGTGGTCGCGGCAGTGCTCTTGGCACGGGCGGAATGGCTACAAAGCTCCACGCGGCGCAGATTTGTACAGAGGGCGGTATTGATATGATTATCGCAAACGGCGATTCTCCTGCTATTCTTTATAATATTGTCGCAGGGGAAAGTGTCGGCACAAAATTTGTCGGAAGGAAATAATGCACAACGCAGAATGCGGAGTGCATCGGGGACGGGGTGGCTTTTGTAAGCCGCAGGCGTAACAAAAATGACCTGTCCCCAAACTTGAAAAGGAGAAAATATATGACTACTCTTGAAATTCTTGAGAACGCCGTGAAAGTAAAGCGCGTGGCGATGCTTCTCAATACAAAGGCGAAGAACGAAGCCCTCTCCAAAATGGCGGATAAGCTAATAGAAAATACGGATAAAATTCTGGATGCCAATAAAATTGACGTTGAAAACGCACGCGGTGTCATCTCGGACGTAATGATAGACCGCCTCTCCCTTTCAAAAGAGAGAATCGAGGGTATGGCACAGGGAATCCGCGACGTTGTGGCACTCCCCGACCCTGTCGGTCACGTGATTGAGAGAGTAGAGCGCGAAAACGGGCTTATTATCGAAAAAACATCTGTCCCGATTGGCGTTACGGCAATTATTTACGAAAGCCGACCCAATGTTACAAGTGACGCGGCGGCTCTTTCACTCAAAAGCGGAAACGTGTGCGTGCTTCGCGGCGGCAAGGAAGCATATAACAGCGCAAAGGCGATTGTGGATGCTCTGCGCGAAGCTCTTTCGGAATGTAATCTCCCCGAAAATCTTATAAACCTCGTAAGCGACACTACAAGGCAGAGCGCGACCGAGCTTATGACTGCTGTCGGTTATGTTGATTTACTGATTCCCCGCGGCGGCAAGGGCCTTATAGATGCGTGTGTGAAGAATGCAAAGGTTCCCTGCATCCAGACGGGTACGGGCATCTGTCATATTTTTGTTGACGAAAGTGCTGATTTTTCTATGGCGCTTGATATAATTGAAAACGCCAAGACAAGCCGTCCTTCCGTGTGTAACGCGGCGGAGTGTCTGATTGTGCATAAGGATATCGCGAAAGAGTTTCTTCCGCTTGTAAAGGAAAGGCTTGTTGATAAAAGAGCAGAAAAAAGTCTCTCCCCCGTTGAGCTTCGCTGTGACGAGAGAGCATTTGAAATCCTCGGCACAAAAAAGGCAGGGGCAGACGATTTTGATACGGAATTTCTCGACTACATTCTCGCGGTGTGCGTTGTTGACGGTGTAGATGACGCAATAGAGCATATCGCACTTCATTCGACGGGACACAGCGAAAGCATTATCACGAAAAGCGAAGAAAATGCGAGGATTTTCACCGCTGCGGTTGACAGTTCATCTGTTTATGTAAATGCATCCACTCGCTTTACTGACGGCGGCGAGTTCGGTCTCGGTTGCGAGATGGGAATTTCCACACAGAAGCTCCATGCAAGAGGTCCGATGGGACTGAGGGAACTTAATGCGTATAAGTATATAATTAAAGGTAATGGTCAGGTAAGGTAAAAGCGCACTGTTTTACTCTTTTTTTTGCGTTTTGCGGTCGGTGCTGCTTTATCACGACCTCAAAAAGAAAGGATTGATACAAATGATAACTGCAGGTTTTATAGGTTGCGGCAATATGGGTGGTGCACTCGCTTGTGCGGCGGCAAAAGCAATCGGAGGGAAATACATACTTCTTTCTGATTTTATGCAGGACAAGGCTGATTCTCTTGCAGCGAAAATTTCTGCTCACAGTTCAGACAACAAAACAATCGCCGAAAATTGCAAATACATTTTTCTCGGGGTGAAGCCTCAGGTAATTTTTGACACCATAAAGGAGATTACTCCCGTCCTCAAGAAAAGAAAAGACAGATATGTAATAGTTTCTATGGCGGCAGGCATCAGCATTGAGGCGATTCTTAAAGCATTTGGAGTTGAAGTTCCCGTTATCCGCATAATGCCCAACACTCCCGTAGCAGTCGGTAAGGGCGTTATTCTCTATTCACACACCCCCGATGTTACAAGCGAGGAAATCGCAGAATTTGAAGAAATCTTCAGACTTGCGGGGATTACTGACAGAATTGACGAAAAACTTATCGATGCGGCAAGCGCTCTTTCAGGGTGCGGACCTGCATTTGTATATTTATTCATCGAGGCTCTTTCAGACGGTGCTGTGCTGTGCGGACTTCCGAGAGACAAGGCGCTTTTATATGCAGCTGAAACTGCAAAAGGTGCGGCAGAAATGGTGTTAAAATCAGGAAAACACCCCGCCGAGCTTAAAGATAACGTGTGTTCTCCCGGCGGCACAACAATCGAAGGCGTACGCGCGCTCGAGAACGGTTCGTTCCGCGCCGACGCCATCAGCGCGGTAGTAAAAGCATATGAAAAGACGCTTAAATTGAAGAAATAACGAAAAAAGCTTGCAAATTTATACATTTATATTTATAATGATATCGTAATTACTATTTATTGGAGGTATTTATAATGAAAAAGTTTATTTCTCTTATTCTTGTTCTTACACTTTGCGTGCTTGCATTTGCGGCATGTGGCAAGAAGGATGTAAAGCTTACAATCCTCGACACAGAATATATTGAGGAAGATTACGCAATCTGTGTTGCAAAGGAAAACACAGAGCTTCTTGAAAAAATCAATGTAGCTCTTAAGGAACTTGAGGAAGATGGCACAAAGCAGGCTATCATTGACAAGTACATCTCAGGTAAAGAGCATGATTTGAAGTTCCAGCAGGATGTCGACGGCAAAAAAGAAATACATATGGCTACAAACGCTCAGTTCCCTCCCTACGAATATTACGAAAACGAAGTTATCGTAGGTATCGATGCTGAATTTGCAGCATCAATCGCTGATAAACTTGGTATGAAGCTCGTTATTGACGATATGGATTTTGATTCTATCATCACTGCCGTTCAGACAGGTAAGGCTGACTTCGGTATGGCGGGTATGACCGTTACAGAAGACAGATTGGAAAAAATCAACTTCTCAGCAAGTTATGCAAAGGGCGTTCAGGTTATCATCGTTCCCGAAGGCAGTGAAATCAAGACCGTTGACGACCTTTACAAAGAGGGTGCTGAATACCTTGTAGGTACTCAGAAGGGTACAACAGGTGATATCTATTCTGAAGACGACTTCGGTGCAGACCGCGTTCTGAAGTATGCATCAGGTAACGAAGCTGTACAGGCTCTTAAGACAGGTAAGGTTGACTGTGTTATCATCGATAACGAACCTGCAAAGGCTTATGTTGAAGAAGCCAACAAATAATCTTATCTGAAATTTTGCGGAGGCGGTATTGCCGCCTCCGTTTTTGCTTTTTTGAGGTGATTTTATGGCTGCAGTTTTAGCCGATTTCAAGGCGGATTTCATATTAAACTTTATTGATGAAAACCGTTGGAAATTTCTTTTGACAGGACTTCAGAACACACTGTTCATCACTTTTTTCTCACTTATATTAGGTGTTGTTCTAGGTGTTTTAATTGCAATAATTCGCTCCAGCTACGATAAGATGAAGGACGAAATGCCCCGCGGTGCAAAAAAATTCTTTTTGTGGCTTGCGAATGCTTTCTGCAAGCTTTATCTTACCGTTATCCGTGGTACTCCCGTTGTGGTTCAGCTTATGATTATGTACTACATAATTTTTGCGACATCACGCAACGGTGTTATGGTTGCCATAATTGCGTTTGGTATAAATTCAGGCGCTTATGTTGCAGAAATCGTGCGAAGCGGTATTATGAGTGTTGACCCTGGTCAGCTCGAAGCAGGCAGAAGTCTTGGTTTCGACTATAAGTGGACAATGTGGTATGTAATCATTCCGCAGGCGTTTAAGAATGTTCTTCCCGCACTCGCGAATGAGTTTATCGTTCTGCTTAAAGAAACTTCCGTTGCAGGTTATGTTGCAATCCGTGACCTTACTATGGGTGGTAACATCATCCGTGCTGCAACATATTCTGCATTTATGCCTCTTTTGGCAGTTGCGGCAATTTATCTTGTTCTGGTAATATTCTTTACTAAGCTTGTCAACATCCTTGAAAGGAGGCTGAGGAAGAATGAGCGATAATGCAATTATCAGTGTAAAAGGTCTTAAAAAGCACTTTGTAGACGGAACTGTCAAGGCTCTTGACGGAATTGACCTTGATATTAAAAAGGGCGAAGTTATCGTTATAATCGGCCCAAGCGGTTGCGGTAAGTCAACATTTTTGCGCTCGCTGAACCTTCTTGAAGTTCCTACTGACGGAAATATTTATTTTAACGGTGTTGATATTACCGACAGCGAAAATGACATCAATCTGCACCGTCAGAAGATGGGTATGGTTTTCCAGCAGTTTAACCTCTTCCCCCATCTTTCAATTCTTAAAAATATTACTCTTGCGCCGATGAAGCTCCTTAAAAAGTCAAAGGAAGAAGCGGAAAGCGAAGCAATGACACTTTTAAAAAGAGTCGGTCTTGAAGACCGTGCCGAAGCTTATCCCTCACAGCTTTCAGGCGGACAGAAACAGCGTATCGCTATCGTACGTGCGCTTGCAATGAATCCCGAAGTGATGCTTTTTGACGAACCTACAAGTGCGCTTGACCCCGAAATGGTCGGAGAAGTTCTTGACGTTATGAAAGAACTTGCAAAAGAAGGTATGACCATGGCGGTCGTAACACATGAAATGGGATTTGCAAAGGAAGTTGCCGACCGTGTAATCTTTATGGACGGCGGTAAGATTGAGGAACAGGGCACTCCCGAAGAGATTTTTGGCAATCCCAAAAGCCCCAGACTTCGCGACTTTTTAGGAAAAGTTTTATAATAAAAAAGCAGGTTTTCACCTGCTTTTTTATTTGCCTTAACACAGCTCGGCTTGTTGCACATTTTGGGGACGGGGCGCTTTTTGTTGCATTTTGCACAAATTAAGAGCAGGTCAATCGACCTGCTCTTTTTATTTTTTTGTTTTCGGATAGGGCTTAATCTCATCTGTTATTCCCAATATATAATCAACACTTGTTTTATAATAATCTGCAAGTTTTATCAGCACCTCAACAGGCACATTCAGATTACCTCTCTCGTAGTCAGAATATGTTGTTTGATGAACATTTATAAGTTTCGCAATTTCCGATTGGCTCAGATCTTTGTCTTCCCTTATATCTCTTAATCTGTTTGTCATAATAACACCCCAAGGGAATATAGAGTGATTGAGGGTGATCTTTGTGACAGTTACTTTCTGCGGACATGGTAATATTTTTTACGATGAAGCCATCAAATATACGCTCTACAACAAATTAGAAGAACTCATCATTTTGGGCGCAAACAGATTTTTTCTTGGTGGTTACGGGAATTTTGACACGCTTGCGGCGGAAAGCGTGAACAAACTCAAGGGGAAATATTCTTTTATTGAATCAGTACTTATAATTCCGTATCTTGACAGAAGTTACGACACTCATCTATACGACTACACGCTTTATCCTCCTATTGAAAACACACCAAAAAAATTTGCAATCATGAAAAGAAACGCATGGATGGTAGAAAATTGCGACATTGTTGTCTCTTATGTCAGGCATAGTTCCGGAGGCGCCGAGAAAACGCTATCTCTTGCAGAAAAAAGGGGCAAAAGAATCATTTATCTTTAAAAATTGGGACGGGTAGACGGGGCACTTTTTGTTGCACAAAAAGTGCCCCGTCCCCAAACTGTACGACATTCTTCATACCGCTAATGTTCCACTCTCGGATTCTAAAAGAATTTGCACGTCCTCCGTAAAGCCCGTCTGTGTATTTACATACATCAAAAAGTGCTTATCTGAAACCACTCCCTTTATCTGCCAGCAGAACGCTTCACTGCCGTCTTCAAGCGGTATTATAGCGCGGCTCACTTCATGTGCTTCGAGGTGTGAATTTACATTTTTAAGCGCATCTTCTTTTGAAAATTTTTCTTCGGGGATGTTTCGATAGGTATGATTCATCACGTAGCCGCGACTCTCAAACCCCAGAATTTCTCCGTTATCAAGCGCGACCTTCACCTTTACAAGATCGGGGAAAACGGTATAGCCATCCTGCTCGTAAGCATAATTTATAACGACGCTTCCGCCTTGCTTTTCATAATAACTTTCGCGCATATTCGAAAAGCCGTTTTCAGAAAGAAATTTTGCCGCATTTTTGGCTGCGTCCTTTACGGAGATTTTTTCTTCGTCGGTGTAGCGGTCTTTCATAAGAAGGAGAAGTATCCCTCCGTTTTTCGTAAATTCAACCGTTGTGGTATCGCTTTTTACACTGTATGCAGGAAGTTTTCCTCCGACTGATGATACGGTTGTTTCCTCGTCCGTGAATTTTTTTGCAAGCTTTTTCGCCTGTTTTTCGGAAATTTCCGCCTTGCCCTCGGTCAAAACAGATTCACGCAGGGAAAGATGCTGCGAAAACGGGCCGTCGTAAATAAGCGAGGGATAGTTGTGAAACTCCTCTTCAAGCGCCATCATTTCGCTTGCCATAGCAACCTTGCCGCCTCCAAAGTTAATTTTCTCTTTTTCAAACGAAATTTCGCCGTTATTAAGGTCAATCAGCATTTCATCAAGTGATTTTTTAAGAGTATCGGCATAAACGAGAAGCTCCTGCATAGTCTTTATTTCTTTTTCACTCAGTTCCTCGCCACGCAGCATTTTTGCCGAAACGCTGTGCGCGTATTCACCCACCTGCGACAAAAATTCAGATGTTTTAGTCAGCGCCTGTCCTTCGAGCGGCAACAGCGCCAGATTCGCCTTAGCCGCGCTTGCCTGACCGTACAGGTCGGCAGAAAGTTTCGCCATCTGGTCAGTTGTCGACACGACTTGCCCCTTAAGGAGAGATATTTCAAGGTCATCAACGTATTCGGTAAGCTCCGAAAACACGCGATTATACTCGATATCGCGGAAATAGGTAAGCCTTCTTGCTCTGTTATACTGCGAAACGGCAAAAACACTCACCAAAGCAAGAAGGGTGGACAAAATTATAATTTGTCTGTTTTTTTTAATCAATTTATTCATTTTCGGTCACCTCTTTTCTTATAAAGTGCTCTTTTTGGAAAAAATTATTCGTTTTTGCTTGAAAAAATCCGATCAAAATGTTACCATTTAGTAAAGAAAGGTTTGATTTTATGAAATATGTTGTTATTCTTGCAGACGGCTGTGCCGATCTGCCGATTGAAAAACTTGACAATCTGACACCGCTTGAAAAAAGCGTAACGCCCAATATGGACTATTTCGCATCGAACGGCGACCTTTACCTTGTGAAAACCGTTCCCGACACGCTTAAACCCGGAAGCGACGTGGCGAATCTGTCCGTTATGGGTTATAATCCGCTTGACTGTTACACAGGCCGCTCACCGCTTGAGGCAGCATCAATCGGTGTAACGCTGAAGGATAGCGAAACATCTTTCCGCGCGAATCTTGTAACGCTCTCTGATGAGGAGAATTACGAGGATAAGACAATGCTTGACTACTCATCGGGCGAGATTTCCACGGCGGAGAGCCGTGCGCTCATGGCGGATATCGAGAAGGAGCTTGGCGGCGGAGACTTCCATTTTTACGGTGGTGTAAGCTACAGACATCTTTTCGTGTGGAACAACGCACCCGAAAGCTTCAGTCTTACTCCTCCGCACGATATTTCCGACAGAAAAATCAAGGATTATCTCCCTTCCGATGAAAAAATCCTTGAACTGATGAAAAAAAGTGAGAAAATTCTCAAAAACCATCCGATAAATCAAAAAAGAATTGCCGAGGGCAAGAATCCCGCTACCTCCATGTGGATCTGGGGTGAGGGCAAGAAGCCTGCGCTTTCAAAATTCACCGACCTTTATGGAAAAAGCGGCGCCGTTGTAAGCGCAGTTGACCTTATTAAAGGCATCGCAATTCTTTCAGGTATGAACAGCATTGATGTTGACGGCGCAACCGGTAACATACATACAAATTTCGACGGCAAGGCAAAGGCGGCGGCTGATGCGCTCATAAATGACGGTGCGGATTTGGTTTATGTACATCTTGAAGCGCCCGACGAATGCGGTCATCAGGGCGATCTGGAGGGCAAAGTCCGTTCGCTTGAGATAATCGACGAAAAAGTTATCGGCTATATTAAAAAGCGCCTTGAAGACGCGGGCGAAGATTACGCATTTATGGTAATGCCCGACCACCCCACACCGATTGCGACAAAAACCCACAGCAGAGAGCCTGTTCCCTGCGTGATTTATAAAAAGGGCGACGATAAATGTGCAGACAGACGCTTCACCGAAAATTTTGCAAGAGAAAATGGTGAGTTCATTACCGACGGTTATAAAATAATGCAGATTTTCCTTGAAAAGTGATTAAACGAGCTTTTAAAAGAGTAAAATAGAAGGAGTACACTGTACTCCTTCTATTTTTTTGTGAGGTGATTTTTTTGATTTCGCTTAAAACACTTCGTTCACTTTGCATTGATTTTATCATATTTTTTATACCGCTTTATCTTTTATGGCAAGCTGTTCCGTATATTCTTTCGGTTCTGACGCCGTTTATTGCGGGATATTTTCTTTATCTCGCCGCAAATCCGCTTAACAGAAGGCTGAAAAAAGTGTTTCCATCCTCGCTGTGTGCGGCATTTTCGCTTTTACTTATTTCTCTTGCGGTATTTTTTGTTTTAAGAGGCCTTTTTATGCACCTTTTCCGCGAAATAGCCTCTCTCACGCAAAACGGCGATACCTTTTCAGATGCGCTTCCCTTTATTTCAAAGAAAATGTCCGCTATAAGCTCAAACGAGATTTTTTCATCCTTTTTTGAAGCTTTTTCGGGCGGACTTTCTGCAATACTTGTTAAAATAAGTTCGTTTATGATTGGTTTTGCGAAAAACATTCCTGCTTTTCTTATATCCGTGTTCGCGTCAATTTTTACGGCATTTTTTCTTTTGAAAGATAACTCATTTCTTAAAAACTTTTTTACTGCCTTTTTCGGAGAAAAGGTACTTTTGCGGTTTGCCGAGATTAAAAATTCGCTCCTTGATGTAGCTTTTTCATATCTCAAGGCGCAGTTTATTATCGGAAGCATAATTTTTGCAGTTCTTTTTGGAGGATTTCTCTATCTCGGGATAAATTACAGTTTGCTCCTTGCGTTTTTTACGGCGATTGTCGATGCCGCGCCGATTCTTGGTACGGGAGCGGTGCTGATTCCCATATCAATTTTTAATTTCATTATGGGAGATTCTTCACTTGGTTGGGGCGTTTTGATTTTATATGGAATTGCCATTTTGACAAGACAACTGTGTGAACCGAAAATAATCGGGCAAAAACTCGGAATACACCCACTGTTAACGCTTTTTTCACTGTACGCAGGGCTTAAACTCTTGGGCATAGCAGGACTCATTTTAGGACCCGTCGGCGCTCTGCTTATAAAAAATCTGATTTCGCAAAACAGGGAGAATGTCTCTATATAGAAAACATATGTTCGTGTTTTGCAGACATTTTATGACTGTTTCATGTGAAACACGACAAAAAGCAAATCCTAAAGGTGCCGTAGCTTTTTGAAAAAGCAGAATAAAGAGTTCGAAGTTTGGAATAATCGGGGGAATCCGTGAAACGGACTCTTTTTTCGCAAAAAAGAAATCCACACAAGCAGTGTGGATTTCTTCATTCATTTCGAATTTTATCATTTCGCGTTTTGTGGTCGTTGCTGTTTTTCACAAGCCCTATTTTATTACTGTTCTGCCGTTCATATAAGGAACAAGTACTTCAGGAATTGTAACAGAGCCATCTTCGTTCTGATTATTCTCAAGGATTGCCGCAACAGTTCTGCCTACTGCAACACCGCTGCCGTTAAGGGTGTGTACAAACTGTGCCTTGCTTCCCTGACCGTCTTTATATTTGATGTTTGCGCGTCTTGACTGGAAGTCTTCAAAGTTACTGCAGGAAGAAATTTCTACATATCTGTTATAAGAAGGCATCCAAACCTCGATATCGTACTTTTTCGCAGCTGTGAAACCAAGGTCACCGATGCAAATCTGCACAACTCTGTAAGGAAGACCGAGCCCCTGAAGAACGCTTTCAGCGTCTCTTGTGAGTTTTTCAAGCTCTTCATAGGATTCTTCGGGCTTTGCAAACTTAACAAGCTCCACCTTGTTGAACTGATGCTGACGGATAAGACCGCGGGTATCTCTGCCCGCGCTACCTGCTTCTGCACGGAAACAAGCGGTGTATGCAACGTGCTTAATGGGGAGTTCTGCACCGTCCAGAATCTGCTCGCGGTACATATTTGTAACGGGAACTTCAGCTGTGGGAACAAGGAAATAATCGGTATTTGCAACCTTGAACGCATCCTCTTCAAATTTGGGGAGCTGACCTGTTCCAATCATGGAATTTCTGTGCACCATAAAGGGAGGAAATACCTCTGTATAGCCATTTTCGTCGGTGTGCTTGTCAAGGTAGTAGTTGATTACGGCTCTTTCAAGCTTTGCGCCGAGGTCCTTGTAAACTGTAAAACGCGCACCTGTAATCTTTGCCGCAGTATCGGGATCGAGGATTCCTAAATCCTTACCGATGTCCCAATGTGCTTTGGGTTCAAAGCCAAAATTCTTGGGCTCGCCAAACTTTCTGATTTCGATATTATCTTCGTCTGTATCACCGTCGGGAACAGATGCGTCTGGGATGTTGGGGATCGTGAGCATTGTGCGGTTGAGTTCGTCTTGGGCTTCGCGGATCTGCGCATCGAGATCCTTGATTTTCTCGGAGATTTCCTTCATTTCAGCGAAAACTGAGGTTGTGTCCTTGCCTTCCTTTTTCATCACAGGAATCTGCTTTGTAACCTCGTTCTGCTTTGCTTTAAGTGCTTCTGCCTCAACCAAAAGGGCGCGGCGCTTGTCATCAACCGCGATAAGCGCGTCGATATCAACATTTTCCTTTCTTCTGCCGAGGGCAGCCTTAACTTTTTCGGTTTCGGTTCTTATAAGTTTAAGATCCAACATTTAAAAAACTTCCTTTCAGGTTTATATATTTACGCAATTTTAATTCAATAAATCAACAAGTCTTGTAAGGTCACGGACACTATAAAACTCAATTTCGATTTTGCCCTTGTGTTTACCCTTGATTTTTACCTTTGTGCCGTATTTCTGGGCAAGTGTGCGTTCAACGTCGGGATATGTAGAGACTTTATCAACGCGCTGTCTCGGGGTTTTGGACATTTCCTTTCCCAAATCTTCCGCCTGTCTTACGGTAAGCCCCTCCGAGACAACTCTCTTTGCCGCGGCTACTCTCTTTTCGCCTTCGGGAAGAGCAAGGAGCGCTCTTGCGTGCCCCATTGTGAGCTTGTTCTGGGCGAGCATTTCCTTGATTTCATCCTCGAGAGCAAGGAGCCTGAGCATATTTGCGATATTACTACGGCTTTTGCCGACTCTTTCACTCACTTTATCCTGTGTCATGGAAAATTTTTCCATAAGGGTTTTGTACCCGAGCGCCTCTTCGATAGGATTGAGGTCTTCTCTCTGCAGGTTTTCAACGAGGGCAACCTCGGCAATCTGCAGTTCATCGTAAGTTCTTACGATTGCGGGAATTTCGCTGAGCCCTGCAAGACGGCACGCGCGCCATCTGCGCTCTCCCGCTATAATGCTGTAATACCCGTTTTCTCCCTCAACAACTATAATAGGCTGTATTACGCCGTGTTCGGTTATTGAATTGGCAAGCGCCTGAAGCTGTTCGCGGTCAAAATTCTTTCGGGGCTGGTCGCGCCTTGGTTCAACAAGGCTGACTTTTATCATTTTCACGCCGTCTGCCTGTGCGGAAGTTTCTTCCACGGGCAATGCGGTCTGTGCAAAAAGGGCATCGAGCCCTTGTCCCAAGCCTCTTTTCATATTATTCCTCCTGTGCGCCCAAAAGCTCGGAGGCAAGTTCCATATAAGCCTCGGCACCTTTTGACGCTTCATCGTAATATATAATAGGTTTTCCGAAGCCGGGAGCTTCGGAAACGCGTACGTTTCGGGGGATTATGGTCTTGTACACCTTTTCGGGGAAGAAACGCTTAACCTCGTCAACCACCTGCACGGCAAGGTTTGTACGCGCGTCGTACATGGTCATTACTATTCCTTCTATGTAAAGGTCGGGGTTTAAAGCCTTTTTAATCTTTTTAATGGTTTCAACGAGCTGACTTACTCCCTCAAGAGCGTAATATTCGCATTGGATGGGAATCAGGACGCTGTCTGCCGCCGTAAGAGTGTTTATGGTTATAAGTCCCAGCGAAGGGGGAGAATCGATAAAAACAAAATCGAACTGCGCTTTCACGGTCGAAAGCGCTTCCTTAAGCCTGTTTTCGCGCCCCATAACGCTGATAAGTTCAATCTCCGCGCCGGAAAGATTGAGGTTTGACGGGCATACGAAAAGGTTTTCATATTCCGTTTCAACCACTACGTTTTCGGCGTTTTCCTCGTTAACAAGGCAGTCATAGACGGTTTTCTCACACCTGCGCTTATCAATCCCCAGTCCGCTTGTAGAGTTTCCCTGCGGGTCTATGTCCACCAGAAGGACCTTTTTGCCCATCTTTGCAAGACAAGCTGCCAGATTAACGGTTGTTGTGGTTTTTCCCACGCCGCCCTTCTGATTTGCAACTGCGATTATTTTCCCCATTCAGAGTCCCTCCTTTGCCCTTTTTATAGCTTGTTTGTATTATACCACAAAAATGTTTCACGTGAAACATTTTTTTCAAAAAAAGAGCATTTTTTTGAAAAAATGCTCTTTTTAGCTCTATTTCTGTATTTTGATGGTGAATTCTATTCTGTTTTCGTCTTCTGTTTGTTCGAGTTTGGCATTTGCGCCACTGTTCCGAAGGAGTTCCAGCGTTTGTCTGACGGTGTTTATGTAGAGGTTTATATCCGCACTGTCTTTTCGGCGTCTCCTTCCGCTTTCTTTCTGAAAAGCCATTTCGCGCAGGGTGTTTCTGACAAGAATAGCCGTCTGCTTTTTGTTCAACCCTTCGTTTGAGATTTTTTCGATGATTTCCAGTTGCTTTTCCTCGTTGTGGAGTTTCAAGAGTTCCCTTGCCACTGTTTCTTCAATCCCTTTTTCCTCTACTTTATAGCGAACAGGCGCTGAAAGCGACAAAAGTCGTATTTTTTCATTTATTATATTGCTTTCGAGCGCCATTTTTCTTGCAAGAGCATCTTTTTTAAGTTTATGGTAGCTGATGAGGTTGAAATGACCCTCTGCCTCTTCGAAAACAGTCAGGTCTTCGCGGTGTAAGTTCTCCGTCAAACTGAGAAAGGCGCACTCACGGTCTCCGGCGTGGATGATTATGGCGGGAATTGTTTTCAGGCCTGCAAGCTGAGCTGCGCGAACGCGTCGTTCTCCGAAGACGATTTCGTACCCCTGCAGAGTGCTTCTCACCACAATCGGAGAGAGTATTCCTACTTCTTTTATTGAATTTGCGAGGTTTTTCAGTGTTTTTGCATTGAACTTTCTTCTCGACTGATATGGGTTTGGTTTTACATCTTCTATTTTCAGCATTTTTATCTTTTGCGGAATACAAATCATAAAAACAGTCCTTTTTTTATAGTCTTTTTAATAATTTTAGCATATTCAGAGCAGTTCTTAAACGATAAGTTTTCGCCTTATTATATGGGTTTTCGGCTATTTTTGCGCAAAATTTCTTTAAAAGCACAAAAAGAGTTGCGCGCAAACGAAAATATGACAGAATTGATCTGCGCAAAAAAAGAAATCCGCATATAAAATACGGATTTCTGTGACGATTTTCTTATTAAACGATGGGGCTTTTGGCAGGAGTGCCTGCTTTTCTTGGATATTTTGCCGGGGTTTGTACTACTTTTCTTATAACTATAAGAGAATGGTTAATTCCCGACGGCAAAACGATTTCTTTTACTTCTTCTACCTCTCCGCCCATTTCTCTTATGGCTTTTTTTGCACCCTCAAGCTCTTCTTTAGGTGCATTTCCCTTCATGGCTACGAAATATCCACCCGTTTTTACGAAAGGAAGCGCATATTCGGATAAAACTGCAAGGTCTGCAACTGCGCGAGCGGTTGCAATGTCGAATTTTTCTCTTAAATTCTTATTTTTTCCGCCTTCTTCAGCTCGCATATGGATTGCAGCTGCGTTTTTAATGCCGAGTTCTGAAATAACATCATTTAAAAAGTTAATTCTTTTGTTAAGAGAGTCCAGCATTGTGAGATTTATGTCTTCCCTTACGATTTTTACGGGCATTGAGGGAAAGCCTGCACCTGCGCCGATATCTATAAGAGAGCATCCTTTTTCGAGTTTTCCGCTCGTTAAAAGGGTTATTGAGTCAAGAAAATGCTTTTCCCTTACCTCATCAGGTTCAGTTATTGCAGTTAAATTCATAACTTCGTTGTAACGGAGCATCATTTCTGCGTATTTTTCAAGGTTTTCGTTTGCTTTTTCGCTGACATCTATATTGAATTTTGCCGCTTCTTTGATTAAATCCATAATTTACACCTCTTTTTTAAGCCAATGGCTCAGGAATTTTGAGTTTGCGCGAGGTAGATTAAGAGAACTCCGATGTCGGCAGGGCTGACACCGCTGATTCTGCTTGCACGGCCGATGTTTTCAGGACGCATTTTTTCAAGTTTTTGTCTTGCTTCTGTGCGCAATCCGTACACTTTTGAATAATCTATGTTCTCAGGAATGAGTTTTTTCTCGTTTTTGGCAAATTTTTCCACCTGTTCGAACTGTCTTTTGATGTATCCTTCGTATTTCACAGCAATTTCTGCCTGCTGCCAATGAGTTTTTGGTAATTCGGGGCGTTCTTTATCAAAAGGAGCGAGGTCTTCATAAGAAAGCTCGGGTCTTCTGATGAGTTCCGCCAGTTTTATACCCGTCGAAAGCGTTTGGCTTCCATTTTCTTCCAGATATTCATTGATTTCCTTGCTTGGAGGAATGTTTACGGAGTTAATTCGCTCTATTTCTTTTTCTATATTTGCCTTCTTTTCAAGGAATTTCTGGTATCTTTCCTCTGAAATAAGACCGATTTCGTATCCTGTTGGTGTCAGGCGCAAATCTGCGTTATCCTGACGGAGCAACAGTCGGTATTCAGCGCGCGACGTAAGCATTCTGTAAGGCTCATTTGTGCCTTTTGTTACTAAATCATCAATTAAAACTCCGATATATGCCTCACTTCGGTCAAAAACAATGGGGGGAAGACCTTTTAATTTCCTTGCGGCGTTAATTCCTGCCATAAGGCCTTGTGCCGCTGCTTCCTCGTAACCGCTTGTGCCATTAAACTGACCCGCACCGTAAAGACCGTCTATATCACGCATTTCGAGGGACGGACGAAGTCCGAGGGGATTACAGCAATCGTATTCGATTGCGTATGCGCTACGCATAACCTCGACATTTTCAAGACCTTTCATGCTGCGCATCAGGGCAAGCTGTACATCTTCCGGGAGGGAAGAACTGAGGCCCTGAAGATACATTTCCTCGGTATCAATTCCCATAGGCTCGATGAAAATCTGATGACGCTCACGGTCGGCAAAACGCACAACCTTGTCCTCGATTGAGGGGCAATAACGCGGTCCTACACCGTCAATAAGTCCGTTAAAAAGAGGACTGCGATGCAGATTTTCGCGGATTATATCGTGTGTTTTCGTATTTGTATAGGTAAGGTGGCAACAAACCTTGTTTTCTTCCTCGCCCTCGGTTTCAAAAGAGAAGGGTACGATTTCCTCGTCGCCTTCCTGCTTTTCAAGGCGCGAAAAATCAATACTTCTCCTGTGAACACGCGCAGGAGTACCCGTTTTAAAACGCATCATTTCAACTCCGAGCTTCTGCAGACTCGCACTAAGTCCGATTGACGGGAAAAGCCCGTCAGGACCGCCGCTGTAAGAACATTCTCCGATGATGATTTTGCCCTCCATATATGTTCCTGTGGACAAAATTACGCTTTTTGCATAGAATTTTGTGCCCGTATGTATGGTCAGGACAAATCCTTCGTCTGTTTTTTCAATCTCTTTTACTTCTGCCTGTCTGATATAGAGGTTTTCCTGTTTTTCAAGGCGTTTTTTCATCTCTATCTGATATGCACGGCGGTCTGCCTGCGCGCGGAGAGAATGTACGGCAGGACCTTTTCGGAGATTGAGCATACGTGTCTGAAGCTTGGTTTTGTCGGCAACCTTACCCATTTCGCCACCGAGAGCGTCAATTTCTCGCACAAGATGTCCCTTTGCCGTGCCGCCGATGCTTGGATTACAGGGCATATTGGCGATTGAGTCAAGGTTTATGGTTATAATTACCGTTTTCATACCAAGACGCGCTGATGCAAGTGCCGCTTCGCAACCTGCGTGACCGGCACCGATAACTGCAATATCAAAGTTAAAGGTCGAGTTTGTCATAATTTTTTCACTCCTTTTTCAAATAAAAAGGTTAATAGTTCAAAATGTTGGTTTTTTTCGCGTTAGCGAAAATCTTTTATAAATAGGTTTTGCGACAGCAAAACCATCCTTCATTTCGCATTTTTCATTTTGAATTTATTTTCCTAAACAAAACTTTTCAAATATCCTGTCAACAGTTTCCTGATTTATGCTGATTCCTTCGGCTTCGCCAAGGTATGCGATAGCAGAGCCGATGTCTATTGCCGCCAAATCGCTGAAAAATCCGTCCTCTATTGTTTCTTTTGCCTTTTTAATGCTCTCCGAGGCTCTTAGCACTGCCTCAAACTGTCTTTCATTTGCTATAAAAGTGTGGCTCTCGGTGTGTCCTATTATATCAGAAACCGCCTTTTTTACCGCTTCTATGCCTTTTTCTTCCTTTGCGGATATTTCGATATACCCCTCTTTGATATTTTCGCTTAAATCGTTCTTATTTGCTACGAGGATGTGTTCCTTATCGGCTATTTTTTCAAGAATTTCTTTTTCTTCGTCAGTTAAATCGCGCCCGCACTCCGTTACAAAGATGCAGATGTCGGCATTTTCAATATAGTCGTGGCTCATTTTAACACCGATTGCCTCAACGGTGTCATCGCTTTCACGGATGCCTGCCGTATCACCGAATTTTACGGGGATTCCGTCGATGTCAGCATATTCCTCGACAACATCGCGCGTTGTGCCTGCAATATCGGTTACGATTGCCTTGTTTTTCTCAACAAGCGCGTTTAAAAGCGAGCTTTTTCCCGTGTTGGGAATACCGCATATAGCACAGGTTATGCCTTGATTGAGTGCTTCTCCTCGTCTTGCACTCTTTTTAAGTGTCAGAAGCTCATTTTCAACATCCGTAAGTTTTTCTATGAGCTCTCCGCCTGCGAAAGCATCAATATCTTCCTCAGGAAAATCGCTTGAAACCTGAATTGCTGCGAGCAAATCAAGAAGTTCCTCGCGTATTTTTATGATAGGTTTTGTGATTGCGCCACGGAGACGGTTAACAGCGGCATAAAGTGCCTCGTCGGTTTTTGATTCAATTATATCATGCACCGCTTCCGCCTGAGTAAGAGACATTTTTCCGTTTAAGAATGCTCGTTTTGTGAATTCGCCCTTTGTGGCAAGCGAAGCTCCGTTTTCAAGAAGTGCGTCAATTATTCTTTCTGTACTGAGCATTGAGCCGTGACAGGAGATTTCGCACACGTTTTCGCCCGTAAATGAATTAGGCGCACGGAAAATACTTACTAAAACCTCGTCTATTTCGCGGTCTTTGTTATACGCCTTTCCGTAAACGATCGTATAGCCTTCCGCCTCGGTTATTCTTTTATTTGATTTTACTGTTTTTTCCGTGATTTCAAGCGCCTTTTCACCGCTTATACGGATTACGGCGATTCCGCCTTTCCCGCGCGGAGTTGAAAGTGCGCATACTGTGGTGTTTTCAATCATTTTATCACCTCAAAAAAATAAGAGGCAAAACGATTCTTCTTACAAGATAATTTTCTTATAAGAAAGACCTTTCACCTCTTTCTTCCGCTATTTGATTAGGGGATTGTTAAGGGGTTTCCCCTTGACGTACAATACGTTAAAATCGGGGGCTTGTACCTCGATTTTAACCCCTTGCAAGGGTTTTCGCAACGAATGCTTTTACGGAGTAAAACTTTTGTTGCGAAATGTATTATAGCCCCTCGCACTCGTTTTCTTTGCGATTGTAACGGTACTTTGAAACGTAATCTTCGCCGTATTCCTTCTTCTTTGTTGTGATTACAACAGAGCGATTGGGTTCTTTACCTGTGGAGTATGTTGTTACATTTCTGTATCCCTGAAGAGCAGAATGGATAATTCTTCTCTCGTTAGGATTCATAGGCTCAAGAGTCATACTCTTTCTTGTTCTTGCAACAACTGCTGCCATTCTTTTAGCGAGCTTTATAAGAGTTTCCTCTCTCTTTCCGCGATAGTTCTCTGTGTCGATTGTAACGCGGATATAATCTTCCTCACCCTTATTCACAACGAGTGATGTAAGGTACTGAAGAGCATCAAGTGTATCACCGCGACGGCCTATAACCTTACCAACTTCTTCGCTGTCGCCAACGATTTCAACCTTTACGGTTTCGTCTTCAAAACTGCCCTTGAGAGCAACCTCTATTCCAAAGTTCTTCATAATGCTTTCAACATATTTTTCTGCTTTTTGAAGAGGAGAGGGCTCATACTTAACTTTTACAACAGCGTCTTCTGCGCCGAGACCCAAAAGTCCGCGCTTTCCTTCGTTAATTACTTCTATTTCCACTTCTTCTCTTGTAACGCCAAGTTCGGAAAGTGCCAATTCTACGGCATCATCAATGGTTTTGCCGTTTTTCTCTATTATTATCATTTTTTCATTCCCTCAATTTCTGCTTTTACTTTCTTATTTATAGCTTTGTTTATAACTGTTTGCTGAAGAATCTGTACCGCGGTAGATATAAACCAGTAAAGAGACATACCTGCCGGCATTGTGTAGGTAAATACTGCTGTCATGATAGGCATAATTTTCATCATGGTATCGCTCGTATTGGGAGGCGGAACCTCACCGTTTCTGCTGGGCTGAGGCTGGGGTGTCTGTTTTTTCGTGATATAACCCGAAATGTATGTTGCAACGACTGCAAGCACAGGGAATATCCATATCAAAAGGTTTTTTTCATTACCCTTGAGTGTCTTTGTAAGGTCTATTCCATAGAAATTAAAGTTAATAGGTTTAAGACCAAGTTCTTTAATTTTTTCTATAACTTCAGGCATACCGCAGAGTGTTATCTGATATGTTCCCTTGGACGCGCCGACAGCCTTCATAATAGCGCTTACTTCTTCTTTTGACATCTGAAGAATATAAACAAGCGGGTCGTAAATAACGCGGATGAAACCAAAAAGAACAAGCATCTGCACGATAAGGGGTAAACAACCGCCGAGAGGATTTACTCCGTGCTTTTGATAAAGTTTCTGAAGTTCAATGCTCTGCTTGTTTTTGTCATTTTTATATTTTGCCTGTATTTTCATCATTTCAGGCTGAATAAGCTGTGTCTTGGCAACACTTTTCTGGCTCATTACAGTAAGCGGAATTGTGATGAGACGGATAAGTATTGTAACGATAATGAGTGTAAGTCCGTAATTCTCAATAAGGTTATAAATAGGCCTTATAATGAGTGCTATCGGTTTAGCGAAAATATACATTTTAATCCTCTTTTCTGAAGAAAGAAAACTTTTTCGGAACGGGGTCATATCCACCCTTACAAAAAGGGTTACAGCGTAATAATCTTTTTATAGACAAATAAAGCCCCTTTAATGCACCGAATCTTTCAATCGCCTCTACGGCATAGGTTGAACAAGTCGGTGTAAAGCGGCAACAAGGTTTTTTAAGAGGTGATATATATTTTCGGTAAAATCTTAATAAAAAGATAAAAATTTTCTTAAACAATTTTTTCTTTTTCAAGAATGCCGCTTTCACAAAGGGCACTTCTTAAATCCTTTCCAATCTCATCAAAACGGGCATTTGCAATCTGTGTACGTGCCACGATAACCATATCAAAACCGTCTGACAAACCTTGTAAATTTCTGTAGTTCTCACGAAGAAGTCTTCTTACTCTGTTTCTTACAACAGCACATCCTATTTTGGATGAAACGGTTATTCCCAATCTGTTGTGTCCTTCTTTGTTTTTTCTGTAGTAGAGAACAAGTCTCTTTTTAACTACAGACTTTCCTCTGTAATAAAGTCTCTTAAAATCACTGTTTTCTTTAATTGAAATAATTTTCATTTTCACACACAGTGTGTGTGCTTTCTGATAAAAAAATTATGCAGAAAGCACACGTCTGCCTCTCTGACGACGTCTTCTGAGAACCTTTCTACCGTTAGCGGTACTCATTCTCTTTCTGAAACCGTGGTCCTTCTTTCTCTTTCTTACGTTGGGCTGGTATGTTCTGGGCATCTGGTGCACCTCCTTAAATATAAAGCCTTAAAAAAGGCCGTTTCTTCATAACAATGCTATCATAGTATATAAAAACTTGTCTTTTTTGTCAATAATTTTTTTAAAAAATTAAAATTTTTGCCTTTTTAGTGTTGAAATTCTGCTACCCATTTGTTATAATAAATTAAATAGTTATTTAAATAAATATATTTTTTTATTTATATTTATTATTTAATATATATAGAGTTTTCAACAGCCTGTGTTTTTTTGGAGCTTTTTTCCACACATTTTTTTCGTTACACAATTTCTTTTTTCACATTTTTAAACAGCTTCAATTAACAGGGCTTGTTAATAAAATAACAAAGGATGTTTTATATGTCTGATTTAATTAAAATCTGGACCCAGTGCCTCATTCTTCTTGAAGACGAAGTATCCCCCGTCGGTTTTAACACCTGGATTAAGGATTTAAAACCGATTAACAACGACGGTAACACCTTTTCTTTCTCGGTCAAAACCGAAATTATTAAAAATATGGTTGAAGTTCGCTATGCCGACCTTATCAAAAATACTCTTATGGAAGTTACCGGTAAAATTTATGAGGTTGAATTTTTAATAGTCGAAGAAGAAGTTATTAAAAAACCTGTTTTTCCTTCAACTGTTTACCAAAAGTACACATTTGAAAACTTCGTTGTAGGTAATTCAAATAAATTTGCACACAGCGGTTCTATGGCTGTTGCGCAGGCTCCTGCCTACGCATATAACCCTCTTTTTCTTCACGGCGGAGTGGGACTTGGTAAAACACATCTTATGCATGCTATCGGAAACTACATTAAAAACGAAAATCCTTTTGCAAAGATTGTTTTTCTGACCGCTGAACAGTTTACTACAGAGCTTATAAATTCAATCAAGGATAACACAAATCAGGAATTCCGCGATAAATACAGAAATGTTGATGTTCTTTTAATTGACGATATTCAGTTTATCGCCGGTAAAACCACAACTCAGGAAGAGTTTTTCCACACATTCAATGCTCTTCATGAAAATAACAAGCAGATTGTACTTACAAGCGACCGTCCGCCGAGTGAAATGAAAACCCTTGAAGAAAGACTCAGAAGCCGTTTTGGTTGGGGACTTATTTGTGACATTCAGCCTCCCGATTATGAAACGAGAATGGCAATTCTTCATAAAAAAGCGCAGGATGAAGGCGTTGTGATAGGTGATGAAATTATCGAACTTATCGCCGAAAGGGTAAAATCTAATATCCGTGAGCTTGAGGGAGTTTTCAACAGGGTAGTTGCATACCGTTCTCTTATAAATAAAGAGCTTACTCCCGATGTTGTTCTGGAGGCTCTTAAGGATTACGGAGAAAGCGCTCAGAATAAGGTTACACCTGAATATATTATTGAAAAATGTGCTTCTTTCTACGGTGTTAAAAAAGAGGATATTTATTCCGATAAGAGAACAAAAGATATTGCTCTTGCAAGACAGGTTGTAATGTATATTTTAAAGGATGTTACAGATTTTTCATTCCCTAAAATAGGCTCTATATTGGGAAAAGACCACGCAACAGTTCTTTATTCGGTTAAAAAAATAAGCAAGGATATGGAAAAAGACGAATCTTTAAAATTTAATGTTGAGGGTCTTATAAACGACATAAAGAGCAGTAATTAACAGTTTTATTGTTAATTAACAGATTCTATTAAAAACCGACAAAAGTTTTCATTTTTTTATTAAAAAGTTATTATTTTCCTTTTCCTTTTCGTGTGTAGGGTTTTAGGAGTTATTAACAGTTTTAACTTTACTACTAATACTTATAAATATATATATATTTATATTATTATGGATTTTCATTTTTTGAAAGGATGTTGTTTATGAAATTTTTCTGCGATACAAAATTATTTTCCGAGGCTATCGGTATTGTTTCAAAAGCTGTTGCCTTAAAATCACCAATTCCTCATCTGGAAGGAATACTCCTTACTGCAAAAGGAGGTACTCTTACACTTTTATCAAATAATCTTGAAATTTCAATTAAAACTTCAATCAGCGCTAATGTAAGCGAAGAAGGAAGCATAGTTTTAAATTCCAAGATGCTCAGCGATATTGTAAGAAAGCTTCCCGAGGATGTCTGTGAAGTGACTTCAAATGAAAAATACAACGTTTCAATCGTTTGTAAAAATGCCGATTATAAAATAGTAGGTCTTAATGCAGACGAATTTCCTCAGCCTCCTCAGATTGCAAAGAAGAGCTCTCTTACTCTTACAAGCGAGAAACTCCGTGAAATTATAGGAAAAACACTTTTTGCGGTTTCTCTTGATAATGCAAGAAAAATTTTAACAGGTTCTCTTTATGAAATTGAAAATAATGTTCTTACAGTAGTTGCAGTTGACGGATACCGCCTTGCACTTACAAAAAATGAACTTGCAGGCGAGCATACTGATGCAAAATTCATTATGCCCGGAAAAACACAGAGCGAAATTTCAAAAATAATAAGCGGAAGCCGCGATGAAGAAATTGAAATTTCATTCAGCGAAAACTATGCACTTATAGAGGGTGAAGGAATTACAATCACATCCCGTCTTATTGAGGGTGAATTCTTTTCATACAAAAACACAATTCCGTCAGAATCAAAGTATATTGTAAAAACAGATTGTAAATCTTTCAATAAGGCAATCGAGCGCGTTGAGCCTATTATTGATGAGGTAAGCAAAAACTGTGTAAAATTCAGATTTGAGGATGGAAAAATATCAATAAGCTGTGAAACAGTTCTAGGTAAGGTAAATGATATTGTAGATTGCGATTATTACGGAGAATTACTCGAAATCGGTTTCAATTACAGATATCTTCATGATGCAGTTTCCAGATGCGAGGGTGAAGAAATTGAACTTAAAATGAATTCTCCCTTCAATCCTCTTATAATAAACTCAACAGATGATGAAAAGTGCCTGTTTATGGTACTTCCCGTAAGGATATAAGGCGGATGGCAAAGCCATCCTTTCGAAGCGAAAGTTTTATTTTATAAAAGCATTCGCTTCGATTGAGGGGCTTTCGCTCGCGCACCGCTCACCGCGGTAACCCCTGCAAGGAGTTAAAAAAGAGGTAAACGCCCCCGTTTTTAACGAAAACTATGTTGTTAAGTGGTAAACCTCTTAACAATCCCTTTAAGAAAAGGAAAATGTTATGAAAATAGAAATTACTACTGAATTTATAAAACTTGACAGTGCACTTAAATACTGCGGTGTTGCCGAAAACGGCGCTCACGCAAAGGAAATGATATTAGATGGCGAAGTTAAGGTTAACGGTGAAGTTGAACTTCGTCGCGGAAAAAAACTTTATAAAGGCGACAAATTCAAAATTTCAGGTGAGGAATTTGAAATAGTATGAAATCTTCAGAGTTAGAACTTTATAATTTCAGAAACTACGAAAAAGAACAGATTTCATTCGGTGACGAGGTAAATATAATTTACGGAGACAACGGAACGGGAAAGACAAATATAATAGAAGCATTATATTATTTTTCGTACGGAAGAAGTTTCCGCGCCAGCGGACGCGAAATTATAAAGGAAGGCGAAAAAGAAAGCAAAATAACCCTTAATTTCGAAAATAATGAAAGAAATTATAAGGGTGAAATAAAGTTTTTAAGCGGAAAAAGAAAAGAAATTTATTTAAATGAAATTGAGCTTAAAAAAACAAGTGAAATGCTTGGAAATTTCATTTGCGTTCTTTTTACACCTGATGAGCTTGGAATTATAAAAGGTCTTCCCGATGAAAGAAGAAGATTTTGCGACAGCTCTATAATTCCTCTTCGTCCGCAGTTTATAAAAGAGCTTATAAGGTACAGAAATCTTATCAATCAAAAAAATGCACTCTTAAAATCGAGAAATTATCAGACTCTCGATGTGTGGAATGAAAAAATTGCCGAAAGCGGAAGCAAAATTATGATGATGCGCGGAAGTTATATAGAAAGAATTGAGAAAAAAGCAAAAGAAGTTCAAAGTGAAATTTCAGGCGGTGCGGAAAATTTAGAAATGAAATACAATCCGTCGGTAAAAATGGGTGCAGACATAAATGAAATAAAGGAAAATTTTATAAGAAAACTTTCCGAATACGAAGAAAAAGAGAAAGAAAACTGCTTCTCGATGGCAGGAGTGCACCGTGACGAGATTGAATTTTTCATAAATGGTAAAAACGCGAAAAATTATGCAAGTCAGGGACAGATAAGAACTGCAGTTTTAAGCCTTAAAAGCGCACAGATGGAAATAATAAAGGAAGAAAACGGAAATTATCCCGTGATGCTGCTTGATGATATTTTGAGCGAACTTGATAAAAAAAGGCGCGACTTTTTAATATCTCAGATAAAAGGAAAACAGATAATAATAACCTGCACGGATATTGAAAATTCATTCAGAAATGAAAATGCAAATATCATCAATATAAAAGACGGTAAAAAGGTGAACTAGTTATGTTTATCCATATTGGAGAAGGAAAAGTAATCAGTAAAAAGAATATAATCGGAATTTTCAACCTTGAAACGACGAGTATCAGTAAAAAAACCCGAGAATTCTTAAAAATAAACGAAAAAAAAGGTATTGTTGAATACATTGGTTATGAAATCCCGAAAACCTATGTATTGACGAAAAAAAACAAAGAAAAGAAAGTATATATAACACAGATTTCTTCGCAAACACTCCAGAAAAGAGCAGAAAGGAATGACGAAATTGGAACAGAAAATCAATAATTCCTACGACGAAACTCAAATACAGGTACTCGAGGGACTTGAGGCCGTACGAAAAAGACCGGGTATGTATATCGGGTCTACTTCGGCGCGCGGTCTTCACCACCTTGTTTACGAAATCGTGGACAACAGTATTGACGAAGCGCTTGCAGGCTACTGTACACAGATAGATGTGACTTTAAATGCCGACAACAGCGTAACAGTAAAGGATAACGGACGCGGTATGCCTCACGGAATTCATCCCAAAATGGGTATTTCCACAATCGACGTTATCTTTACAGTCCTCCACGCAGGCGGTAAGTTCGGCGGCGGCGGATACAAGGTATCAGGCGGTCTTCACGGCGTTGGTGCGTCTGTTGTTAATGCTCTTTCAACAAAACTTGAAGTTGAAGTACACGACGGCGAGCACATCTGGAAACAGAGCTATACAAGAGGTGTTCCCAACGGAGAGGTAACACAGTCAGGCACTACCGACAGGACAGGTACAGAGGTTACTTTCTGGGCAGATCCCGAAATTTTTGAAGAAACTGTTTATGATTACTATATTCTCTTAAAGAGACTTCGCGAGCAGGCATTCTTAAACGGCGGTATTAAAATAGTATTCAAAGATGACCGCGAAGATAAGAAAGAAGAGATTCTCCACTACGACGGCGGTATAAAGAACTTTGTTTCATACCTCTTAAATGAAAAGAAAACCCGCAAAGAAACGCTTTTAGAGATTCATAATGAAGTTATCTATGTAGATGGTGAGAAAAACGGTTCTGTGGCCGAAATTGCGCTTCAGTGGAATAACGGCTACGACGAAGTGATAGAATCGTTTGCTAATAACATCTCTACAACAGAGGGCGGTACTCACGAGACAGGTTTTAAGAGTGCCCTTACAAAAGTTCTTTCGGAATATGCAAGAAAGTACAAGCTTATAAAGGATGATGAGGAATTAACGGGCGATGATGTTCGTGAAGGTCTTATCGCGGTTATTTCAGTCAAGCTTGAAGAACCTCAGTTTGAAGGACAGACAAAAACAAAGCTCGGTAACAGCGAAATTCGCGGTTTAGTTGAAAATCTCCTTCGTGAAAAATTGGCAGATTTCCTTGAAGAAAATCCTGCAACAGGCAAAATAATCATCGAAAAGGCACTTATGGCATCTCGCGCAAGACTTGCTGCAAGAAAAGCGCGCGAGGCTACAAGAAAAACGCCTCTCGGCTCATCAACACTTCCGGGTAAACTTACAGACTGTATCGTAAAAGACCCGACAATGACCGAAATTTACATCGTCGAGGGTGATAGCGCCGGCGGTAGTGCAAAGAGCGGTCGCGACAGTAAATATCAGGCAATTCTTCCTCTTTGGGGTAAGATGCTCAACGTTGAAAAAGCGCAGGAGGTTAAGGTTTACGGAAACGATAAGCTTAAACCTGTTATTCAGGCGCTTGGTACAGGTATAGGCAGTGAATTTTCTCTTGAAAAACTGCGTTACGACCAGGTTATAATTATGGCCGATGCCGACGTTGACGGTGCGCATATTCAGACGCTACTTCTTACATTCTTCTTCAGATTTATGCGCGAGCTTGTTGAAACAGGACATATTTACCTTGCAAAGCCTCCGCTTTATAAGATTTCACGCGGTAAAAAGAGCGAGGTTGCATTCAGTGACGAAGAAAGAGACCAGATTAGTGAGGAAATGAAAAATGGCGATGTAAACGCAAAGGTTGATATCAGCCGTTACAAAGGTCTTGGTGAAATGGATCCCGAGGAATTGTGGGAAACAACAATGGATCCCAAGAACAGAATTCTTCTCAAGGTTACTCTCGAAGATGCGCAGAAAGCAGACGAAATATTCAGTGTTCTTATGGGCGAAGAAGTAGAACCCAGAAGACAGTTCATTGAGGATAATGCGCAATACGTTACAAACTTAGACATCTGAGTTTGTTCGCTACCACACCTTTTTAAAGTAAAGGAATGATAAAAATGGCTAAACATAAGAAATACGAAGATTCACATTTTGAGGAGTATTTTGATACCCAGACGATTGTGGATATAGATATTGAAAAAAGAATGAAAGAGGCGTTCATTGACTACGCAATGAGCGTTATCGTAAGCCGTGCGCTCCCCGATGTGCGTGACGGTCTTAAACCCGTACACAGAAGAATTTTATATTCTATGTACGAGGAAAATCTCACAAGCGACAAGCCTTTCTTCAAATCGGCTACCACCGTCGGTAATGTTATCGGTAGATACCATCCCCACGGTGACGCATCCGTTTACGATGCAATGGTAAGAATGGCGCAGGATTTCTCGCTCCGTTACCCCCTTGTAGAAGGTCACGGTAACTTCGGTAGCATCGACGGTGACCCGCCCGCTGCTTACCGTTATACTGAGGCGAGAATGAGCAAGCTTGCCAATGTTCTTCTTGAAAATATCGAGAAGAATACGGTTGATTTTGTGCCCAACTTCGACGAAAAGAGGAAAGAGCCTACAATCCTTCCCACAAGAATACCCACACTCCTTGTAAACGGCAGCAGCGGTATCGCGGTTGGTATGGCAACAAACATTCCTCCGCACAACCTGACCGAAGTATTAAACGGCGCGATTGCACAGATTGACAATCCCGACATCACAGTTGAGGAATTGATGGAATACATTCAGGGTCCCGACTTCCCCACAAGTGCGACAATTATGGGCAGAAGCGGCATCCGCAGTGCATACAACACGGGTCGCGGTAAGATTGTTATCCGCGCAAAAGCCGAGATTGAGGAGCATAAGGACGGAACAAGTTCCATTATTGTAACTGAACTCCCCTATCAGGTTAACAAGAAACTTCTTGTTGAATCTATCGCAAACCTTGTTAAGGAAAAGAAGATTGAGGGTCTTTCCGATATCGAGGACCACTCATCCGACCGTGTTGGCCTCCGCCTTGAAATTTTCTTGAAGCGTGACGCTAATGCGCAGGTTGTACTTAATCAGCTTTATAAATACAGCCGTCTTCAGGACAGTTTCTCCGTAAACCTTATCGCGATTTGCGACGGAAAGCCCAAAACAATGGGTCTTAAAGAGGTGCTTGCGCACTTTATCACATTTCAGAAAGAAATCGTAACAAGAAGAATCATATTTGACAAGGAAAAGGCAGAAGCAAGAATGCATATCCTCGAAGGACTTCGCATAGCCCTTGCAAATATTGATGAGGTTATTGAAACTATCAGAAATTCTTACGACGACGCAAAAGAAAACCTTATGGCGCGTTTCGGTTTCTCCGAAATTCAGGCGCAAAGCGTACTTGATATGCGTCTTGCACAGCTTCAGCGCTTAAACGGCGAAAAGATTGACGAGGAATACGAAAGTCTTACCTCTAAAGTTGAGGAATACAAGGCTCTGCTTGCAGACGAGATGCTTCTTCTCGGTCAGATTAAGAAGGAGCTTGCCGAAATCCGCGACAAGTTCGGCGACGAAAGAAGAACAAACATTGAAAATGTAATGACCGAAATTGATATAGAAGACCTTATCGAAGAGGAAGAAAGCGTATTCACCCTTACAAACAGCGGTTATATAAAGCGTATGCCTGCTGCAATCTATGCAAGCCAGCACCGCGGAGGCAAGGGTGTCAAGGGTATGAAGACTAAGGAAGAGGATTTTGCACAGAATATTATTGTGGCATCTACTCACGATAATATTCTCTTCTTCACAAACCGAGGCAGAATGTATCGCCTCAAGGGTTATCAGATTCCCGAATCCAGCCGTCAGGCAAAGGGCAGCGCGATTGTAAACATTCTCCCTGTGGAAAAGGATGAAAAGGTAACGACTATGATTGCACTTCGCGAATTTGAAGAGGATAAATTCCTTCTCATGTGTACAAAGGGCGGCGTAATCAAGAAAACAAAGGTTACCGACTACAACACCGCAAGAAAAGGCGGTATCATCGGTATCGTGCTTGACGAGGGTGATGAACTTATCAAGGTTGAGCTTACAAACGGCGAAAACGAAGTTGTTGTAGGTACAAACTACGGTATGGCTATCCGCTTCAACGAAAAGGATGTACGTTCTATGGGCAGAGTTACTCGTGGCGTTAAGGCAATTACTCTGCGCGGAGACGATTATATTATCGGTATGTGCCTTGCGAGCGAGGACACACAGCTTCTTGCAGTAACCGAGCTTGGTTACGGTAAGAGAACCGAGCTTTCCGAATACCGCGTACAAAACCGTGGCGGTGTTGGTATCAAGACCTATAAGTGCAGCGAGGTAACGGGTAATGTTATCGGTATCCGCTCCGTTAAGGATGACGAGGATATTATGATAATCACGTCCGAGGGTGTAATTATAAGAATTCCTGCAAGCGGTATCAGCACAATCGGCAGAAGCACCAAGGGCGTTCGTCTTATCCGTCTGCCCGAGGGTGTGAAGGTTGTTTCTATCGGTATTACCGAGCATGAAGAACCCGAAGAAGAAACCGATGCTGAAACAACGGCAGAGGTAGCAGAAACCGTGAACGAGGCTGCAGACGCGCAGTAAAGGAGGACCTGGCATGAATGATTTTGAAGAAAAAGACCAAACTATGAAATTTGATGCCGTGAAAGATGCACCGCAACCTCCAAAACCTCAGCGAAACCGCAGTCAGAACGATGAATTTACAGCTGCAAGAAACGGCAGAGGTTATGAGATATACCATAAAAAAGAAAGAGGGAACGGAGCGCTGATTGCAGTCGCTTGTATTCTGGCAGTTCTTCTTATAGCTACGATTGCGGTGGCGATAGTAATATTGAAGGCAGACAAAGAAGCTCCTCAAATGCAAAATGACGGGGCAATCGTGAAAGAAAACGACGAAGACGTTTCAGAAGAAGAGGAAATACCTGAAATACAAAACAAGATAATTTCGTGCGATTTGGTGTTCCATCCCGAAACCATTGAGGAAGAAGACGGCGCTTATACCATAAAGGCAGACTTCTTTGATCAGAAAATGAATCTTTTTGAAAGCCGTGAAGTCATAATAAATAAAGAAACCGACATCCGTCAGGACGGAGAAAGACTTGCCGTGGAAGGATTTATCTATATTATAGAAAATTCCGGCGGTGACCAGACAATCTTCAAGGGCGAAGTAAGAGAGGAAGACGGCGCCGTTGTGGCAATTTCGTTCGAGTCTCTGCCGGAAGAGGTAGAAACCGAAGAAGCGGAAGAAGAGACTGTTCCTGAAGAAAATTCAGAAGATGACGTGACAGAGGATTTGGGAATATAATAAATACCCCGTAGCAGTTGCTACGGGGTATTTTGTTTAATTTGTCTGGTAAGATGCCAACAATGTGCCATCGGAATTTCTGACTTCCATATAAACAGAAGATACGGGAATTTCGTTCTCGATACAGCCGGCAAGAATCTCATCAGCGCTCTGCTTATCACTGACGAAAAAGTTATTTAAATAATATTCTCTTTCTTCGTAGCTCATATAATGGTGGGCTGTGCCTATAAGCATAAGCAGGTCACCCTTTGCTCTGAAAATGATTTTCCAATCCTCGTTATATTCAGACTTCTCCTGACAAAGAAGCGCAAACAGTGCCACATCATTATATTCCATATCTTCTATTAAAAGTAATATTTCGCGGATTTCATCAATGTAGGTAACTGTGCCGAATACATTAAGATTATCAAACTGTATAATTGTCTGTCCGTTGATGTTGCAGCTGGGGACAACGGCGCCGTTGATATATGTTACGATATCTGTGTAGAGAATCGGTTTTTTCGTGTTGCTGCTGCCGATTGCCCAGAAATTGGGATTGGTGTTCTGCGGGTCTATCACCACTGCTTCGTTGTTGCGACTTACATAGAGAGAACGCGTGGTGTCATCGTAGTAAACATCAAAACCGTAATATCGCAAATCTTCAACACAGATGTATGTAAGACCTTCTACATTGTAAGATTCAAGCTGGTAGCCGCTGATTGTTGCAACAATGTCGGTAGGCTGTGCATAGCCGATAACATCGCCTATATTTGCCGCAAGAACCATATTTGGAACGAGAGACACAGCGAGAATAATTGCTAAAACGAGTGACAGATACTTTTTCATGTTGATTCCTCCTTGTTGTAGTAAATAAATTTTATCACTATTTGAAGAAAGTGTCAATATCAAGGACCAAACCCTGCTGCACAGTTTGGGGACGGGGCACTTTTTGTTCAAAAGTGCCCCGTCGTTTTATTGAAAATAAAAGAAAACCCACAGACAAAAAGTCTGTGGGTTTTTGAATACGCGTTTTGAAGAAATAACTGATTATCTTTTGCTGAACTGAGGTGCACGACGAGCGCCCTTGAGACCGTACTTCTTTCTTTCCTTCATTCTGGGGTCACGAGTAAGGAAGCCAGCCTGCTTGAGTACAGGTCTGTAAGCTTCTTCGTCAACCTTAAGAAGTGCGCGAGCGATACCGTGACGGATTGCACCAGCCTGACCTGTGAAACCGCCGCCGTGAACGTTACAGATTACGTCAAACTTACCCTCTGTGTTTGTAGCAACGAGGGGCTGACGTAAAATAGCCTTGAGTGTTTCAAGACCGAAATAATCGTCTATAGTTCTCTTGTTGATTGTGATTTCGCCTTTACCGGGAACGAGGCGAACACGAGCAACAGACTTCTTTCTTCTACCTGTTCCGAAATACTGTGTGATTGCCATTTAATTCACCCTCCCTTATTTAATGTCGCGAGTCCAAACCTCAGGCTGCTGAGCCTGGTGGTTGTGTTCGCTACCCTTGTAAACTCTGAGTCTTGTAAGAGCGCTTCTGCCGATTGATGTAGCGGGAAGCATACCCTTAATTGCAAGATACATAGCTCTGTCAGAATTCTTTTCCATCATATCCTTTGCACTAACAGTCTTAAGACCGCCAATCCAACCTGTATGACGATAGTAATTCTTCTGAAGAAGCTTGTTTCCTGTAAATACTGCCTTGTCACAGTTGAGAACGATTACATGATCGCCGCAATCAACGTGGGGAGTGTAAGTAACCTTTTCCTTACCGCGAAGGATGCTTGCAGCAGCTGCAGCAACACGACCAACACTCTTATCGGTTGCATCGATAATGTACCATTTTCTCTGAACCTGACCTGCTTTTTCCATAGTGGTCTTCATGTGGTTTTCCTCCTAAAAAATAATAGTTTCTTTTTTCAGCAAGAGTAATTGTAATACAGATTGAAGAAATTGTCAACACCTTTTTGAAAATAATTTAATTTATAATGCACTTGCTCTTGTTTTCTCGCAGTTTCTCTTTTTATCTCTTGTTTTCTCGAGCGGCAAATTAAAAAATAAGTATGTTGAAGTTGCAGAAGTTTTGTTGTATAATGATTTCATCGGGGATGAAATCAACTAAGTTTGCCCTGTCGGGCAAGAGAAGTTATCTTCGATAGTGAAGTTTGCGATGTAAGTGAAGTTCTGCCTTGCGGCAGAGTGGAAAACTTAACTTCACTTTTGAGTATCAAAAACTTCACTGTATATACAACTTCACTTTGAACGGCAGTTCAAAACTTCACAAATATATAAAGGAAGAACTTTTATGCAGAAATTACTCAGCTATCTGCGCCGCGGCGTAGACGAATACAAAATGATAAATGAGGGCGACCACATAACAGTCGGCGTGTCGGGCGGTAAGGATAGCCTTGCGCTGCTGTGCGGACTTGCAAAACTCCGAGATTTTTACCCCAACAAGTTTACACTTTCTGCGGTTACGCTCGATATGGGTTTCGGAATGGATTTTTCGCCCGTCAGTAAACTTTGCGAGGAATTGGGCGTTCCATATGTAGTGAAACATACCGATATTGCCGAAATTCTTTTTGATATAAGGAAAGAAAGTAACCCCTGTTCGCTCTGTGCGAAGATGAGACGCGGCGCACTTCACGATGCGGCGCTTGAACTTGGCAGTCGCAAGGTTGCGCTTGGGCATCACAACGACGACGCGCTTGATACATTTATGCTTTCTTTGATATATGAAGGAAGAATAAACTGCTTTTCGCCCGTAACTTATCTTGACAGAAAGGGTATAACGCTGATTCGTCCGATGATTTACGCGCCCGAAAATTATGTTGTGGGCTTTGCAAAAAGGTATGAGCTTCCGATTGTGCATAATAAATGCCCCGAGGACAAGCGCACAAAGAGGGAGTATGCGAAAAATCTGATAAAACAGCTTGAGAAGGAAAACCCGGGATTTAAGACAAGACTTTTTAC
>CAYMHB010000005.1:0-49554 GCA_964390145.1 uncultured Oscillospiraceae bacterium
CTTTTTTTAGTTTTTTTGACGATGGGTTTTTGTTGCCTCAAAAAACCGCGACAACGTTACATATGATACCACTCTTTTTTTTAAAAGTCAATACCAAATTTCAAAAAATTTAAAAAAGTTTTTGAATCTCTGACAATCACATTATTTCCATATTTTCACACAATATTCGTCGCTCGCACGCACACGTATATATAAATGAAGAAAAAGCTTCTTCGTCACGCGGCAGAGGACGATTTCCAACAATATCAACTTTTTTTCAAAAAATTCTTGACAGAAACGTTTATTATGTTATAATTAGTATGTTACTTTATGCAGAACTGCTTTTGCAGGCTGCGAGAGGAGGGTATGAAATGTCCGAGATCAGAGTTAAAGATAATGAATCTTTAGATAGCGCCCTGAGGAGATTTAAGCGTTCTTGTGCTAAGGCAGGCGTATTGTCCGAGGTTAGAAAAAGAGAGCATTATGAAAAACCCAGCGTAAAGCGTAAGAAGAAGTCTGAAGCTGCAAGAAAAAGAAAATTTAAGTAATTGATTTCGACAAACCCACATACTTTTGTATGTGGGTTATGTTTTTGGCACACAAATAAAGCAGCACCGACCGTTCTGTACTACTTTCTTTGCGTGTCTCATACAGGAGGTATTTGTATGTATATAAGAAGACTTCTTGACGACGAGTACGAAGATGTAGTAAAATTGATTACACAGACGGTGCACACAGTTTGCACTGATGATTATACAAAGGAAGAGCTTGACGCATGGGCTCCCGAAAACTTTGATATCAATAAATTCCGCAACAATATTTACGGTTGTTATAACCTTGTGGCGTTTGAAAAGGGAAAGCTTGCAGGATTTGTAAGTGCTACAGTTGATGGTTACATAAACAGGCTTTATACACACAAGGATTATTTAAGGCGCGGTATAGCCTCTGCCCTCTACAACAAAGTAGAAGAATGGGCAAAGGAGAGCGGCATACGCGAGCTTGTTCTTGATTCAAGCAAGACCGCAGAAGGTTTTTATCTCAAAATGGGATTTACCAAATCGGGCATCAGCGTAATGGAGCATGGAAACATTGTTTTCCGTAATAGTGTAATGAAGAAAAAACTCTTTTGAGCAAAGGGGTAGAATTATGGTAAAGTTCAGTAATGACTGGGACGCTAAAATCGGTGGCGAATTTAATAAGGAATATTATCTGAAGCTTCGTATGTTTCTGAAGGAAGAATATGCTTCGCATACTGTATACCCCGATATGTATGAGCTTTTTTCTGCGCTGAAGGAGACTCCCTTTTCCAAAGTCAAGGTCGTGATTTTGGGTCAAGACCCGTACCACGAGCCGAATCAGGCGCACGGAATGGCTTTCTCGGTAAAACCGGGGGTGCAGATTCCCCCTTCCCTGCTCAATATGTATAAGGAGATAAAGGCAGAGTTCGGGTATGAAATTCCCAAGACAGGTTATCTTATGAAATGGGCACAGCAGGGTGTACTTCTTTTAAACACTGTGCTGACCGTAAGAGGTGGCGAGGCTAACAGTCATCACGGCAAGGGTTGGGAGCTTTTTACCGACGAAATTATCCGTCAGCTTAACCTTCGCAAAGAGCCTGTTGTATTCATGCTGTGGGGCAATAACGCAAGGCGCAAAAAAGAACTTATCACAAACCCCAATCACTATGTTCTGGAGGCGGCGCATCCAAGTCCGCTTTCTGCATCACGCGGGTTTATGGGATGCGGTCATTTCAGAAAGGCAAACGAGATTTTAATATCAAATCTTATGTCGCCGATTGACTGGCAAATTACAGAATAATTGTCACAGGATTCCGTCTTTTACGGGGTCCTCTTTTATTGACTTTTTATTTTCGGAGTGATATAATTTAATGTTAGAAAGGGATGACAACTATGTATAATCCAAAATCAATGATTGCGGAGGAATTCATAAGCGATGAAGAAATCCGCGCTACGCTTAAATATGCAGAAGAAAACAAAGATAATATAGAACTTATTGATGCGATATTAGATAAGGCAAGGCCGCAGAAAAAGGACAATGGCACTTTCTGTCAGGGTCTTAACCACAGAGAGGCATCCGTGCTTCTTGCGTGTGAAATCCCCGAGAAAATTCAGGAAATGTACGCACTTGCGGAGGAGATAAAAAAGACATTTTACGGTAACAGAATCGTTATGTTTGCGCCGCTGTACCTTTCAAACTACTGTGTAAACGGTTGCGTGTACTGTCCGTATCATCATCAGAATAAGCATATTGCAAGAAAGAAGCTTACTCAGGAAGAAATAAAGAAAGAAGTTATTGCTCTTCAGGATATGGGGCACAAACGCCTTGCAATCGAGTCGGGCGAAGACCCCGTAAATAATCCTATCGAATATATCCTTGAATGTATAAACACAATCTATTCAATCAAGCACAAAAACGGCGCTATCCGCAGAGTCAATGTAAATATCGCCGCAACAACGGTTGAAAATTACAAAAAACTCAAGGATGCAGGAATAGGAACATATATTCTTTTCCAGGAGACATATCATAAAGAAAGTTACGAGAAACTCCATCCGACAGGTCCCAAGCACAATTACGCATACCATACCGAAGCGATGGACAGAGCTATGCAGGGCGGAATTGATGACGTCGGACTTGGCGTACTGTTCGGTCTTGAACTTTACAAGTACGAGTTTGCAGGACTTCTGATGCATGCAGAACATCTTGAGGCGGTGCACGGAGTCGGTCCGCACACAATAAGCGTGCCGAGAATCAAGCGTGCCGATGACATTGACCCCGATGTATTTGACAACGGAATTGATGATGAGACATTCGCGAAGATTTGCGCGCTTATAAGAATCTCTACCCCATATACGGGAATGATTATTTCTACCCGTGAAAGTCAGGCGGTAAGAGAAAAGGTGTTGAGACTTGGCGTATCGCAGATAAGCGGTGCATCAAGAACATCAGTCGGCGGTTATGCTGAGGAAGAGCGTCCTCATGACAGCGAGCAGTTTGACGTTTCCGACACAAGAACACTTGACGAGGTTGTATGTTGGCTGATGGAACTTGGGTTTATTCCTTCGTTCTGTACCGCGTGTTACCGCAAAGGCAGAACGGGTGACAGATTTATGTCGCTGTGCAAGTCGGGACAGATTCAGAACTGTTGTCATCCGAACGCGCTGATGACTCTTAAAGAGTTTTTGATGGACTACGCATCTGAAGATACGAAGAAGATTGGTGAAGCTCTTATTCAGGCAGAGCTTGAAAATATCCCCAAGGAAAAGGTTAAAGAGGTTTGCAAAGCAAATCTTGAAAACATCAAAAACGGAATAAGGGATTTCAGATTTTAAGAAGCAAAAAACGGAGTGTGAATTTAATTCACACTCCGTTTTAATATGTCTTAATTACTGTGCGCGAACTGCTTCAAAATCCTCTTCGATTTCTTTAGAGGGTGCTTTTGTAAGCAAGGACACTACAACGATAAATACAGATGAAACGATAAATGCGGGAAGAAGCTCGTAGATAGCGAAAACGCCACCGAGTTTGCTGATGCAAAGCTTCCAGATGAATACCATTGCACCACCGCTTACCATACCTGCGATAGCACCTGCGCGGTTTGTTCTCTTCCAGAAAAGTGAGAAGAGCATCAGAGGTCCGAATGTTGCACCAAATCCTGCCCATGCAAATGAAACAATTTTGAAGATAACGCTGTTTTCGTTAAGAGCGATAACGATTGCGATAGCAGCGATAACAAGAAGGGTTATTCTTGTCATAAGCATTACCTGCTTGTCAGTTGCCTTTTTATTGCATACGCCCTGATATATATTCTTCGCAAATGCGGAAGCTGCAATCAGAAGGTATGAGTCAGATGAACTGATTGTAGCGGCAAGGATACCTGCCATTACAAAACCTGCCAGAAGTGCAGGAAGAGAGCTTGTAGCCAAAGTAATGAAGATGTTTTCTGCAGAAGCTGCTGTAAGATGTATAGTGGGGTAAAGCTGTCTTCCGAGAATACCGATAAATACTGCTACGCCAAGTGAGATAATAACCCAGATCATAGCAATTCTTCTTGACATCTTGAGTTCTTCTTCCTTACGGATTGCCATAAATCTCAAAAGAACCTGAGGCATACCGAAGTAGCCAAGTCCCCAAGCGAGCATCGAGCATACGCTGAGCCAACCGTAGGGAACGGCATCTCCGAATGAAGGCTTGTTGTTTACAACAGCCTGCACTCCAAGAGTTGCATTTTCTTTAAGCGCCTCAGCAGTAACTTTGGAAATTTCTCCGCCTGTGGAATTAAGCGGACTGGCAAGTCCGAAAAATTCCAGGAAACCGGGGATTTCGCGTGAGTTTTCAATAATTTTTGCAAGTCCGCCTGCCTCGATTGTACCTACTGTTACAATAACAACAAGCGCAACTATCATAACGATACCCTGCATAAAGTCAGATGCACTTTCTGCCAAAAAACCACCGAGGATAGTGTAAATAAGCACGAAAGCGGCACCTATAAGCATCATGGGAATATAGGGTGCACCAAAGAGTGTGGAGAAAAGTTTTCCGCAAGTTACAAAACAGCTTGATGCATAAACCGTAAAGAATATAAGAATAAATAGCGCAGAAATTGTGAGCAGAACCTTCTTTTCTTCACGGAATCTGTTAGAGAAAAATTCCGGAAGAGTAATGGAATTGTTTGCTCTGATACTGTATCTGCGAAGTCTCTTTGAAATCAAGAGCCAGTTAAGATATGTACCAACTGCAAGACCGATTGCTGTCCATGCAGCATCTGCAAGGCCACACCAGTAAGCAACACCGGGAAGCCCCATAAGGAGCCAGCCACTCATATCAGAAGCCTCGGCACTCATAGCTGTTACCCATGGACCGAGAGAGCGTCCGCCAAGATAGTAGTTTTCGGAGCTTGTATTAGCTTTTTTCGCATAAACAATACCGATAACGATTACAATCGCCATATAGATTACCATAGCAATAAAAATTTGTATTGTATCACTCATAATAATCCCTCCTGAAAAAATTTGTTTCCATTTTACCACATAAAGGAAGTTTTTTCAAGTTTTTATTTGTTCATATACTCCATAAAATCCTTATAGAGATAGAGTGAGCCGCAAATAAGTACAATATCCCCTTCTTTTATGGCAATTTCATACGCTGTGCCGATGTTATTGCAAGGGGTTGCGTCAAAGCCGAATGAACTGAATTTTTCAGCAAGTTTTTGTGCCGTTTGTGAACGGGGATTGTCTTTTACCGAAGTTGCAAAGATTTTTGCTTTTTCGCAAAAGCCGTTTTCCTTTAAAAGATTAAGCGATGCGTCAATATCCTTGTCCGCCATTGCGGCGTAGATAATGGAAAACTTTTCATCGGAAAAATAGCGGTCAAGCGCATCAATAAGTGCGGTTGTACCGTTCACATTATGTGCGCCGTCAAATATAACGAGCGGGGTTTCGGAAAGTTTTTCAAAGCGACCGATGTTACGGGCTTTTTCAAGGCCTGTACGGATATGCTTTTCGTCAATACCCATCTCAAGTGCCGCTGTGACTGCAAGTGATGCGTTTTCCGTTTGGTGCATACCCGCAAGGTTTATTTTAAGGTTATGTAATTTGTCAAGGTCAAAAACCTCGCTCATACCATCGTGTGAGTGGTTTTGGGTTGAAGGCACAACAATAAAGTCTGCTTTCCTTTCGTCTGCGATTGCATAAAGGACATCGAGCGCACATCTGGGCTGATTGGGAGTTGTGATGACGCTGCTTCCCTTTTTAATTATTCCGCCTTTCTCTGCGGCAATTTTTTCTATTGTGCCGCCGAGGTATTCAATGTGGTCGATATCAATTTTTGTAATGATGCACATTTCGGGGGCACTGATAATATTTGTCGCATCAAGTCTGCCGCCGAGACCTGTTTCAAGGACTACAATATCGCAGTTTTCTTTTTCAAAATACAAAAATGCCGCTGCCGTCCATATTTCAAACTGCGTCGGCATCGCGCCGAGTTCACGCTCCACTTCACGCGCGGCTTTTTCAACTTTTTCCAAAAGTTCATCCATTTCGGCGGAGGATATATTCTTTCCGTCGATGCTTATTCTCTCGCAGACATCTATCATATTGGGAGAAATATATTTTCCTGTTTTAAGTCCGCTGTCGGTCAAGATGCACTGCAAAAAGGCACAGGTCGAACCCTTGCCGTTTGTACCTGCAACATGAATGAAACGGAGATTTTCCTGCGGATTATGAAATTTTTCGCAAAGAGCACCAACAGACTCGAGCCCGAGACGGCTTTTTGCCTGAAAGCTGTTTGCATAAGTTTTAAAATCGCTCATCTTCCGTTCTCCTTCGAAATAAAATCTTTAAGTTGAAACACAAGTCTTTTTCCTGCGCACATTACTGTTGTGTGAAGCACGAAGAGTATGACCATCTGGGGAATTCTCATCCATACGGCATTTTGGAAACCTGCGTAAATACCCATATGTGCAAGTATATTCGACATAATGAAAAACGCAATCAGAAATTGCAAAGTTGAACATATTACGACACGCAGATAGTATTTTTTATTATCCTTTACTTTATAAAAACAGATACCAAAAACGAATCCGCACAAAAACTCCACGGCGGTAATCATAGGATTTATACCCATTTTTGAAGCCTCTATCAAATCGGCAGCTGCCGCAACACTACCTGCCGAAAACGGACCGTAAAGAACACCTGTTATAAATACTGTGATGAATTTCATCGGTATTTTTATGAGATTGCCCACTCTGAAGGTAGCAATAAGCCCTAAAATAATGGTTATTGCTGCAAGCAATCCCAATGTGCAAATCTTTTTTGTGGAAATTTTTCTTTTCATAAATAAATACGACCTTTCTGCAGGTCGCTGCAGAAAGGTCATTTGCATGGCTTTAGTGCAGCAACGGAATGCGAAACTGTTATCGCAAAAAAGTGAAGGAAATTGATGCAGAACGGACGAACTGAGCCGAAGATGTATATAGAGATACTTCAAGGCGAAGTTCGCTCGTAACGCAAAGCACCATTCATAAAAATTCGTATTAACGAATTTTTTCAGATGAAATGTCTCTTTCTCTTTGTTTTCCCTTAGAAATAATGTTTTTTGCTTTGCGTGTTCTGCGCGATTTAATTCACTTTTTTTTCGTCAAATGGGCAACTTCCCGTCCCATTCACACTTAACGCAACAATTTCTACTTTGCTGATTACTTATATTTCTTTAAGTTCCAAATCTTGTCGTTATATTCGCTGATTGTTCTGTCACTTGAGAAGAATCCGCTCATAGCGACATTTGTAATTGCCTTTTTAAGCCACAAATCTTCGTCACGATATTCCTTGTCGGCGATGCGATGAATTTCGCAATATGCCTCAAAGTCACGGATAACCATATAGATATCGGCTCTGCCGTGGTCACCGAAGAGAAGTGTCTGATAAAGGTCCTGATACTTGCCCGTATCCTCGGGACAGATTGTTCCGTCGATAAGCATATCAAGAACGCGTCTTACCTCGGCATTGGTTGTGTAGATGTTCTGACTTGAATTTTCGTTAAACTGAAGTTCACGGTTAACTTCGGGAGTTTTCATACCGAAGATGAAGATGTTTTCGTCGCCTACACATTCGCGCATTTCAACGTTTGCACCGTCGAGTGTGCCGATGGTAAGAGCACCGTTTGCCATAAACTTCATATTACCTGTACCGCTTGCCTCTTTACCAGCAGTTGAAATCTGTTCGCTGATTTCTGCAGCGGGGATAATCTTCTGCGCAAGGCTTACGCCATAGTTTTCGATAAACACAACCTTGAGTTTAGAGTTAACGTCGGGGTCGTTATTTATCATCTTGGCAACATCGTTTATAAGTTTGATGATAAGTTTCGCACGCGCATATCCGGGCGATGCCTTCGCACCGAAAATAAAGGTGTGCGGATGCATATCAAAGTTTTTGTCGTTTTTAAGTTTGTCGTAAAGGTAGAGAATATGAAGAATATTAAGGAGCTGACGCTTATACTCGTGAAGTCTCTTTACCTGAACGTCAAAGATGCTGTTAGGATCAACATCAATACCGTTATGCTCCTTGATATATTCTGCAAGTGCCTGCTTCTTCTTGAGTTTAACCGCCTTGAATTCCTGCTGAAATTCCTTGTCGTCTGCAAAGGGAAGAAGTTTTTCAAGCCCAGATACATCCTTTACCCAACCCTTGCCTATTTTCGAAGTGATAAGGGCGCTGAGTTCGGGATTTGCAAGACGAAGCCATCTGCGGTAAGTGATGCCGTTTGTAATTGAAACGAACTTCTCGGGAGCAAGGTTATTGTAATCGCGGAATACATCGTTTCTTAAAATATCGGTATGAAGTCCTGATACGCCGTTAACCTTGTGACAGGTTGCAAGGCACATATTTGCCATATTGATATAGTTATGTGCGATGATTGACATATAGTTGATTTTGCCCCAGTCGTCGCCGTAAAGGTTCTGAAGTTCGCAAACGAGACGGCGGTTCATTTCGTCAACAATCATATAGATTCTGGGAAGAAGACGCTGGAACATATCCATAGGCCATTTTTCAAGCGCTTCCGCCATAATTGTATGGTTTGTGTATGCGAAAACTCTGCATACGATATTCCATGCCTGATCCCAACCCATACCCTCTTCATCCATAAGGATACGCATAAGTTCGGGGATTGCGATTGCAGGATGTGTATCGTTGATGTGAACTGCAATATATTCGGGGAGTTTGTCAAGATCCATACCCTTGTGATGACGCTTGAATCTTGAAATAATCCACTGCATTGTACATGATACGAAGAAGTACTGCTGACGCAGACGAAGTGCCTTACCCTCCTGATGATTATCCTCGGGATAAAGAACTTTACTTAAAACTTCTGCAAGCGCCTTCTCCTCTACTGCCTGAAGGTAGTCACCGCCCGAGAAGCTTGACATATCAAGGTCACGCTCAGCACGTGCTGACCAGAGGCGAAGTGTGTTTACAATTTTTGCATCGTATCCGACAATCGGAACATCGTAGGGGATACCCACAACATTTGTGGTGTCGATATAATTTACGCGGAGCCCGTTTTCGGTCATTTCGGTTTCAACCTTACCGCCGAAGCGAACTGTAACCTTTTCTTCAGGACGGGGGATTTCCCAAACATTGCCGTCGTGGAGCCAGTTATCGGGAGTTTCAACCTGCTCGCCATCTACGATGAGTTGCTTGAAAAGGCCGTATTCGTAGCGGATTGAACAACCGAATGAGGGAAGTTCAAGTGTCGCAAGCGAGTCAAGGAAACAAGCGGCAAGTCTGCCTAAGCCCCCGTTACCAAGACCTGCATCGCTTTCCTGAGATGCGATTTCTTCAAGGGAGCAACCCATTGACTGGAGCACCTTTTCGTAATCGTTTGTAAGACCGATGTTAAGAAGGTTATTGCCGAGAGAGCGTCCCATAAGGAATTCAAAAGAAAGATAGAAAAGCTCCTTCTTCTGCGCTGTTCTCTGCTGACGGCGGTATGCCGTCCATCTTTCCATAATTTTGTCACGCACGGTAAGAGCCGCTGCCTTGTAGATATGCGCCTTTGTAGCATCCTCAAGCGTTCTTCCGTAATGACGGTTAAGTTTGCCTAAGATTTCTTCTTTTATCTGTTCCTGTTTAGCGGTAAGTTTCTTTGTTGCCAATATATACAACTCCTTTAATAGATTAAAAGCAAATCGGGTATGAGGTTAGTTTAACCTCATACCCGATATTATACTACAATCTGTTGTATACGTCAATGTATTCTTTTGCTGAATTTCGCCACGAAAAATCCGTTTTCATTGCTCTTTTTACCATAGATTGCCATGATTTCTTGTTGTCGTAGTAAGTTCTCTTGGCATAGTTTATGATTCCGAGCATCTCGTGTGCGTTGTAGTTTGCAAAACTGAAGCCTGTTCCCGTATTCTCGTATTCGTTAAACGGTTCTACGCTGTCGCGGAGTCCGCCCGTTTCGCGAACGATGGGAAGTGTTCCGTAACGCATAGAAATCATCTGGCTGAGTCCGCACGGTTCAAAGAGTGACGGCATCAGGAATGCATCGCTGCCTGCGTAGATTTTGTGGCTTTCGGAATTGCCAAACATTATAAGCGACGCCAGTCTTCCCTTGTACTTCCACTCAAAGTGACGGAGCATATTTTCGTACTGCTCTTCGCCTGTACCGAGGACAATCATCTGGACATCATCATTTTCAAAGATGTTGTCCATAACACATTCTACAAGGTCAAGTCCTTTCTGTCCTGTAAGTCTTGTTACCATACCGATAAGGAACTTGTCGGGATTTTCCTCAAGTCCGAATTCCTTTTGAAGCGCCAGCTTGTTCTCTTTTTTTCCCGACACGACATTTCTGCCGTCGTAGTTCTTGTAAATCATACTGTCGGTTGACGCGTTCCAGTCGATATAATTTATACCGTTTATAATACCTGTCACGCTGTTACTTCTTGCAGAGAGGAGACCGTTTAAGTTTTCGCCGAAATAGTCGGTCATAATTTCCCTTGAATAAGTTTTGCTGACAGTTGTAATAAAGTCAGCGTATACAAGACCGCCCTTTAAGAAACTTGCATCCTTATAAAATTCGAGCTTGTCGGCAGTAAAGTATTCTTCGGGGAGTTCGCACACATCGGCGATTGTTTTCTTGTCATACACGCCCTGAAATTTGAGGTTGTGTATCGTCATAACTGTTTTAATTTTGTTATAACGCTCATCGCAGTTATAGTGCGCTCTTAAAAGAACGGGAATCATACCTGTCTGCCAGTCGTTACAATGGATAACATCGGGCCAGAAATCTATTACCTGCAAGAGAGCAAGCACAGCCTTGTCAAAAAACGCAAAGCGTTCAACATCCTGTGCCATATCGCCATAGATAGTGTCGGAACCGAAATAGAATTCGTTGTCAACAAAGTAGTAGGTAACGTCTCCTATCTTAAGATCAAACACGCCGCAATACTGGCTGCGCCAACCCATTTTGATATATATGTTATTGATATAGCGCATCTCGTCCTTGTATTTCTGCGCGATTTTACCGTATTTGGGCAGTATCACACGTGCCTCACACCCCTGCGCACAAAGCTCCTGAGGAAGAGCGCCGACAACGTCGGCAAGTCCTCCTGTTTTTACAAAAGGTACGCATTCACTTGTGGCAAATAAAACCTTCATATTTTTGTCCTTTCTGATTGTCCTTGTCTGTCTTTTTTATTTACAGCAATGTTCTCTTGGGAAGAATTACAGGGAAACTCGGCTGTCCGATAAGGCGTTTTGACTCACGGAGAGTACATTCCTTATCGATAATAACATTTTCTATTTCGCAGCCTTCTTCAATTACTGTGTTCTGCATAACGATACAGTTTTTAACGGTTGCACCCTTGGCAATATAAACGCCACGGAAGATGATGCTGTTTTCAACCTTACCCTCAATTATACAGCCGTCTGCAACAAGAGAATCAGATACAGAAGATCTTTCTTTATACTGGGTGGGAACCTGGTCCTTAACCTTGGTATAGATACGGTTTTCTGCGCCGAAGATTTCGTCGCGAACATCTTTTTCAAGAAGTTTCATATTGTTCTCGTAGTAACTTGCGACAGAATCAATAATTCCTACGAAGCCCTTGTATTCGTAGCCGTAAACTTTGAGTTCGCGGATTGCACTGATAAGAATATCGCGTACGAAGTCATGGCTTCCGCGGGAATATGCATCCTCAATAAGTTCGATGAGTTTAAGTCTGCCGATAATAAACATACCCATACCCTCGAGTGTTGTTTTGGGGTAACGGGGCTGTGTTTCGATACCGATAACTCTGCCGTTTTCGCCTATTTCGTAAACATTACCGCGGCTGAGTTGTTCATCCTTTTCCTTTTTGTCGTGGTAAATTATAGTGATATCCGCGTCGTTTTCTATGTGTTTCTCAAGCGCTTCATCAAATGTCATATTACAGATTGTTCTGCCGCTTGCAAGGAGAACATATTCCTGACGGCTGCGACGAAGGAATGTAAGAACTCCGTAAAGCTGGTCGATACTGTCTTCGCTTACATTACCGCTTGTACCGCGAACATGGGGAGGAAGCATAAAGAGACCGTAAATTTTTCTGTTAAGATCCCAGGGAGCACCGCTGCCCACATGGTCCATGAGAGATGAATAGTTGATATTTGTTGCGATACCGACATTGATTACACCTGAGTTTACCATATTGGAAAGGATAAAGTCGATCAGTCTGTAGCGTCCGCCAAAAGGAAGTGCCTGCACTGAACGGAACTCTGTAAGTTCGTTAAGTCTTAAGTCCTTGTTGTCCGCCATTACAATACCCATCATATCTCTCATATTAGTTCTCCCCCTTTCCGTTATCTGCTGTCACCATTGAATTTATGCCTATTTTTTCGCCTGCGGGAATTTCTATTCCTCCGCCTATAAGCGATATTCCGCCTGTGCAATATTTACTTTCGTACTGAGCGCTGCTTGTATTTTCGTCGCCGATAACTGCACCCTCACCGATAATTGCTTCTTCACCGACAACTGCCTTCTTGACAACTGCGCCTTTCTTTATTGTTGAGCCGGGGAATATGATTGAATCCTCGATAATTGCACCTTCCTGCACAGTAACACTTTCAAAAAGAATACTGTGATTTACAGTTCCGTAAACGCTACATCCCTCGGTAACACAGCTGTTCTTGATAACCGCACCGCCTGCAACATAGTGCGGAGGCTTAACGGGATTTCTTGAATAAATCTTCCAGTTGCTGTCGTTAAGTTCGAATGCAGGTGGGGTTGCAAGGATATCCATATTTGCTTCCCACAAGCTCTGCACCGTACCAACATCTTTCCAGTATCCTTCAAATGCATACGCACACATATTTTCGCCATTGTCAAGCATTGTAGGAATGATGTTTTTACCAAAATCGTTAGAGCTTTCGGGATTTGTTTCGTCACTCTGAAGATACTTTTTAAGAACTTCCCAAGTAAATACATATACACCCATTGATGCAAGATTGCTCTTCGGCTCAGCAGGTTTTTCCGCAAATTCCACTATTTTGCCTTCTTCATCTGCGGTCATAATACCAAAACGGCTTGCCTCGTCCCACGGAACTTCGATAACGGCTATTGTCGCATCGGCATTCTTCTGCTTGTGGAACTTAATCATTTTGGAATAGTCCATTTTATAAATATGGTCACCTGAAAGGATAACTACATACTTGGGGTTGAACTTGTCAACAAACTCAATGTTCTGATAAATTGCGTTTGCAGTACCCTTGTACCATTCTCCCTTTTCTGCACTCTGGTACGGAGGCAGTACATATACACCGCCGGAATTTCTGTTAAGGTCCCACGGATGTCCGCTGCCGATATAAGTATTGAGTTCAAGGGGCTGATATTGAGTGAGCACACCTACTGTATAAATTCCGGAGTGGATACAGTTACTTAAAGTAAAGTCGATAATTCTGTACTTTCCTCCGAAAGGAACTGCAGGTTTTGCTACTGTTTTTGTGAGTGCACCAAGTCGGCTTCCCTGTCCGCCGGCAAGAATCATTGCTAAACACTCGGCTGATTTCATGTATAATCCTTCCTCTCTTGTCATATAAATTCGGAATTTTGCTTTTTGATTTGGGTGCGTTTAAAATAGAGTGCGCTCATTGGCGGTACATCAACCATGATTGAGTAGGGCATATTTCCCTGTGCTTTCTTTTTGGCTGATATTGGTTTGATTTTTCTTCCTCCACCGCCAAACTTCGTTTCGTCACTTGAAAGAACACTTGCATATGTTCCTGCTCGCGGAACCCCGACAATGTAACCCTTGTACTCAACGGGAGTAAAGTTGCAGATAACAACAACTTCTTCGGTTTTCTTTTTGCCACGCCTTACAAAAGAAATTACGCTACGGTCACGGTCATCGGCGTTTATCCATTCAAAACCGTCCCAACTGTTTTCAATTTCCCAGAAGGGTTTGTTTTCTTTATAAAATGCGTTGAGTTCTTTCATAAACGAATGGAACTGTTTGTGCTTTTCCAGTTCAAGCAAGTGCCATTCAAGCTGCTCGTAATAGCGCCACTCAATAAACTGCGCTATCTCGCCACCCATGAAAAGAAGTTTCTTCCCGGGGTGCGCCATCTTGTACATAAAGAAGGCGCGGAGTGAATCAAACTTCTGTCCGTAAAGACCCGACATTTTTTCAATGAGCGAGCACTTTCCGTGAACAACCTCATCATGAGAAAGCGGAAGTATATAGTTTTCGGAAAAGGCGTACATCATCGAAAATGTCAAAAGGTTATGATTGTCGCGCCTGAAGTATGGGTCCATACTCATATAGCGGAGCATATCGTTCATCCAGCCCATATTCCATTTATAGTTGAATCCGAGACCCCCGTCACAAACAGGTTTAGTAACATTTGGCCATGCAGTTGATTCCTCGGCAATCATCAGTATATTCGGATGCTCTGAAAAAGCGGCGATATTGAGTTTTTGCAGAAACTCAATCGCTTCAAGATTTTCGTTGCCGCCGTTTTTGTTGGGCATATATTCCTCACGACCATAATCGAGGTAAAGCATACTTGAGACGGCGTCAACCCTAAGCCCGTCAATATGAAAAACATCAAGCCAGTAAAGTGCGCTTGAAAGAAGGAATGAAACAACTTCCTCGCGCCCATAGTCAAACACGAGTGTTCCCCATTCTTTATGTTCGCCCTTCAATGGGTTGGGGTATTCGTAAATCGGTGTGCCGTCAAATTTCGCAAGTCCGTGCGCGTCGCGCGGGAAATGGGCAGGCACCCAGTCCATAATAACACTTATGCCGTACTCGTGGCACTTATTCACAAAGTACATAAAGTCCTTTGGCGTGCCATAGCGACTTGTCGAAGCAAAGTAGCCCGTCACCTGATAACCCCAACTGCCGTCAAATGGAAATTCTGTAAGGGGCATCAGTTCAACGTGTGTGTAATTCATTTCGCAAAGATAAGGACAAAGCTCATCCGCTATTTCACGGTAGTTTTTAAGCGACCCGTCAGGATGCGTACGCCAACTGCCAAGGTGCATTTCGTAAATGAGCATCGGCTTTTCGTAGGGTGCATTTTTAGTTCTTTTTTCAATCCACTTTTTATCGGTCCACTCAAATCCGTTTGTGTTATATGTTATAGATGCAGTTTCAGGAGCAAGTCCCGCAAATCTTGCATACGGGTCCGCCTTATAAAAGGAACTGCCGTCTTTCGCTTTTATAAAATATTTATAACTCTGTCCGTCGGTTATTCCCTTTATAAAGCAGTGCCATACACCCGAGCTTCCTTGCGGATTCATGGGATGAGCATCTGCATTCCATCCGTTAAAGTCACCAACAACACTGACATAGTCAGCATTAGGTGCCCATACGGCAAAGCTGTATCCTGAGTCACCAAAAATTTCAGCCGGAATTGCGCCCATAAATTTATATGCACGGAAGGCGGTTCCGCTGTTAAACATAGAGAGGTCGGAGGTAGAAATAAAAGGATTTTCTTTTATTGCAGATATTTTCTTTGTTGTCATACATTCTCCTCCGTTTTTTTAGATATAATTGTACTTATTTTATATTTTATCAAATTTATTTTATCAAGTCAAACGCTTTTAGGGGATTTTTACCAAAAAAAGCGATAATTTTCGACGTGTTTTTGGTAAAATTTATACAAAAACGCCAAAAAAAGGCTTTTACCCGCGTTGGATAAAAGCCTTTTATTATTATTCCGATGCCATTTTATCGCGTAAGTGATTTGACAAAAGCGCAAGTGATGATGCCATATTCTCGTTCTGCACCAGAATTTTCTCGGGCGCTTTTATATGCGTGGGAGCAAAATTCCAGATTGCGAGGATACCGCTTTTTACAAGCATATCACAAACCTGCTGTGCTGCATCTACGGGAACAGTTATGATGCCTATCTTGACATTAAGTTCCTTACACATTTGGGGAAGGCGCGAAATGTCAAAAATTCTTTTATTGTCGATAAGTTCGGGACGGTTATCAAAAGCGGCAACTATGTTTATTCCGTAGTTGTCAAACCCGCGGTAACTCATAAGAGCCATCCCGAGATTTCCCGCACCGACCAGGATTGCGTCATTTCCCCTGCCATAATCAAGGAAATCAGAGATTCCGTCTATAAGGTCTCGCACAACAAAACCTTTTTTCGGGATTCCCGAAGTTTTGCAGACTGCCGCGAGATCCTTTCTGACCTGAACATCGTTCATGTCAAGAGCCTCCGCAACTGCGGCAGAAGAAATATATTCAATTTCATTACTGTCAAGCGTTTTGAGATATGACATATATACGGGCAGTCTCTTAAGTGCCTGACGGGAAAGACCTGTTTTCTTATCCATAATTATCCCCTTTATCAGAGTTTGTAAAATAGATTATGCCTTGTTAACAGAGCCAAAAAGTTCCATTTTTTCTTTAACAGTTTCTTTTATTGCTTCAAAACCGGGTGCGAGAACTTTTCTGGGATCAAAGCCCTTACCCTGAAGGTCCTTGCCCTCTTCAAAATACTTTCTTGTAGCAGCGGTGAATGAAAGCTGACATTCTGTGTTTACGTTGATTTTTGCAACTCCGAGAGAAATTGCCTTTTTTATCATTTCTGCAGGAATACCTGTTCCGCCGTGAAGAACAAGCGGAATGTTACCTGTTGCATCCTTGATTTTTTCAAGAGCGTCAAATGCAAGACCCTTCCAGTTTTCAGGGTACTTACCGTGGATGTTGCCGATACCTGCTGCAAGCATTGTTACACCAAGGTCTGCAATAGCCTTACACTCCATGGGATCTGCGATGTCGCCGCTGCCCACAACGCCGTCTTCTTCGCCGCCGATTGCGCCAACTTCAGCTTCAAGGCTGAGACCTTTTTCCGCGCAGATGTTTATAAGTTCGGTTGTTTTTGCTACATTCTCCTCGATGGGATAATGGCTGCCGTCAAACATTACTGATGAGAAGCCTGCCTCGATGCACTTAAGAGCACCTTCATAACTGCCGTGGTCAAGATGAATAGCAACGGGAACTGTGATATTAAGTCCCTCTATCATACCTTTAACCATACCTACAACTGCCTTGTAGCCGCCCATATACTTTCCGGCACCTTCACTTACACCAAGGATAACGGGAGACTTCTGTTCCTGGGCTGTAAGGAGAATTGCCTTTGTCCATTCAAGATTGTTTATGTTGAACTGACCTACCGCGTACTTACCGTCGCGAGCCTTTTCAAGCATTTCTTTTGCTGATACTAACATAATTACCAAGCCTTTCTTCCCGCTGTTATTCCTAAGTGCTCTTATCGCGGGTAATAAGTCACGAAAATTTATTACATAAAAATATACTATATTATTATCGCATAAATTTGCAAATAAATCAATATATATTATGTGAAAAGAGGTGATTTTTTGAAAAAAACTGCATCTGTTACAATCAATTTAAGAAAGTTGCGTCCCGCCTTTTTGAGCGCAGTGTTTTCTTTTGTGATTATGTCAAGTGTAGTTTTGTCAAAATCACTTCCCGCTATTACAATCGGCGATGATGTTTTGAAGTTCTTTCTTTCTTCAAATATTTCTTTTAGCCAAGATAAACTTCTTGTTTCGGGGGTGTTTTCACTGAATGAGAAAGCTTATGAAAAATCCGCTAAACCTGCATCAAAGACGCAAAACAACGTTTCGCAGCTCAAAACAAAAATACAGGCTCCCCCTAAAACCAATCTTTCCCCCGAAGTTAAAATTTCAAACACAACAAAGCTTAAAATCGAGCCTGAAGATTTTCTTTCTCCTGTGCCGCAATTCTTGAGCGGGGATTTTTCGGTGCTGATTGTTCATACGCACACGACGGAAAGTTATACTCCGTCGCAAAAATTTAATTACGCCCCAACGGACACCGAGCGCACAACTGACAAAAATTTCAATATGGTACGGGTCGGCGAAGAAATAAAAAGCGTGCTTGAGGCAAACGGAATCCGCGTTTATCACGACACGGCGATAAACGACCATCCCAGTTACAGCGGAAGCTATAACAAAAGCGCAAAAGCCATTGAAAACTACATAAAAAAAGACCCGTCAATTAAAATTGTGCTTGATGTGCACCGCGACGCAATCGTGGGAAAAGACGGTGAAAAAATAAAGCATACCGCAAAAATTGACGGCGAGGATGCCGCAAAAATAATGCTCGTTGTCGGAAGTAATCAAAGTGGTCTTGCACACGATAACTGGAAGGATAATCTGAGTTTCGCCGCACAGCTGCAAAGTCATACCGAGTCGCTTTATCCGAATCTGTGCCGTCCGATAAATTTCAGAAGTCAGCGGTTTAATCAACAGCTTGCCCCCGCGGGAGTTATTGTTGAGGTCGGCACAAATGGAAATACTCTTGATGAAGCGATTTTGGGCGCAAGATATTTCGCGGTGGCTCTTAGTGACTTTATAGATAGTAATAAAAAATAAAAGGAATCCGCAATGGCGGATTCCTTCACTATTTTTTCAAAGTATTTCCGTTTTATTTTTCGGCTATCTCATTAAAAGACATTTTATCACAGTCACTGCGTTTTGTGCTCTGCGCTAAAATCGTTCGCCTTTAGTGTTGGTGTGAGCAATGTGCACAGTTACCGCTGCATTCGATTTTCTTCTCAATACCGCTCTTATCGTAGTAATCCTGAATAGCGGCTCTGATTGCTTCTTCTGCTAAAACGCTGCAATGAAGCTTTGCCGGCGGAAGTCCGTCAAGTGCTTCAACAACAGCCTTGTTTGTAAGCTGAAGAGCCTCATCAATGGTTTTGCCCTTCACAAGTTCAGTTGCCATAGAACTTGTTGCAACTGCGGCACCGCAGCCGAAAGTCTTGAACTTAATATCAACGATTACATCGTTTTCAATCTTCATATAGATTTTCATAATATCGCCGCACTTGGCATTACCTACTGTACCAACTGCATTAGCATCTTCTATTTCCCCGACATTTCTGGGGTTTGAGAAATGGTCCATAACCTTTTCGCTGTACATTTATATCATTCCTTTCCTTCTACACCTTCGTAAAGAGGCGACATATCCCTAAGTCTCTGAACAATCGGGGGAAGCGCTTTTAAGAAGGAGTCAATTTCTTCTTTTGTAGTAAATTCCGAAAGAGATGCACGAAGCGAGCCGTGCGCAATCTCGTGCGGAAGACCAATCCCCAGAAGAACATGGGACGGGTCAAGCGAGCCTGATGTGCAGGCAGAGCCACTTGAAACAACAAATCCCATCATATCAAGTGATAAAAGAAGGCTCTCGCCCTCGATATATCTGAAGCAAAAACTTGTGTTATTGGGAAGGCGCTTTTCCCTGTGACCGTTAAGACGGGTATAGGGAATTTCACGAAGGACTGTATCAATGATATAGTCACGCATTTCTACAAGTTTTTTTGTTTTCTCGGTCATATTTTCGCAAGCCTCGGAAAGAGCCTGCGCCATACCGATTATGCCTGCAACATTTTCCGTTGTGGCACGTCTGCCTGATTCCTGTGCACCGCCGTGGATAAGATTTTCAATCTTTATACCCTTTTTGATATAAAGCGCGCCAACACCCTTGGGTCCGTGGAATTTGTGCGCCGATATGGAAAGAAGGTCGATATTCATTTTTTCGACATCAATTTCTACCGCACCTGTCGCCTGAACTGCGTCAGTGTGGAAATATACGCCTTTTTTACGGCAAATAGCACCGATTTCCTCTATGGGATTTATTGTGCCGATTTCGTTATTGGCAAACATTACTGAAACAAGAATTGTCTTGTCGGTAATTGCGTTTTCAATATCCTTGGGGTTTACCATACCGAATTCATCAACGGGTACATAAGTAACCTCAAAGCCATGCTTTTCAAGAAACTGACAGGTATGAAGAACTGCATGGTGCTCAACCGTTGTGGTTATGATGTGATTACCCTTGTCCTTGTTTTTAAGAGCAACACCTTTTATTGCCCAGTTGTCTGCCTCGCTGCCGCCACTTGTAAAATAAAGCTCACGCGCAGTTGCACCGATAAGTGATGCAATCTTTTCGCGTGCTTCATTCATAGCACGGCGTGCCGCCTGACCTGCACTTGTATATGTGGAGGATGCGTTGCCGAAAGTTTCGGTAAAGTACGGAAGCATCGCACTTATTACACTGCCTTTCATTTTTGTTGTGGCTGCATTGTCAAGATATATCATAAAAGTTCTTCTCCTGAAACTGTTCTTGTTTGATTCTTAATCCACATTACAGTATAGTATCATTTTGTGGAAAAAGCAAGTAAATTCGTAAAAATAATCATTTATTTTTGCCGAAATAATTTGTGCAGTGAATAACCTTGCCGATAAGGATAAAGCGGTCTTTTTCAAGGTCTAATACAATGTCGGGATAGAGAGTGCTGTTACCCGCCGCCTTGAGAACAACTGTATTTCCGTCCTTGTAATAAGTTCGTACAACCGCGTCATTATCGTTATACACCGCTGCAACGATATCACCATTCTGGATTATGGCATCCTTTCGGATTATGACACTTGCCCCTTTCTTTATGGCTTCGAGCGCCATAGAGTTGTCGGGCATTTTAAGTCCCATATATTCAAATCCGTGCATATCAGCACGATCAATGAATACAGTTTCAACGATTTTGTCAATCTCGACAAAGGGTTTCTTGCTACTGATTGAACTTACGACATGGACAAGTTTGGCACGCTCGCCTACATCGATTGAAAGGCGGTTTACGAGCGAGTAACTGTCGGTACAAAATGCCGCTGCAAGAGCATCTATTATATTGGGTGCGGGAGAAGTTATATACCCACTTTCGATATTGTTGATGGTTGTGGTTCCCACTCCGATACGCATAGCAAGTTGCTTTTGATTGAGTCCTGCGTTTTTACGAAGACCCCTTATATGTGCTGCAAGCATTCCCATAATTACACTTCTTTCAATAAACTATGAGATATTATAACATATTATGACAATATTTTCAAGAATGAAGAGCCATATTTATTCCACCGGAAATAATGTCACTTGCAGTATTTGAAATAGCATCAACATCGTTTGACGTCAGTATCATTCCGTGCCCGTCTTCGAGAAGTTCGTTTTTAATTTGTGTATGGTCACGGATAATATCCATTGCAAGCGTCGTGGCATCGACAACCATGGGAACTCCGATTGCGATGACGGGGACACCGAGCGTTTTTTGTGTCAGTTCCTTTCGGTTATTTCCTACACCGCTGCCGGGGGAAATGCCTGTATCGGAAAGCTGAACCGTTGTACCGAGCCTACTTATTTTCCGTGCGGCGAGGGCATCTACTGCAATAACGAGGGTGGGTTTTACATGTTCAATTACGCCTTTTACAATTTCGCCCGTTTCAATGCCCGTAATACCAAGCACACCCGGAGCAACGGCGCTGACGGGACGGATGTCAAAATCAAATCCGAGGCTTGCCTCTTTTGTGATATGGCGGGTAACAGTCACTTTGCCGACGGTTTTCGGTCCGATTGAGTCGGGAGTTATATACTGATTTCCAAGTCCGACAACAAGTACGGAGTCGGTATTCTGATTCTGAAGAAGTTTTTTAAGTTCATCGGACACAGCTTTTTCTCCGCGTTCTTTTATATCCTCATCCTGAAAAGACATATTGTCAATTTCAATTGTGATATAACTGCCGATTGGTTTTCCTATACGGTTTGCTCCCTCGTCGGTTTTTATATTAACATGTGTGACAGTTATCCCGTCACTGTCGTGAGAAGTGCTTTCGACACCGTTTATCTCCTCGGCAAACATTTCACGGCATTCAAGTACGAGGTCTGTTCGTATTTTCATATCATTTCCTCTTTTCCGTTTCATCTTCGTCTTCACCCGAAACTTCCCTGATTGCCTGTATCAGAGCGAAGTTTTTTACACTTTCAGGCATAGGGTCTTCGGTATTCTGGATATTGTCATCGAAAAATGTATCGTTTGTCATTTTATCAGTCCTTTCCCCCTTATTATTTCTCAAAAAACACAAAAAATGAGGTCACGGTTGCAAATTTAAAAGACTTATGATAAAATAAGTTTAACTTCACTTTTGGAGGGAATTTTATGAAGATAAAAGAATCTGCAGAAAATTATCTTGAAGCAATTCTTATGCTGGGCGATAAAAATAACCACGTCAGAAGCATTGATGTCGCAAATGAGCTTGGTTTCTCAAAGGCAAGTGTTTCCGTTGCGATGAAATCGTTCCGCACGGAAGGATATATCGTAATTGATGAGGATGGCGGCATCAAATTAACTGACAAGGGACTTGTGATTGCACAGAAAATTCGCGAAAGACACGATGTCATTGCAGGAGTTCTGATGAAACTTGGCGTAAGTGAGGAAACTGCATACACCGACAGCTGTAAAATTGAGCATGACATCAGCGACGAAACATTTGAAAAACTGAAAAAATACCTCGAGGAATCACATTGATTTTTCGCCGCGATTACACTTTTATAACACTAATGTTAAGATTGTGTTACCGATATTGCAAAGTTGCTCTTTATGGTATAATATAATATCAGATAAAGGGGTGATCGTTATGGTAAATAATACAACACATATAGATATATGCAAAACGCGTGATACTGAAATTGAATCTATCATCTGCCGTGTGCATGAGGCTTTGGTGGAAAAAGGGTATGACCCCATAAGCCAGCTTGTTGGTTATATTATGTCGGACGATCCTACTTATATTACCGGTCATAAGGGCGCAAGAAGTCTTATTACAAAAGTAGAAAGAGACGAACTTTTAGAAGTAGTATTCCGCAAGTATTTATCTATAAAGTAACAAAACAAGAAAGAATATTTTAAGCCACCTGTTCGAGAGGAAATTGAACAGGTGGCTTTCGTTTTGGGATTTCTAAAATGCCATTAGAACACTTGCCACAAATGCTATCGATGCGGCGACATATTCAATTTTTCTTACATTTTCGCGCCTCAGCGTGCTGATTATAACTGAGCAAAGCATAACTCCTCCCATTCCGAATGGATACAGAACCGAGGCATCAAGTGCACCGGGAGCGACAGATATAAGCAGCAACAAATCTCCGCAACCGTTGAAAAATCCATCAAGCGCGGGAAACAAAATATTTTTTCCTTTGAGAAACGAAACCTTTTCTCCTTTTGCGAAAAGCCATACACTGCAGATTAAAACCGTCCATACACCTGAATAGAACAAAAAGCTTGTACTGTCCGTAATTTTTAACCCTATGTTCTGATGAATTGTTGAAATAGTCCCCACGGTTCCGTTTAAGATAAAAACAAGAATGTAGTATAAAAACGCTTTTTTGTTATGGCTGCCTTTCTGAATATTCATCGCAACAGCGAATGCTACCAAAATGAAGCAAACGACTTTGAAGACAGAAGGTTCCTCTCCGAACAGAAAAACACCTATTAGAAAAGGGAGTGTCATTCCGCCGAGCATTGTGAACACCGAATATACGGAAAGATTTGCCACCGAAAAGGCTTTAAGGCTGAAATAAATCATCAGTACATAGCAAAGTGAATAAGGTGCTGCCACCAGAAATGAAAATATGGTAAACTCGAGCGAAAACGCGCTCAGCACGAGCATTATCGCCATTACGGACAAACCTTTGTGAAGGGCATACAAAAGCGCCTGAGGAAGAGCCGTGCCGCAGTTTTTTTCGTAGCTCTGCTGACAAATGAACTGCAAGGAGAACATAACCGCAGCAATGGAAATTAAAATATAGTATATCATAAAAACATTCCATCAAATTTATTTTACGGTTACTTTGTTTATTTTTCCCCAGCCTGTACCACCTGCGGGAGTAGTATTTGGGTAGTCGGGATTGATTTTCTGATGTGTTTCTTTTACAAGTTTGTCGGCACCCAATATCTTTTCCCCCGCCATAGTTACATTTTCTATTGTTATATCTTCGACTGTGCAACACATATCGGGTTCAAAGTAATCTCGCCAGTCATCGGGACCTTCGCCACGCTGTGCTGTTGCAGAAATAGGTCCTGCATTTACAAGTTTAATATTTTTGCTTTCGAGAGCTTCATAAGAATCAGAAACAGTGATATTTTTTAAGTTGATGTTTTTACAGTCAGCCAGAATATCGAAAATGCCGTATACAGGAATTGCGTTAAAGCCGACATTCTTAAGCTTGGGAAGAGAAATATTTTCAAAGTAAATATTCTCCATTCTTCCGACAGTCAGGGCGCTGTCAAATTTGTCGTATTTAAGATAAGCATTTCTGCAATTCGGCTGGTAATACATTTTATATGTATAAGTACCGATGATATTTTCAAGAACACAATTTCTTATATCGCAATCATGTGTCAGGAGGTTAGGATACTCCTTTCTTCCGGTCAGAAGTCGGATTTCGTTATCAAGTCCTTCCACATCGTGCACATAGATATACTCTATATCTCCGTGGGTAACGCCTGAACCATACCAGTCCCAGGCAAGAATAGCTACCATATCATCCTTTAAACCTTCTCCACGAAGGTTGCTGATGATGCCGTATGAAGAGGGACCATCTATATGGACACCGTCTTTTTCGTGTTTGTCAAAGAAAATATTATCAACATAGAAATTATAACAGTTGCTGATCATTACCGCATATGAAGGACTTCCGCCCATAATGGTAATATTGGTAATATTCAGTTCTTCAACATTTGAAAAAGCAAAATGACCGAATCCGCCCATAATTGCTCTGAAACGGTCGAGTCTTAAATCTTTGTTTCCTGCCGCACACCATTTTCCGCCTGAGATGGTTATGTGCTTATCAGGTTTTTCCCTCTCTACATATTTATGTCCTCCGGGGATGATGTTGCGGTTTCGTATCATACACACATTGATGTTTTCTTTAAGACGGATTACCTGATTGGGTGCAACTTTTAAATTCGTATCGCTGTCCATAAAGATTGAGTTATCAATCAGAATTTCATTGCCCATATCTGGGATATAGACGTTTTTCTTTTCGTCAAGTGCAGCCTGAATTGCCTTTGTCCAGATATTGTTCTCCACAAGATGAGCATACTCCGTAATGGGAGTATAATCAATTTTCGATGTGTCAATTACAGTTACGGTGTCAGTGATTTTTTTAATTATTTGTTCTTTCATAACATTACCTCCAACTTGTATATATAAGTAAATTATAGCACCGTAAAAAGCCCGTAGTCAATCTCCTGTTGCCATTTTCCGAAAAAACCTGTATAATACAAGTTGAGGTGCAAAATATGAACAAAAAACCGCTTTACTTACAAATATCTGATGCTCTCAGAGGCGAAATAAATAACGGAAAATATAAAGACGGAGAAAAACTTCCCAGCGAGAATATGCTTGCCAGAAAATATTCTGTTTCAAGGCTTACTGCGAGGGAGGCACTGTCCGTTCTGGTAAGCGAAGGAATCATCGAAAAGTATCAGGGTAAGGGATATTTTTGCAAAAACTACGCCCTTGGGAAGAAGATTCATGTTTTACTTGATATGTCAGATTATTATTTCCTTCCCTACTACACTCAGGCAATAAGCGAAGTGTTGGAAGAGCAAGGGGCATCATTTATACTCTGTGATACAAAGTATAGTTTTGAAGAGACTATAAAACTGCTGGAAAAATTTCTTACAGCAGACTCAGACGGGATAATTGTTCAGGCAACCCCTGAGAAAGACATAGACATAAGAAGAATTGAAGATGTCTTAAAAAAGTTCAGGGAGAAAAATATTCCTGTTGTTTTCCTTGACTCAGATTATGGGACGGAAAACACATCTGTGGTTTGTATGAATGATGAAAAAATCGGCTATGAAGCAGCAGCTTACCTTAAAAAAATGGGGCATAGCCGTGTCGGGGCCGTTTGCATTAAAAACAGCCGCATATCAGAAAAAAGAATGGGTGCTTTTATAAACGAATTTGAAAATGTTTTCTTGATTTACGATGATGAAAATTTAGACGAAAAACTTGAAAAAGCATATAAGGATGGTGTGACCGGTATTTTTTGCTACAACGACTTTCTTGCGAAAAAGTGTATTGATTCATTATCTTCAAGGGAAATAAAAATCCCCGAAGAAATATCAATAATAACTGCCGATGATACATTGATTTCCAAGCTTTACAATCTTACTGCATTAACCCACGCAAAGGAAGAAATTGGGAAATTCGCTGCAAAGGTAGTTCTCGGCAAAGAAATCGTTAAAAAGGTATTTGATACAAAACTTGTTGAAAGAAGTTCAGTAATAAAAAGAAGCAGTTGACAAACTGCTTCTTTCAGACTGTCGAAAAAGTCGGTCAAGCGCAAGCAAAATATAAAAATAAATATTTTTTTGCAGGGTTTGAAAATTTTCGATAAACTGATAAAAACAAAAAACCACTATCAACCACATAATAAAAAGCCCTGAAAATTGCAATTTTCAGGGCTTTTGCTTGCTTTCGTTCAACACGCCCTCTACCGTACCCTCGTACGCCGACGAGTTCGTGTTGAACAAATTTACCTTCCTTTTTTCTCGTCTGCCAGCGTGCCGATAGGTTTATCGACACGCTGAAAGAAGCAGTTGACAAACTGCTTCTTTTTATTTTATGAAATCAATATTGTAAAAGTCTGTAAAGCCTATTTTTGAAAGAAGTTTTTCGGTTTCTTCATATCCAAAGTCAAGGTTTTCTGCGCGGTGGCAGTCAGAGGTTATGACAACCTTTCCGCCACGTTTTTTAAGTTCTTCGAGTATCCACATGTCAGGATACGGTCTGTCCTTGTATCCGCGTGCCATAGAGCCTGTGTTAACTTCAAAAACCATATTTTTATCAAGCAGTATTTCCAGTGCGGAAAGGACTGCTTTTTTATATCTCACTTCCTTGGGAGTGAAGATTTTATTTCCCTTGTCGTATTTCGTGACAAGGTCAAAGTGACCTACGATATCGCCGGTCTGACTTGCAACCGTTCTGTAATACTCCTCTGCATAGGCATAGGGGTCTCCGCCGAAAAAATTTTTGATGGCTTCTTCCTGAAGTGCCCAACTTCTGTCTACTTCACAGATTTCGCCTTGCGCTCTTATATAGTGAACAGATGCTATCTTGTAGTCGTAGGGATGTGCATCATAACTTGATAATCCATCGTGCTCTACTCCGCGAAGTATTTTTATTTCATTTTTATACTTTTCGGCAAGAAAACCGATTTCTTCAAAGTACTGCGCCTCGCCTTCTTTGCTCATACAGTAAGATTCGTCAAAATTGGTATAACCGTGTCCCGAAAAGCCAAGATAGGTAAACTTTTTTTCTATTGCGGCGAGGATATTTTCCTCAACAGTGCTTTTTCCGTCGCAGTAGGTTGTGTGAACATGCAAGCTTCCGCGTGTCATGATGTCATCTTCTCCTGTTTAACTTTTTTATCGATAACATGGCGTGATGCAAGTTCACGAAGTACATCATCCACTTCGATACCCATTTCAACCATCATTACCATTACGTGATAATAAAGGTCTGCAATCTCGTAGATTGTTTCTTTTTTGTCGTTATCCTTGGACGCGATAATGACTTCGGTACATTCTTCGCCGACTTTTTTAAGAATTTTATCGATACCTTTTTCAAAAAGGTATGTGGTATAACTGCCTTCTTTTTTCTCTTCTTTTCTGCCCTTTATCATTTCAAAAAGTGCCTCGGGAGAAAATACGCCCTCTTCGTCGCTTTCAAAAACAATGTCATTAAAACAACTCTCCGCGCCTGTATGACAAGCGGGACCGTCCTTTTTAACATATACGCAGAGCGCATCGCTGTCGCAATCGGCAACTATTTTTACAATATGCTGATAGTTTCCGCTTGTTTCACCCTTGAGCCAGAGCTCCTGACGGGAACGGCTCCAGAAACAGGTCAGCTTCTTTTCAAGTGATATTTCAAGGCTTTCCTTATTCATATATGCAAGAGTAAGCACCTTGCCCGTTTCTGCGTCAATTACTATTGCGGGGATAAGTCCCTTTTCGTCAAATTTAAGTGTTGATATATCAATCATTTCAAATTCTCCTTACCGGAATGTTATTTTTGTATAATTCTTCTTTCAAATCAGGTATCGCAACCTCGCCGAAATGGAAGATTGATGCGGCAAGTCCTGCCGACATTTTCGGGATTTCGTTAAATAGTGTTACGAAATCGTCTATCTTTCCTGCACCGCCCGATGCGATGACGGGGACATTTACTACATCCTGCACGGCTTTTAACATCTCGATATCAAAGCCCTGTTTTACGCCGTCGGTGTCGATTGAATTAACAACAATCTCGCCTGCACCGCGCGCAACTCCGCTTTTTATCCATTCGATTGCTTCGATACCCGTGTCTTCGCGTCCACCCTTGGCGAAAACGTGAAACTGTCCGTCAACGCGTTTTATATCAACGGAGAGCACGACGCACTGATTTCCGTAAATCTGCGCCGCTTCGTTTATCAGATCGGGGTTACGGATTGCACCTGAATTTACGCTGACCTTGTCCGCACCGCATTTTAAAACGCGGTCAAAATCCTCCACAGTATTTATTCCGCCGCCTACTGTAAGAGGAATAAAGATAGTGGAAGCAACCTCACGAAGAACGTCGGTAAAAAGCTTTCGTCCTTCAAAGGATGCCGTTATGTCGTAGAAAACAAGCTCATCCGCTCCGCATTCCCAATATTTTTTTGCAAGTTCCACGGGAGAGGAAACGTCGGAAAGTCCTTCGAAATTTACACCCTTTACCACTCTGCCGTTTTTTACATCGAGGCAGGGAATAATTCTTTTTGTAATCATTTTGCCACCTCGATTGCTTTTTCAAGGTCAATGTCGCCTGTGTAAATTGCCTTGCCGACGATTGCACCGTAAAGGTCCATTTTGCGAAGCGCTGTTATATCGTCAATGGTTGACACACCGCCTGATGCGACAATGTCCATTGTGAATTTTTCGGAAAGCTCGCGATAAAGTTCACGGTTTGTGCCTTGCATCGCACCGTCACGGGAAATGTCGGTACAGATAACTGTTTTTACACCGAGATTTTGCATTTCGTGTAAAAAGTCCATACCTGAAACACCGCTGTCTTCAAGCCATCCTTTTACCGCTACCTTGCCGTCCTTGAGGTCTGCGCCAACAGCGATTTTGTCCGCATATTTAGCGCATACTTTTTCGAGAAAGGCGCGGTCATTTACCGCTGCTGTACCGAGTATAACGCGCATTACACCTGCGTCAATGTAGCGTTTTACGGTTTCCTCGTCGCGGATACCGCCACCGATTTCAACCTTGAGTCCGCTGTGCCGTGCAACAGCAGAAACCACATCGAAATTCGGGGTTGTGCCATCTTTTGCACCTTCAAGGTCTACCATATGGATATATTCTGCGCCTTGCTCCTTGAAGCCTTTTGCAACCTCAAGCGGATTTTCGCTGTAAATGGTCATTTTATTATAGTCGCCTTTAAAAAGACGAACTGCTTTTTTCTCATATAAATCTATTGCCGGGAAAATTAGCATTTCATTTTATCCTTTCAATTAACAAATCCACATTTGGCTCTTTATCAAAGCACATACTTAAATTCGAAATGAACGAGGATTTTCGCTGAAGCGAAAATCTACCATAATTCTGCACTTCGCATTTTGCATTTCGAACTTATTCTCAAAGCATTTCGGAGAAGGCTTTGAGGATACTAAGTCCTGCCTTACCGCTCTTTTCGGGGTGGAACTGACATCCGTAGACATTTTTATTTTCTGCCGATGCGGTAAGTTCACATCCGTAATCCGCAGTTGCGGTTACGCTTTCAACACAGTCTGCCGCATAGTAGGAGTGAACAAAATATACGCAGTCACCGTCTTTAAGATACTTAAAGATAGGCGTTTCCTTTTTAAAGACGAGCGAATTCCAACCGATATGAGGAATGCTTAATCCCTCACCGATAACATCAGCGATAGGACGGATTTCACCTTTAATAAGACCAAGTCCGTCATACTCTCCGTACTCGTAGCTTTTGTCAAAAAGAAGCTGCATGCCAAGGCATATTCCAAGTAGGGGTTTTCCCCCTTTTGCTTCCCCGACAATTACTTTATCAAGTCCGCTTTCGGCAAGTTTTTTTCTTGCGTCACGGAATGCACCTACACCGGGGAGAATAATTTTATCTGCATTTTTTATTACATTTGCGTCGCTCGTTATAATACTTTCTGCGCCTACTACATCAAGCGAGCTTTTAAGGGAAAACAGGTTTCCGACGCCATAGTCAACGATTGCTATCATAATACACCTTTGGTAGACGGTATTTCGTCCTTTACCTCCGCATCAATTTTTACCGCACCACGCATAGCACGTGCAACTGATTTGAATGTACCCTCGATGATATGGTGGGTATTTCTGCCTGCAAGTTGTCTTACGTGAAGTGTTACACCTGCATTTGTCGCAAATGCTTCAAAGAAATCTTCTACAAGTTCAGTATCGAAATCGCCGACTTTTCTTGCGCGCATTTCAAGGTTCATGGCAAGCATACCACGACCTGAAATATCAACTGCGGAGAGGATAAGTGCTTCATCCATAGGAAGTATTACATCAGCGTAGCGTGTAATACCTTTTTTATCGCCGAGCGCAGTCTTGAATGCCTGACCGAGTGCGATGCCGATATCCTCTACTGTGTGGTGGTAGTCAACGTGTGTATCACCGTTACAAAGGACAGAAAGTGTCATTCTGCCGTGCTTTGCGAAAAGTTCAAGCATATGGTCAAGGAAACCGCAGCCTGTTTTAATTACACCCTTTTCGCATACGTCAAGATTGAGGTTAAGTTTTATATCTGTTTCAGCTGTTTTTCTGTTAATTGTAGCGTTTCTCATATTACAGGTCCTCCAGAATCTTTTTTACTGTATTTACGAAGGTTTCCATATCTTCGGGTGTGCCGATTGTGATACGGTTATATTCGCATATTCTTTCGTTTGTGAAGTGACGGACAAGAATACCGTTTTCGCGAAGCTTTTTATAAAGCTCTTCTCCACCGATTTTATCACTCTTTGCAAAAAGGAAATTTGTTTTCGAAGGAATTACGGTAAATCCCATCATATAAAGTGCTGCCGCTGTCTTTTCGCGTGTTGCAATAATTTCAGCTCTGTTCTTTTCAAAGTATTCCTTATCGCGTATTGCGGCGCTGCCTGCCGCCATTGTCATACGGTTGATGTTATAGGGATTGATTGAAAAACGGATTGTGTTAAGGTCTTTTATAATTTCCTTGTCCGCAACTGCAAATCCGAGGCGCGCACCTGCCATTGAGCGCGATTTTGAAAATGTCTGCACAACGATAAGGTTCTTATACTTTTTGGTAAGAGGAATTGCGCTTTCTCCACCGAAATCAATATATGCCTCGTCAACAACCACGATACTGTCGCGGTTTGATGATGCAACGCGCTCGATTTCTTCAAGCGGTGCAAAAATTCCCGTCGGCGCGTTGGGGTTTGCAATTACAATATTTTTACCCTTTCCGCAGTAGTCGTTAAATTCAATCGCAAAATCGTCTTTAAGCGGAATTTCCTCGTATGGGATATTGTTCACTGTGCAAAATACATTGTAAAATCCGTATGTTATGTCGGGGAAAATAAAGGGGTGTTCACAGTCTCCGTACGCCATAAAGATAAAGTTCAGTATTTCGTCAGAGCCGTTTGAAAGGACTATATTTTCCTTTTCCACTCCGCAATATTTTGCAATATCCTCGCAAAGCGCACTGCACTCGGGGTCGGGATAAAGTCTTAAAAGTTTTGCCTCTTTCTCCGCTGCCTTTACCGCCTCGGGCGAGGGCGGATAGGGAGATTCGTTTGTATTGAGTTTTATGTATTTCATATCCCTTGGTTGTTCGCCCGGTGTGTAGGGGATGAGTTTTTCGTGTTTAGAGCTGAAGAATTTACTCAATGTATCCACTTCCTATTATTTCTTGAATCTTGATACAGCACTTTCTGCGTGTGCCTGAAGCCCTTCTGCCATAGCAAAAGTATAAATATCATCACACACTTTTTCGAGTGCTTCGGGTGTATAGTAAGTGTACTGTGTTTTCTTGATGAAATCATCTACCGAGAGGGGACTTGAAAACCTTGCAGTACCGCTTGTGGGAAGAGTGTGGTTAGGACCTGCAAAATAGTCGCCAAGCGCCTCGGGACAGTAGCGACCCATAAAGATACTGCCTGCGTGCTTGATGCTGCCCAAGTAATCAAAGGGATTGTCTACACAAAGTTCAAGATGTTCTGGCGCAATCTCGTTTGCTACATCGATAGCCGTTTCTATATTTTCTGCAACTATGATTTTGCCGTTGTTATCAATTGATGCACGGGCAATTTCTGCTCGCTGCAGCAGGGGAATCTGCTTTTCAAGTTCGTCGCTTACCTTCTGGGCAAATTCACGGCTTTCAGTTACTAAAACGGCGCTTGCCATTTTGTCGTGTTCTGCCTGAGAAAGCATATCTGCCGCAACAAACACAGGATTACTCTTGCCATCTGCAACGACAAGAATTTCGCTGGGGCCTGCAATCATATCAATTGAAACCTTGCCAAAGACTTGCTTTTTAGCCTCGGCAACAAAGGCGTTTCCGGGGCCGACAATCTTATCAACCTTGGGAATAGTCTCTGTTCCGTAAGCAAGTGCGGCGATTGCCTGTGCACCGCCTGTTTTGAATACCTTGTCCACTCCGCCGATTTTTGCGGCAACAAGAATTGCGCTGTTAACCTTACCGTTTTTTGCAGGGGTGGTTATTACGATTTCACTGCATCCTGCAAGTTTTGCGGGAACACAGTTCATAAGTACGCTTGAAGGGTATGCCGCAGTACCGCCGGGAACATAAAGACCTGCCTTTTCAACGGGGGTAACCTTCTGCCCTATTACCACGCCGTCTGCTTCATCAAGGCGGAAACCTTCTCTTATCTGATTTTTGTGGAAATGTTCAATGTTTTTCTTCGCTTTTTTGAGAATATCAATAAGCTCGGGCGAAACTTCCCGCATAGCCTGTTCGTATTCTTCTTCTGTTACTAAAAGTGAATCGGGAGCACCGCCGTCAAACTTTTTCGCGTAGGCAAAAAGTGCCTTGTCGCCGTTTTTTCTGACATCGTAAATTATGTCGGCAACTGTATTTTCAATAGCGGAGGTATCCTCAATATCCCGCGCGAAAATTTCGTCTATACTGATTTTACCGTAATCATAAGTTTTAATCATTGTTTTTCTCCTTGTCGATTGCATTTACAATCTTTGTGATAAGCTCATTTTTGAATTTATAACTTACCTTATTCGAAACAAGGCGTGCACTTATCGGAACAATTGTCTCGTAGGGACGAAGATTATTTTCCTTTAATGTAGTGCCCGTTTCAACTATATCTACAATAACATCGGAAAGTCCTAAGATGGGAGCAATCTCGATAGAGCCGTTGAGCTTTATAATATCAATTTCGCGGCTTAATGCGCTGTAATATTTTTTTGTAATGTTGGGAAATTTGGTTGCAACTCGGAGTGTACGCTCGGGATTATCGATAAAGTCATCCTTTGCTGCAACTGCCATACGGCATTTTCCCATATTAAGGTCGCAGAGTTCGTAAACATCGGGATTGTATTCAAGGAGAATATCCTTTCCCGCAACGCCGATATCTGCCGCACCACGTTCAACATAGATTGCAACATCAGACGGTTTTACCCAGAAGTATCTGACTCCCGTTTCCTCGTTTTCAAATATGAGTTTGCGGTTATTCTCGCGGATGGAGGGGCAACCGTAACCTGCCTTTTCAAATATATCATAAACCTTTTCGCCGAGTCTTCCCTTAGGAAGTGCGATATTAAGCATTTTATCCATTTACGGTTTCGCCACCTTTCAATACGCGGAGAGTTTCTTTATAGCGAAGTGCACCTGTGTCATTCTTTTGAATATTTACACTCTTTCCCTCTTTTTTGAGAGAGTCGGCGATTTTCATTATATCACAGTATGATGTGCCTTCTTCATAAGTAAGAAGAACATCGCAGTCGTAGGACTTATTTGTTGTGTCGATACGCTCGAGCATATCGCAATATACTGCAAAGCCGATTGCACCGCCGCTTTTACCCATTCCTTTAAGAAGGTTGTCATATCTGCCGCCTGCAAGGATGCTCTTGGGGAGGGAATCAACATAACCGCGGAATACAACACCGTTGTAGTATTTTGTATCGCCTATGATTGAAAAATCAAGATAAACATTATCTGACATATTGCACTCGTCAAGCGCCATTATGAGATTTTTAAGGTCTTCTGTCGCTTCCATCATTTCGCGGTTGATACAAAGTTTTTCTAAGTAGGAAATTTTATCAATCGCCTTTCCCGAAAGGTCGCAAAGTTTAACTGCAACATCTGTTACTGCGCTACCCACACCGTTCTCATTACAGAGAGTGGAGAGTGCGGCGCTGTTTTTGTCACAGAGAAGGGAAATAATCTTCTTTTCAACATCGGAGTCGACACCTGCGGCACCAAGAAGCCCTTTTACAATACCAACGGATGAAATGTCAAGAATGTAGTTTTCGCTGACTGCCTGAAGGCTCTTTATCGCAAGTGACAAAACCTCGCACTCATCTGTTTCTCCGATTTCGCCCATGCATTCAATGCCCGACTGCATAATTTCCTTTATTTCGTGTGTAGCGCGGTCAGGACGGTAAACATTTTCGTTATAATAAACCTTGCTTACTGCTCCGTCTGCCTTTTTATAGTTCTTTATAATAGAAAGCGTTACGTCAGGCTTTAACGCAAGAAGTCTGCCGCCAAGGTCGGTAAATGTCACAATGTTTCCGCCGCCGACAAAATTCTTGTTACGCACATACATATCATACTCTTCAAAGCGGCTCATTTTGAAAGGGGTATAGCCGCTTTCGTGATAGAGCGAGCGCAATGCAAAAGTTATTTTTTCTTCAGTTTTTAAGATGTTGTCTTTTACTGTCATATTGACTCATTCCTTTTCTGGGGTTGATTTCCCCGATAACGGGGGAAATGTCCGAAGGACAAAAGGGGTCCGCCGCTGGAGGCGGAGGTCAATTTTTGTTGCAGGCTTGGGGACAGGTCAATTTTTTGTTACGCCTTCGGCTAACAAAAATAACCCCGTCCCCTTACAAAAATGCCCCCGTCCCCTTTATCCACTTTAGCATTTTACCACGGTAAAGCGCTAAAGTCAACCCTTATTATTGAAAAATCCTAATAATTTTAGCACAAAACATATATTTAATCAAGTTTTCCGTTTATTCTTACATATTCTGACGGACTCATCCTCATAACCTTTTTATATGTGTTGTTAAAGGTACGGATGCTTTGAAAACCGCTTTCAAAAGCCGCATCTGTTATGCTGAGACCCTCGGAAAGTAATTTGTTGACATTGGTAATTCTGAGTTTATCCAGATATTCAGATAACCCTATATTCGAGTATTTACGGAAAAGAGATGCGGCTTTTTCGCGCGACATATAAAGACTTTGCGCAATTATATTTATATTGATTTTTTCGCTGAAATGGTCATTTATGTAGTCAACCATTCTGTAAAACTCCGTAAGTTGCTTTTTCTTGGGAGTTTTATCGTCAGCAGGGAAATGCCTCATAAGCGAAAGGTAGAATGCGGCAATATATGACTGTAACAAAGGGTTATGCTCCGTTTTTTCGGCAAGGCGTTCCTCGGCTGCATAGGCAAATAATGTATCGAGTTTTTCGCGAAGACCTGAAATTCCATCAATCTCCTCTGCGGTGATATGGCACTTCAGTGGTGTAAACTTTATCGAGGGATTTAAGATGGCCTTGACATCAAAAATAAGAAGTCCGATGCTCGTTTTATCTTCCTCTATAATAAAGCTGTGAACACTGCGGGAATTAAAGAAAACAATATCTCCTTTTTTTGCACGGATAACCTCACCTGCAATCCAGAAGCTGCAGGGTTTATCAAGAGGTATTGCGATTTCGCAGTTTTTATGCCACTTGAAAGATGTCTGTCCCTTCTTCCACAAATTACTGTGTGCCGATATTTCGCAGCGTTGATTTTCCTCTACAAATTGCATATAACCCCTCCTTTAGTCTTCGTTTTGATTATAGAACATATTTACTTGTTTGTAAATGAATTTTTTATAAAAATCCGACATTTTTGCCAGTTAATGTTTCAAATCTTCTTGCCGAAACTATTGAGAATGTTATAATGAAATTAGCAGATGAGAACTTGCCTCGTCTCACAAAATACTCAATAAAAATTGGAGGTTGTTGTTATGGAGAAAAATTATCGTGTTGTTTTTACGGAAAAATGCAAGGTTGAACTTCAGGAATGTGAAATGCCCACTCCTGCGGATGATGAACTTTTACTTAAGACAATCGTTACACAGATAAGCACCGGAACTGAGCTCACAAGACTTGAGCAGAATATTTCTGAAGATTCCTTCTGGAATGGAAGTGCAAGGGCTGCTTATATGTCATTTCCGATTTATCCCGGATATTCCCATGTAGGCGAAGTCGTAGCAGTAGGCAAAAACTGTGACGAGAGTTTAATCGGAAAAAGAGTTATTTCTTCACACAGACACCAGAAATATGCTGTTCTCAATGAAAAGCAGGCTATATATCTTCCTGAAAATGTGGATTCCGATGAAGCGGCATTCAAAACTCTTGCGGTTGTTGCTCTTGCCAGCATAAGAGCCGCTCAGATAAGACCCGGCGAAACTGCAGTCGTTTTCGGTGCAGGCATTGTAGGTCAGTTGGTTGCTCGTCTGGCACAGATTGCAGGTGCAGTTAATGTTGTTGTTGTAGATGTTTCCGACAACAGACTTAATTATGTCCCCAAAAACAAGTGTTTTTATACGGTTAATTCTGCTAAAGAAAACGTCAGTGATTTCGTGAAGAGCATCAATAACGGAAATCTTGCGGATATCGTTTTTGAAACAACTGCATATCCGCCTTTGATTGCAGAGGAATTAAAATGCATAACAAAGCGCGGCAAACTTGTTATAACAAGCAGTCCTAAGGGTCCGTCAAAGGTTGACTTCGAGTATTGCAGTGCAAATGGTATTACTATAATTGCTGCTCACAACATGGCTTTCCATCCCCCCGTTGCGACACCTGAGAATCCTTGGGACAGAAACAGAGACGCAGAATACGTTGTACAACTTCTTGATAAAGAATTATTGTCATTGAAAGATCTTGTATCTCATAAAGAAAGTTATAAGAATGCAGTTGCAATGTATGAACTTCTGATGAAAGACAGAACTCAGGCACTGGCTGTTCATTTGGATTGGAGGGACTAAAATATGTTAAAAGTAGGTATAATCGGTGCAGGTACAGTTTCTGCAAGACATATTGACGCGTATATCGCTCATAAGGATTGCGAACTTGTAGCCATTTCGGATGTTAACGAAGAACAACTGAAAAAAAGAGCAACCGAATACAAAATCGAAAGAGCGTACACTGACTATCACGAAATACTTTCCGACAAAGAAATTGATGCGGTTGCAATCGTAACCCCCACATTCACTCACAAGGCAATAATTATAGACGCACTTAAGGCAGGCAAGCACGTTATCTGCGAAAAGCCCCCGACACGCACGGCGCAGGAGGCTATTGAATGTAAGGAAGCGGCTGAAAAATACGGCAAAATCCTTATGTACACATTTGTCCGCAGATTTTCTGCAGAGGTTCAGTATCTTAAAAAGTATGCCGAGGCAGGAAAGTTCGGTCAGTTTGTATATGCTGAAGCGGCAAGAACTTCCCGCACTTCTTCTCCCGGTGGTTGGATGCTTGATAAGGAAAAGGTAGGCGGTGTGCTCCTTGACGGTAATATTCACGAAATTGACAGTGTTCTTTACATTATGGGCTATCCCAAGGTTAAATCCGTAACAGGTTTTGCAAGCAGTGTAAATTCCGACCTTCCCGACAGAATACAGGGAATTTCAGGCGGATACAAAACCACGGATAAAACTGCAACCAAGCGAACAATCGACAGTATGACAAACGGATATGTAATTTTTGAAAACGGTGCTTCACTTTACATCAAATCAAGCAGTGCTTTAGTTGCAGTTGACGTTGGAGACCACATTGAAATTGTCGGCGAAAAAGCAGGTGCCAGAATCGACAACAAGATTCCTGACAGCAGACTCAGAATGCTTGAAGTTACAGACGACAACTATTTCCAGGAAGTGTACCCCAAGGTTGGAAAGGTGCACGGCGTTACAGCGGAAGTTAATCACTTCGTTGACTGCTGTATAAATGGCACAGAGTGTATGTGTAAACCCGAAGAAGCAGTTGCGGTAATGCAAATCATCGACGCAATCTATGAATCGGCAGAGACAGGAAAAACAATATATTTCTAAATAAAAGCAAAGCGGTTCTTCATTGAAGAACCGCTTATTTTTTACCGTATAGGAATTCGCGTATTTTTCGCGAGCAACATTTGTCAGTTTGAACTTTAGTTGGAACGCGAAATGGGTGAAGCGGCACGCTTCTTTTTTACATCAATATAGGTTGAAACTGTTTTCCCGAAAGGGCATCTTCCACGGCAGGGATGATATATTCCCACTTTGCAACGAGAGAATTACTCTTCCCTATCGGGTCATCCTGTCCGAACGGAACGAAATAGATATTTTTTGTATTCAAGAGAAGTCCTATATTTTTTGCCGATGCGGAAAGTCCGTCGTTGGTTGACGGCGCAATTATTACAGGACAGTCATTGCGGAGCGTTGCTTTTGCCGCAAGGGGTACACATCCGTCGTAAATCCCCTGCGCAAGCTTGCCAAGAGTGTTACCCGTACATGGTGCGATAAGAAGCGCATCTATCAGTTTTTTGGGTCCTATTGGCTCCGCCGCAGTAACGGTCGCAATTATTTTTCTTTCACATATATTTTCTATTTCATCTATATAATCTTTGCATTTACCAAAGCGCGTGTCGGTTGAGTAAACCTTTTCGCTCATAACAGGAAAAATATCATAACCTTTTTCCTTAACTTTATAAAGAGCGTCTGTCACTTCCCTGAGAGTGCAAAACGAGCCGGTAAATGCAAAGCCAAGTCTGACGCCTCTTGCCTCCATAGTTTTATTCACCTGATTCACTAAAAATATTGCAGATGGTTTCTTTTATGATATTACCCGCTGTGACAGGCGCCACTTTTCCCGGAAGCCCAAGCGCCCATATCACCTTTACTCCAAGGTCACGTGCACATTCCATATCCACCCCACCCGGTTTCGAGGCAAGGTCTATTATAAGGGTATCTTTTGCGCCTGAAAGGTGCTCCCTCTTAATGACCTGATGCGGCACGGTGTTAAATACTATATCGGCACTTGACATACATTCGCCAAGATATGAAAACGGCGCCGCGTGAAGAGAATGCGTACGTGCTTTTGCACGCTGGGCACTGCGTCTTGCACAAACGGTTACGTTTGCACCCAGATTTTTAAGCATAATAGAAAGCAGTTCTCCGATTTTACCAAAACCCGTTACGACAACATTAGCGCCGAAAATCGTTATGGGAAGTTCCTCCATGGCAATCTGTATTGCACCTTCACAGCTCGGGACAGCATTTAAGATTTCAAAATCCTCGCGCATAAAGTAGTCAACCCACCTTACCATAAAAAGGTCGGCAACCGCCTTTATGCCATCAGACATTTTTCCTGCAAGGAGTAATTTGTCTTTTCCCATAATGTGAAAAAGGTCCTTTAAGAGTATTTCATCTTTAAGGTTTGGTGCATCTACAGTTTTATCGTCGCGACTGCAGGGAAGTCCAAGCACAACTGCGTCGCTCCCTGAAACGGCAGTTTTAAGAGGTTCTTTGCCGTCAAACTGCTTCACTGTAAAACCCTCTTCTGTGAGGGATTTTGCCAGATATTCTATTCGCGTATCTCCACCGATAATCAGTATTTTTTTAATATTCATAACGAAAACACCTCTCTATATATTATTACAGAGAGGTGTAAAATGTTCAGTTCTTATTTTTGATTTTCCTCGGCTTTTGACCACGCGCTCAAATTCCTGTAAGGATAGTTCACAGTCGGCAAAAGCTTTCCTAAAACATTTTGAGATGTCATAAGGAAATTTGTTTTGAATAAAAGTCCGCAAACGGGCTGTTCGCGAAGGAAAACTTCCTCGAAATTAAACGCCGCATCGGAAAGTGAGTCAGTCGTGGGAGCACTGCAAAGAGCTTTTAAAGCAAGCTCCATAGTTTCACTTTCTCCACCGTAAGTATTAAGCGAGCCATCACGTGCCAAAAGCGCCGTATAATCGTAGGGGTTGTTTAAGATAATGCCGCCGAGGTATGCTTCATAATTTCCGCTTTCTATATTTTCAATATATTCCTCAAACGGAAGTTCTTTGACAATTACCTCTATGCCTGCGGAAAAGAGCTGCTGCGAGAGAAGTTGCGCGGTTTTTACTCTTTCCGAATTGTCTTCGTTAACGAGAAGGGTAAAGGAAAGCTCGTTCCCCTCGCTGTCAACCAGAAGCCCGATAGTTTCGTCGACGGTGTATCCTTCAAGGAAAAGCATTTCGCTTGCACCGGAGAGATTATACTGCGAAAGTATCGATGATTCCGCCAGATCCTGCGCAGCTGGATGTATAGGAGCATTTGTTTCCATCGCATTTCCCATATAACAGTTCTGCACGATACTTGCGCGGTCTATTGCTGATGAGACTGCGCTCCTCACCGTTGGAGAAGAAAATATTGTGTCCACATGGTTTATTGCCATATATTCGTACTGCAATGAGGGGTACGAAGTCGTCCTTGTGTTCTTTTTTGGATTGGAATTTTGTTTGTCGTAAACATTATCTGTTACTGCACTTATAATCCCCCCATTAAAGGCGGTTGTAGCCGCAAGATTGTCCCTGATTATGTTTATTTCTACATTTGTATATGTTGTTTCCCCTCCATGCCATTTATCAAAGGCTGAAAGAGAAAGCGTTGTCGCAGGAGTATATTTTGAAAATTTGTATGCGCCTGTTCCTATCATTTTTTCATCAGGCTTGTCGTTATGCGCCGCCACTATCGGGAATGTCAGACTATACGCAATCTGACCGTAGGGACGGTTCAACTCTATTTTCACCGAAAGAGGGTCAATCGCAGTTACGTTATCAATGAAATCCACATTCTGTGCATATTCCGATGAAGGGTTTTCCTGAATTAAATTTATTGTATGCACAACGTCCGCGCTTGTAAATTTTACTTCATCGTGCCACAGAACAGAATCCTTGAGAGTAACTATCGCTGAAAGGCAGTCGTCCGACACTTTGATATTTTTTGCAAGCACGCCTTCAGTTTCGATTTTGTTGTTTATGGCAAACAGTGGTTCATAACATAGTGAAAACGCGTCACGCACGCTGCTGTGAGTAACGGAAAGAGGGTTAAAAGAATCCATCTGACGCATCTGCAATGTTATGGTTTTCGTCTGATTTTCCGAAAGTTTATCTTCTTCTTTCCCCTTCATACACCCGTTTAAAATAAGTACAAGCGCAAGTAACAGGGTTAAATATTTAGTTGTGCGTTTTATCACAAATTCATACATATTATTCCTCCGAGGGTACCGCTTTTCCCATTTTGTGCTCTGTGCGAGAAAAACAAATCGTTATTACATTTGGTGCATATTCCTGATATGGATATGTTTTCTCCTTTTACGCCTGCCTCGCAAAGAAGGGCAAAATTCACTTTTGCAAGGTCAAGCATATATTTTCCGTTCCCCTTGAAAACAGAATTTTTTTCATCAAACTTTTCTGCTACATCCTCGCTTACCTCGTAGCAGCACTGCCCTATGCAAGGACCTATTGCTGCGTAAATGTTTTTTCCTTCTGCTCCGAGAGATATAAGTTTCTGTGCCGTTTTATGAGCTATTTTTTCTGCACTTCCGCGCCAGCCTGCGTGAATCGCCGCTATTGCTTTTATATCGTCGGCATACATTAAAATCGGTACACAGTCGGCGCTGAAACAAAGGAGGGGTACATTCTTTTCCATAGTTATACACGCATCCACGCCCCTGTTCCAGTCGTAGTGCACGCCTATTCCGATATTTGTTTTGTCTATTATTTCAATATTTGCAGTATGCTCCTGCTTTGTGGCGGTGAGCTTTTTTATATCAAGTCCAAGATTTTCACAGAGTATTTCTTCGTTTTTATGAACGCGCGAAATATCGTCACCGCGGAAGTGACTGAGCGACATACTTTTATATTCGCCCGTGCTGACTCCGCCTTTTCTGGTTGTGAAGCCGTGAACAAGGTTTTGAAATTTTGAAAGAACATCGCTCTGATAAAGGGAAATGCTCCCTATTTCTGTAATACGCATAATCTTTTTATATCCTCCGCCAGACCTGTTTCCTCATTTATTTTTATCACAACGGCGCAAAGCTGGCTTTTTCCGCGTGCAACATTAAAAGGCGGTTTCTTTTCATCGGGCGCCATTGTAAAGCGCGCGATTGAAGCATCCTTGTCAAGACCTAAAACGCTGTCACGTGCACCGGACCTTCCTACATCGGTAATATATGCCGTGCCATGGGGCAAAATGCGCTCGTCAGCGGTCTGGATATGAGTGTGTGTGCCGAGTACTGCACTGACCTCTCCGTCAAGATAGTAGCCGAGCGCCTCCTTTTCGCTTGTTGCCTCGGCATGGAAGTCAATGATGATATTCTTTGTTTTTTCCTTGGCTTTTTTTACAAGCCTCTTCGCACATTCAAAGGGGGATTCATTGTTTTCGTCAAGATATACTCTGCCAATAAGATTTATTATTGCAAGTTTTTCATTTCCTACATTTACTATTGCCATTCCTTCTCCGACAGTTTCTCCCGTGAGGTTGGCAGGGCGGACGATGTTTTCGCCCTCGTTCATAAGCGCAATTATATCTTTTTTTGAAAAAGTATGGTTTCCCATAGTGAAAAAGTCTATACCTGCGCGGGAAAGCTCCTCATAGCCTTCGCGGTTCATACCCAGTCCGCCCGAAGCGTTTTCACCGTTCGCGACAGTATAGTCAATGTTATATTCGTCTTTGATTTCGGGGAGCATTTCGAAAATCGCATCTCTGCCTGTGCGCCCCATTATATCACCTATAAATAAAATGTTCATTTCTGAAACCTTTCTAAGCCTATAAAGGCAACAAAAGGGCATTTTTAAAATGCCCTTTTATTGAGCCAAGGAGAACAGACCCCCTTGAGCCTTAAACTTGATTAATTTGATTATTTTCAATTTGTCGTCCTTGAAAGGCCACAGCCTGCCTTCGTCCTCCGCATTGAAACTAATCTGAATTTCTCTGCGTTTAAGGTCGAAGAGTTTCAAAAAAGGAAATTTTGATGTAAGACAAGGAAAATTCAAGAATTATACGGTTGTATATTCGCAGAATTTTCTGCAGTATTATACGAAATTTCCCTTTTCAAACCTTAAGGGGTTCTATTCCCCTTGGCTCTTATTTTGCGTAATCTGTTGTTCTGGTTTCACGGATAAGATTGATTTTAATCTGTCCGGGATATTCAAGCTCGCTTTCAATCTTTTTAACGATTTCGCGTGCTACAAATTCCATATCACCGTCGCCGATTTCTTCGGGTTTAACCATGATACGAATTTCACGACCAGCCTGAATTGCGTAAGATTTTTCAACACCGTTAAATGATGTTGCAATCTCTTCAAGCTGCTGAAGTCGTTTTATGTAGGCTTCAATGTTCTCGCGTCTTGCACCGGGTCTTGCCGCGCTGATTGCGTCAGCCGCCTGAACAAGACAAGCGATAATTGTAGTTGCCTCCACATCGCCGTGATGAGCCTCTATTGCATGGATAACATCCTTGTTTTCGTTGTATTTCTTTGCAATATCTACACCGATTGAAATATGGCTGCCTTCGATTTCGTGGTCAACTGCCTTACCAATATCGTGGAGAAGACCGGCTCGCTTTGCAGTAGCTACATCTACGCCAAGCTCACCTGCCATAATTCCTGCCACATGGGCAACCTCGATAGAATGTTTGAGAACATTCTGTCCGTAACTTGTTCTGAATTTAAGTTTACCTAAAAGCTTGATGATTTCGGGATGAAGGCCATGTACACCTGTATCAAATGTAGCCTGTTCACCCTCCTGTTTGATTGTTGCGTCAACTTCTTTTCTTGCACGCTCAACCATTTCCTCAATTCTTGAGGGATGGATTCGACCGTCAACAATAAGTTTTTCAAGAGCAACACGGGCAACCTCTCTTCTGATGGGGTCAAAACCGGAAAGGATAACCGCCTCGGGAGTGTCATCGATGATAAGATCAATACCCGTAAGTGTTTCAAGTGTTCTGATGTTTCGGCCCTCACGACCGATAATTCTTCCCTTCATTTCGTCGTTGGGAAGTGAAACAACCGATACTGTTGTTTCTGCTACGTGGTCAGCGGCACAGCGCTGAATTCCTGCGCTTATGATGTTCTTAGCGCGCTTGTCGGCTTCTTCTTTAGCCTGTGTTTCAATTTCCTTAATCATAATTGCGGCTTCATGACGAACTTCGTCCTCCACGCTGCGAAGAAGATAATCCTTCGCCTCCTCAGCAGTAAGTCCTGAAAGTCTTTCAAGAATTTCAATCTGAGCCTTGTGGATGCCTTCAATCTTTTCTTTTTCCGCATCGGCTTCCTTGATTTTACGGTTTAAGGTTTCTTCCTTCTGCTCCATAGCCTCAACCTTTTTATCAAGAGCCTCTTCTTTTTGCTGTAGTCTGCGTTCCTGTCTGGAGATTTCACCGCGTCTTTCCTTGAGTTCCCTCTCGGCTTCATTACGATTTTTGATAATCTCTTCCTTTGCGCTGAGCAGCGATTCACGCTTTTTGTTTTCAGCTGTCTTAACAGCATCGTCAACAATACGCTTTGCCTCTTTTTCTGCACTGCCTATTTGTTCTTCAGCTATCTTTTTTCTATATGATATACCTAAACGAAAGCAAATTGTGCCGGAGATGGCCGCGAGAATTACCGCAACTACAGCAGCAATGGCATATACCATTGTAACACCTCCTTATATATATTAAGCAGTTTGTATAAAACTACAGATATATTATATATTTTTTTATGAAAACTGTCAAGAATTTTTATCCGACTTTATGCAAAATTTATAAAATTTTCGAGACTGAAAATTATTTTTAAACTTTTGAAAAAAAACAGTTGCAATTGAAAAAATCTTGTGTTATAATAGCATTCGCTGAATTAGTGTTCAAATTTTTTTAATATATCTCATTTTTTGGAAAGAGGTGAACGGTTGTGAGAGAAGGTATTCATCCCGATTATAAGCAGACAGTTATCAAGTGCGCATGTGGTAATGTGATTGAAACTGGTTCTACTAAGGAGAACATTTTCGTTGAAATTTGTTCTAAGTGCCATCCTTTCTTTACAGGTAAGCAGAAGCTTGTTGATACAGGCGGACGTGTTGAAAAATTCAGAAAGAAGTTCAATATGGACAAATAATTGCAAAAACAGCCCAAACGGGCTGTTTTTTGTTTTTATATCGCAAATTTTGAGTGTATTTATTCCTTGATTTAATATATAAAATATGATAGAATATGTTGAAGTGTTGATTTCTGAAACACTTCCATTAAGGAGGAAAACAAATATGGCTGGAATACTTGAAAAGATTTTCGGCACATATTCACAGCGCGAACTTAAAAAAATTGCGTCTGTTGTGGATAAGGTGCTTTCTTACGAAGAAGAATATAAAGCTCTTTCAGACGAAGACTTAAAAGCAAAAACTCCGCATTTTAAGGAGAGACTTAAAAACGGCGAAACGCTTGATGATATACTTCCCGAGGCTTTTGCAACTGTGAGAGAAGCGGCGTGGAGAGTTCTTGAAATGCGTCACTTCCCCGTACAGATTATAGGCGGTATTGTACTTCATCAGGGTAGAATTGCCGAAATGAAAACAGGTGAAGGTAAAACGCTCGTTGCAACACTTCCGGCATACCTTAACGCGCTCACAGGCGAGGGTGTTCATATCGTTACAGTAAACGATTACCTGGCTCGTCGAGACAGCGAATGGATGGGAAAACTGTACAGATTCCTCGGTCTCAGCGTGGGTCTTGCAGTGAGCCAGATGGATTCAAGCGAGAAAAAGGAAGCTTACAGCGCCGATATAACCTATGGTACAAATAACGAAATGGGATTTGACTACCTGCGCGACAATATGGTTATTTATAAGGAAAACATGGTGCAGCGCGGACATGCGTTTGCAATCATCGACGAGGTTGACTCCATTTTGATTGATGAGGCGCGTACCCCCCTTATTATAAGCGGTGCAGGAGAAGAATCAACCCAGCTTTATACGATTGTAGATAAATTTGTCCGTTCTCTTTCTTTTAAGAAGTTCAAGGAGCTTGATTCAAAAGAAGAAAACGATACAGTAGATGCTGATTATATCGTCGATGAGAAGGCAAAGAGCGTAAACCTCACTCCCAGAGGCGTTGAAAAGGCTGAAAAGCATTTCGGAATCGAAAACCTTTCAGACCCTGAAAATATGACGCTGTCGCATCATATCAATCAGGCAATGCGTGCTCACGCCACAATGCACAAAGACGTAAACTATGTCGTTAAAGACGGCGAAGTTCTTATCGTAGACGAATTTACCGGTCGTATTATGATCGGTCGTCGTTACAGCGACGGTCTTCATCAGGCTATTGAAGCAAAGGAAAATGTAAAGGTTGAGAGGGAAAACAAGACTCTTGCAACAATTACATTCCAGAATTATTTCAGGCTTTACAAAAAGCTCAGCGGTATGACCGGTACTGCAAAAACAGAGGAAGAGGAATTCCGCGGAATTTATTCACTCGATGTTATTGAAATTCCCACAAACAAGTCTCTTGCACGACTTGACGAGAACGATCAGGTGTATCTTAATCATCGCGGTAAAATCAAGGCGATTGCTGACGAAATCGCACGTGTTCACCAGACAGGTCAGCCTATTCTGGTGGGTACGATTACTATTGATAAATCTGAAGAACTCAGCGCGGTTTTAAAAGCTCGCGGAATAAAACATCAGGTCCTCAATGCGAAGCATCACGATAAAGAAGCGCTCATCGTCGCACAGGCAGGCAAAAAGGGTGCCGTTACAATCGCTACAAACATGGCAGGCCGTGGTACCGATATTATGCTTGGCGGTAATGCGGAGTACCTTGCGAAAACACAGATGTCAAAACTTGGTTACGACGATGCCTTGATTTCCGAGGCAACAGGTTATGCCGATACGGATGACGAAGCTATCCTTGAAGCGCGCGCAAAGTATGCGGAGCTTTATCAGAATTATAAATCCGAAATCGAGAGCGAGGCCGAGGAGGTTAAGGCGCTCGGCGGTCTTTATATCATCGGCACAGAGCGTCACGAGTCACGCCGTATTGACAACCAGCTTCGCGGACGAAGCGGACGTCAGGGTGACCCCGGTAAATCAAGATTCTTCCTTGGCCTTGACGATGATTTGATGCGTCTTTTCGGTGGCGAAAAAATCGAGAGAATGGTTGCAACTTTGAAACTTCCCGAGGATGAGCCTATTGAACAGGGTATCCTGACAAGTGTAATTGAAAGCTCACAAAAGAAGGTTGAAGGCAGACACTTTGCATCCAGAAAGTACGTGCTTCAGTACGACGATGTTATGAATGAACAGCGTAACCTCATTTATTCACAGCGCAAGAAGGTTCTTGACGGCGAGGATATCAGTTCTTCTATTATGAAGATGATTGACGACATTATCGAAAGCGGTATGGCAACATATGCAAGCGCTCAGTATCCTGACGATTGGAATATGGTAGGTCTTATCGAATATTTCGAGACTATGTTCTTCGAGAGAGGTACACTTGATTTCGATAAGCGTGACTACAACAAGCTTGACCACAATACGGTTAAAGACGAAGTGAAGGAAAAAGCACTTGAAAAATATAAAGCACAGTCAGAACTTTTCGGCGACGCTATGCGTGAAGTTGAACGAATAGTTCTCCTGCGCAGTGTTGACCGCAGATGGATGGACCATATTGACGATATGGACCAGCTTAAGAGTGGTATTACACTTCGTGCATACGGTCAGCACGACCCCGTTACTGAATATAAGTTCCAGGGTGCAGATATGTTTGACGAAATGAATACACTTATTTGCGAAGATACTGTAAAAGGCATTTTCCACGCTAAGCCTCAGGCTCCCTTGCAGAGAGTAATGGTTGCAAAGCCGACTATGGCTTCGCACGGTGACGGAAGCGATACCAAAAAACCCGTCAGAAAAGCGGCTGAAGAAAAAATCGGCAGAAATGACCCCTGCCCCTGTGGCAGCGGCAAAAAATACAAAAACTGTTGTATGGGAAAAGAGGACTGACATTATCCCCGATTAGAAAGGAAGATTTATTGTGATAGTTGAATACGAACAGATACGACTTGACCTTTTGGCTATGGAAAAGCCTATCGATGAGCTCGGCGTAGCGCTTGACATTGAAGGCGCAAAGGAAATTGTCAAGAAGCTCGAACAGGAAACTCTCGCACCTGATTTTTACAACGACATAAAAAACAGTCAGAAGGTTTTGCAGAAAATTAAAGAGCAGTCAACAAAGATTGAACGCTTCAATGCTCTCCATACAGATTGGGAAGACATCTCAACACTTGTTGAAATGGCAATAGAGGAAGACGACGAAAGCTTACTTGAAGAAATCCAGGCAGGATTTAATACTCTTTCCGAGAATGTTGAAAATATGAAGCTTGAAACACTTCTTTCAGGTCAGTATGATAAGAGCAATGCCATTATCACTCTCCATGCAGGCGCAGGCGGTACAGAGGCGCAGGACTGGTGCCAGATGCTTTACAGAATGTATCAGATGTGGGCAGAAAGAAGAGGATACAAGGTTTCAATCCTTGATATTCTTGACGGTGATGAAGCAGGTCTTAAGGGCGCAAGTATTCTTATTGAGGGTCTTAACGCTTACGGTTTTGCAAGATGTGAAAAGGGTATTCACCGTCTTGTAAGAATTTCTCCGTTTGACTCGGCAGGTCGCCGTCATACATCATTCGCATCGGTTGAGGTTATGCCTGACCTTGAGGATGAAATCGAAATCAACATCAATCCCGATGACCTTCGTATTGATACTTACCGTGCGAGCGGTGCGGGCGGACAGCACGTTAACAAAACAAGTTCTGCTATCCGTATTACACATATCCCCACAGGCGTTGTTGTAGCGTGCCAGAACGAGCGCAGCCAGTTCCAGAACAAGGATGCTGCGATGAAGATGCTTAAAGCAAAACTTATGGAGCTTGCAGAAGCAGAGCAGAAGGAAAGAATCGAGGATATCAAGGGCGTACAGAAGGAAATTGCATGGGGCAGTCAGATTCGTTCGTATGTATTCCATCCGTACACTATGGTTAAAGACCACCGCACAAGCTTTGAAACAGGTAATATCAGCGCAGTAATGGACGGTAATATTGACGGTTTCATTAACGACTATCTTAAAAAGGCAAGTCTTGGTCAGCTTAACTTAAAGTAAGGACTCGATAAAGCAGCACAGACCACAAAACGCGAAGAAAATATATAAAAGTTCTTTTATTAAGATTTATGCACTACTTTCTCTTTGTCCTTGGGCTTGATAACGCAAAAAATAAGATGCAGTTCATATTGAACTGCATCTCAGCGTGTCGATACACCTATCGGCACGCTGGAAGACGACGAAAAAGGAAGGTAAATTTGCTCACCACGACCTCGTCGGCGTACGAGGGTACGGTC
>CAYMHB010000006.1:0-48966 GCA_964390145.1 uncultured Oscillospiraceae bacterium
TGCCGATATACTTTTCGCGGTCATCGGGATCCCACTGCGAGAAGCGGTATGAAACGTCTTCGTAAAGGCCGAGAGTCTTGAGCATATAGATAGCAAGCTCCAGACAACCCTTGAATTCTGCCTCAAGCTGTTCGGGAGTACACATAAGGTGACCTTCGGAAATAGTAAACTGTCTTACGCGGATAAGACCGTGCATTTCGCCTGATGCTTCGTTACGGAAGAGTGTTGATGTCTCGTTAAGACGCATGGGAAGGTCGCGGTAACTTCTGCCGCGGTTAAGATATGCCTGATACTGGAAGGGGCATGTCATGGGACGAAGTGCGAAAACTTCCTTGTCAACTTCTTCGTCACCGAGAACGAACATCCCGTCCTGATAATGGTCCCAGTGACCTGAAATCTTGTAAAGGTCGCTCTTCGCCATAAGAGGAGTCTTTGTAAGGAGCCAGCCACGCTTCTGCTCCTCGTCCTCAACAAATCTCTGAAGAAGCTGAATAATTCTTGCACCCTTGGGGAGAAGAATGGGAAGTCCCTGACCGATAACCTCGCTCGTTGTGAAAAGCTCAAGCTCGCGGCCGAGCTTATTATGGTCGCGTTTCTTTGCCTCTTCTCTTCTTTCGAGGTCTGCAGCAAGGTCTTCCTTATTAAGGAATGCAGTTGCATAAATACGCTGAAGCATCTTGTTCTTCTCGTTTCCGCGCCAGTATGCACCTGTTGCGCTGAGAAGCTTGTATGCCTTGACTTTGCTTGTATAGTTCACGTGAGGACCTGCGCAAAGGTCTGTGAATTCGCCCTGCTTGTAGAAGGAAATTACCTCGCCCTCGGGAAGTTCGTTTATGAGTTCCACCTTATAAGGCTCGTCCTTCATAAGTTCAAGCGCTTCTGCACGGGGGAGTTCAAAACGCTCAATCTTGAGGTTTTCCTTGGCGATTTTCTTCATTTCCGCCTCGATTTTTTCCAAATCCTCCGCAGTGAAGGGAGTAGGCGTGTCAAAATCGTAATAAAAGCCGTCATCAATTGCAGGACCAATCGCGAGTTTTACCTCGGGGAAAAGTCTTTTTACTGCCTGTGCCATAACGTGCGATGCACTGTGACGCAAAATCTGGAGTTCGTTCATTTCCATATTAAATCTTCCTTTCTTGTTGTACAGTTTGGGGACGGGGCACTTTCTGTTGCATTTCCCATTTGCTGATAAGCATGCCTTCTTGTTTGGGGACGGGTCAATTTTTGTTACGCCTTCGGCTTACAAAAATGTCCCCATACCTCGTTCCTTTAACTAAATTTAATAAATAACAAAACACCCTTAATATATGGTTGTAGCCATATATTAAGGGTGCAATAATGCACGGTTCCACCTTAATTTTTCACTCAATTTCCCGTTAACGCAGGCTCACGATGGGGAATACTACTATTTCCTCCCCACAGCTCCGGAATGGTCTTCGCCAAAGGTCTGTATAGGATGCTTCCAGCGGAGACTTGCGTCAGCGCATCCCTCTCTTTATACTTTCCAGAGGTTACTCTTTCCTTCATTGCTTTTACCTTGTAATTGTATCACACGAAAGCCTGCTCCGTCAAGGAAAATTTATTTAAGATACAAATCAACCACCGAAACGCCGCCCTGAGGCACAAGCACGCGGAAAATATGCTGGTCTCCGGGGTAGTCCTGTGCCTGGAAGCCGAACACCTTCTCGTCCGAGAATTTTACCGGGAGAAGCGGGAACTTGCTGACAACATTAACCTTTTCAATGTCGCCCTTGTAGGAGGCAAGGCGCTTCTGCTCCTCTTCTGAAAGCAAATCAAAGTTAGGCACGAAAAGATCACCGCTGTTTTCGTTTATATCCTCGCTTCTTACAACTGCGCCGATGTTTGCGTCCTCCCAGTCAAGAGTGTTCATCCACTTATGCGCAGTGTAGCGACGCTCCTCGTTATAGGGTTTTGCGCGGTCTTCGCCAAAGATGTGAACCGAAATTATCTCCAGTTATACTTTGTTGAGTATGGTGTTATATTTTCTGCCCCCAAAACAAATGATGTAAACCTTGTAACATCCAACGCTTCGGCATCGGGCTGTATTATTCTCATAAAGCTTTTGCCCTTGGCTACGGCAGCTCTGTCGGCATATCTGACAAATTGGTTTCCGTAATTAAGAAGCAGGAATGTTTCAGGCGCCTCCCCTACCGAATATTCAAGAGTATAGAGGTTTGTTCCCGTTTTACTGACTGTTTCTCCGTTTTCAATTACGCTGTATTTACCATAGGTAATAACGGGAGCCACGATAATCGCCCCTGTATAAAGAGTCGGGCTTTTGAATGTGATTGTGGTGTTTATTTCCTGAGAGGTTATTTTCAGACCTACGCTCGCATTGTAGTATCCGTCAGCATCCTTATACCCCTTGAACAGGAGAGGCAGATTGAAGAAGTGATTTGCGTCGTAGGTTGTATCATCGCATACGGGCGACTCGCCACCGCCGAAACGCTTGTAGTCGGTGCCGTGTGTACCTGTTGAGACGATTTTCTCTTCGGAGAAAAGGAAGTAGGTGTGATTTGCCCTGCCTGCCTCGTCTGCGGGGTCATCGTATGTCATATCATAGTAATACCACTTGCCGTCAAGCTTTACATAGTTCCACATATGATTTATTTCGGTCGACTCACAAAAATCCATCTCTATACCAAGTCGTTTTCCGATTACATATGTCGCCTGCGAATAGCCCTGACAAACGGCAAATTCGTCACGGAATACGCCGAGTGCGTGATAAACCGTTGCAGGCGCCTGCGCAACAACGGTGGGGTCATCGCTCATTACTCTGTCGTCATATAGGCAGTCCTCAACCATTTTGTCGTGGATTGCAAGGAGCTTTTCAATGTCGGTATCGTAGTCCTGTGCAAAATCGACATAGGACTGAATTCCGTTTTCAATGGCTTCCCTTGCGTCTTCAATTCCGTCATTATCAACGATGTAGTTGGGTATAATTCTGGTAACATATCCCTCGCTGTCATATCCGTAACTGAAGCCACCCGTCGTAAGCAGCGTTTCGGGATGGCGCATAACTGCGTCATAGAAAGTACTGCCAATATCATCCTTGTGCACCTGATAGGAGGAAAGCCCCGTTATTTCGGTGGGAAGGGCGTTATATTCCGCTATATACTCCTCAACGAAAAGCGCAATATACTCGTCAAAAGGGATGTTTGCAAAAAAACCGAAATCGTCTGCCCCTGCGTTTTTGTCAAGGGTTCCAATCGCTTCCCCCTTATTCACGCCACCGATTTTGACGGTGGTTTCAAGAGTTTCTTCAAAAGAAATTTCCTCGAAAGAAAATTCCCCGAGGGATGAAGTCCCCTCGGCAAGAGCCATATTTGACATAAGAAGAAGTGCCGTAAGCACACATATTATTCTTTTAACCATTTTCCCAACTCCTTTTCTTTATTTTATTACTTTTGGGGAGTATTGTCAAGGAGAGGAAAAAGAGCTTTTGAGTCAAAAGGATGATGATTTTTTCTTTTATAATTAAAAGAAATATGTCCTTTTGACACCAAAAGGACATATGTTTTACGCTTCCGTAATTTTTTAAATCTCTTTTTTCCGAAAGAAACGCAAAAAAAGAACAGCCCCCGAAGGGACTGTCCTTTTTTAAATTGACTATTTTATAAGAGTCAAAGATTAGTCGAGAGTTCTGTAAACAACTACGTCTACAACTACTTCGTCAATTACTCTTACGAATACCTTAGCGTCATACTTAGTGGGGTTACCAATAAGAGACTTGCTGAGAGACTTCTTGCTGATTTCAGGTTCAGAAGCGTCTTCTGTGTAGTCAACGAGAACTGTGTTAGCTGTCTTCTGCATTACCATGTAGTAATCACCATCTTCGCCAGCTTCTGTGATACCTGTCATAGCAGAATCGAACCAGATGAAGTTGTCATCAGCTTCGTTAGCGAGCTGGTAACCAATGTAGAGATCCTTAGCTGACCAGTCTGTATCGTTGAGGTCTGCAGCGCTCTTGTCAAGAAGAATGATGAGGTTATCAGCTACGCCTTCAGCGTTAACTGTGCTTGTAAGGATGATGTCACCGATTCCGAGACCTGCAGCTGTTGTAACAACTGATGCATCGTCTTCGTCGTAAAGAGTAATCTTTACTTCCTTACCAGCCTGGATACCTGTGATAACTATAGCAGATTCGTCGTTGTAAGCGATAGTCTTCTTATCTGTGATAACGATGATGTCGCCTTCAACGTTAACTGATGTTACGAGGTCGTAACCTACTGCTACCTTGTAGATGCCGTTTTCAAGACCTGCTGTGGGAAGAGCTACATAGTAAGCTTCATCGTCAGCAAGCATTTCAACAACCTTACCAACCTTGATATCTTCTTCTTCGATCTTATCGTCTGCATCGTATTCACCTGCAAGAGCGAACATTACAGAAGTTTCGTCAAATGTCTTAGCGCCAAGTGACTTTGTAGCTTCCTTGTATGTGCTTGTGCTTGAAGGTGTTGAGTAAGCAACTGCAACAAGGTTCTTGATTTCGTCGTTCTTAATCTTTACTTCGAAAAGAAGGCCTTCTGCTGTATCAACATGTGCGTAAGCTTCATCTGCATCGTAAGATGATGCGCCTGCAGCATCTGAGTTATCCATGATAGCTGCGATGTAAGCAGAAGCTGTTGCATTTGTATAAGATACGTTGTTGATTGTAACTGTCTTAGCGTAGTTGTAAGCCTTAACGCTGCCGTCAGCCATTACGAGTGTAGCATAGTACTTGCTGCCCATACCGCTATCCTTACCTGTGTTAAGGAAGAATGCGTAACCGCCCTTAGATGCTGATGCATCTGCGTATGCGATCTGGCCATCGATGTTAAGGTAGAAGATACCTTCCTTGTTCTGAAGGGAAGCGATTGAGTAACCGCTGAGAGCTGAAGGAACGTATTCTTCGCCAGCGATTGTAACTTCTTCGTCTGTCCAACCGTCAACGCTGCCTGATACATTCTTAGATGAAACGTAGAGAACGCGAGCTGTAGAACCGATTTCAACTGTTGTAACTACATCGCCAGCAGCGATAGCAGTGGGTTCAACAATTGCGCCGTCCTTGTAAACTACTACGAGTTCAGTTTCGCTTTCCATATCGATATCATCGAGGTCGCCTGTGTAAAGTGTGAAGAAGATGTCTTCGCCATCAACTTCAACTTCTTCAACAACTGCTTCGTAATCATAGTTTGTGATGATTGCTGTTTCGTAACCAGCTACAGTTGTGTCGCTGTCGATAAGTTCGATTGTACCACCGTTTGCAAGAAGTGCGATGAAGTCTTCTGTTGCGATTTCAGTAGTGTTAGTACCATCTTCTTCAGCGAGGTCTGTGATTTCTGCGTAGTTTTCGTAAACTGTTGTAAGGTTGAGTTTAACGTCAATCTTCTTGTTTGAGCCGTCTTTCTTGTAAACGAGCTTGTTAGCATCAGAATCATCAACGAGCTGAGTAGCGTTAACCTTAAGAGTAGCGTTTGCACCCTGCTTTTCAGCCATAGCGTAAAGCATGATTTCGCCTGTTTCAGCGTCAGTTTCTGTACCGATGTAAGCAACTACCTTCTTACCAAGGTACTTGTCAGCATCTGCAACGAGGTCAGCGTTGATAGTGCCTGCAAGAGAGTCGTCAGAAGTAGTGTAGTTGCTTCCAACGAAGCCCCAAGACTTAAGTGTAGCAGCATCGAAACCAATTACTGCATTAGCGTCGGGATCGTAAGCGCTTTCAGCGAGACCTGTAAGAGAAGTTGTTGTAACAACACCTTCGTACTTCTTAACGCCGAGGTAACGAGAAAGAACTGTTTCTCCTGTCAAACCATATTCGTCACCAGCTGAGCCTGTAGACCAAGATGTCTGATCCATAAGTTCAACTTCAAGAGAATTGTAAACGAGAACTGCGATTGTGCTTCTAGCTGCAGCGTCGCCTACACGACCGTTAGCGTTCTTTGTGATACCCTTTGTAGAAGCGATTGCAAGGTAACCTGTGGGGTAACCACCCTTGCTCTGAGCTGCGAGGTCATAACCAAGAGCTGCAACGATCATCTTAACAGCCTGTTCGTAAGTAACCTTGTCTTCAGGACCGAAGTTACCATCGCCATAACCATTGATGATCTGCTGAGCCTGAGCTACGTTGATGTAACCGCTTGCCCAGTGATCTGCAGCAACGTCTTCAAATACTGTTGAGCCCTTGCTTGACTGAGCCTGATCTTCATAACCGAGCATACGGCAGATGATTGCAGCCATCTGAGCTCTTGTAACTGTTTCAGAGGGTCTGAATGTACCGTCTTCGAAACCTGTAAGAATGTTAAGGTTTGAAAGGATAGAAACAGCCTCAGAAACTGTTGTTCCTTCTGCTACGTCTGAGTAAGCAAATGTGCTGATAGCACCCATGCTGAGGATCATAGCAAATGCAAGAACAACTGCGAGTGTCTTCTTGAGATTTTTCATAATAATCTCATCCTCCTATAAAATAATATTTTTGAAAGAGTGTCGTTTTCACTTTCGGCGACCTCTTTCAAATTCACCAAAAGTTTGAGTATCGGGGTGTTTAGAGAACTCCCCTCTTACTATATTCGCATTATAGCACCCATTTTTTAATCAGTCAATATACTTTTTGCATCTGTAACGAAACTGTAATCTTTTGTAATATTACTATCATATTTGCGATTTTTTTGTAATATTTTTAAGAGCGCATATATATAAGGAAGAAACTCGTGCTAAATGCGCATTGGATTACTGTTATTTTACAGAGGACAGCATAACAGAAATTCGTCTTTTTTCAGAATTTCGCTTAAATTCCAAAATTATTTCTTCGCCTCCCTGCCTCTTATAAAGCTCTTCGCGAAGGGAAAGCATCGTGTTTACTTTCACCCCGTTTATTGCGGTAATGATGTCACCGTACCTTATTCCGGCGGCAAACGCAGGACCGTCTGTGTCAAGTTTTGCAACAAACATACCTTCTTTTATATTATTATCAAGCTCGAGATAACGTGCCGCCTCGGGGGTGTAGGCATAAAGACCGAGGTACGGAGTTCTGAACTGTCCGACATTTTTCAGGCGGTCAATAATGCTTGTGCAGACATTTATGGGAACTGCAAACCCCATCCCTTCGGCAGAGGTAACCTTGATTGTGTTAATTCCCACCACTTCGCCACGGTCGTTTATGAGCGGACCCCCGCTGTTTCCCGAATTGATTGCGGCATCGGTCTGGATAAGGTCCTCCATATACCCCATTTCGCCGTCATCCATTTCGATACTGATGCTGCGCCCGACTGCGCTTATTATTCCTGCGGTAACAGTTCTCTCAAACTGCATGCTGAGAGGATTGCCGATTGCGACAACGTTTTCTCCCACACGGACGGTTTTCGCATCTCCAAGCGTGCAGTAGGGATAGTCGTTTCCGTCAATTTTCACTATCGCAAGGTCAAGGGTGCTGTCGCTCCATACAGTTTTTCCCTCGAGCGTTTCCCCGTTGTGGAGGGTCACCTCTATCCGTTGGGGACGGGCGCCGATGACATGATGATTGGTAATAATATAACCGTCAGACGTTGCAAGAACGCCGCTTCCCATATACCACTCGACTTTTTTGCTTATTCCATTCGTCATATCTGCACTTGATATCCCGACAACGCAACGGAGTGCGTCTTCAAGCATATCCTCGCGAAGAAGTGCTGTGTTTTCGGGGAGGCTGACCTCCGGTGTGCGGATGCTGACATTTCTCCCCGCAGGAGATTTCGGAATTTCATCATCCGAAAAAAGAGTGTATGTTCCCATCAATATAAGCATTATCCCTGCGGCACTCAAAAGAAACAGCGCCGACTTTTTAAGAACGCCTTTCATAAAAAAACCACCTTTCTTGGATATATTAACCAAGTAAGGTGGTTTTTATGAATGCTGAGTGCGGAATACGCGGACGGGGTGAGTTTCTTATTGTGGATTTCGTTCATGATGACACCTCATCCCCCGCAAGCGGTCCCCCTTCCCCTTGAGGGGAAGGCTTGGAAAATCAAACAAGCAGCGCAACAGCACGTGCTTCGATTCCCTCTTCACGACCGATAAATCCCATTTGCTCGTTCGTTTTTGCCTTGACGCTGACACTTCTTTTTTCGATTCCCATAGCAAGCGCAAGGTTTTCGCGCATTTTCTCGATATGCGGAGCCATTTTGGGTTTTTGAGCAATGATAGTAGTGTCTATATTTCCGATTTCATAGCCACATTCACGGACAAGCGCCGCCGTCTCGCGAAGAAGCGCGATACTGTCAGCACCCCTGTACTTTTCATCGGTATCTGGGAAATGCGTCCCGATGTCGCCAAGTGCTGCCGCACCGAAAAGCGCATCAATAACCGCGTGCACGAGCACATCTGCGTCGCTGTGACCTAAAAGCCCTTTTTCGTGCGGGATTTTCACCCCACCGATGATGAGGTCGCGTCCCTCAATAAGTTTATGTGTATCAAATCCTGTTCCGATTCGCATAGTCTTTCCTCCGCCCATAATCTGTGTTGCGGTAAAAATATCTTCTGTTGTGGTCAGCTTGATATTTTCATAGCTACCCTCTGTCACTGCTATCTTCTTCCCCGCTTTTTCCATCAGTGCACAGTCGTCGGTTTCTGCAAAGCCGAATTTTTCATATGCCGACTTGATATCCTCTTTTTCAAACACCTGCGGTGTCTGTATCAAAATGGCAGATTTTCTGTCAACCGTACTTTCGATTATGTTTTCGTCGGAAACAACCTTGATTGTATCCTTCGGCACAACGCCTGCCGCCGCCGCACCTGTTTCAAGTGCAGTTTCTACGGTGTTTTTTATGATTTCATCCGTCACAAGCGGTCTTGCCCCGTCGTGAATAAGCACATACTCACCGTTTGCTGCGCAGATACCGTTATATGCGCTTTCCCCGCGGGTTTCGCCACCCTCAACAAGTGAAATGTTTTCATATTTTTCAAATTCTTTTTCAAAAGCACCGATGTTTTCCCTGCTTGCCACGACAATAATTTCGTCACAAATATTTGCTTTTGAAATCGCCTCCACAGTATGTACGAGCACGCTTTTTCCAAGAATCTTCATAAGTATTTTGTTCTGCCCCATGCGCGTACTTTTCCCTGCGGCAACTATTACTGCCGAAACGGTTTTATTATCATACATAGTAAATCACCCAAATCAAAAAGCCATTAACATCAGTTAATGGCCTGTATTATCCCTGAGAAAGCTCCTCATCAACCATTCCGTAGAGTTTTTCCTCAATACTTTTATGGTCAATTCCAGTAGCCACTACAATTTCGCTTATTAAAATTTGTTTTGCGTTGGAAAGCATTTTCCGCTCGCCTGTTGAAAGTCCTTTTTCACGGTCGCGGAGCATCAGACTCTTCACAACTGTAGCAACCTCAAAAACATCGCCGCTTTTGATTTTTACCATATTGTCACGATAACGCTTGTTCCAGTTCTGTATAACGTCCGTTTCAGATTCGCGAAAAACCTTCATAACCTTTTCTGCGTCTTTCTTTCCGATGACGTCGCGCACACCAACACCCTGCGCGTTTTCGGTGGGAACCATTACCTTCATATCGCCAATAGGCATACGGATAACATAGTACGACTGTTGTTTTCCCAAAATTTCCTTCTGCTCAATGTCCTCAATGATACCTGCGCCATGCATAGGATACACAACGCTGTCACCGATTTTGTACATGGTACGCCTCCGTCCTGAAAATTCCGACACTACTGACGACTCTATTATAGCACCTTTTGAAATTTTTGTCAAAGAGTTATTTTTAAAAAATTTTAGTTCGCTCTTTCTGTACTCAGGAGAGCAGCGCGCTCCATTCTTTCCTCTATACAGCGGTTAACCTCTGCACCGATAAAAAGAATATATATACAGAAAAACAGCCACAACATAAAAAATACAATCGCCGACAAACTGCTGTAAAGATATGAAAAGTTTGCTATATTCCCGTAATAATGAGAGAAAATTCCCGAAAATCCAATCCAGCCGATTGCGCTTAAAAGTGCTCCGGGAATCTGAATATAAAATCTGGTCTTTCTGGCAGGAATCACAGTGTACATAGTAACGAAAAATAATGAAAGCACTACAACACCGACCGCTATGCGCAAGCTCATAAACAGCGGCGCAATTTCAAACATCCACGGAACAAATCCCGAAAGCCAGCTGATAATAGTATTGCCAAAAACAAAGAATATCAAACATGAAAGAAGCAGCACCATAAGAAGGAGAGTGTAAATCATACTCATAAGACGAAGCAGGAAAATGTTTCGCGTTTCATGCTCGTTGAAAATGAGGTTAAGTCCCGTTACAAGCGCGTGAACACCGATAGATGCCGCCCACAGAGTGGATATCGCAGCAATAGAGATAAGTGCAACTCCGCTTTTTTCGTAAGATTCGGACACCAGTGCCGCCACTGTAGAACGGGCGCCCTCGGGAAAAACCGAAACGATTTCACGCATAACATTTGCTTCCTCGACAGGAAAAAACCGCACTATACTCATAAGAAGCATGATGAACGGGACGAATGAAATTGTCACGAAAAACGCAACATTTGCCGAGTGGATGTCAATTTTGTCCTTCAGGCTTTTTCTGATAACTTCGATGATAAATCCCAATAGCCTTTTCATAAAAACACCTCTTTGTCTGCATCTAGTAAAAAGGGGAAAATACAACGTATTTTCCCCTTGTGTAGTTTGTTTCATACTTATTCTTCAGTTTCTTCTTCCTTGGGGAAGACCTGCACTACAGCTTCCAACACACGGTTGCTGTCTGTCTTTGTAATAGTAATTTTAAGATTTTCATGTTCAAGCACATCGCCCTCATCAGGAATTTTTTCCAGATTATGAGCAGCAAAGCCGCTGACGGTTGTGATGTCTGAATCGTCGTCCTCCTCTTCAAGCTCAAGCTCGAAGGTTTCGAGGAATTTGTCGATGCTTGTACTTCCGAGCACACGGTATTTGTCGTCGGCAATCTTGATGATATCCTCAACAACCTCGTCATGCTCGTCATAGATTTCACCTACGAGTGATTCGATAACGTCCTCGAGTGTTACTATACCTTCTGTTCCGCCGTACTCATCCTTAACAACTACCATATGGCACTTTGTTTCCTGAAAAAGTTTCAGAAGTCTTGAAATCTTCATTGATGAGAAGGTAAACTTAACAGGCTTTACAAGCTCTGCCACGGGCAAATCTGCGTGGTTGAAGAAATCCTTCTGATACAGGATGCCCAAAATATTATCGATGTTTTCCTCGTAGATGGGAAGTCTTGAAAATTCAGTATCAGCAAATACCTGCGCAATACGTTCGCGGTTCCATTCTATATCAACAGCAGCAACGTCAACACGGGGTGTCAGGATGTCATTGACATCAAGGTCGCTGAACTTGATAACATTTTTGATAAGCTCGCTTTCCTGCTCGTCGATTTCGCCGTCCTCAGCCGCTTCTTCAACAACTGTTATGATTTCTTCTTCGGTGACGGACACTTCGCCGTCATCTTTGAGGAAAGAGAGGACAAATTTCTGCCATAAATTAAATATGAAAGTAAGCGGTGTCAGAAGCCATGTAAGAAAACCAAGGCTGCTTACAACTTTTTTTGATAATTTGTCGGCAACTCGCTTTGCAACTGTTTTGGGTGTAATTTCACCAAAAATAAGAATTGCAAGTGTCATTACAACTGTGGAAATCGTGGCGCCAAGGGCATCTCCCAAAAGTTCCGCAAAAAGCACTGTTGCGATAGATGTTGCCAGTATGTTGACAATGTTGTTACCTATAAGTATCGTTGAAATAAGTTTCTCGTAATTTTCGCCAAGTTCGAGAACACGGCGCGCCTTCTTCCCTTTTTTATCTTCGGCTTCGCTCTTCATTCTCATCTTGTTGTAAGTTGAGAACGCTGTCTCTGATGCGGAAAAATACGCACTGAGTGCAATCAGCACCATCAGAATCAATACAAAAATCGGCAAACTTCGCCCGTCCATTAGGACAATCACTCCTTTAAAATTGTAAAAATTTGCAGTACATATTACTACGGCTACATTATAGCATATATTTTTCTTTTGTCAAGTGTATGGGTATTTTTACGATTTTTTGAAAAAAAATAAAATAACACTTGCATTTTAAAAAAATGTGTGTTATCATAGTCAGTGCATTTGAAATATGTGCTTGTAGCTCAGTTGGATAGAGTATTTGGCTACGAACCAAAGGGTCAGGGGTTCGAATCCCTTCAAGCACGCCAAGAAGACAGGCATCCACATTATGTGGGTGCCTGTTTTGTTTTTTTCCATTACGATTGACAAAGCATTTCGGAAAATGGTATACTAATAATATTATATAATAGCAATTTTTCCATTAAGAGAGGTATAAACTATGAAAGACTACAAGACAGGCACAAAATGTATCCATGCGGGCTATACTCCCAAAAACGGTGAGCCCAGACAGATTCCCATTTACCAGAGCACCACATTCAAATATGATACAAGCGAGGCTATGGGTAAGCTTTTTGACCTTGAAGCTTCGGGATATTTTTACAGCAGGCTCCAGAATCCCACCAATGACTGCGTTGCAGCAAGAATAGCAGCTCTTGAAGGCGGCACGGCGGCAATGCTTACATCAAGCGGTCAGGCGGCGTCCTTCTACAGCGTATTCAACATCGCGTCCTGCGGCGACCACGTTGTTTCTTCGTCTGCAATTTACGGCGGTACATATAATCTTTTCGCCGTTACAATGAAGCGTATGGGCATCGAGTTCACTTTTGTTGCGCCCGACTGCACAAAGGAAGAGCTTGACGCAGCGTTCCGTCCCAATACCAAGGCAGTTTTCGGCGAAACTATCGCAAATCCCGCGCTGGACGTGCTTGATATCGAAAAGTTTGCGAAGGCCGCACACGCTCACGGTGTTCCGCTTATTATCGACAACACCTTTGCTACTCCCATTAACTGCCGTCCTTTTGAATGGGGCGCAGATATTGTTACTCATTCCACATCAAAGTATATGGACGGTCACGCAAGCGGCGTTGGCGGATGTATCGTTGACTCGGGTAAGTTCGACTGGACAAAATATCCTGACAAGTTCCGCGGGCTCTGCACTCCCGACGATAGCTATCACGGCGTGACATATACCGAAAAATTCGGCATCGAAGGTGCATATATCACCAAGGCAACAGTTCAGCTTATGCGTGACCTCGGTTCTATCCAGTCACCGCAGAATGCTTACCTTATAAACCTTGGTCTCGAAAGTCTCGAGCTTCGTATGAAGCGCCACAACGAAAACGCACAGGCAGTTGCAGAATATGTTAAAAACCACGAGAAAATCGAGTGGGTACGCTACTGCGGACTTCCCGAGGATAAGTGCTACGAGCTTGGCAAAAAGTATCTTCCAAACGGCTCCTGCGGTGTTATTTCCTTCGGTGTAAAGGGCGGAAGAACCGCAGCGGAAGAGTTTATGAAGAATCTCCGTCTAGCATCAATCGAAACACACGTTGCAGACTCCAAGACCTGTTGTCTTCACCCTGCAAGCGCTACTCATCGCCAGATGAACGACGATGAGCTCCGTGCAGCAGGCGTTTCTCCTGACCTTATCCGTTTCTCATGCGGTATTGAGGATAAGGACGACATCATCGCAGACATTAAGCAGGCGCTTGAAAGAATCTAATCTTTTTCCCGAGGTGATATAATGCCTATTAAAATCCCCGACAAACTCCCCGCGGCGAAAATTCTCGCCGATGAAAATATATTCGTAATGACCGAAAAGCGCGCTATGACGCAGGATATCCGTCCGCTTCGCATCGGCATATTGAATCTGATGCCTACAAAAATTGAGACGGAAACTCAGCTGGCAAGACTTCTTGGCAATACTCCGCTTCAGGTTGAAATTACGCTTGTGCAGATGAGCACACACAAGTCAAAAAACGTTTCCGAGGACCATATGCTCGCCTTTTACAAAACGTTTGACGAAATCAGGGATATGAAGTTTGACGGTTTCGTGATAACGGGCGCTCCCGTTGAAAAAATGGAGTTTGAAGAGGTTGACTATTGGGAAGAGCTGTGTACCATTATGGAATGGACAAAGGCAAACGTTCACTCAACTTTCCACATTTGCTGGGGTGCACAGGCGGCGATGTATTACCATTACGGTATTCCGAAAATCCCGCTTCCCGAGAAGCTTTCCGGCGTTTATCCGCACAAGGCTGTTTATAAACAGTCAATGCTTCTTCGCGGATTTGACGATGTGTTTATGGTGCCTCATTCAAGACATACAACAGTGAGGATTGAGGACGTTAAGAAATGCAAGGGCATAAAAATCCTTGCTGTGTCCGAAAAGGCGGGGCTTTATGCCGCTTCCACGAAAAACGGAAAGCAGATTTTCATCACCGGTCACAGCGAGTATGATGCACAAACTCTTAACAAAGAATATATCCGCGATGTGAACGCAGGGCTGAATCCTGCCGTTCCTGAAAATTATTTCCCCGACGATGACCCCACGAAAGAGCCTCTTGTTACATGGCGCTCGCACGCAAACCTCATTTATTCAAACTGGCTTAACTATTTCGTATATCAGAGTACACCGTACGATATTTCGGAAATTTAATTAAATGCGGAGTTCGAAATTCGAAGTTCGAAGGGATTGAAAAAAGACGACATTCTGTAAAATGTCGTCTTTTGTTGTTTTTAACTTGCGCTGAAATCGCCCGTCTCATCAAAACCCGTGAATAAAGACGGGTAAGTTCAGATGCAGAATGCACAAACCGAATTCCGAAGGATATCCCGAAGGCGTACAAAGGTACGTCGAGAGGTAAGGTTTGTGTATAGTTCATTGGCATCAAAAAAGGAATCCGTACATTGTGTACGGATTCCTACCATCATTTCGCATTTTAGATTTCGAATTTATTCCGCCGATGAACGTTCTGCGCTGAAATCGCCCGTCTCATCAATCGGTATCAAATGCTCACTCTCACTGTAAACAATCGGGTCAGAGTAACTGAGGACCTCTCTCTTACTTGAGGACTGTCCGACCGTTATCTTGTCCCCTTCCTTGATTTTCTTATTCGTTGACATAAGCGAATACTGGCTGAGCATCGTGGTATTAAGCTTTTCACCGTTTATGAATATTTTACTCTTTTCGGTAAATCCCTGTCCCTGAACATAGATGTTGTTGCCTATAACCTTGATTGAATCGAGCGTGATGGGCAATGTTCCCATTCTCATATCCTCTTTATTATAGGGCTTTTCACCACCGAACTGAAGGTTATCTCCGTAAAGCATATCATACGCAAGGTATGCTATCTGCTCCTGATATTCCTTTTCGTCAAGGGTTGAACCCTCCGAACTTTTGTATTGATGAAGTTTTGTAACATTTCCGTTGTTGAATCCCAGAGTTTTAAGAATTTCGCTTGACAGTTCATAAGTTCTTAAATCCTTGTCTGTCTTCTCAAGTCCAAAGTTGTTCCACGTTACATACTCCGTAAGGTATGCATCTCCCGTGGTGAGGTCATCGCCGTCAAGACCAATCGACGGCAGATGGTCGCCGTATGCTATAACAAGCGTAGGTCTGTCACGGTTTTCAAGCGCGGATATAAGGCTTCCAAGGAACATATCCATTTCCCATATCTGATTTATATAGTATTCAAGCGCGCAAAGTTCTTTTTCGTTGAACCTGTCACATTCTATCTGAATAACATTGTCACTTCCGGAAATAGGTTCAGAGGGGTATGCACCGTGTCCCTGAACTGAAACTGTCCATACAAAACGTGGATTTTCCGCTGTTACTCCGTTTTCCTCGTCAGTATAGGTAAGCGCCGTCATAATTTCCTCGGTCAGTACCTTATCCTTACACCAGCCGTATGGAGTTGTCTCAAATCCGTACATATATTCTTTCGACTGGAAAGAGTCAAATCCCATTCGGGGATAAACCTTGTCTCGGTCATAGAAATTACCGGTATGATTATGAATTGCATGTGCGCTGTATCCGTTTTCCTTGAGGTTGTATGCTATCGATTCACAAGTTTCCTCAAGCATAATGGTCTTGTAAGGATATTCCCCCGGTCCGAAATTATCAAGATTTATTCCTGTCAGAACCTCAAACTCGGTATTGGCTGTACCGCCGCCAAAGGAAGGCACTGAAAGATATCCTGTTGAGAAATTTTCCCTGAGATACGTATGAATCGGCGCAGGGTCGTCCGAGAATGTCATATCACGAATGGTCTTGGGGTCCAGAAACGATTCAAGCTGAATCAATACGATATCCGGTTTTACCATTTCATCCGTATTATTTGTTTCGGGGAATTGAGACAGGATTTCCTGCATCTTTTTCTCTCCGTAGTCATCAGGTTTGTTTATTCCCGTATCAATCATACTGCTGGAGAAGCAGTAAACGAATCCATAGTTATTATACGCACCGACAAGATTGCCAAAATCAGAGCTTACCGCCTTGATATTATGCGCTACGGTAGATGTAATTGCAACCGCTACACCGATACCTATAATCGAAGCAACATTTCTTCCGTAATAGATTTTTCCGCTGATTTTCGGACCTAATATCCAAAGCGCTATAATCGCGAGCACACCTACACCAACCGAGATATACAAAAGTATTCTCTGCCACTGCGAAAGGTACATGATTATAAGGCTGAGCTTTACTATCTGGAAATCAATCGCGCCGAGAGGCGTTACGCGGAAGCTTAAAACAATGCCGTTAACAATACCGCATATAAGCCATGGTGCAGAAAGAATTACCACGCCGAAAAGACGGCGTCTGAAAAGCAAAGCAAACGAAATTGTGAGCAAAATTATAAGCGAGTTATAGAAAAACACTACAGGATTTGAAAGAATGTGCTGTAATCCTTTTCCGACAGAATGTCTGCTCAGGCTTTCTATTGCAAAGTTTTCAAGGATACTTAAAACCGCAAAAAACAAAAGCGGCTGATTATCAAGAACTCTTTTCAAAAAAGAAAAGAAGCCTTTTATTTTTTTCAAAAAACCACCTTCTCAAAGTACATGGGAGCAAATTGTCCGTGCGCTCCCCAATCAAAATGTCATAGTTTCCTCAGGGATTTTAGTACTTCCGCATCCGTTGATCACAAGCGTCACTACTACTGCCGCGATTACTATAATTGCAACCACAAGCAAAATTCTGCCCCAATTCGTCTTTTTTGCGGGGGCACTCTTTTCATTTTCATCGTGCAGAGGAGCATTGCATCCGCTGCATATTTCACTATTGTCAGGATTTATTTTTCCGCATTTTGGACAGAACATAAAACTCCGCCTTTCAAAAAATATTTTTATTTTTTGTTGTATGTGCAAAATGAAAATTCCGTTCCTTCATGTTCCATAAGCTCGCTCTCTTCACGAAGTTCCCACCTACAGTCTTTATCGATATCAAAAAAGTATGTGTCACAAGGCACGCTCTTTTTAACCTTGGTTACAAGAGCTTCACTGCAATCATCCTTGAACATTTCATAAATTTGTCCGCCGCCGATGACAAAAACATCGTCCGTGGGGAATTTTTTCACATATTCAAGGATTTCTTCTTTCGAGTGAAAAACCTCCGTACCTTCGCGGGCAAAATTTTCATCTCGGGTCAGAACAATATTCACTCTGTTTTTAAGCGGTGCCCCATTGGGGAAAGAATCGAGAGTTCCGCGACCCATGATTACGACCTTTTCTTTTGTCTGCTCGCGGAAAAACTTCATATCGGGAGGGAGCGAGAAAAGCAAATCCCCCTTGTAACCGATTCCGAAATCTTTGGAAACGCAAACTATCATTTTCATATTAAATTACCTCAAATTGCAACGGGTATTTTCGTGTCGAGTGTGTGGAACTTGTAATCTTCAAACCAGAAGCTGTCGGTTGTGAATTTATAGAAATCCTTAATTGATGTATCCATTCTGAATGTGGGTGCATCGTAGGGAGTTTTCGACAAAATTTCCTCAACAATCGGGATGTGACGGTCGTAAATGTGCGCATCGGCAATAACATGAACAAGCTCGCCCACCTTAAGTCCGTTTACCTGCGCAAGCATATGCACAAGTACCGCGTACTGACATACATTCCAGTTGTTTGCCGTCAGCATATCCTGTGAACGCTGATTGAGTATCGCGTTAAGGGTGTTTCCGCTCACATTGAAAGTCATTGAATATGCACACGGATAAAGACCCATTTCATTTAAATCCTGATGATTATAAATGTTTGTCATTATACGTCTGCTCTGCGGATTATTCTTCAGGTCAAAGAGCACACGGTCCACCTGATCAAACATACCTTCCTTATACTGATGCTTTACGCCGAGCTGATAGCCGTATGCCTTACCGATAGAGCCGCTCTCATCTGCCCATGCATCCCAGATGCGGGTATTAAGGTCGCCTACATTGTTGCTCTTTTTCTGCCATATCCACAAAAGTTCATCGACAGCGGCCTTGAGAAAAGTTCTGCGAAGTGTTATTACGGGAAACTCCTCGCTTAAATCATAGCGGTTCACAATGCAGAACTTTTTAACGGTATGTGCCTTCTGACCATCGGGCCAAGTGGGGCGCACGTCTAAAAGTTCATCCGAAAAACCGTTATTTAATATATCTTCGCAATTTTTTTTGAACAGTATATCTGCATAACTCACAGCAATCTCTCACTTTCATTATAACCGAAAGGGATGCCATCCCAATTTTCTTAATTTTATCACCTTTTCATATACAAGTCAAGTTTCTCTTCCATATATTAAATTTCATAAAAGGATTGAATGTCCCCCTGTTTTGTGATAAAATTGTTATGATTGCAAAACGAGGTGATAATATGCGCAGTCTTAAAAAAGCAGTTTCCCTGCTGCTTCTCGTTTGTTTTTCGTTTGGGCAGAATGTTTTTGCCTATAAAATCGGCGATAAAACAGGCAAGGTTCTCGCCACGGATATAGTGACATATATCAACGGCATCCGCGTTCCTTCCTTCAACATAGCAGGACGTACCGCAGTCGTTGTTGAAAATTTAAATGCGAAATCCCTCCCCTTCGGCGTAAGTTATGACGATACAACCCGAACACTTACCATTGCTGACAGTGATATTTTCGGCACAGGCGGTCGTGACTATTTTCATTTTGACACGGCGTTTACGGACAAAGGGGTCGGCACACCTGTTATGGATGTGCTTTATACCGATATCAGAACGGTTTTCGGCGGAAACGAGCTTGAAAGTTTCAACATCGGCGGATTTACCTGCGTGTATTCTGACGACCTTGCAAAATTGTGCGGAACATATATCTGGAGCGAGGAAGAGCGCACAGTAAATGTATATGTTGAGGAGAAGGGTTACTCCCCCGTTACATCGAAAAACGCAAAAAGAGGGCTGGATGCACAAAACAGCGTTATTACAAAGGACGAAACTACCGCCCGCTGGGATGAGCCGAGAAAAAGCCATCTTATAGAAAATGCTGACGGCACTCTGACCGCGGTTGAGGTTGGGGAGCATATAAATCTTGAAACATACGACAGCGATTTTAATCTTCTCTCGTCGTTTGCCATTAAAAAGGAGCTTCCCATTTTCGGTGCTCTTTATGTGGGCAAAGATTACAACTACATCGCATTCGGTCAGGAAAACCTTCTCGACGACCCCTCTCGCGAGGTAATAAAGATTGTCATTTATGACAAAAAGTTTATAAAATTGGGCGAAGTTTCAATAAACAACTGCAAGACAGCCATTCCGTTTGACGCGTCGGGCGCTGATATGAGTGAGGACGATAATTATCTTGTCCTTCACACTTCGCGCAGCGGTTACCGTGACGAAAACGGAGCGCGTCCGCAGACACAGCTTACAGTAATTATTGACAAGCACACATGGCGCGTTACAAATATGCTTGGCAAATTCCAGTACAATCACACAAGCCACGCGCTGAGCGAATTTGTCGAGGTGGATGACGGAAAAATCATAACGGCAACACTTTCCGATGCTGCACCGCTTCGCGCAGTATTTTTGCAGGAGCTTGACAGCGTCGGTAAGGTGGTAAAAACGCAGAGTCTTTTCAACATCGGCGGACCTCTTGCGGCAAACTGCACAGGCACAATGATTGGCGGATTTGAAGTTTCTGAAACAGGGTACCTTGTAGGAATAAGCAGTATTGACCATTTTCTCCCGACAGGGTATAACAGCGTAAATATCGAGGGTATTGAGCGTGAAAACCGCGACATTTACCTTTTATATACAGACAAAAACACATGGGAAATGCGCCACACCTGTCTCGCCCGTTACACAGGGGCGGCACTTACAGGCAGCGCACCTTATCTTGTAAAACTTGATGACGGCTCCTTTATGGCAATCTGGCAGCAGTTTAGCGATTTTGGTGACGAAAGCAACACCGTTGCCTATGCGTTTATTGATAAGGGCGGAAATCAGGTCGGCGCAACCAGTACTGTTCGAGCACAGTTATCACGCAGTTGTGTGCCGATAGATGTTGGCGGCAAAGTAGTCTGGTATGTAAATACCGATGACGGACGCAGATTTTACTCACTTTCCACCAACCCCGAAGAAGTTTCAACGGAGAGCGAAGAAGTGCCCTCTTTTGAAGAAATTGCCCCTCCCGAGGACGGCGGCAATATAGATAGCACAAAAAATTTCGAGGAAGAAAAAAATGAAATTACGGAGGTAGAAGGAATATGAAAAAGTTAGTTGCATTATTACTTTCAATGGTTATGATTTTTGCGGTAACAAGCGTTTTTGCACAGGAGGTTTCAGTCATCGTTATTGACGAAAAGGTTGAGTTTGACCGCGCACCCCTCGTTGAAGAGGATACTCTTTACATTCCCTTGAGATTCGTTGCCGAAAAGCTTGGCGCAACAGTTGCATGGGACGGCGACACAAAGAGCGTTTTTGTAAGCGTTGACGGAATCCTTTCATCACTTCAGATCGGAAATTCAAAGATTTTCTCAAACGGCATTGAATACGTGCCCGAAAAAGCTCCCGTTCTTGTTGAAAGCAGAACTCTTGTAACAAGTGATGTTGTTGAGCGTATGCTCGGCGTTAAAGTTGCGTGGGATAAAGACGCAGGTATCGCAACAGTATCTAAGGCACAGTAATTTTTTAAGGTAACATAAACTCATCTCCTGCGCATATAATATAAAACAGGAGATGATGTTATGAAAAATATTAAATTCTTTCTCGGTGCTAATTCAAATATTGGATTTAAATCTTACTTTGAGCAGCTGCAAGGACAAGACTTGCAGCTGCTTATTTTAAAGGGCGGCGCAGGAAGCGGCAAATCCTCACTTATGAAAAGAGTGCTGAAATTCGCAGACGCGCGCGCACACGAAATCGAACTTATCCCGTGCGCGTCAGACCCTCACTCGCTTGACGCCGTCATTGACCATACGCAAAAATTTGCCATTATGGACGGAACTGCTCCGCACGTTACGGACCCTCACCTCGCCGGAGTGAACAGCCACATTATGTACACGGGCGATTTGTGGGATATGCGGAAACTGCGCAGCAAAAAGGAAGAAATAACCCCTCTTGCCGAAAAAATTTCCGATTGTCACAAGGGCGCAACGTCATATATAAAATCGGCGGCGGCGCTGCTTTGCGAAAATATGAGTTATGCCGAAAAATTCATAGACCGCGAAAAGGCAGATTCGTTTGCACACAAAATAATGAACGAGGCATTCTCAAAAGATACAGGATGCGAAAAAACGCGCCTTTTGAGTGCTGTCAGCGTGGGAGAAATTGTATTTTTTGATAAAACCGCGTTTTCGCTTTGCGACAAGGTTTATGTTCTTTGCGACAAATTCGGCGCGGCTGCGGATTATATTCTTTCTAAAATCCGTCTTTTTTCACGCGAGGAAAATCAGGAAGTCATATACTGCCCCTGCAGTATTATAGATGGCAAATGCGACCACCTGCTCTTTCCCAAAAGCGGTGTCGCGATAGTTACTCAGAACAGTTTTCTGGAATTTACGGGCGGGGAAAACATCGATGCAGACAGATTTTATAAGACTCTTCCCCTTAAGCCCCATCTTGAAAAGAGACTTTCTCTGGCGAAGGAAATTCTCCCCAATGCGGCAGAGTGTGTCAAAGAGGCAAAAACGCTCCACGACGATTTGGAAAAATACTATATAGACGCTATGGATTTCAGCGGTATGGACGCACTGCTGAGCAAAATTCTTTATCATTTTTACGACCATTTTCCTCAAAGATATTGACTTTTTTCCCTCTGTATAGTACAATATACGGAGTAGGTCACACGAGACAAATGTCTTCTCGGAGGGATAAAATGAGAAACAAAATTACCAGGCAGGAAAAGGAAAGACTTGGCAACAAACTCGTCTTCTTCTCCTCGGTTACAATTTCATATGCAATTCTTCTTTTATTTATACAGAAAATGGCAGCTTCTTCATTGACAGTAAACGGTGCTATATCTCTTATATCACTTCTTCGCTGGACTTCACTTTGTGGTGCAATGGCTTGTGCAGCGTGGAGTGCATATAAAGAAAAAAAGGGATTCTTCCTTTATTGCGCAATGTGCATCTTCGTATTTTTCAGCACGACAGTTCTTTTGTTTGCGGATGCGGCAAGATCATACCCCATAAATTATGTGGCACTTGCGGCGGCATTTGTTATGGCACAGTTTTATTACACGCTCAGAATGAAGGGCAAGTTTAACGGTGCGGTTAAAAAAGTTTTTGTTACAATTGCATTTGTTATTATAGCGATACTTGTAATATATTCCATTCCCCCATTTGTCTGGGAACAAATTCCATTCCTTAAAAAATAAAAAGCAGGAATCCGCTTTCGGATTCCTCAGCGTGTCGATAAACCTATCGGCACGCTGGAAGACGAGGAAAAAGGAAGGTAAATTTGTTCAACACGAACTCGTCGGCGTACGAGGGTACGGTAGAGGGCGTGTTGAACGAAAGCAAGCAAAAGCCCTGAAAATTGCAATTTTCAGGGCTTTTTATTATGTGGTTGATAGTGGTTTTTTGTTTTTATCAGTTTATCGAAAATTTTCAAACCCTGCAAAAAAATATTTATTTTTATATTTTGCTTGCGCTTGACCGACTTTTTCGACAGTCTGAGGAATCCGCTTTCGGATTCCTGCTTTAATCAATCAAAGGAATATTGATAACAGAGCTTTATAAAAGAAATATCTAAATCACATATATTCGCGTTTTGTGTTCGGTGCTGCTTTATCACGACCTTAAAAAACGAAAAAACGGAGAATCCCGCATTAGGATCCTCCGTTTTATTTTTAAGTCAATTATTTAACGAGTGTCTTGAGAGCTGCGCCAGCCTTGAATGCGGGAACCTTTGTAGCAGCAACCTTAACCTTAGCCTTTGTCTGGGGGTTGATGCATTCGCGAGCTGCTCTTTCTCTAACTTCGAATGTACCGAAGCCTACGAGCTGAATCTTGTCTCCCTTCTTAAGTGTCTCTTCAACTGTACCAACGAAAGCGTTGAGAGCCTTTTCAGCATCCTTCTTTGAAAGTTCAGCCTTTGCTGCGATAGCTGCAATAAGTTCTGTCTTATTCATGGTATTTCCTCCTTAAAGATTGTAATTTATAAAATTCTGCGATTTCCTCGCAGTATTCGTCTAGTCCATAATAACATAATTTTCCGCTATATTCAAGTGTTTTCTTCAATTTTGTTAAAATTTTTGATAAATTTTTTTGTATATGCGATAAGGCTCTCCTCCGCGTCTATTCCGCTATTGTAAGCAAGAGCGCAAAGTTCAAAGAGTTTTTGTCCGAGCTCGTCCTCATTTACCGCAGTTTCTTCCTTAGTTTTATACAGATTGCCCTTTACGGCTTTTCCTATAATTTTTTGTGTTCTGGAAAGTGCGGGGAGTGATTTCGTCACGGACTCCATTGCCTCATAAACGGTTTTCTGTCCGCGCTGTGCCTTCTTTATTTCTTCCCAGTTATCAAGCACTTCTTCGCTGTTTTTGACGCTTACATCGCCGAACACATGCGGATGTCGCTCAATCATCTTCCTTGAAACGAGGTCTGTTACATCATTTATGTCAAATGTGCCCTCCTCCTTACCTATCTGGGCGTGCATTACTATCTGCAAAAGCACATCGCCAAGCTCGTCCGCTATAGCATTACAGTCGCCGTCCTCAATGGCGTCCGCCGCCTCGTACGCTTCTTCGATAAGATGTTTTTTGAGCGACTTATGAGTCTGCTCGCGGTCCCACGGGCATCCGCCGGGGGAGCGGAGTTTTTCAATTATATCGCAAAATTCGTAAAAATCTTTCTTCTGCATTTTATTATTCCTTTCCCAGAATTTCGGCTTTTGTTATACACCCGAGCGCAAAAACAAGCGCGAAATACACCACAACCGCAATGGCAAGACATCCAAGAAACGCCCATGTGGTACGGATAAAGCTATATAAAACCCACGCGCCGCCGCAGGAAATTACTGCACACAATAAAATTTTAGAAACCTCTCTTAATGCGCCCTTCATCTTTGTAATTTTTATAAGCCACACTGTATTTATGATAAACGCAACAGTAAACGCCGCGATTGTCGCAATCGGTGCACCTGAAATTCCAAACGCACGGACGAACACAACATTTAAAATTGCTTTCAGCACAACGGCGCCAACCGTGGAGAAAATCGGCTTCCACATATTTCCCATTGTCTGAAGCATCGCCGTTGTGGTCTGTACATAAGGCATAATTATAACCATTACACCTGAAAGTGCGAGGAGTGATGAATAATTTGCCGATGAATATATAAATGTAAAAAGCTCGCTGCTGAAAAGAATCATTCCGAGCGCACACGGAAGCGACGCAAGGAAAACAAGTTTTATTGCACGGACGCAGTTTTCCCCGAGTTTGTCGCCTTTTGCCCTGGAATAAGCGAGGGCGGGTACGGCACTTGCAGTAAATGCCGAAATAATCGTCGCAGGAAGATTATAAATCGTAATTGAACGGGTAAGGTAACCCATCATTTTAAGCCTTGTCGGAAGCTCATTGCCGACACCTGCGAGAAGTTTGGGCACAAGGAGTGAATCGAGGAGCATTACTGCCGTAAAACCAAACGCGCCAAGCGTCATGGGGATTGATATTTTAATCACCGAAAACGCTTTCTTTGCCGAGAATGTGCCGCGCACTCTGTTTGTGCGGGCGTAGAAAATCTGGAGCACAATCGCCTGAACAAATGCGCCAACCGTTACGCCTGCAATCGCGCCTGCCGCACCGTAAGATATGCCATATTTTACGAAAACGGCGCATAAACCGATGCCAAGAACAACCTTGGCAAGTGATTCGCCGAGTTGCCCTGCTGCCGAAGGTGTCATAACGCTTTTCCCCTGAAAAAAACCCTTTCTTGAGCTGATTACACCCATAACCAGAAGTGCGGGAGAAAGAGTCATAAGCGCAGGGGCGCAAACCGCCTCTCCGCCGCCGGAGAGAACTTTCGCAATCGGGATTGCAAAAGCAAAAAGCATCACCGCTGCTAAAACGCCGAAAAGCGATACAACAACTGCCGTAGAGCGGGTAAGAGTTGCCGCTTCCTCGTCATCTTTTCCTGCGATAAGGCTTGAAAGCGCAATCGGAATACCCGTCACGCAGAACGCAAGGAACACATTATAAATGGAGTACGCGCTCTGATAAATGCCGATACCTTCCTCATGAAGATACAGTTGGTCAAGCGGTATTTTAAGCGCCGCACTCATTATTTTGCATAGTACGGATGCGACGGCAAGTATCGCCGCACCGTGAAGAAAGCTCTGCTTTTTCACTTAAATCACATTCATTTCTGCATCAAAAATTTGTTTTCTGTGGTATTTGCAATTTCCGCTTTCATAACCGTCAATATACTTATTCATCGCGGATATAACAACCTCGGGCTTTAAATTTGCGCGACTGCCGGCGGAAAGTATCATTTCAATTTTACCAAGTCCAACCTTGATATCCTTGATATCGGGGCGGATGTCTACTTCCTTTATTCCGCTTTTTGTTTTCTTTTCAATGAAAATCTCCTTCATTAAAAGGAAATCAAGAATCCCTGCAGGTGTTTTTTCGGGATAAACCTCGTAATGTGCGACGTCAAGTTTTTTCATATTGCTTTTGCCGACATACGCAGAGAGGATTCTCACGCCTTCGGGCAGAACTGCGTTCAATCTTTCCATAATTTCTTCGGGTGCGACAGCTTCCGAAAGCACAATTTCAATGATTTCGCATTCACTTGTATATCCTACCGAGAGGGGAAGCGCAAATGTCAGGAGCGGATGAGGGTTAAATCCTTCGGAAAACGCAATCGGAAGATGTGCGCGACGCATCGCTCTGCCGAACATCCGCACGAAATCAAGGTGCGAGACATATTTTGTCTTTTCGGTCTTTTCATAGCGAAGGTAGTAGTTGTTATTCAAAGCACACACATCCCTTCTTGGTTTTGCAAAGAGCCGCCGCTCCGCAACCGCTGCATTTTTCGCGGCAGTTGGGTGTTGTAGCTGCCTCTTTCGCCTTCTCGTTTTCGTTTTTCATAAATTCGCGCGATACACCGATATCGATGATATCCCACGGCAGAATTTCGTCATAACTGCGCGCACGGGTATAGAAATTCATATCAATACCGCAGTCCGCGAAAGCCTGTTTCCACTTTTCAAGGTCAAAACATTCATTCCAGCCGTCAAGTTTAGAGCCAAGCTCATGAGCGCGGAGAAGCACTTTGGAAAGGCGTCTGTCCCCGCGTGCAAACACGCCCTCAAGTACGCTGATATCGTTCTGATGATAGTTATATCTTATCTTGCGATTCCTGATGTTTTCCTTTAAGAAAAGTTGTTTTTCGTAGAGTGTTTCCATGCTGTCCTGCGCCGCCCACTGGAAAGGGGTGAAGGGTTTCGGCACAAAACTTGCCACGCTGAGCGTTACGCTGACAGGTCTTCTTTTGTTCGTTTTTTCGCTGTTGTAATAGCAATCAACAACCTTTTCCGCAAGGGCGGCAATGCCTTTTATATCGTCATATTCCTCGTAAGGAAGTCCAATCATAAAGTAGAGCTTTACGCTGTTCCATCCGCCCTCAAAAGCGAGGGTTGCCGATTTTACAAGGTCTTCTTCGGACACATTTTTATTTATGACATCGCGCATTCTCTGGCTGCCTGCCTCGGGCGCGAAGGTAAGACCGCTCTTTCTGACTTTCTGCACGCGCTCCATAAGGTCAAGACTGAAATTGTCCACGCGAAGTGACGGAAGGGAGAGCGAAACCTTTTCCTTTTCCGTAAGGTCAAGGAGCCTGTCCGCAAGCGCTTCAAGGTCAGTGTAGTCACTTGTAGAAAGGCTTGAAAGCCCCATTTCCTCGTACCCCGTAGAGTTTATGAGTGCGCACGCATCGCGAACGAGTGTATCGGCACTTTTTTCGCGTACGGGACGGTAAATCATACCCGCCTGACAAAATCTGCAACCGCGGATGCAACCGCGGAAAACTTCGATATTTGCCCTGTCGTGAACGATGTCACAGAAAGGCACGATGAATTTATCAGGATACATTACGCCGTCAAGGTCGGAAATAATGCGCTTTCTTATTTTTTCCTTTGCCTCGGGGCAGTTTGGCGTCATACTCTTTATAGTGCCGTCCTCGTTATAGCAAACATCGTACAGCGACGGAACATAGATACCCTCTATCTGCGCAATTTTTTTGAGATAATCGGCTCTCTTTCCGCCTTCTTTTTTCCATTCCTTGAAGGCATCCATCAGTTCGCCGATAACCTCTTCCCCCTCACCGATTGTGAAAAAGTCGAAGAAATCTGCAATCGGCTCGCTGTTATAAGCGCAGGGTCCGCCGCCGTTTACAAAGGGGTCATCCTCACCGCGTTCGCTCGCAAGAAGCGGAATATCCGCAAGGGAGAGCATATTGAGTATGTTTGAATAACACATCTCGTACTGAAGTGTTATGCCGAGGAAATCAAACTCCTTCACAGGTGTCTGGGTTTCATTCGAGAAAAGGGGGATGTTTTCCTTTCTCATTTCCTCTTCCATATCAATCCACGGCGCGAAAACGCGTTCGCAATAAGTATCCTCGCGCTGATTGAGCACGTGGTATAAAATTTTCATACCGAGATGACTCATTCCCACTTCGTAAGTGTCGGGAAACGCAAACGCATAGCGGATTTGCACCTCGTCGGGATTTTTTATAACGCTGTTAAGTTCGCCGCCGCAGTAGTGCGTAGCCTTCTGCACGCGAGAGAAAATTTTGTCAAGGTTTTTAATCATTTCAATCTCCTATCTGAAAGGTGCTATCTCCCTTGCTATCTGAGTAAAAAGAGATGCCACTTTTTTAAGGTCTGTGTCTTTTGTGAGGATAGTAGTTACCCTCTCCTTTATACCGGGGGAAATGGAGCAGACTGCAAAAACGATAACAAATATCGCAAGCGCAACCGCACCTTTATAAAGTTCCCTCATCAGTATATTTTTCGCTTTTTCGTTCATACAACCACCTCGTTACAAGGTATTCATATGAATCATTTAAAATACTGATAAAGGTAACATTTGAGCATACCGTTATAGAGTTTTCGTTTTTTGTCGGCACTTCTTCCGTAACATTCTTCAAACCCCTCGTGGCTTGTGAGGATATATTTTCCTGCGTTGGGAAATGCGGAAAAATGCTTTCCTATTTTGCGATAAAGAGCCTCACAACTTGTGCTATCCATAAGGCGCTCGCCATACGGAGGGTTGCAGACTATAACACCTTTTTCGCTGAAAATCGGTGCTTTTGACGCATCGCAAACAGAGAATTTTATATATTTATCAACACCTGCCCTGCGTGCGTTTTCCATTGAGAGTTTAGCGGCTTCTTTATCAATATCACTTGCGAAAATAATCGGTTCGATGTCGCAATCAATGTTTTCGCGCGCTTCCTCGCGGGCATCCTGATAAAGCGATTTATCCATAATGCGCCACTTTTCGCTGACAAATGTGCGGTTTAATCCGGGCGCGATTTTCTTTGCGTAAAGAGCCGCCTCAATCGGGATTGTCCCGCTGCCGCAGAACGGGTCAAGAAATGGTCTGTCGCCGCGCCAGCGGGTAATGTCAATCATCGAAAATGCGAGTGTTTCGCGCATCGGAGCGAGCACGCCCTGCGCGCGGTAGCCGCGCTTGTAAAGCGGTTCGCCCGTTGTGTCAAGGTATATAGTTGCCTCATCACGCATAAGAGTAAACTGCACACGCATCATAGGACCTGTTTCTTCAAATTGTTTAATTCCGTATTTTTCCGAAAGCCTTTTCACAATCGCCTTTTTCACGATTGATGTGCAGGCAGGAACGCTTGAAAGCTGACTCTTAAGGCTGCTTCCCTTGACGGGGAATGCGCAGTCTTTCTGAATAAAGTTTTCCCACGCGATTTTATTGACTCCGACGAAAAGTTCCTCAAAAGCAGTCGCACGGAACTGCGCCAATTTTATAAGAACGCGCTGACCTGAGCGGATGTTTATATTTGCAAGGGCAATTGCCTCTAAATCGCCCTCGAAAGTAACCTTGCCATCAGTAACCTCGTTCGTTTCATAACCGAGCGAGCGCACCTCGTGGGCAAGGATTGATTCAGTCCCGAAAAATGTCGGTATGGTAAGGAGTAATCTGGGATCAGGCATAAAAACCTCCGGAAATGATTTATTGTAATAAACCTTTTGAAAAAGGGGGAACTTCGCTGATGAGCGAACCTATTGCCGTTTTGAGCGCCAAAACGGCGAAAAGCGCCGAGGGATTCCGATTTCCCCCGAACCCCTTGAAACGGCCTGGCAGGGGCTCAAAAAATAAAAGCACCTATTTTTACAACAAAGTGAGTTTTGTTTTTGTAAATTTTCTGTCTTTGAACCGCTGGGTTCGGGGAATCGAAACCTCGGAACTTTTGGTTCTTTTGGTTACAAAAGAACATAGTTCTCCTCTCCGCAGAGGAAAAATTTTGTTTCTTTTAATAAAAAGAATAACATTTCCTTTTATTATACATTAAAAGCGCTTGTTTTACAAGAAATTTATTGCCCTTTGGGGCAAAATGGGTTATAATATATCGTGAGGTGGTATATCTTGTATATCGAGCACAATTCAGGAAATCTCATCTACAGAAATCCTTTCGGTGCATGTAGTGTAAATACAGAAATAACTCTGCGTCTTTTTGCGGAAAACACTCCCTGTTACAAGGATGTGTTCTGCATAGTCGGAGAAGACGAAATTCCGATGCCTTTTGCGTACAGTATTGATAACGGATGCATGTTTGAATGTACTTTTTCCGCGCCTGAAAAACCGCAGTTACTCTTTTACTATTTCCGCGTGGAATCGCCCTATGAGACGCTTTATTACGGCAATAACTCTCTCCACTTCGGAGGAATCGGCGAGACTTGTCAGACCATTCCCGAAAGCCGTTTTCAGATAACAGTTTTTGACGAAAATTTCAAAACCCCCGACTGGGTTAAAAATGCAGTTATATATCAGATTTTTCCCGACAGATTTAACCGCGTCGGCGACACCCCTTTTCACGGAATAAAGCGCAAATGGGGTGAGGAGCCTTACTACCTCCCCGATCAGTTTGGCGGAGAATATCTTTCAAACGATTTTTTCGGCGGAAATTTTGACGGCATCCGCGAAAAGCTGCCTTATCTTAAAGAACTCGGCATTACTGCCATCTATTTAAACCCCATCGGCAAGGCTTTTTCAAATCATCGCTACGACACGGGCGATTACGAAATTCCCGACGAAACGCTCGGCACGGTGAAGGATTTTGAAAAACTTTCAAAAGAGGCAAAAAAACTCGGCATCCGCATAATTCTTGACGGCGTTTTCAGTCATACAGGCGCCGACAGCAAATATTTCAACAAGCACGGGCATTACGACAGTGTCGGCGCTTACGAGAGCGAAAATTCCCCCTATTTCAGTTGGTACAATTTCACGAAATTCCCCGAAAAATACGAGTCGTGGTGGGGCTTTGACACACTGCCCAATGTTAACGAGCTTGACGAAAATTTCACGCAGTTTATTGCGCGCGGAAAGGACAGCGTTATCCGCAAATGGCTCCGCCGCGGAGCCAGCGGACTGCGCCTTGATGTAGCAGATGAACTTCCCGACGAATTTATAAAAATTCTGCGCACTGCAATCAAGGATGAAAACCCCGAAGCCTTCCTTGTGGGCGAAGTATGGGAGGACGCGTCAAACAAGGTAAGCTACGGCGAAAAGCGTGAGTTTTTATTCGGCAGCGAGCTTGACAGCGTTATGAACTATGTCTTCCGCGAGGCGGTTTTAGGCTTCCTGACAGGCGGCGATGCGCACCTTTTCTCGATGCGCCTTCATTCGCTGATGGAAAACTATCCCATTCACTCTCTTTATACGGCGATGAACCTTATTTCGTCACACGATGTTCCGCGTGCGCTGACGGTACTTTCTGGCAGTCCCGATTTCCGCACTCTGACAAGAAACGCACAGCACGACTATATAATCCCCGAAGATAAAAAATGCCTTGCAAAACGCAGAATGGTGCTTGCAATCGCACTTCAGATGACACTCCCGGGTGCACCCTGCGTGTACTACGGCGATGAGAATGAGATGTTCGGCTATGCCGACCCTTTCAACCGCGCGTGTATGGACTGGGAGCATGGCGAGAGCGAGATTTTGCGCCAGACACGTCTTTTTGCCAATCTGCGAGGGGAATCCCCTGCACTCCGCACGGGATTTTACACACTTCTTTCTGCGGAAAATGGCGTTATTTCGTATATGAGGCACCTCGATTGCGGAAAAGACGCATTCGGCAAAAAGTGTGATGGCAAGGATATTATCGTAATCATAAATTCTCAGGATGAATGGCGCAGAATTGAACTTGTTGTTGACGCGTCAAAAATCACAGACACGTTAAGCGGCGAAATCATATCAGAAGATAGCAGAATTTCGCTTGACCTCGCGCCGCTTTCATACAGAATTTTTACTCCCGAAAGGAAAGTTTAAATGTATAAAAACACCGAGCATATCGTCCCTGTTATCGCTTTTGGAAACGACGGCGAGGGAATCTGCAAAATTGATTCCTTCACTGTTTTCGTGCCGAATGCCGTAAAGGGCGACAGGGCAAAAATACTGATAATTAAAGAAAAGAAAAGCTACGGATACGGAAAACTGCTTGAAATTATCGAGCCTTCTCCCCTTCGCACCGCTCCTGTTTGCGACATTTTCACAAAATGCGGCGGATGCAGTATGCAGGGCGTTTCCTATGACTCGCAGCTTGAATACAAGGCGGATAAAGTGCTTGAGGCACTCAGGCGAATCGGCGGTTTCCGTGATGCGAAAATTGATTCCGTTATAGGCAGTAATCCTTGTTACCATTACCGCAACAAGGCACAGTTCCCCGTAGTGCAGACCGAGGATGGCATCCGTGCAGGCTTTTATGCTCCGCACAGCCACCGCGTTGTTGTGCCGAGCGAGTGCGCGCTTCAGGATAAAAGGATAAACGAAATCGTGTCCTTTGTTTGTGATTGGGCAAACGAAATGGGTATCCGTGCGTATGATGAAATGAGCAAAAGCGGACTGCTTCGCAGAATTTGTGTCCGCTGCGTAAAGGATGAGGCGGTAGTTGTCCTTGTCGCGACAAAAAAGATTCCGAATATTGAAACACTGACTGAAAAGCTTACAGCAAAATTCCCTTTTATAAAAGGAATTGTTGTGAACATCAACAAGAATGAAACCAACACCATCTACGGCGAAAAAGATGTTGTCGCATACGGAGAGCCGTACATAATCGACAGTATCGGCGATATAAAGTACAAGGTGCATTACAAAAGTTTTTATCAGGTTAACCCCTACACAACGGCGCCGCTTTATGAAAAGGCGCTTGAACTGGCATCCCTCAGGGGAGATGAGACGGTGTTTGACCTGTACTGCGGAACGGGAAGTATCAGCCTTTTCCTTGCAAAAAGGGCGAAGGAAGTTATCGGTATTGAAATCATTCCTGACGCAGTAGAAAACGCAAAGGAAAACGCAAAGCTTAATGATATAGAAAACGCGCAGTTTTACTGCGGCAAGGCGGAGGAGGTTGCCCCCGACCTGATTAAAGACGGTAAGGTTGCCGACACCGTTGTACTCGACCCTCCGCGAAAAGGTTGCGAGGAGTCTCTCCTTTCTGCAATAGCCGATATGTCTCCGAAAAAAATAGTCTATGTTTCGTGCGACTGCGCAACAATGGCGCGTGATGCAAAATCCCTTGCAGAAAAAGGATATGCACTCAAAGAAGTCCATGTTTTTGACCAGTTCCCAATGACGAGCCATGTAGAATCTGTCGTTCTTTTGGAACGAACAGATTCTACAACTAAGTTTGCCTGACGGCAAGTGAAGTTCAATAAATTGAGTGAAGTTTACTTCGTAAGTGAAGTTGCACCTTACGGTGCAGAGGCAAACTTAACTTCACTTTATTTAAAAAACAAAACTTCACTGTGATAACAACTTCACTTTTGCGCAGCAAAAACTTCACAAAAAGGAGAAAAACTATGAAGGACTTAGAACTAAGAACAAGAGCAAAAACATTGGCACTAAAAGTTATTTCAGTTTGCGATTTTATAGCAAACGGATTCTGTGAAATTCTGGAAAAGGTAGTTGGATATGACTGTAAAGTTATAGATTATGCCAGATAAAAAGTTGGTACAACCAAACAACTCTTGAATCTGTCGTCTTGCTTTCAAAGGGGGTGTAGATAATGAAAAAACTAAAGATAAGCGGTCCCGCGCTGTTTATGTACATTGTGATTTTTGTCACTCTGTGTGCCTGTGCCGTTTGCTTTTCCCTTTATTACAGTGGCAAAACAGAAAGCAAAGCGGTTTTATGGTCAGGCGTCACTGCCTTTATGATTGTTTATCATTTCTGGGGCAGAATTATCCTTGGGAATGTCACAAAACTGTTTAAAATAAACCAAAACCATTGGTGGTTCAGGGAAAAAGGGTTTGAGAAGAGGCTTTATGAATTACTGCAGGTTACAAAATGGAAGGACAAAGCGCTTACATACAACCCTGAATCTTTCTCGATGAAGGCACATACACTCGATGAAATTGCCGCCGTTATGACAAAATCAGAGGTTGACCATTGGGTAAACGAGGTTGTCTCCCTCGTCAGCATTTTGTTTTCTCTGGTATGGGGAGAGGCCTGGATTTTTGTTATAACCGCCATTTTTGCTATGCTTTTTGATGCTCAGTTCATCGTTATTCAGAGATATAACAGGCCGAGAATTCTGCGATTATTGGAAAAAAAGAGTCGCAGAGAAAAGAAGAAAGAGTCTGAATCTCCAGACAAAATCCATTCCGAGGTGTTTTAATGGTATCATTTTTCTTGAAAAAATTTATAAAAGAAGATTATGACGCGAAGAAAACGCGCAGTATATACGGCTATGTCTGCGGTGTTATGGGGATTTTCTTAAACCTCGTGCTTTTTGTGACAAAGTTTGTAATCGGTACAATTTCCGCGTCAATTTCAATTACGGCGGATGCATTCAATAACTTAACCGATGCAGGCTCGTCGATTATAAGTCTGTTTGGATTTATACTGTCGGGGCACAAGGCAGACAGTGAGCATCCTTTCGGCCACGGCAGAATCGAGTATCTTGCAGGGATATTTATTTCCTCCGCAATTATTCTTGTCGGTTTTGAACTGCTCAGCTCATCGGTGGATAAAATCGTGAACCCGACCGAGTTTGTTTTCAACAAATACGTTGTAATTGTATTACTGCTTTCAATCGCGGTTAAACTGTATATGGCGTACTGCAACAATGCTTGCGGAAAGAAGATTCATTCATCCACCCTTTGCGCAGTGGCAAAGGACAGTATCAGCGATGTTGTTTCCACAACTGCGATACTCCTTTCGGCGATTTTTATGCATTTTACAGACATCTATATCGACGGATATGTCGGCTTACTTATTTCGCTCCTCATCATCCGTGCAGGCGTGTTGGCGGTTATCGAGACGGCAAGCCCCCTTCTTGGCGGTGCACCCGATGGCGAATTTGTGAAGCGTGTTGAAGAAATCGTGCGCGAAAACCCCAACACCGTCGGTATTCACGACCTTGTGGTGCACGATTACGGCCCGAATAAGATTTTCGTGTCGCTCCATATGGAGGTTGACGGACGCGGAGAGATGTTCGCCCTGCACGACGCAGTTGACCTTGTCGAGCGCAGAATTTCAAAGGAACTCGGGTGCGAGGCAGTTATTCATATGGACCCGATTGACCTTGAAAATCCGCTTGTCCGTGAAATACACGAACGGCTTTCCGCCGAGTGCCTTAAATACTCGGAAAAAGCGAATGTTCACGACCTTCGCATAGTACCGGGTCCGACACATACGAATATTATTTTTGATTTGATATTACCGCCTGAGCATTTTTTCAAAAAAGACGAGGTTTGCGATAAGCTTCGCGCGGTATTATTTGATATGAACGAAAATTATTTTGCAGTAATAACACCTGAAATGTCATACTGCGGATGATAATAGAGTGCTCAGGGGACGGGGTGCTCAGGGGACGGGGTGGCTTTTGTTAGCCGTAGGCGTAACAAAAATGACCCGTCCCCAAGCGAGAGACGGCGTAACAAAAATGACCCGTCCCCAAGCAAGAGACGAAATTCGACCCCTCCCCAAACCATAGAAAGGATAGGTATATTATGTTTGATTACAATGAATTTTTAGAAGACCTTAAAAAGCTTATTTCCATCAACAGCATCAACGCAAACTGTGGTGAAGTTACGGAAAATGCCCCTCTCGGCAAGGGTATAAATGACGCGATTGAGGAATTTCTTGCAATCGGTAAAAGAATGGGTTTCAAGACAAAAAACCTTGACGGTTACTGCGGATATATTGAAATGGGCGAAGGCGAAAAAATGGTCGGCATTATCGCCCATGCAGACACCGTTGAAACAGGCGACGGATGGGACTTTCCTGCCCTTTCCTGCACAGTTACCGATGACGGTGTTTACGGTCGCGGTGTTGCCGATGACAAGGGGCCTGCACTCCTTGCTCTTTATGCGATGAAAGAGGTTGTGGAAAGCGAAAAACCGCTTAACAAACGTGTTCGTCTTATAATCGGCGGAGACGAGGAATCAGGTGGAAACAAGTGCATAAAGCGTTATAAAGAGACCGAGGAATCTCCCTCTGTCTCCTTCTCTCCCGACGCCCATTATCCCGTGGTTTTCGGTGAAAAAGGCATCCTTCGCGTAAGAATTTTCGGGAAGGAGAAAAATATCGCTCCTGACTTTAAGTTTGAAGGCGGAAAAATCGTAAACATAGTGCCTGAGGAAGCGCATGCGTGGGTTGACGGAAAAGAGCTTTTTGCCAGAGGTAAATCGGCACACGGAAGCACTCCCGAACTTGGCGAAAATGCGATTTTAAAGCTCGCCGATGAAATTTGCAAACGCTATCCCGAAAGCACTTTTGCAAATCTTATTTCCCTTGCAAATGCAAAGGCGCTCGGCATCGACATTGAAGACGAGATGACAAAGCTTACAATCAACCCTGCAATTATGGTGGCAGACGCTGAAAAATGCTCTCTTTCCTACGACATCCGCTATCCGCTTACCGCTGACGGCGATGCAATTTGCGAAAGCATCAGAAAAGCAGCCAAGGAAAAGGGACTTTGCGTGGAATTCGGACTTCACGAAAGACCGCTTTATGTTCCGCGTGACAGCCATCTTGTAACGACTCTTACAAAGATTTACGAGGAGCATACGGAGTATGATTCCACACCCATCGCTATCGGTGGAGGAACTTATGCAAAGGCGTTTTCGAACTGCGTTGCATTCGGCGTAATTTTCCCCGATGAACAGGCAAACATTCACGGGCCGAACGAGTTCTGGAGTCACGAGAGCATAAAGCTCAATTTTGACATTATCAAGGACGCAATCGAAAAGCTATAATTTTCGGTTAAAAACCCTCGTTTTTCCTTTGACTTTTTGGCGTAAATATTATATAATAAGGTGTACTCATATAAATTGGGTACACCTTATCTTTGTTTTGAAACGGACGATCTGAATTGGCGGAAAAAAATGTTTATATCTCCCCCGAAGAAATTGAAAAACAACGGGACATTATAAATTTAATAAAGACTAACTATCAGGGCAATAAATTTGCAATGGTTGAAACATTCGGCTGCCAGCAGAATGTCAACGATTCACAGCGCATCGAAGGTATGCTGATGGAAATGGGCTACACCCTGACGGACGAGCGCGAAGTGGCGGATGTTATTATCTTCAACACCTGCGCAATCCGTGAAAATGCGCACGCCCGAGTGTTCGGCAACCTCGGCGCGCTCAAGCACCTTAAGGCAAAAAAGCCGTCGCTTATCATCGGTGTTTGCGGGTGTATGGCTCAGCAGGAGCACGTTGCAAAAAGGCTTAAATCAAAATACAAGCATGTTGACCTTGTTTTCGGTACACATGTACTGTGGCGATTCCCTGAATTTCTGGCGGATGTGCTTGAGCACCGCGAAAGGCTTATTGATATCTCGGGTGAGGGCGTAATTGCCGAGGGTATTCCCGTAAATTACGACGGCGGAGCAAAGGCGTTTGTGTCGGTTATGTACGGATGCAACAATTTCTGTTCGTACTGCATCGTGCCTTATGTAAGAGGGCGTGAAAGAAGCAGGCGCGAGGAGGATATCCTTGCCGAGATTTCAGCACTGGCAAAAGACGGCGTTCGCGAGGTAATGCTCCTTGGACAGAATGTAAATTCGTATGGCAAGGATTTCGGAAAAGAAGATGCGTTTGCAGATTTACTTTCCGCGGTTTGCAAAATAGACGGCATCGAGCGAATCCGCTTTATGTCAAGCCACCCCAAGGATATTTCGGACAAGCTCCTTGAAACGATGGCGAAGGAAGAAAAAATCTGCAACCAACTTCATCTGCCCCTGCAGTCGGGAAGCGACAAGGTTTTATCCGATATGAACCGTCACTATGACCGCGAAAAGTATCTTTCAATCGTGAAAAAGGCGCGCGAGCTTATGCCCGACATCGCACTTACGACTGATATCATCGTAGGTTTTCCGACGGAGACAGAAAGTGATTTTGAGGATACGCTCAGCATTTTGCGCGAGGCAAGGTATGATTCTATCTTCTCGTTCATTTATTCAAGCCGCGTCGGAACGAAGGCATCACAGATGGAAAATGTATCGAGCGAGGAAGAGATTGATGTGCGGTTTAAGAGACTTCTGGAAGTCCAGAATGATATCAGTTATTCGCTTAATCTTCGCCACGAGGGGAATATTGAGCGCGTACTGGTTGAAAGCGTCAGCAAAACCGACGACGGAGTGCTGACAGGCAGAAACTACGCAAATAAAATCGTTAACTTTAAAGGTGATGCGTCGCTTATCGGCAGTTTCACCGATGTTAAAATAACAAAAGCACAGACTTGGGTTCTTTTCGGAGAACAAATCTAATAAAGAGAGGTATATCAAAATGGCAGAAATTTTTGAAAAAGCACGTGAGCTTGGAGAAGCAATTCTCGAAAGCAAGGAGTACAAGGAATTAAAGGCGGCAGAGCTTGCGCAGGAAAACAGCGAAGAGGCTCTGCGTCTCATTCAGGAATATAACGAGGTTCGTACCCGTCTTGGTCAGGAAATCCAGAAGGGCGACGTTTCCGAGGATAGAATTGCCGAAATCCGCGAGGAGCTTGAGGAAGCATACGGCAAAATGACTACAAATGACCTTATCACCGCATACATCAATGCACAGAGAACATTTCAGGCAGTTATCGACCAGATGAATAACATTCTCGCATTCCACATCACAGGCAAAATCCCCGGCGGATGCAGCGGAAGTTGTTCAAGTTGCGGCGGATGTCACTGATAAGCATACGGAAGCCCCGTACGCTTTGAAGCAAAAGAAAAGCCCAAAAGGAGTTGAAAATTTTGGCGGAACTTACTCCAATGATGAAGCAGTATATGGAAATTAAGAAGCAGTGCCCCGACACTATCGTTATGTTTCGTCTCGGCGACTTTTACGAAATGTTTTTCGAAGACGCCGTTGTTGCATCGCGCGACCTTGACATAACTCTTACGGGACGCGACTGCGGACTTGATGAGCGCGCACCGATGTGCGGAGTTCCGTTCCATGCGGCAGACAGCTATATTGCGCGCCTCGTTGCCAAGGGACACAAGGTTGCAATCTGCGAGCAGATGGAAGACCCCAAAAGCGTAAAAGGCATTGTAAAACGTGATATTATCCGCATCGTCACACCGGGCACAATCCTTGATGACGCGCTCCTTAATTCACGAAAAACGAACTATATGGCGTCAGTTTGCCGTGTCGGAAACGACTGTGCAGTTACATTCGCCGACGTTTCCACGGGCGAACTGCTCGGCACGACGCTTTATGACGATATTTCCTGCGATAAGCTTATAAACGAGCTTGCGCGTTTTTCACCCGTTGAAATTGCGCTTGGCGGAAATTCGTATCAGAACAAAAAAATCACCGAGTATATCAAAAGCCGTACCGATGCACTGACCTTCACTTACGAATATGACGAGGTTAAAAACGGTGCGCGAGAACTTTTGGTATCACAGCTTAAAAACAGCAGCGATATTACGGATAGTCTCCTTGAAATATCGACTGCAAGCATTATTTCATACATTCTCGAAACGCAAAAGGCGAAGATGTCACACATTAACCAAATTGACATCTACACCTCACAGGAGTTTGTTGACCTTGATGCCGCAACGGTAAGAAACCTTGAACTTGTCGAAACAATGCGTGACAAGTCAAAGAGGGGCTCGCTTTTGTGGGTGCTTGACAACACAAAAACATCCATGGGCGCGCGAATGCTCAAGCAGTGGATACTGCGTCCCCTTGTAAATGCCGCATCAATCAACAACCGCCTTTGCGGTGTGGAGGAGCTTTACCAGTCACTTCCCCTTCGCGAAGATTTGTGTGAGGCATTAACAGGAGTCGGTGATATTGAGCGTCTTATGAGCCGTGTTTCAATCGGCACGGCAAATGCGCGCGATATGGCATCGCTTTGCGCGTCGTTCTCGCGTCTTCCCTATCTTTCTAAAATTCTCTGCAGAATGAGGAGCACGATTTTAAGTGTTCAGGCGGCAAATCTTGATACACTTGACGATTTAAGAGACCTTCTTGAACGCGCGATAAATCCCGAGCCTCCGATTTCACTTCGTGAGGGTAATATTATCCGTGACGGTTTTCTTGAGGAGATTGACCGTCTTCGCGATATAACACGTGGTGGAAGCGCGTTTATAACCGAGCTTGAGTCAAAAGAGCGCGAGAGGACGGGGATAAAAAACCTTAAGGTTAAATTCAACAAGGTTTTCGGATATTTTATCGAAGTTTCATCGTCACAGCTTTCGAAAGTTCCCGACGATTATGTCCGTAAGCAGACGCTCACAAACGGCGAGAGATTTATTACCGCCGAACTTAAAGAGATTGAAAGCAGTGTCCTCGGTGCAAGCGAAAAACTTGTAGCACTCGAATACGAGGAGTTTCAGAAAATCCGCGAAAGAATCTGCGCACACCTTGAACGAATTGAGAAAACGGCTCGCGCAATCGCGGTTACCGATACGCTTTATTCCCTTGCCGAGGCGGCTGTTAAAAATAACTACACCAAGCCTGAGGTTAATCTCTCGGACAAGCTTGTCATAAAAGAGGGCCGCCATCCCGTTGTGGAAAAGGTGCTCTCACACTCGCTTTTTGTACCTAACGACACAACACTTGACTGCACCGCTAACCGTATGGCAGTAATTACAGGCCCCAATATGGCAGGTAAATCAACATATATGCGTCAGAGCGCACTTATCGCACTGATGGCACAAATCGGCTCGTTCGTTCCCGCGCAGAGCTGTGAATGCGGTATCATAGACAAGATTTTCACAAGAATCGGCGCATCGGATGACCTTGCTGCAGGACAGAGTACATTTATGCTCGAAATGAATGAGGTAAGCTACATCCTCAAAAACGCTACGAAAAAGAGCCTTTGTATCCTTGACGAAATCGGTCGAGGCACAAGTACATTTGACGGACTTTCAATCGCGTGGGCGGTTGTTGAGCATATCGCGAAAAAGGTCGGTGCAAAGACGCTTTTTGCGACACATTACCACGAACTGACCGCGCTTGAAAGCACTCTCGAGGGCGTTGTTAACTACAACACCGCCTGCAAAAAGAGAGGCGACGACATTACCTTCCTGCGCAGAATTGTGAGCGGCGGAACGGATGACAGCTTCGGTATCGAGGTTGCAAAACTCGCAGGCGTTCCCGAAAGCGTTATTAAGCGCGCCAAGGAAGTTTTGCAGACTGTCGAGGGTAACGAGCGCGGAAGTGAAAAGGGCACAAAGATTGCATCCACATCAAACGAAACTGCACAACTCGGTTTTGAAGATATGGGCAATTCCAAAATCGCCGATGCACTGAGAAATATCGATGTGACAACGCTGACACCTATTGAAGCAATGAACAAACTTTACGAATTACAAAAGTTATTATAATTCGAGCACTTACGGGGACGGGGTGGCTTTTGTTAGCCGAAGGCGTAACAAAAACGACCCGTCCCCAAAAGGAGGTGTGACTATGGGAAAAATCAATATACTTGACAAATTTACTGCCGAAAAAATCGCGGCAGGCGAAGTTGTTGAACGCCCTGCAAGTGTTATCAAGGAACTTGTTGAAAACGCTATTGACGCAGGTGCAACAACCGTTACAGTTGAAATAAAAGACGGCGGTACTACATATATGCGCGTTGCCGACAACGGCTCGGGTATGGACAGTTCTGACGCAAGATGCGCTTTCCTGCGTCACGCCACGAGTAAGATAAAAACAGACCGCGACCTTGAAAGCATAAACACACTCGGTTTCCGTGGCGAGGCACTTTGTTCAATCGCAGCGGTAAGCCGCACGGAGCTTTTCACCAAGCAGAGAACTGACAGTGAAGGTACTCATGTAAAGGTCGAGGGCGGAGAAGAGACTGCTTTTGAAAGCGTTGGTTGTCCAGACGGAACGACCATCGTTGTAAAGGACCTTTTCTTCAACACCCCTGCACGAATGAAATTCCTTAAAAAAGATTCGACCGAGGCAGCGGCAATTACCGATGTCTGCAATAAACAGGCACTTTCACATCCCGACGTTTCAATCCGTCTTATCCGCGACGGTAAGGATGTCTTGTTCTCCCCCGGGGACAACACTCTTAAAAACGCAGTTCACGCCGTTTACGGAAAAGATATTGCATCGTCCGTAACCGAGGTTGATTTTGAGAAAAACGGAATCCGCATCTGCGGACTTACGGGCAAAAACAACCTTTCGCGTCCCAACCGTCTTATGCAGGTTTTCTTCATAAACGGACGATTTGTTGTTAACAAAACACTCCTTACTGCAATCAGTGAGGCTTATAAGAACGAACTTATGATCGGGCGCTTCCCCGTGTGTATACTCAGTGTTAAAATAGACCCGTCTCTTGTTGATGTAAATGTGCACCCGAGCAAGACAGAGGTTAAATTTTCATCCGATCAGGATGTTTACGAGGCTACTTACTGGGCGGTAAGAAACGCGATAACTTCATCTGCGTCAGCGCGTGAGGTTATAGAAAAAGCGAACAAAAACGCGTTTAAAATGCCCATTACAGTAAATGTCGGCGAGCAGATTTCCTTTACAAAAAAGGAATCCGTTAAAAAGAGCGCCTTTACTCCATATGCCCCGCCGAAAGAGGAAAAGGTTACTCCCAAACCGCTTACGGTTAACCAGATTCGCGAAGAGGTTTCGGCATTCGGCGGAAAACTCCCCGTTCGCGAGATTGAGGGTGTAAAGGACATTCCATCACCCCAAAAAGATGTTCCTTCAAAGGTAGCCACACCTTCTTTTGAAGATGAGCTTAAAGATGCAATCAAAAAAGCGCAGGCACAGGAAACTCCCACTCCCCAATTTGATGTAAAAATCATCGGTCAGCTTTTCGGCACATATATCCTTGCCGAGGGGGACGGCGAATTTTTCCTGATGGACCAGCACGCCGCACATGAGCGTATCCGTTACGAACAAATCCGTAAAAGCGGATATAAAGCCGATACACAGCTTCTGCTTATGCCAATCAGCGTAAACCTTACCCCGACAGAGAAAGTAGTCGCACTCGAAAAGCGCGAACTCTTACTTTCTATGGGGTTTGAGCTTGAGGAATTCGGCGCAAACAGCGTAGTTTTGCGCTCTCTTCCTGCTGACTGTCCTTTTGACAGCGGGGAAGCACTTTTTATTGAAGTTTTAGAGGTTATTTCAGGCGGAGAGGGCGGAAATGTTTCCGCTATGCTTGACAAGGCGGTTTATACCATCGCCTGCAAAAGCGCGATAAAGGCAAATCAAAACCTCACTCTCCCTGAACTTGAGAAACTTTATGCCGAGGCAATGGCACTTGAAGGCATTACGACTTGTCCTCACGGCAGACCTATCACGGTAAAACTCACCAAATACCAGATTGAAAAAATGTTTGGCAGGTTAGGATAACAATGACGAAAAAAATACCGCTTGTAGTTGTTGCAGGTGCGACAGCGTCAGGAAAGACCTCTCTTTCCATCGAGCTTGCCCGAAAATTTGATGGCGAGGTTATCTCCTGCGACAGTATGCAGATTTATAAAAATCTTGATATCGGAACGGCGAAACCTACAAAGGATGAGATGGGCACCATCCCCCACCACCTGCTCGATGTAGCCCAGCCGTGGGAGGAATTCAGCGTTGAGCGTTACTGCCACCTTGCGCACGAGGCGATAGCTGATATCCACGCGCGCGGAAAATTACCCATCCTCGCAGGCGGAACGGGGCTTTACCGCGATAACACCATTTATGCCACGAATTTTTCTGCACCGAAAAGGGACGAAGCTCTCTCGCAGGAGCTTTTGCGCTTTGCCGAAGAAAACGGGAATGAGGCACTTTTTGAAATCCTTAAAAAAGAAGACCCCGACGCCGCAGAAAAACTTCATCCCAACGACGTCAAAAGGGTTATCCGCGCCATTGAAACCAAGCGCACGACAGGACTTTCGAGGTGCGAAATCGACGAGAAAAGCCGTCCCGATGAAAGTCCGTACGACTTTATTTATCTTGCGATTGATATGCCGCGTGATATACTTTATGACCGCATCGGAAAGCGTGTTGACATAATGCTTGAAGAAGGATTGCTAGACGAGGTTAAAACCCACGTCCTCCCCAACCTTGAGAAAATGACTACCGCCTCTATGGCAATCGGCTATCGCGAGGTAGTGTGGTATTTCAAGGGGCTTGTAACCTTCGGCGAAATGGTGGAGCTTTTAAAAAGAAATACCCGTCGCTATGCAAAAAGACAGCTTACATGGCTCAGGGGTAACAAAGATGTTATTTTTATTGATTATAAAAACTTTCTGTCCGAGGCAGAAAAACTGATAAAGGAGGTGCGCTGATTGAATAAACATTTAAAAACCGTTTTGCTGATTTCCCTCATTCTCGTGCTTATAAGCACAATCAGTTATTGCAGCGCGCCTTATGACACCGAAACTGCAAAAACAATCACTATCCGCAAAACCGTAAGCGGTGAAGGATATATTCTGCGCAATGAAACCGTGATTGAGCAGCCTTCAAAAGGCGTTTTTGAATCTGCCGTAAAGGACGGTACGCGTGTATCAGGCGGAACAACTGTCGGCGTTACCATAAGCGGTAATTATAACGAAACGCTTGTAAAAGAGCTCGAAGACGTTACAAAACGCATTGACGAGGTAAAAAAATCAAGCAATTTTGCCGATATATATGCGTCTGATGAGGCGAGAATTTTCTCCGCTCTGCGTGATATCACAAAAGAAATTCGTTCCAACGCAAAAAACGGCAACCTTTCTCTTGCATCACAGAATGCGCATCAGCTTAAAACGCTTTTAGAGAAAAAATACACCGCGGAAAACAGCAGCGCGGCGCAGGAGCTCCTCTCCGAGCTCGAAGAAGAGAAAAACGCACTTGAAGAACAGCTCGGCAGCATCCGCGAAAACGTTTATACACCCACATCGGGATATTTTTACACTTCCCTTGACGGACTTGAACAAAAGCGCCCCGAAAGCGAAATTTTCTCGATATCAACCACTGAAATATATAGTTATTCCAAAACACTCGAAGAATACAAAAAACCGCAAACCCACGCAGGCAAAATCGTCGACACATATTCGTGGTACCTCGTAGCGACTCTTCCCAAAAAGGACGCCGAAGTCCTTACCGCAGGCTCATCCGTAACCCTTTCCATTGACGAGGGCGCTTCCCTCGCCGCAACGGTAGAGGCAATAAATTACGATGATAACGACAACGCGGCAGTAGTTGTAAAGTGCACGCGTGACGCAAGCGGAATTTTCGAAAAAAGAAACGTCAATTTTGAAATCTGTTACGAAGAATACAGCGGATTTTATGTTCCTTCCGCTGCCATCCGTGTAAAAAACGATGTTACAGGCGTTTATGTTATAAATCAAAACGAAACGGTTTCTTTCCGTGCTATTGATATAACTTTGCAGGAAGAAGAATTTGTCATTGCAAAAAGCAGTTTTGTGCCTCCTGCAGAAGTTCCGTATTCGGCGCTTAAGCTCTACGACAATATTTTAGTTAACCCCGAGGTGATTAAAGAAAGTGAACTTGCAGAATAACCTTTTGGAAATCCACAAAAGAATAGAGGATGCCGCCCGACGCCGCGGCAGAAAAAAAGAGGATGTAACCTTAATTTGCGTATCAAAAACGATTGATGCCGAATTTATAAACGAAGCCGTCCGCCTTGGCGAAACTACCTTCGGCGAAAACCGTTCGCAGGAACTTCGCGATAAGTTTGATAAGGTTATGGGTGCTACATGGCATCTTATCGGACACCTTCAGACAAACAAAGTAAAATATGTTGTCGGCAAGGCAAAACTTATTCATTCGGTGGATTCATTTCATCTTGCCGAGGCAATAGACGAAAAAGCAGGCAAGCTGGGGATTGTTCAGGATATTCTTCTTGAGGTTAATATTTCCGGCGAAGAAAGTAAATATGGTTTGACAATAACCCAAATCCCTAATATAATTAAAGAGATAAAGGTTCTTTCAAATCTCAATTTCAAGGGCTTTATGACAATGGCTCCTCTTGATGCTCCCGAAGAGGAGATAAGAGCCATTTTCAAAAAGGCACACGATCTTTTTGACGAGCATAAAAAAGACGGTGCCGAAATTCTCTCGATGGGTATGTCAAAGGATTTTGAAATTGCCATCGAGGAAGGCGCAACCCACGTAAGAGTGGGCAGCGCGATATTTAAGCGATAAATTTCAGTTTATATATTTTAAGGAGGATTTTATTATGTCATTTCTCTCTAAATTCAGCGATCTCGTTTTCGGTCCCGAAGAAGACGACGAATTGGACTTTGCCGCTTCTACTGAGGAAGCAATGCCCTATGATGAACCCGTTAAGACATCGTCATTTTCAAAAAAGCCCAAGGTTGTATCAATCGCCGCAACAACACAGATGAAGGTTGTTGTAGTTTCAATCGAACGCTTTGACGAGACAAAGGAAATCGTAGACCACCTTCGCAATAAAAAGCCCGTTGTAATCAACCTCGAAAAGCTCGACAAGGATATTTCAAGACGAGTTATCGACATTATCAGCGGTGCGTCATACGCGCTCGGCGGAAGCACTCAGAAAGTTGCCAAGGGCATCCTTCTCGTTGCTCCTTACAACGTTGACATTATGGCAGATGTTCGCGACGAAATCGAGAACGGTGCTTTCTTCCCATGGGAAGAATAAGCAAAGACTCGTTTACCTACGGTCTTGACAGCCGTCATCGCATTATGTTTGCACACATATTTGATATGGCGACATCCTGCGAAAAATATTACAGCGCTGTCTATGGCGATTTTTTGTCGGAAAACAGTATTGCCGAGCTTTCAAGACGCGAGCAGTTTCTTCCTCTTTCGCCTGTTCTTTTCGGAGGATTTGATGACGCTGAAAGGAAGATGGTCGCATTTATCCCCGATGATATCGCACCCGAGTTTCCTATCTGCGTGGTGAGGTTTTCTTCTCCTCGCATATCTTCCCTTTCGCACCGCGATTTTCTGGGAAGTATTCTCGGTCTTGGTATAAAGAGGGAAAAATGCGGTGACATTATTATAAAAGAGGACGAGGCATACGCATTTTTGTCCGAAGATATTGCGTCATATGTTGCAAATAATATCACAAAAATAGGTCGCGAAGGCGTAAAGGCATCCCTTGTAGAGCCATCCCTGATTTCTCTTCCCGAAAAAAGTTTCCGCGAAATCAAGGGGACGGTTTCTTCTTTGCGCCTTGATGCAATTATTTCCCTTTTCTCAGGATGTGGTCGCGGAAAAGCAAGCGAGATTATCTCGGGCGGTCTTGTTTTTATCAACGGAATTTGCGCGACAAAAAACGATATGCACTTAAAAGACGGCGATACAATTTCCCTGCGCGGGAAAGGAAAAGCCACCCTCAATGTCGGCGGCACAAGTAAAAAAGATCGGATTTTCGTAACTCTCAACGTCTGGAGTTAATAGTATGATATACATCTTATCTGCAATTTTAATAATCGCATTTGACCAGATAACAAAAATCCTTACTGTCAAGAATTTTCGCCTTGGCGAAACAAAGGAAATTATTCCCTATGTTTTAAGCTTCACTTACGTTAAAAACGAGGGTGCGGCTTTCGGCATTTTGCAGGGAGCAAGGTTTTTCTTTATCATTTTAACGATTGTTATTCTGCTCCTTGCGATATACTACATTATTAAAATGCGCCCCACATCGCGCCTTGAAAAATGGGCGCTGTGCTTCATTGCGGGCGGCGCTGTGGGAAACTTTATCGACCGCGCGATTTATGGTTTCGTGTGTGATTTCATTTTACTTGATTTTATCGACTTCCCCGTTTTCAACATCGCAGACTGTTTTGTCTGCATCGGTGCAGGACTTTATATCCTGTACGCTTTCCTTGATATGAAGCCGAAAGGAAAGAATCCAAATGAGTAATACTGTAAATCTTACGGCGTGCAAAACTGCGCGCTGTGATGTCTATTTAGCCGAAAATATGCCCGATTTGTCGCGCAGTTTCCTTAAGAAACTTTTCGACAACGGCGAAATCCTTGTAAATGGCAAATGTGTCCGCGCGTCACACAAATTAAAAGAGGGCGATGAAATTTTCCTGACTCTCCCCGAAGCGAAAAAGCTTGATGTAGAAGCGCAGGATATTCCCCTTGATATCATTTATGAAGATAACGATGTTCTCGTTATAAACAAAGAGCGCGGAATGGTAGTCCACCCTGCCGCAGGGAATGAGAATTCTACTCTCGTAAATGCGCTGATGCACCATTGCGGCGACAATCTTTCGGGAATTAACGGAGTGCTCCGCCCCGGAATTGTGCACAGAATTGATAAAGATACGACAGGACTTTTGGTTGTTGCAAAAAACGATAAGGCGCATCAGTCCTTAACCGACCAGCTTGCTGACCGCAGTTTGTCGCGTACATATTTTGCTATTGTGCACGGCAATATTAAAGAAGATAATTTAACTGTAGATGCCCCGATTGCGCGCGATACAAAAGACCGTAAAAAAATGGCGATCGCACGAAAAGACGGACGCGACGCAGTTACACATATAACGGTTCTGGAGCGTTTTGGTAAATATACCCTTATCCGCTGCAAACTGCAGACGGGACGCACGCACCAGATTCGTGTTCACACAAAATCAATCGGTCATCCCATATTGGGCGACAAAACCTACGGACTTAAAAAAGAGGAGTTTGCACTTGAGGGTCAGCTTCTTCATGCAGGGGAAATCGGCTTTATCCACCCCCGCACAAACGAGGCGGTTTCATTCTCCGCTCCGCTTCCGCAGGATTTCAGCGATACACTTGAAAAAATAAGAAACAAATATATTTAATTCGGAGCGAGGGGGACGGGGTGGCTTTTGTAAGCCGCAGGCGTAACAAAAACGACCTGTCCCCAAACATGAAAGAAAGGTCATGATAAATATGTCTAAAGAAAAGTTTTACATCACCACCCTCCTTACATGAATCGATCTCAATACTTTTTATGGGACAGGTTCAATATAGGCTTG
>CAYMHB010000007.1:0-29537 GCA_964390145.1 uncultured Oscillospiraceae bacterium
AATATTTATTTTTATATTTTGCTTGCGCTTGACCGACTTTTTCGACAGTCTGAGATGCAGTTCATATTGAACTGCATCTTTTATTATTCGTAAATTTGTATTATCTGATGTGTCCACATTCCGTACTTGTTTTCAAAATTGATTTTGTAGGTCTGCGCCTCCTCGGGGATGGGGCGTCTGATTATACCTGACTTCTTTTCCTCATCGGTAAAGGCTTCCGTATTTACAAGGGCTGCTTCCTTCTCCCCTTTACCTCTGAAATCCATATGTGTAAGAACGCTTTCTTTGTCGCAGGGATCTGCCTTTATTTCAATTATGCCGTCTTTTACTGTGTGTGTGATTTCGGGCTCTTTAAAGCAGAACTCTATAACATCTCCATAGGTCAGGTTTTTAGCGGTGTAGTATCCACGCTCAAACTTCCTTTTGAGATTCGAATTTCCCTTTACGGTCACTCTTTCAAGGAGTTCTCCGTTACGGCAAATCTCCACAATATCTTCGGTATCTGAAAAGACGGAAATAACCGCCTCTTCACCTACTGTATAGTTTGATTTATTACCGCAATCGATGGCTATTTTGGGAAGTTCAGCCTTTGTTTCGCGACCAAAAAGAATGTCGTCGGAAGACGCATCATACGGAGGAACAGAGTCTATGTAATCGTATCTTGTGAGTGAGAAAACTTCGAACTGTTCAAAATACTTCTCTGTATCATACCACTCGCGCTTACACAGGTAGGGCGTCGCCTCGGAAACTTCGACCTGGGTTACTTTCCCGTTTTCGTCATAACATAAATCTGTAATCAGCGCTACGTGATTTCTGCCTTTGCCAAATACGTGTAAAACGTCGCAGATTTCTATTTCTTCGGCTCTGTACTGCCCTGCCTCCGCGATAAGGCGTATACCGGGAATCTGGAACCAGCATTTTGTATTGGTTCTTTCTTTAATACCGAAGGCATAACGGACAAAACTATTGCACACAAGTCCGAAGTATGTCCATTTCTTTCCGTTTGTTCCGCCGCCAAGGTCCTTTGTATAAAGAGCGCTGTCGGGGTTGTTTATTATGGAAACAAAGGTTTCAAAAGAGACATTTTCACAGATGAATTTATCTGTAAGCTCCATTGAAGAATATGGCATTCCGCGAAGATGCGTTCCTGCCTTTACTATCACTTTTTGTTTCAGTTTTTTACTGTAGGCGGGGTAATCACGAAGCGGTATCCACTCAAATTCAGTAAGCTGTCTTGCCCTTTTAATTGCAGCAATTTTACCTTCTGATAAGTTTTTATTACAGGCCATTAAAACCACTCTTTCACTTGAATATTTCCACTTTCCCGAGCGCTTTTGAAAGCATACTTCCAAGTACACCGCAGGATATGAGTTCACCTAAAAATATTGTTAAAAATAAAAATGAATATCCGTCGCTGACGCCGTATGCAGTTTTAAGCACAAACGGAATTATAAGGGTGTTTGAAAGAATCGGAGGAAGCATCGCGAGGTAGCGGTTTCTCCTCAAAAAATATGTTCCCGCTGCTCCCAAAAGAGTTGCGATTGAGCCGAAAACTATATCCCATAATGCCGCTCCCGTAACAAGGTTTGCCACAATGCACCCGACAAAAAGTCCTGGGATTGCCGCCGTTGTGAACACGGGAAGGATTGTGAGCGCCTCGGAAAGTCTTACCTGAATGGCTCCGCTTGCAAGTCCCACAGTTGCACTTATAAAGGTAAGTGCTACATAAAGCGATGCAATAAGTGCGCTTTGCGTTAAAAAGCGTGTTTTTTTGTTCATAATTATCTCTCCTTAGTTTTGATTTGCAGAATATTTTTCTGCGACGAGGATGGTTTCGAACTCGTCTTAAGCAGATGCTTAAAAGCCAAGGGGTTAAACCCTTGGCTTTTTATTTTATAATATTTATAATGCTTCGTCAAGCACAAATATAAATGTCGTGCTCTTTCCTTCTTCGCTTTGGACGTAAATTTCGCCTCCGTGCTGTGATATAATGGTTTTTACAATATGAAGGCCCAGTCCGACGCCTTTTTTATCACTGCTGCGACTTTTATCTGTCTTGTAAAACCGCTCCCAGATATGACGAAGTTCCTCTTTTGGAATTCCTTCACCGCTGTTTTTAATGCTGACATACACTTTCTTATTCTTGCGCAAAGTAGCAAGTAATATTCCACCGCCGTTTGGAGTGAATTTGATAGCGTTATCAATAAGATTTATGAGAACTCTTTTTATGGAATCCTTGTCCGCAAGTACCAGAGGCGTGCTTTCATCAATTTTTAATTCCAGTTTTATTTCCTTTTCTGCAAGACGCTGTTCATTGGCAAAAACAGTTTCGAGCAGAAGACGGTTTATGTCAAGAGGTTTTTTATTTATCTCAACTTTCCCCTGTTCGAGTCTTGACGCCTCTAAAAGCTCGCTTACAAGACGGCTAAGGCGTTTGGTTTCGTCAAGCACCGTGGAAAGATATTTCTCCCTGTCTTCCTCAGGCACGGTTCCGTCAAGAATTCCCTCTACAAAGCCACTTATGATAGTCATGGGGGTGCGGAGTTCGTGTGAAACATCAGAAATGAATGAGGAACGCATTGTTTCAAGTTCGGAAAGCGACTCGGTCATAGAATTGAAGGTTCTTGAAAGCTGTCCTATTTCATCGTTTGATTTAACAGGGATTCTCAGGTCAAAATTTCCTGCGGCGATACTTTTTGCCGCATCACGCATTCTTTTTATCGGTTTTACAATCTGGCGAGTGAGAATAAACGCTACAAAGAAAGCGATTATCCATCCAATCATATGCACCATAAATATAATTTTTACAATGCTATTCTGTATCTGCCTTACCTGTGGCATCGGTTTATAAACTATCGCCGCACCAAGGACTTGAGTTTCCCCCTCCATTGGATTGGTTTTTTCTATTGGAACGATTGAAACAAGTGTCTGTTCAGAGAATATGCTTCCCTTGGAATACAGAGCGACAATGCTTTTTCCTTCCAGGGCACTTTTTATAAAATTTTTATTGATCTTGGAAAGATTTATGTTGGGAGTGTTTTCAGGTGCTGCAATAACATTTCCGTCAGCATCGGTAACAAGTGCATAGCTTTGTCCGCCTGCAAACTCGATACCTCTACGGAAAAACTCCCATACGCTTTCATCTTTTTCAAAATCTGTAACACGCGCTCCCATACGTGCTACTCTTCTTGCTTCCATAAGAAGCGACTCTCTGTGAGAGTCTACGGAATATCTGCCTATCACAAAAAATAATGTCGGGATAATAAGTATAATCACAATCAGATTAACAAAAATCTGTGTGGAGAAAATTTTCGAAAAAAGTGATTTTCGCAATTACTTCACCTCAAATTTGTAGCCTACGCTCCATACGGTTTTAAGTTGCCAGTTTTCGCTTAATCCTTCTATCTTTTCGCGGATACGCTTTATATGGACATCAACCGTTCTTGAATCGCCGAAATAGTCAAATCCCCAGACATCTTCAAGAAGTTGTTCACGGGTAAATACGCGATTTGGATGAGATGCAAGATAATAAAGAAGTTCAAGTTCCTTGGGAGGAATGTCCGTTTTGTTCCCGTCAAGAGTAAGCTCATAGTTTGTAAGGTTTATAGTCATTTTGTCGCAGGTTACGACCTTCTCCTCATTATTTTTTGCGTCTCCGCTGCTTCTGCGAAGGACAGCCTTGACACGCGCTACGAGTTCCTTGTTTTCAAATGGCTTTACCACATAATCGTCTGCGCCCAGTTCAAAGCAAAGTACCTTGTCAAATGTTTCGCCCTTTGCAGTGAGCATTATAATCGGAGTTTTGCTTTCCTGTCTGATTTCACGGCATACTGTAACGCCGTCTTTTTTAGGCATCATAATATCAAGTATCAAAAGGTCAATTCCGCCACCGCGCCAGATTTCAAGCGCCCGTTCTCCATCAAGGCACACGACTGTTTCAAAGCCCTCTTTTTCAAGATAGAGCCTTACCAGTTCGCAAATATTAGCATCATCGTCAGCGATAAGAATTGTCTGAGTTTTTTTCATAGCAAAAACTCCTTTCGTTTTTCTATGTTCTAAATTATATCAGTCGGTTATTTTTTAATTATGTACGGATTATGAACAATCTGTAAACATATCATACCACAATTCATATCCTTTTACAACCAAAAACGGATGAAGAAATATCTTCATCCGTTTTTTATTAAAGTGCTGACTGTGTATCGTTGAGGTCGCCGTTAATGGCAAGGTCGTATTCAAGCGACCAGTCAAGACCGCGATATGCTGTTGCCCTTTCATCCTTTTCAATCCAGTCAAGAAGAAGGTCAAGCATTTCTTTTGTCCATGTATTTCTGTCAATCTGTGCGGTTGTGAACTTGTTTTGCGAAATCATTTCAAAGCCGAACATATCCTTAACCTGTGTTTTTGCGGCACCGCCGACAACCTCTTCAACAAGGTGAGCAGGGATAAAGAGAACGCCGCCACCTGCACCGAAAACAACATCGCCTGGAAGACAGATTGCATTGCCTATTTTTGTAGGTGTGTTGTAGTCCGTTATAATGAAATCGCGGATAGGTGTGGGATCAATTCCTCTGTAATAAACCTGAGTATCCTCCACCTTTTTCATCTGCTCGGTGTCGCGGATACCGCCCCAGATTACTGCACCGCCGTTTTCATTCTTTGTCTTATTCTTAAGCGCTGTTGTATCTGAAGAGTTTTCCTGAATATGTAGAGCCGTAAATGTGACCATCAGAACAGAGGAAAGTTCTGCTTGTCGCAGTATCTGAAACCTGACCGAGGCATCTCTTTTCGCCTGTGTGCACATTATAAACATAGCCTGTACCGCGCATCCAGGTTGTGCAGAAATAGTCGCCTGTCTTGGGCAGTATGTTCCGCCGTAAGTTGTGTCAAAGGGTGAAATTATACCCTTGTTTTCAACTACACCTGTTTTGGGGTCGTAAATCACAATTTCAGAACCGGGGAAACCTTCCCACTGATGATTTGCATATTCGTAGGGCATCCACGTAGGATGATTGGGAGAGGGCGATGTTGTGTGTGTTGTTGCAATTATTCTGCCGTCTTCCATAAATGAAAGCGCGGTGTGGAATTTTGAAGTGCGAAGACATTCTTCGCGAAGAAGTATCTTCTTTTCAAGGTCGAAGTGGTGTATAAGTTTTTTAGTCTTGAAATCGTATTCGTAAAGTCGTGCATATTCTGCAACGTAACTTTCTCCGCAAGCGGAGAAGAAAACTCTTCCTTCGGGGCTTATAACCATATCCCATACTGCATTATGCGTGGGAAGTTCATCGATTAAAAGATGAGTTACGCCCGCCTGCGGAATGAGGCTAAAAAATTCCTGCGGTTTTTCATTCAAAACAGAAAAAGTATTATCAGGTTTTTTAAGCATGGTCTTTCTCCTTTTTTCCTTTTTATATTTTGATTGTAGCATCATCTTTTGATTTTTACTTAATTCATTTTGCGATTTAGTTGTGATTTCTAAAGAAAAAACACATTCCCGAAGTGAAATTCGGGAATGTGTTTTTAATTATTATTACTTACATATATCACTCCGCAAGCATCAGAACCGACGTGGGAACCGATTGTTGCACCGATATTGATAATATTTTCGGGCAATATATCAAATCCTGATTTTTGCAATTTTTCTGCCAGTAAATCTGCGTTTTTACGATTATTGGAATACACAACATATATCGGATAATTCAAATCGGGAGTGTATGTCTGCAGTTTTTTTGAAACGATACTTATGCCGTTTCTCATACTCAACGCCTTGGAAGATACTTCTACCTTGCCTTCTTCGGAAATGCGGATAACGGGCTTAACATTAGCGAGAGTCCCGACAGTATATGCCGTTTTAGAAAGTCTGCCTCCCTTATGAAGGTATTCTAATGTGTCAACACAGGCATATAATTTGATTTTTGTTTTCAGAATTTCCAATTCATCGAAAATCTCTTTTGCAGTTTTTCCTTCGTCACGAAGTTTGACTGCGCACTCAACCAGAAGGCGTTCTCCTGCCGTAGCATTGAGACTGTCAACTACATAACATTCTTTGTAATCAAGCATATCCTTGACCAAAGCCACATTCTGATAGGTTCCGCTTAAAGCCGAAGATATGGTTATAATTACACATTCCTCTTCATTTTTCATAAATTCTTCAAGCAGCACTTCAAATTCGTATGGCGTTGGCTGCGAGGTTTTAGGAAAGTTATCACAATTTTCAAGCAGCTTATAAAACTGCTTCTTTGTCAGATTTTCATTTTCCCTATACTCTTTATCGTCGAATGTTATTTGCATAGGAACACAAGTTATATTAAGTTTTTTTAGTTCGTGCGGTTCAAAATCTGCCGCAGAATCCGTGATAATTCTGACCATATTATCCCTCCGAAATATTTGCGCCGATTTTTCTGAATTTGTTATATCTTTCTTCAAGAAGTTTTTCGGTTGAAAGCGTTTTTTTCTTTTTCAATTCTTCAATAAGGTAATTTTTCAAATCTGAACAGATTTCATCGGGAGTTTTGTCTTTTTCAGCAATTACTTTTTCGACTATATCAAAAGAATATAAATCGTCTGCCGTAAGTTTTAAAGCATTTGCGGCATCTGCTGCCTTCGAAGAATCTTTCCATAAAATGCTTGCACACCCTTCGGGAGATATAACTGAATACACGGAGTTTTCAAGCATAACCGCCGTATCGCAGACGCCAAGTGCCAATGCACCACCGCTGCCTCCTTCTCCTACTACAACAGAAATAACGGGAGTTTTAAGCCCCATCATTTCAAAAAGATTTTCTGCAATTGCTTCGCCCTGGCCGCGCTCTTCGGCATCTATGCCGCAATATGCACCTGAACTTCCTATAAAGCAGATTATCGGTCGGTTAAACTTTTCAGCCTCTTTCATAAGTCTGAGCGCTTTTCGGTAACCTTCAGGAGTGGGGCATCCAAAATGTCTTTTCATTCTTTCTTCAATAGTTGCGCCTCTTTCCATAGCAATAACTGTTACAGGCATACCATTAAGCATCCCGACACCACCAATTATTGCACCGTCATCGCCAAATCTTCTGTCTCCGTGCAACTCGATAAAATCATCGATCAGTCTTGAAAGGTAGTATCCTCCAAGATTTCTGTCATTACTTCTTGCAGCAAGAACTCTGTCATAAGCATTTACTTTATTCATAACTATCACATCCAATCTCAGATTGCATTTGTCAGGTGAATTTTAAGGAGTTTTCCTATTGTATATTTAAGTCTTTTTCTCTCCTCAATCATATCAATGAATCCGTGCTCCAACATAAATTCAGCTCTCTGAAACCCTTCAGGTAATTTCTTTCCTGTGGTTTGTTCGATAACTCTCGCACCTGCAAAGCCGACTAACGCTTTCGGTTCAGAAATAATAATATCTCCCTGCATAGCAAAACTTGCGGTTACACCGCCTGTAGTGGGATCGGTAAGAACAGTTATATACAGATTTCCGCCGTCGCTATGCTTTTTTGCGGCTCCGCTGACCTTTGCCATCTGCATAAGGCTGAAAATTCCTTCCTGCATTCTCGCACCGCCTGATGTTGTGAAACCAACAACGGGAAGACGTTCTATTGTTGCCTTTTCAAAAAGTCTTGTTATTTTCTCGCCGACAACAGTTCCCATACTGCCCATCATAAACTTGGAATCCATAACAAATATAGCGCAGGGGGAACCGCTTATAGTTGCCGTTCCGCATACAACACCTTCATTAAGGCCGCTGTCCTTGACGGCTTTTTTGATTTTTTCATTATAGTCAGGAAAATCAATCGGGTTTTTGCTTTTCAGTTCGCCGTCACATTCTGTAAAACTGTCTTTATCAGTTATAAGCGCAATTCTTTCAAGCGCACCCATTCTTAAGTATGCCCCACATTCGGGACAAATCATAGAATTTTCAAAAAACACGGAATGTTTATTTGTTTTTGAGCATTTGGGACAAGTTACGTCCTGATCTTTCTCCAAAAAACTGAATATTTTACCAAGTTGCATATTTAACCCTCCGTTTTATTTGCTATTGCAAAGGAAAATTCGGCGCTGACGCAAAGTTTTCCGTTAACATATCCGTTTCCTTTTGCAAAATAAAAAGGAGAACGATCTTTCGTTATTTCACATCTGGTTTCGAATGTATCGCCCGGCTTAACGGGATTTCTGAACTTTACCTTGTCAAGCCCCATGAAATACGGGAGTTTATTTTCATCAATCACACCATCCAGGCATACACATACGGATTGCGCAAGAATTTCGCACAAAATCACGCCGGGAACGACGGGATTATCAGGGAAGTGCCCTTTAAGAAACCATTCATCCCCCGTGATTTTCTTCTTTCCGTGTGCGATACCGTCTGTAAGTTCCACCTCATCCAAAAGGAGCATATTATCTCTGTGAGGTAATATGTTTTTTATTTCTTCTCTGTTCATAGCGTACCTCAGATTTTTGCAAAAGCAACGCAGGCATTATGTCCGCCAAAGCCGAGAGAAGTGGACATAGCAAGGTCAAGCCCCGTTTCATTTGCTGTATTTGGTGTATAGTTCAAATCACATTCTTCATCTTTTTCCTTGTAGCCGATGGTCGGGGGCACAATGTTTTCACGAAGCGAAAGAATTGCCGCTATTCCTTCTACCGCACCTGCAGCACCTAAAAGATGACCTGTCATAGATTTTGTCGAACTGATATGAAGTTTGTATGCGTCATCTCCAAACACATTCTTGAATGCTTTTGTTTCTGTTTTATCATTAAGAGGTGTACTTGTTCCATGAGCATTTATGTATATCTTTTCGGGTGCATAATCTTTGCCTGTTTCTTTCAGGCAATCCGAAATCGCTCTTGATGAACTTTCGGCACTATCATCCGGAGCAGTTACATGGTATGCATCGCAGGTACTTCCGTAACCAACAACCTCTGCATAAATTTTGGCGCCTCTTTTAACGGCGTGGTCATAATCCTCTACAATCAAAGCGCCTGCACCTTCGCCCATAACAAAACCATTTCTTCTTTTATCAAAAGGAATAGATGCCGCATCTTTGTCTTCGCTTTCAGAAAGCGCCATACAGTTCATAAATGCTGCAACTGCGAGTGGAGATATGCTTGCTTCAACACCGCCTGCAATAATGGCATCTGCATATCCACCTTTGATTGCTCTGTATGCCTCGCCTATTGCAGTTGTTCCTGTAGCACACGCTGTGCTCACAGCGATACAGGGACCTTTTGCGCCAAATTTAATAGCGATATTTCCCGATGCCATATTAGTTATGAGTTTCGGGATAAAATGAGGCGATACGCGAAGAGGGCCACGATTCAACAAATTATTGTGTTCATCCACAAAGGTATCAAAGCCGCCAATTCCGCTGCCATAATAAACGCCAAAGCGTTCGGGGGCAACATTGTTTTCTATCGCACTGTCTTTTACTGCCTGAGTCGCCGCTGCTATAGCATACTGAACGAATTTGTCGCTTCGTCTTATTTCTGCTTTTTCCATATAAAGCGACGGATCAAAATCTTTTATTTCTGCGGCAACTTTCACACGGTAATCGCTTGTATCAAATTTTGTTATATAATCAATTCCGCATTTTCCCTGCTTCAAACTGTCCCAAAATGCAGGAACATCACAGCCTACCGGTGTTACTGCTCCAAGTCCTGTAATTACAACTCGTTTCATTAAACTCACTCCTTTATTAAATTGCAAGGCCGCCGTCAACACGGATGACCTCGCCCGTAATATAATCAGAAATATCATCAGCCAAAAACATGGCGAGATTGGCAACATCATCAGTTTTGCCCAATCTTTTTAAGGGTATCATTTTCAGATAATCTTCACTTTCCAGATCTTTTGTCATATCGGTTGTTATGAAACCGGGGGCAATAGCATTACAACAAACATTTTTCGATGCAAATTCTCTTGCCGTAACCTTTGTCAACGCTATAACACCTGCTTTTGATGACGCATAATTTGCCTGTCCTGCTGTTCCAATAATGCCCGAGACAGAAGATATATTGATAATCTTTCCGTACTTTCTTTTAATAAAGTTTCTGCCGCATGCTTTTATCATATTAAAGCAGCCTTTTAAGTTTGTATTTAAACAATCATCAAATTCTTCTTCGCTCATCGAAATCAAAAGATTATCTCGGGTTATTCCTGCGTTATTGACAAGAATATCAATCCCTCCAAATTCTTCTGTTATCGCCTTGACTGTATCTTTACATTCCTGCGCATTTGCAACATTGCATTTGTAGATTTTTGCCTTTACACCGTTTTTTTCTGCGCCAGTTTTAACTTTATTTGCGGCTTCTTCGTTACCGTTATAGATTATTGCAACATTGACACCTGATGTTGAAAATTTTTCTGCTATTGCTGCACCTATACCTCGTGATGCCCCCGTAATAACCGCTGTTTTTCCGTTAAGCATTGTTTTTCACCGCCTCTACAGTTTGTGCAAGTGTTTCGGCGTTTTCAACCGAATATACATTGACTTCTTTTGAAATTTTCTTAATCAGTCCGCAAAGAGTTTTCCCCGGACCAACCTCAATAAAATCAGTAAATCCGTCTGCAATCATATTCTCAACTGTTTCCTGCCATTTCACGGGAGATTGCATCTGGCTCTTGAGTGTCGACTCGATATCTCCTTCGTAGCGTTTTGCAGTAAGGTTTGCATATACGGGTATCTTTGGAACGGAAATTTCATAGTTATTAAGTTCAGTTTCAAACTTTTCTGCGGCTTCACTCATAAACGGAGAATGAAATGCTCCGCTTACTGCCAGGGGTATACATCTTCCGCCGAGTTCTTTTATCTTTTCCTCAAAACCCGGCATACTGCTTTTGAGTCCTGATACAACTGTCTGTCCGGGACAATTGTAATTTACAGCATATAACTTATCAAATTCTGCGGCAGTTTTTGCTACTGTTTTGCTGTCAAGTTTAAGAACTGCGCACATTGCAGCATTTTCAGGATCAGACGCGTCGTTCATCAGTTTTCCGCGAGCCGTTACAATTCTGAATCCGTCAAGATAAGAATAACTTCCGCCGTAAGCAAGCGCGCCGATTTCCCCGAGAGAAAATCCCGCAACTCCATCAGCGAAGATGCCTTTTTCATTAAGCGACAAAGCTGCCGCAAGCTCAATAAGATACATACACGGCTGAGTGTTTGCTGTAATCTTTAACTCTTCATCAGTTCCCTGAAATGATTGTTTTATTGTGCCGGGACGAATTTCCTCTGCATCATCATACAATTTTTTTGCTATACCACCCATTTCGTACAGGGATTTTCCCATACCGCTGTATTGCGAACCCTGTCCCGAAAAAACAAATGCTATTTTACCCATTTTTTTGCTCCATTCAATATATTTTCAGCCTCAGTTACAATATCTGCTATTATATCCGAAGCATTTTCTTCTTTGTTAACTAAACCTGAAATCTGACCTGCCAAGAAGCACCCTTTTTTACTGTCGCCATCTACAACAGCAGCTTTGAGTGAACCTACTGCATACTTTTCAAGCTCTTCATCGCTTATGTCAGAATATTCAAGCTTTTGGTAGCCTCTTGAAAAAGGACTTTTAAGACTTCTTACGGGATGACCCAATCGTCTGCCTGTAACAATAGTCGCGGTATCATTTGCTTTCAAAACCTTTTCTTTATACTCACGGCTTATATTACATTCGTATGCAGCCAAAAATCTTGTTCCAATCTGAACACCCATACCGCCCAGCATCAAAGCGGCTGCCAGCCCTCTGCCGTCAGCGATACCGCCTGCAGCAATGACGGGAATATTCACACTGTCACAAACCTGCGGAACAAGTGCCATTGTTGACATTTCGCCTACATGACCGCCCGATTCTCCGCCTTCTGCTATAACTGCATCTGCTCCGCTTCTTTCCACAAGTTTTGCCAATGCAGAGGATGCTATAACCGGAATAACTTTCACACCCGCTTCTTTCCACAAGGGTATGTATTTTTCAGGATTACCTGCACCTGTGGTAACAACTGCTACCTTCTTTTCTGCAATAAGTTTTGCAATTTCATCAATATTTTCGCCCATGAGCATTATGTTTACGCCAAAGGGCTTGTCGGTAAGCCTTCGCGCAGTATCAATCTGCTCGGAAAGCCAACCGACATTACCGTTTGCGGCAGAAATAATGCCAAGTCCACCACCGTTTGATACGCTAGCGGCAAGGTGCGCATCGGATATGTGCGCCATACCTCCTTGTAAAACAGGGTATTTGATTCCAAGCATTTCACATATTGGTGTATTTAACATTATTCCACGCTCCTTTTTTACTTACGCCTTCTTAGAATCGATGTAAGCAACCAATTCTTTTACACTTGTGCCTGCTTCAGCAGGTTTGATTTCGATGCCGAATTCATCTTCCATTTCCATCATGATTTCAACTGCATCAAGTGAGTCAATGCCGAGGTCTTCAAAAGTTGATGCCTCAGTGATTTCTGCTGCATCCATTTCAAGATGCTCTGCCAATAATTCCTTTACCTTTTCGATTGTCATAATAAATTCCTCCTAAAATATTTATAATTAAATTTAATTTTTACCATTTAATAACGCAGGCGGCACTTGATAAACCACCGCCAAAAGCAGACATTACTATATTGTCGCCTTTTTTGAGTTTTCCTGATTTTACAAGTTCGTCAAATGCTATTGCAACGCTTGCCGATGAAGTATTACCATATTTATCGATGTTAACAACAAATTTTTCAATAGGCATTTTAAGACGCTTTGCAGCATATTCAATAATTCTAATGTTTGCCTGATGCGTTACGATATAATCAATATCCGAAAGTTCAAGTCCTGCTCTTTCTGTTACACTTTTAATATCATCTACAATTTTACTTACTGCAAACTTAAATGTTTCCTGTCCGTCCATAAATATATAAGGATGTTTTATTTCGCCCTCATAAAAAGGCGAACTGCCTGAAAACGAGGGGATTTCTATCACCTCATTTCCTCCACTGGTGTATAACATGGATGATAAATAGCCATCGCCCGGCTCAATAACAAACGCACCGGCTCCGTCGCCAAAAATAACACAGGTTCCTCTGTCTTTCCAGTCCACAAGTTTGCTGAGTCTTTCCGCACCGATAACCAGCACTCTTTTTACGCCTCCGCGTAATATGTATGAAACAGCCGTGTCCAATGCAAATAAAAAGCCGCTGCACGCAGAATTAACATCAAAAGCAGGACAGTTTGCGCCGATTTCTCTCTGAACTATACCTGCCACAGTAGGACATAGTGTTTCAGACGAAATCGTAGCCGCAACAATTAAATCGATTTCAGAGCCCGAAATACCTGCTGAAGCAAGAGCCTCTTTTGCAGCAAAAACCGCAAAATCTGCGGCTGTTTCGTCAACCGAGATATGCCTTTCCTTTACACCTACGCGCTTGATAATCCATTCGTCTGAAGTATCGACCATTTGGGATAAATCGTCATTTGTAACAATCTTTTCAGGCACATAAGCCCCTGTACCTATAATTTTAATAGACATACTTTGTTCTCCTTTAGCACACTGTGTGCTGTAAGTTTTTTTCGGGAATATAACGATTCCCGACACCTTTTTCAATTACTCAGCACACAGTGTGCTGAGTAATTTTTCAAACAGAGGAATCCTCTGTTTGAAAATCATATTAAGCCTTTAATCCGTTCAGGATAAAACTGAACCCGTACCTATATCTTTTTAATGCCTCCTGCAAAGGAAGGTCTCTTCCTATAGCATCTGTGTTAAAGCCACGGATAAAGCACCAAATCGCATAACTCGTCATTTCGATATCTACTTTTTTTATGTATCCTTTATCCATTGCATAATTCAGGATTTTTTCTATTTCCTCTGTCCACCAAATGCAGTTGCTGTCAGAAATAGAATCATTTTCAAAAATATAGTGCGCGAATTTCATTCTCGTTTCGTAAGAAATAATAAGAGTTTTCTCAACCTCATCCATTATCTGTTCGAAAAAATCTTTATTTTCATCAAAATGAAATTTTAAACTTTGCCTTACTTCCAGTATGGACTTTTCTGAAATTATGTTCAGCACCTGCTCAATATTATGAAAACGATTGTAAAAAACTCTGTTTGTAATTCCAAGATGCTTTAAGATTTTTCGCACATTTACATTTTGCGCTCCCTCGGTGGTAGCAAGATATGATGCAACATCAATTATTCTTTCAGACATTTCATCACAAATCAATTCTTCGTTTACGTTTGCCACAGGAGCACCTCCACATCCAGCACACACTGTGCTAAAGATATACTACCACTTTTTTCTTTATTTGTCAATGAATTAGAATGATTTTTACCCACTTGCCCGATAAATAACATTTTACTGCGCTCGCCCGACACAATATGCTTTATTTACAGTTTTTCGGAGAGTATCCGTATTTCTTTTTGAATGCCGATGAAAAATATTCGATAGAGTTAAATCCCGATTCAAAGCACGCTTCGGTACAGCTTCGTTTTCCGTATTTGATAAGGTTGTGCGAAAATTCAAGCCTTAAATCGAGAAGATAGTGCTGGAATGAGATGCCCGTTTCTTTCTTGAAACAAGTGCTGAAATAGTTTGGTGCGTAGTGGCACACATTCGCTACATCTTCAACAGCGATATTGTTTCTGAAGTTATCGTGTATGTATAAAAGTGCCTTACGTATATTAGGGTTGCCTGATTTTGATGCTACGGTGTTTTTTGCGTTTCGCACAATCAGGATTACAAGCTGTTCAATGACGTTTTGTGTGAAAATTTCGTGCCCTGAAAGGTTTTCTTTTCCTCTTTCTGCAATGAGGGCATCACAGAGGCTTTCTGCAAGGCGGAAATCCTCGTCTGAAAGTTTGCATACTATCGGGAAACTTTCAAGGTCAACTATTTCGCAGAGTTTACTGTCAAAAATGGAGTGTGAAAACTTGACGCTGTAAACATCAAATGTTTCGTCCCCTTCAATCTTGTTATAGTGGAAATCAAACGGTCCCATTAAAATCGCCGTGCCCGGTTCAAACGGGTATTCGGTATTATTGAGCACCTGTATTCCGCTGTTTCTTTTGAAAACGGAGAGCAGAAAATGCGAGTGCCAATGCGTTTTTCCCGTGGATATATTTTCGAGCAGTTCAGCGTCATATATGGAATTTTCAATATCAAATCTTCTGGGCGTGTCATAGCATTTTTGCATATTGATATCTCCCCCTTTTTCAATCATATCAAAATCAAAGATATGTGTCAAGGGAGACTGACCATGCAATTTTATAATATGATTTCGTCTTAAAATTTCACGCGCTTTTTCAACGCTATTATTTCATTGTGGATATTATCAAGAAGTTCCAAAGCATCTTTGTTCGTTCTCAGATTGATTTTAGAATAACCAACCAAATAGTCTATGGAAACACCAAAAAAATCTGCTAATTTTATAAGTGCCGCGCTATCAGGATTAGTTTTTCCTGTTTCATAATTTGAAAGAGTTTTCTGGTCAATTCCCGTGGCATCAGATACATCTATCTGTCTAAGGTCCATATCCTCTCTTAAGTCGCGTATCCTGTTTTTTAACTCCGACATAGTAAATCATTCCTTCCTCACGGGAATTGTACTATTATTTTACTTTACCCAGCTTGACAAACTAATATTTTACATATAAAATATACTGTACACTAATATTTTAGTTAGATATTTAGGAGGAATTCATATGGAAGGAAAAAGATTTTTCAGTTTTATTATCTCGATACTGCTTTTATTATCAATATTTACTATTGACACATTAGCTGATAGTAATATAACAATTTATGTAAATGAACAAATGCTGCAGTGCGATGTACCCCCTTTCATCAATAATGGACGAACAATGGTACCAATGCGTAAAATTTTTGAAGTATTAGATGCCAAAGTAGAGTGGGAAGGCTTAACCCAAACTATAATCGCAACAAAAAATGATACCAAAATTGTTTTGCAAATTAACAACCTCATACTTTACAATAATGATGTTGCAGAACCTTTGGAAGTTGCTCCTGTTATAGTAAACGGTTCTACTTTTGTTCCTGTAAGAGCTATATCGCAAAGTCTTGATGCGTCAATTCAGTGGTTGGAATATACCCAAAGTGTATACATAAATTCTCCAATTACATATGAAAGAGCATATAATGATTACATTGCATCAACTACTGAAGTTACAATGTATGCTCCCGATGGACGAACATTGAGCATACTTGCTTCAGAAGCAGAGCTTTATAAAAGCGTAGGTTGGTATACCGAGCCTGTAACCATTATGTATGCAGCAGACGGAAGAACTCTGTATGTTCAAGAGTCAGAAATTGAGGCCTACAAAAAAGTTGGTTGGTATTTGTCTCCTCTTGTTACAATGTATGCTCCCGATGGGAGAACCATAATGGTTTGCGAAGATGAAGTTTATGACTATATAAATGTTGGCTGGTATCAAACATACGATGAAGCACAATCTGCCAAGGCTCCTTCTTATTCTTCAAACTCCGACTATACTAATCAGTCAAATTCAGGTGGTAATACTGTTTACCGTACCCCCTCGGGAAAACGCTACCATTTTGACCCTGACTGCGGCGGTAAAAACAGTTATCAAACAACTTTGCAAAAAGCTAAGAACGCGGGGTTAACCCCTTGCAAGAAATGTGCAAGTTGAATTTTATATTTTTTCTCACAAACAAGCACCAAGTTTCGGTGCTTGTTTTTTTGGTAAATTTTATCATTTAACACTAAATTTCCCTATCAAGTAACATTTTAAAACATTTTTATTGATAAAATAACAATTTTATGGTATGATAATAATGTATAATTGTTTTTACTAAGGAGTTGTTTTAAAATATGAAACTCGGTATAGTCGGGCTTCCGAATGTTGGTAAGAGTACACTTTTTAACGCTATTACAAAAGCAGGCGCAGAAAGTGCCAATTACCCGTTCTGTACAATAGAACCAAATGTGGGCGTCGTTGCAGTCCCCGATGAGAGACTTGACGTGCTTGCAAAAATGTACAATCCTGAAAAAGTTACTCCCGCTATTGTGGAGTTTGTTGATATTGCAGGTCTTGTACGCGGTGCGAGCCGCGGTGAGGGGCTTGGCAATAAGTTCCTTGCGCATATCCGCGAAGTTGATGCAATCGTTCACGTGGTACGTTGCTTTGAAGACGCAAACATCGTGCACGTTGACGGAAGCGTTGACCCGCAGAGAGATATCGAAACAATCAATCTTGAGCTTGTGTTTGCCGACCTTGAAAGCGTGGACAAGCGTATCGACAGAACGATGAAAATGATGAAGTCGGGAGACAAGAAATATGCGGCTGAGCTTGAACTGTGGAAGCGTTATAAGGAAGCACTTGAGAGCGGAAAGAGTGCAAGAAGCGTTGAAATCACAGATGACGAGGCAGAGATTGTTAAAGAGCTTTCTCTCCTTACAATGAAGCCCGTTCTTTACGCGGCAAATGTTGCTGAGGGCGATTTTTCAGCAGGTATTGAAAACAATGAATTTGTTAAAAAGGTTGAGGAAATTGCTAAAGCCGAAAATGCGCAGGTACTTCCCATTTCTGCACAGATTGAAGAAGAAATCAGTTCTCTTGAAGGCGACGAAAAGCAGATGTTCCTCGAAGAAATGGGACTTTCAGAATCAGGTCTTGACAGACTTGTAAAAAAGAGCTACGCGCTTTTAGGTCTTATCAGTTATCTTACTGCAGGTGCTCCTGAAGTCCGTGCGTGGACTATTACCCGCGGAACAAAGGCTCCGCAGGCGGCAGGTAAAATTCATACCGATTTTGAAAAAGGCTTCATCCGTGCGGAAGTAGTTGCATACGATGACCTTATCGCGTGCGGAAGCCATAACGCGGCAAAGGAAAAAGGTCTTGTCCGCAGTGAGGGCAAGGAATATGTGATGAATGACGGAGACATCGTTCTTTTCCGTTTTAATGTTTAATCCTTGTGGGGTATTCCCACGGAATTGATCTTTACACACCTGTTTGAAAGGAGTGGATTCTATGAACAAAAGAGCGCTGTGTCTTTTGCTGACATGCGTGGTGATATTTACCGCGTTCATCCCTTTTGCAAAGGCTGACGAAGTTATTTTATATGCTTCAGACGGGCGTACAATAAGCGTAAAAAAAGACGAAGTGCCGAATTGGATGGCGGTTGGATGGTTTAAAACTCCCGAGGATGCGCGCATTATAACAATGTACGCACTCGACGGAAGAACTATAGATATTCCTCAGTTTTACCGCGAAGATTATAAAAACGTCGGTTGGTATAACACCCGTGAGGAAGTTACGCTTTCAATGTATTCTATGGACGGAAGAACCATAGAGGTTTTTAAAGATGCTGCCGAGGCTCATCACAAGGTGGGCTGGTATTATAATTTGTCAGATGTCACTGTAACTATGTACGACAAAAACGGCGTGGAATACACCATTTTCAAAGATAATGTTGAGAAGGAACGTAAAAACGGGCTTTCAACTAATAAAAACGATGTCATGCAGTTAATGTTTTCTGCTGACGGAAGATTTATCCACGTTCCCTTTGACAAAGTGACCGATTATGAAAATGTCGGTTGGTATCGCGCAGGCGGTGAGATTGACCCCAACCGTCCCATAGTTGCAATAACTTTTGATGACGGCCCCGGAAGATATACCGATGCTGTGCTGAGCATCCTTGAAAAATACAATGTGCGTGCAACCTTCTTTGTTCAGGGCAAAAATGTTGCAGGCTACAAATCGGTTATGCAGCGTGCAGTATCACTCGGAAATGAAATCGGCAATCATACTTGGAGTCACGTTAATCTAGCTAATTCTTCAGTTGCCACTATTTCAAGTCAGATAGGTTCTACAAACACAGCAGTTTACAACGCAACCGGAGTTTATCCCAAGCTTTACCGTCCGCCATACGGAGCGTATAACAGCACAGTGTTAAACTCAGTCGCTATGCCGGCTATTATGTGGTCTGTTGACACGCTTGACTGGAAAACAAGAGACCCTGTCAAAACACTTGAAAGTGTTAAGAAAAGCACCTACGACGGCGGAATTATCCTGATGCACGACATACATCAGCCTACTTATGAAGCGGTTGAGAGCGTGGTAAGACACCTTTTGATGAATAATTTTCAGCTTGTTACCGTAAGTGAGCTTATTGAATTTCGTCAGGGTTGCGCCGTAAGCGGCAGAGTTTACAACGGGGTGAAGCCATAAGCATCAACTTAATTTCAGAATATATCACTCCTTGTCAGGACATACTATAGGTATAAATTGACAAGGAGTGTTTTTTATGCAGTTTTATCCGCAGATTGCTTTTATTCACGCAAGGGAAATTCTCGACTCGCGAGGAAACCCCACAATCGAGACTGAAGTTTTTCTTGATGACGGTACATTCGCATCGGCGGCAGTTCCATCAGGTGCGTCTACCGGTGCTTTCGAAGCGTATGAGCTTCGCGACAAGGATAAGTCGCGTTTTTGCGGCAAGGGTGTGCTGAAAGCAGTTCATAATGTAAATACAACAATTAACGAGGCGCTTAAGGGCGCAAATCCTTTTAATCAAAGGAAAATCGATACGCTCCTGTGCGCTCTTGACGGAAGCGAGAACAAAGAAAAACTTGGTGCAAATGCAATTTTAAGCGTTTCGCTTGCTGTTTGTAAGGCGGCGGCAAATTCGCTCGGTTTAAGTCTTTACAGATACATCGGCGGTACTAATGCGCATCGTCTTCCCGTGCCGATGATGAATATAATAAACGGAGGAAGGCACGCATCAAACTCAATCTGCTGTCAGGAGTTTATGATTATGCCGACGGGCGCGGAAAGTTATTCTCAGGGACTCAGGCAGTGTGTTGAGGTATTTCATACACTTGCATCGGTTTTAAAGGAAAAGGGCTACTCCACCGCAGTCGGTGACGAGGGCGGTTTTGCACCTGATTTCAAAAACGATGAAGAGGCACTCAAGGCAATTTGCACCGCCATTGAAAAGGCAGGTTTTAAGCTTGGTGATGATTTCAGAATTGCCATTGACGGCGCAACAACAGAAATGTATGAATCGGCAAAGAAAGAGGGTAAAGAGGGTGACTACTATTTCTGGAAGCAGGGACTTTTCCTTACTCGTGATGAGATGATTTCTCTGTGGGAGGACTGGTGCGAAAAGTATCCTGTCTGTTCCATTGAAGACGCGATGAGTGAAGAGGACTGGGACGGATGGAAGAGCATTACTCAAAAACTCGGAGGTGAAATTCAGCTTGTTGGCGATGACCTTTTCGTAACAAACACAAGGAGACTTCAAAAAGGGATTGATGAAAAGGCGGGAAATGCGATTTTGGTAAAGGTAAATCAGATTGGAACGCTTACCGAGTCGCTTGATGCAATAGAGCTTGCTAAAAGAAGCGGTTTCAACACGATTATTTCACACCGCAGCGGTGAGACGGAAGATACCACTATTGCCGATATTGCCGTTGCCGTAAATGCAGGACAGATTAAGACTGGTGCACCGTCGAGAACTGATAGGGTTTGTAAATATAACAGGCTATTAAGAATTGAAGAAGAACTTGGGACTTGCTAAAATGTCGCTAAAAAAAGAGATGTGACCTTGGTCACATCTCTTTTTTCATTAAAGTTTTGAGATAATATAGTCTGCGTATTCTTTGCAGGTGTTATTTTCACGGTTACCCGTTACGACCACCTTGTTTTCAGCATCGCACAGAGACAGTGCATCTTCAAGTGTTTTTGCCTTGACCTGAAAACCTATATGGCGAAGAAGCATTACAAGTGCTCTCAAAATGCTCTGCGGATTTGCATAATCGCCAATACCTTCTTCAATCATTCTCGGAGCAGAGCCGTGTATTGCTTCAAACATAGCATATTTATCGCCTATATTGGCACTTCCTGCCGTACCCACACCCCCTTGCAGCTGTGCTGCCTCGTCGGTTATGATGTCGCCGTAAAGATTGGGAAGTACAAACACCTGAAATTTATGACGGATGTCTTCGTTTATGAGGTTAGCACTCATAATATCCACATACCATTCTTCTGCAGTGATTTCGGGATATTCTGCCGCTACCTCGTGGCATATTGCAGAAAATTTGCCGTCAGTTTTTTTCATGATATTTGCCTTGGTCACGATAGATACGTTTGCCTTACCGTTGTTTTTCGCATATTCAAAGGCGCTTTTCGCGATTCTTCTTGTGCCTTCGTCAGTTGTTACCTTGAAGTCGAAGGCAAGAGTTTCGGGGATTTCAAAACCGCTGCTGCCGAGGATATATTCGCCCTCTGTATTTTCACGGAAGAAAATCCAGTCAATATTCTTTTCGGGAATACATATCGGTCTCACATTCGCATAGAGGTCAAGTTCACGGCGCAAAGTTACATTTGCGCTTTCCATCGTTCCTCCCTTGGGCGTTGTGGTGGGTCCTTTAAGAAGTACATCGCACGACTTTATTTCACAAAGTACATCTTCGGGAACAGACTGATTTTTGCGGAGCCTGTTTTCGATAGTAAGTCCGTTAATTTTCTTTATTTCTATCTTCCCGTCTGCAATTTCTTCTTCAAGGAGCTTTCGCGCTACTCTTTCAGCCTCGCTCACAATTATCGGTCCTATACCGTCGCCGTCAATTACGCCGATAATAATTTTTTCTTTCTTTGTAAAATCGGTTTTTTCTGCGCTGTTTTTCATTTTCTCGCATCGCTCAAGCTGAGATGAAAGAATCCTCCTGAAATGAGCGCAATATTCATCCAGATTATAGTTTGACATTATTTCGCTCCTTTCAATTCTTTGCCTTGGTGTAACCTAAAAGTCCGCCGCATTTGAGTATTTCCTTCTGTCTTTCACTAAACGAACAAAGAAGTGTGTACTTATCCCCCGTTGTTTTGTTAAGCAGAATGATTTTGCTATCGTCCATTCCTTTGAAAACATCTGAAAGCTCAAGGTTGTCGCCCTGATTTAATTTATCGTAATCATCGGCATTTTCAAAAACAAGAGGAAGTATGCCTGCGTTAATAAGATTTGCAACGTGAATTCTTGCAAAGCTTTTTGCTATAACACATCTTACGCCCAAGTACAAAGGAACAAGTGCCGCATGCTCACGCGATGAGCCCTGGCCGTAATTTGTACCGCCTACTATGATGCTTTGCCCTGCTTTTTTTGCTCTTTCGGGGAACCCTTTATCGCAAACCTCAAAACAAAACTGCGAAAGATAAGGAATGTTCGAACGATAAGGAAGAATTTTCGCGCCTGCAGGCATTATGTGGTCGGTTGTGATATTGTCCCCGACCTTAAGCACAAGTTGTGCGCTGATACTGTCGGTCATAGGATGAGTGTCGGGGAATTTTTTGATATTTGGTCCTCTTAAAATTTCGACAGATGAGCTTTCCTTCTCGTCTGCAGGAGGAATTACTGCGCTGTCATCAATTTTGAATTTGTCGGGCATTTTTATTTCGATATTCATACCCAATGTAGTCGGATCCGTGATTTCGCCCGTAAGCGCCGCCGCTACTGCAGTTTCTGGAGAACATAAGTACACCTGTGCATCACGCGTTCCGCTTCTGCCCTCGAAATTTCTGTTAAAAGTTCGAAGTGAAACACCGCCCGAATTAGGGGAAAATCCCATGCCGATACACGGTCCGCAGGCACATTCGAGTATTCTTGCTCCTGAGGAAACGATGTCAGAGAGCGCACCGCAGTCGGCAAGCATTGAAAGGACCTGTTTTGAACCTGGTGATATGGAAAGGCTGACATCGGGAGAAATTGTCTTTCCCTTAAGCATCGCAGCAACCTTGAGCATATCAAGAAGTGATGAATTTGTGCATGAGCCTATGCAGACCTGATTTACCTTTGTCCCCTTAAGAGACGCAACCTCTGCCACATTGTCGGGTGAATGAGGACACGCAATAAGAGGATTGAGGGCCCCAAGGTCTATGTCAATTACCTTGTCATATTCTGCATCGGGGTCGCTTGAAAGAGGAAGATAGTCTCCGCCCCTGCCCTGCGCCTCCAAAAATGCTTTTGTTATATCATCAGACGGGAAAATCGAGGTTGTTGCTCCAAGTTCAGTTCCCATATTTGTAATGGTTGCTCTTTCAGGAACTGAGAGGGTTTTTATCCCCTCGCCGCCCCATTCAATAATTGCGCCTACTCCGCCTTTTACCGATAAAATCCTTAAAATTTCAAGGCTTATATCCTTGGCGGTAACAAACGGGCGCAGTTTTCCCGTAAGGTTAACCTTATACATTTTTGGCATCGTAATATAGTATTCTCCGCCGCCCATAGCTACTGCGACATCAAGACCGCCTGCGCCGAATGAGAGCATACCTATACCACCTCCTGTAGGAGTATGGCTGTCGGAACCGATGAGGGTTTTTCCCGGTTTGCCGAAGCGTTCAAGGTGTACCTGATGACAGATACCGTTGCCTGCACGCGAAAAATAAATTCCGTGTTTTTTTGCGATACTGCTTATAAAGTTGTGGTCGTCGGCATTTTCAAATCCACACTGAAGCGTGTTGTGGTCAATGTATGCAACACTTTTTTCTGTACGCACGCGCGGAATACCCATAGATTCAAATTCGAGGTATGCCATAGTTCCTGTTGCGTCCTGAGTAAGTGTCTGGTCTATTTTAAGCGCGATTTCTTCGCCCTGCCTCATCTCGCCGCATACAAGATGCGCTTTAATTATTTTTTGTGCAATTGTAAGACCCATTGTCTTTACACCTTCTTTCGGGTTTACTCTTTTACTGTGCTGATGATATTTTCTCTTGCATTTTTGATATGCTCAATCGTAAGTTTTTCCGCAAGAACACCGTCGCCACTCACGATTGCATCGCATATCGCACGGTGTTCCTTTACAGACTGGAAAGACCTGTCGTTATTCTGGATTGAGGCTTTTCTGTACTTGACAACTTTTTTGTGAAGCGAATTTAATATTTCATAAAAAACCGTGCTGCCGCAGTGGCGGTAAAGTGCATCGTGAAATTCCGAGTCCACATTTTTGATGTAGTCAACATTTTTCTTCTGTGTGTAAAATTCCTGAAGTTCCACAAGGTCGCAAAGCTCTTTTTTTCCATCCTCGCTGATTACTTCTGCCGCAAGGCGCGCGGCAAGACCTTCTACTCTTATACGCACCTCATACATATCAAGAATATCTTTTTTTGATATGCCGACTATTTTTGCACCTTTTGTGGAAAGCTCCACAAGATGCTCCTGTTCAAGTCGGCGAAGTGCCTCGCGCACGGGGGTACGGCTTACACCAAGTTCTTTTGAAAGATACATTTCCGTAAAAAGTTCGCCCTTGGCATATTCTCCTGTAAGAATTTTTTGTTCGAGCTGTTCGAACACCTGTTCAGCAAGTGAATGAATTTTATGTTCCATTTATATACGCCTACCTTTTTCCTGAAATTCTTGCGGTGCAAGTTCGTTTATCTTGCGCTCAATCTCCAAATTGGAGAGCATTGACTGTCTTCCGTTTTCGTATTCTTCATCTATCCATTCTTTAAGAGCGATAACAAGAGAAGATTTTTTGTCAACGGCTTTTTCTGCGCCAAGTTTATAGTGGTCGTTTATCCAATATGCAATTCCGGCAAGTCCCGATGTGTTACTTATCGCGACAGATGGCTTTACATTAAGCATTCTGTCCGTGTCAAAAATGCTGTAAATTTCCTGATCCTTTAAAAGTCCGTCTGCGTGAATACCTGCGCGTGTGCAGTTGAAATTAGCACCTGCAAAGGGAGTCATCGGGGGAATGTCGTATCCCATATTATTTTTGAAATAGTCGGCTATTTCTGTGATAACCGTGGGGTCCATACCGTCAAATGAACCGCGGAGAGATGCGTATTCGAACACCATCGCTTCAAGCGGAATGTTTCCCGTTCTTTCGCCAATACCCAGAAGCGAGCAGTTTACTGCGCACGCACCGAAAAGCCACGCGGTAGATGCGTTTGCAACGGCTTTATAAAAGTCGTTGTGACCGTGCCATTCGAGCATTTCAGACGGAACATCCGAATAATGCTGAAGACCGTAAATTATTCCCGGAACGCTTCGGGGAAGCGCCACTTCACTGTAAGGAACGCCGCAACCCATCGTATCGCACGCGCGTATTTTAACGGGGATGCCTGCATCTTCCGACATTTTCTGAAGCTCGTTTACAAATGGCACTACAAAGCCGTAGAAGTCAGCTCGTGTGATATCTTCAAGATGGCAGCGCGGAGAAACGCCGTGTTCAAATGCCTCGGCAATCGTTGAAAGATACATATTCATACATTCGCGTCTTGACATCTTGAGTTTTTTGAAAATGTGATAGTCGCTGCAACTTACAAGAATTCCCGTTTCACGGATACCGAGATTTTTTACAAGCTCGAAATCGCCCTTATTCGCGCGTATCCACGTTGTGATTTCGGGGAATTTAAGACCAAGGTCACGGCATCTTTCAAGAGCTTCGCGGTCTTTTTTTGAATATACAAACATCTCTGTCTGCCTGATAATGCCATAGGGTCCGCCAAGACGCGACATAAGCTTGAAAAGGTCAACCATCTGTTCGACTGTATACGGCTCTACCGATTGCTGTCCGTCGCGAAAAGAGGTGTCGGTAATCCAGATTTCTCTGGGCATTCCCATAGGAACCCTTCGGTGGTTAAACGAAACTCGGGGCACCTCCTCGTACGGATATATTTCCCGATAAAGATTAGGCTCTGCAATATCCTGCAACTGATATTTATAGCTTTTTTGTTCTAATAGGTTTGTCTTATCTGAAATTTCTAACATAGCAGATCACCTTTCTTTGTATTATTGTATACAATTATACACGTCTGATTTTATATTGTCAATAGCTAAAAATTTTTTCTTATAAATATTTATGCCCATATTATGATGATTTTACAAAACAGAAAGACCCGACAAATGTCGGGTCTTTTGTTATTCGCCAAGCTTTATAAGTGCTTTTTTCTCTATACGCGACACGTAGCTTCGGCTGATGCCGAGTAGTTTCGCGACCTCGCGCTGAGGAAGAGGCTTTGCACCGCAAAGTCCGTATCGCAGTTGGATGATTTCGCGGTCACGGTCGCTGAGCGTCATTTTTATTTTATTATAAAGTTTCACAATCATATTTTCGCGGTCTATCTTTTCGCAGATGTCCTCGTTGTCGCTTTGAAGCACATCCATAAGGGAAACTTCGTTTCCGTCGCCGTCAAAACCTATCGGTTCATTGAGGGATACCTGGTTTTGAAACTTCTTATCGTGACGGATTGACATAAGTATTTCGTTTTCTATACATCGCGCCACATATGTAGCAAGGCGTGTCTTTTTGGTGGTGTTATACGAGGAAATCCCCTTTATAAGACCGATTGTCCCGATTGATATGAGGTCATCGTTCTCCCCTGCCGCCTGATACTTCTTGACTATGTGCGCAACAAGGCGCAAGTTATGTTCAATCAGAATGTTCCGTGCTTCCTCGTCTCCTTCGCTCATTTTTTCGAGATAGTAGCTTTCCTCATTTTCCAAAAGCGGTTCGGGGAAGCTGTTGCTCTGAAGAAGGGCTATTGTTCCCAATCCGAAGTATTTTTTTAAAGTTTTCCGCATAAAAACACCTCCGATTAACACTATATTCGTTAAAATGCGACTTTGTGCCTGTCTATTGAAAATAGTTATCTTCTGTGGTATAATCTGACTAAAGGAAGTGTTTAATTATGAAACATCATATTTACAGCATACCGCTTACAGAGGCACTTGAACAAAAGTGCGGTTGCATACTGTGTGTTCTTGAAGAAAAGTTTGAAGAGCAAGCGGTTGACTACTTTTTAGGTGCATCCATGATGGAGCCCGATGCGCGCGAAATCACAAATGAAAAAGGTTTCTGCAGTCGCCACATTAAAAAGCTTTTTGAAAAGCCCAATAAGTTAAGCCTTGCGCTGACTCTTGAAACACATATAAAGGAACTCGAAAATTGGCTTGAGGTGAGAAATCAGCAGGGACATTTCACAAAGGAAACTACTGCGTATCTTACAAGCGAAGCTATGTATGAGGTTGTAAGAAGCTGTGCGCTGTGCGACAAACTTAACTCGCAGCTTAATGCGGCGGCAGGAAATATCGCTTACCTGTGGGCGAAGAATGATGATTTTCGGATAATGCTTGAAAAAACAGATGATGTATTGTGTCTTGAACATTGTGCGCTTGCAATTAAAATGTGCGACAAGGAAATCAGCGCATTTAAAAAGAGTGAATATATAAATATGCTGATTAAAAAGCAGAAAAAGACTCTTTCAAAGCTCTATGAAAACCTGCATAATTTCACTTTGTCTTTCGATTATAGAAATTCGGGGAAACCACTTACCCAGGAAGAAAAGAAATCCGTACAGACTGCGGTTAAATACTTTGGTAAATACTAAAAAAAGGTACTCTCTGTGAGAGTACCTTTTTTATTATGAAAGAAGTATTTCTTCTCCTTTTTTTCTTTTTCTAAGACCCTCGCGGGCGATGTCAAGCATCTTTACGCAAAGCTCGTCAAGAATATAGTGAGGTGCTATTTCGTCCTCACGGCTCTCTGCTACAAGCTTTCTCATTACTGAATTGCTTTTATCTATACCGCAGTTTACCATAAAGGCGTCAAGAGTTTCCTTTGCCTTATCCATATTATTTAATATGCCGAGATTAAAGGCAGGCGGCATAAAGAAGCGTCCTTCTTTCTGGGTACAGTCGCTTCGTACCTCAAGTGTACCGCGGCGTGTGAGTTCAACATTGCAGAAAGAAAGGTAACATTCGATATCTTCTTCCCTTGCATCGTCCTTTTCAAAATATTCCTTTATGGGAGTGGGCGTAAATACCTCGTACTTGCCGTCACGAATTCTGTTGAAGAGCCCCTTTTCAAGGTAAAAATCGATTACATCGTCAATTGTTTCAAAGGTTTTGTCGATACTTCCTGTGATGCCCCGACAAGTCCCGAATGCACTCTTTTCCCACAGATAATCGCGGAAAATTCTCCAGCCGCGTCCTTCAAAATCGGGCGAGTTTCCAAAAAGGAGACCTCGCACGAAATCAAGTCTGCAAAAAAGAGTATATGCCGACGGGATGAGGCTTTCGGGAATATCAAGATGCGTCTGCACCGATGACATAAACGCAGGGAAATCGCTGTATTCGTGTGATTTGGGGAAGTTGTGCAGATATTCCTGTACCATATTATAGGTAGAAAAAGGCGTATGATTTACATTTATATTATGGTAGTTGGGGTTTGTTCCTCTGCCCACAAGGGCGTGGTTTTTTTGTGCCAGATATTCCTGCACCATTTCGTAGTAGGTGTCAAACCTTTCTTTGATGTCAGCGAGGTTGTCACCGTATATCATTGAAAATTCAAAGTTGTTGTAGGAATTGTCAAAACTGAGACAGTCCCCCGCTTCATTTTCCATAAAGAGCTTTTCTCCGCCCGTGCCATAGAGCACACAGGAGAATCCTTTTTCCCCGATAAAATCCATAATGGAGGCGACAAATTCTGTATCAATGTCGCCTCCATCAGTGTTTATCAGCGGAAATTCAAGTTCAACACCAATATTGCCAACACACTTGTCTGCAAACGGGGTTATGAATCTGTCTCGTATAATTTCACGCGGATTTTTCATATTATTTTACCATTCAAGAAGATTTGCCATATAAGCGTCAAGTTCTTCAATCTTGATTCTCTTCTGCTCCATAGTGTCACGGTCACGAACTGTTACGGATTCGTCCTCAAGTGTATCAAAGTCGATTGTGATACATACGGGAGTACCGATTTCGTCCTGACGGCGGTAACGCTTACCGATTGAGCCTGCATCGTCATATTCGCAGTTATACTTACGGATAAGTTTCTGATATACTTCGTCAGCCTTTTCGCCAAGCTTCTTTGAAAGGGGAAGAACTGCCGCCTTAACGGGTGCAAGTGCAGGATGAAGACGAAGAACAGTTCTTACATCTCCCTCGCCTACTTCTTCCTCATCGTATGCTTCGCAAAGGAATGCAAGTGCAACACGGTCAGCACCGAGTGAGGGCTCAACTACATAAGGAACATAACGCTCGTTTGTAATCTGATCGATGTATTCCATACTTTCGCCACTGTGGTTCTGGTGCTGAGTAAGGTCGAAGTCTGTTCTGTCAGCGATACCCCAAAGCTCGCCCCAACCGAACGGGAACATAAACTCGATATCCGTTGTAGCGTTTGAGTAGTGGCTGAGTTCTTCGGGACTGTGGTCACGAAGACGGATGTTTTCTTCCTTCATACCGAGTGAGAGAAGGAAATCTCTGCAGTAATCCTTCCAGTACTTGAACCATTCGAGGTCTGTACCGGGTTTGCAGAAGAATTCAAGTTCCATCTGTTCGAACTCTCTTGTACGGAAAATGAAGTTACCGGGTGTGATTTCGTTTCTGAAAGATTTACCAACCTGTGCAATACCGAAAGGAACCTTCTTACGGCTTGTGCGGGCAACATTCTTGAAGTTTACGAAAATACCCTGTGCTGTTTCGGGACGGAGATAGATTTCAGCCTTTGCATCGTCTGTAACGCCCTGGAAAGTTTTGAACATAAGATTGAACTTACGGATGTCGGTAAAGTTATGCTTACCACAATCGGG
>CAYMHB010000007.1:29547-46988 GCA_964390145.1 uncultured Oscillospiraceae bacterium
GTTAATACCGTTTTCGTCGATGTAGCGAAGCATTTCTTCGTTGCTCCAGCCGTCAACCACGATATCTTCGCCTTTTTCGTGGCAGAAGTCTTCGATAAGTTTGTCCGCACGGTGACGGGATTTACATTCCTTACAATCCATAAGAGGGTCAGAGAAGCCGCCAACGTGACCGCTTGCTACCCATACCTGAGGATTCATAAGAATTGCACAGTCAAGGCCTACGTTATAGGGGCTTTCTGTAACGAATTTCTTCCACCAAGCTTTTTTAACATTGTTTTTATATTCTACACCCAACGGGCCGTAGTCCCAAGTGTTGGAAAGACCGCCGTATATTTCACTTCCTGCGTAAACGTAGCCACGTCCTTTGCAAAGTGCAACGATTTTTTCCATTGTTTTATCCTGATTTCTCATCAAAGGTGCCTCCCTTAATTAAAAATTTTCTTCAATTACAGTATATTCTACCTTATTTAACGGGTTTTGTCAATCAAAAAGGGTGCCTTTCTCGGAAAGGCACCCTTTATTCTTATTTGAGAGATTTCTTTGCCTTCATCATAGCCATGATACGATTCATTTCGTTATAAACTATCATATAGCCTTCGTCAACGCCCATACCGGGTTTTGCAAGAATCTGAACGGGCTGAGTAGCCATTGCACAGTGAACGCATACCTGAGCGCTGCGGTCAGTTTCGTTGCATGTACCGCCCTGATAAGCGCCGATGCCTTTTTCCTTACAGTAAAGAACTGCTTCGATAGTGTTGTTGATACCGCCAAGGTCGGGGGTCTTAATCTGCACCATATGACCTGCCTTTTTATCAGCGAAAATCTTGATATCTTCAAGAGTGTTGCACCATTCGTCAGCAACGAGTTCTACATCGCAGCCTCTTTCGTCAAGTTCACGCGTAAGAGCGGAAAGAGCTTCAACCTGTGTTTCACGGTCACAGTCACAGTCCATAGGGCCTTCGATGCGGAGGTGGAAAGGCTTTGCAATTTTGCCGAGTTCTTCGATATAGTCTGCCATTTCCTTGTAGTTATTGTTGCCGAATGCGGCACCGATTGTGCCATATACGTCGATGTGCATTACGGGAGAATAGTTTTCGTCTGCGCGGTTATTAATGATTCTGTCACGGAGCCAACCGATATATTCAGCGAGCTTTTCACCCTTTCTGCCAAGCTTTGTATCAATGTTATTGATAAGCGCGTGAGGAAGAACCTGTGCGCCCTTGATAATCATTTTGTCTGAGTTGTCGTAACGGTCATCGCCTGACTGTGTGAAAATCGGGATGGGATTTTCAGAGATTTCACAGCCGTATTCGTCAGCTACTACTTCGCACATAAGACGGCCTGTTGCCTTTGCAACAGCGTCAAGAAGTGCCTGAGAAAGACCGTAACGGATAGCAGTGTGAAGACGCTTGCCGTCAACTGTGATAGCTTCCATCATCTTTGCAAGACCACGGAAATCGTCTGCCTCACGGCCTACGAGCTCGGGCTTGATGTACTTGTCAATTACGGGGATGAAATCCTTTGCAAGGAAGAGAGGGTCACGACCGCCTGCGCCTGAATACTGAACTGCGGCACAGTCGCCGAATGCAATCTGTCCGTCCTCAAGAACGAGCATTACGGAGATTGATTCGCCTGCCTGACGAACTGATGTAAAACCTTCTGTTACAGGCTCGCCAATGTAGAAAACGCCGTCGTGGCCTGCGCCTTTTTTAATAGCACGCTGGTCGTCGAAATAGAAACCTGTACGACCTGCACTGCAAACAACATCTATAATTTTCATTTTGAAAACTTCCTTTCTAGTGTTGGGGACAGGTCAATTTGGTTACGCCTGAGGCTTACAAAAAACACCCCGTCCCCCATCTCTAATTCAAATTTTACTTTTATTAATATTTCGGTCTTCCTACGAGGCGACCCTTACCGATTGCGTAAACATCATCAATTACCATCTGGAATGATGCGTCTCTTCCTTCTGCCTTAGCTCTTTCCTCAATCTTACTCTTGTGGAAGTCGAGAAGGTCTTTATCGAAGGGAAGATTACCAGCATTAAGTATACGAACTGCACCGTCGTTATCACGGCAGGGAAGCATCTTGCCTGCATTTATACGGCAGGGTGCGAAGGGAACGTCGAGCACGCCTGCTTCAACACCACGGCAGGTACCGACTGCGATATCGCCCTTACCAAGCTCGAAGCACTTGTCAACGATTGCGCGTGTTTCGAGGCGGATGATTTCCTTTTCTTCTTCAAGGCTTGTTGATTTAAGTTCCTGGTCGGCAAGCATATTTACAACCTGCTTTGTTGTGCGAAGGCCCTGAGCGTTTGCTTCCATTGTGGGAATACCTACTGCTTCGTGAGGAGTTTTTACGATAACCTTTGTAGCCTTTGCAAGAGCGGCAATTGTGCTGCCGTATGATATAACACCGAATGCCTTTGCCTCGTCAGCAGGGAAACCGCCCATCCACTGATGAAGAACTGTTGTAACTTCTACATCGTTGTAGCCGTATTTCTTAAGGTATTCGTCTGTAAGTTCTTCAAGTGTACGGATTGCTGCAACGTCCTGAATGAGGTTACCGCACTGACCGTAACCTACTGTGATATTCTTAACGCCCTGCTCTGCTGCAAGGAGTGCTTCGATGATTGCAACAGCGTGTGATACACAGGGAGGAACGAGTGTACCTGTAAGAGGACCGTAGGGCTCACGGTTGATGGAAACGCCCATCTCCTCGTAAAGACCTGTAAGACGGTCAACATACTGCCAGTCGCGAATTGTTCTTTCCATGGGGATATTCTTGCAGTAAGGAAGGTTGTAAGAGATACCGCCGCCTTCGTAGCTTGTGAAACCGCCTGCAAGAGTGATTTCTGTAAGAAGACGTGCATCGGGAGTACCGTGACGAACCTGCATAGGAACATTAACGCTTTCGATAACTCTGCGGCAGTTCATTACGCCGTGGTTAACAGCGGGGAAACCATTGAGCATAGCACGGCCAAGACGAATTGACTCTGCAATGCCATTTTCAGCTTCTTCATAGCGGTTCTGACGTGTATAGCTGTCGATTGTTGAGGGAAGAAGGTCTGCTTCTCCGTGTTCCTCAAGATATTTCATAAGCTTGATATGCTCATCAATAGCAGGTACGCCTGCACGGGGCTGTACCAGTGTACGCTTTTCTTTTTTTGCATCGAGAAGTTTCTTGGAGAAACTCTTGCTTTCGGGCATTGACTTGTGATACTTTACTGCTTCCTCAAGGTCAACATCCTTACCTGTGGGCCACTGTGTCAGTACTTCCTGACGCAGGCGGCTAAATTCCTCATCTGATATACGCTTATTCTGAATATCCATGGTATTCCAGCTCCTTTTTCATTATTCGAAGTGCCGTGTCGGGATAATGCGATGAGAGTAATCCCATAGCGGCTAATATATACGTTCTGTCTACCCACACATTCGCCTTTTTCGGTCTGAGAGACGTCGGCAACATTGGCGAGTACAAGGCATGAGATGCAATCTCTGCCGTGCGTTTGGTATGTATAAGGCTTCCGCCTGTTACTACGATATTGTTTACTTTAGTAAGGTTTTTACCTTCCTGAACGAAGGTCTGACCCATCATTGTATATGTTTCTGTAATCGTTCCTGCGTGACGGGTTACTGCTTCCTCAATCGCAGAGGATGCGAGTGCGAAGTCAAGTTTTTCAAGTTCGTCTTCACCTGAGGGCACCTTATCTGTATGCTCCTTAAGGTCGGATACGAGTGCTCTTACACGCTCTGCTGAAAGCGTTGAAAGAGAACATATCTTATCTTCGCCTGCGGCATCGATAATTCCCTGTATGCTGTAACGCATACCGATATCGCCCTCAACGGTTCTCTTTGCGTAAGGCTCGGGAAGTCCCTTGTAAACGGTGTTCATATGCTCGGGCATACCGTCTGCAATAGAATAAATATCAGTCGTTGCTCCGCCGACATCCACCGCAAGAAGTTCGCCTATCCCCATTTCGTTGTCCGTTCCCGAGGCCAAAAGCTCCATAGCAGAAAGCACTGCCGAGGGGGTAGGCATCATAATATCCGAAAGAAGCTCTGCTGCGCGGGAGAGTCCCTTCGCACTTATAATGCGGTCAAGGAAGATTTCGCGGATTTTCTTTTGCGTAGGTTCTATCTGCAGTACGCCAAACTTTGGCATTACGTTAGGGCACACATAAACCTCGCATCCTTCAAGGATTTTACTGCACTCGGCGGCGGCGCTGCGGTTTCCCGCAATTATAATGGGGAACTGCGGATTCATTGTCGCAAGCATTTTTGCATTATAAATGATGCACTCTTTATTGCCGCCGTCTGTTCCGCCGACAAGAAGGAATATGTCGGGCTTACTCTCTTTTATTTCTTCAAGGTCAAAATCGGTCAGTTCAAAGGAGTAAAGTCCCACTACCTTTGCTCCTGCGCCGAGACTTGCAAGCTTTGCTGCCTCACTCGTAAGTTCGGGAACAAGTCCGCTTGTAACCATCCTGAGTCCGCCTGCCGCGGATGAACAGGCATAGCAGGAGTCAAACTCTATCTTGCCTGTCTTTTCCTCTAAAAGCTTAAGACCTTCTTCGAGTCCTTCGTTGATATCCGTCTGAACAGTTGTGTATGCCGCTGCAGTCGCGAGGATTTTTTCACCCTCAACATCAACTGCAGTAAGCTTTGTATATGTACTGCCGAAGTCAATCAGCAAGACATTTTTCACCTGACTCATCCTTCCATATGAAGAAGTTCACGCAGAGCCTCAATCGTTGTTTCAGGAGCTGTTCCGGGAGGGAATGCTCTGTCAAATCCCATTTCACGGAAGCGCTTTTCAACGTCTTCAAACTTCTGCTTACCGATAACGATGTTACCGCCAACCAAAAGCGGGATTCCTTTAAGGCCTGCTTCGTCACACTTTTCACGCATTCCACGGCAGTCAAGTTCGCCCTGACCGTAGAGAGAAGATATTACGATTGCGTCTGCACCTGATTCGATTGCAGCTGCTATGTACTCCTCCTGTGAAACCATAACACCAAGATTTACTACTTCAAATCCGGCTTCTGTAAAAGCGTGATACAAAATTTTGTTACCTACGGCATGAACATCGGCACCAATAACGCCGATTACCAAAACCTTCTTTTCACGATTCTCCATTTTAGCACCTCATTGTCTATTACATTTTACCTTATTGTTATATACCTATATATTATAATTGAATATAACATTTGTCAATAGATAGAATAACAAAATATAGTTTTTTTTATAAAAAATGCCGTCTGATTAGATCAGACGGCGTCTTTTTTGTCTTATATGGTTTTTTCCTCTAAAAGGCGCTTGATTTTTGTTTCAAGATACATCACTGAACCTTCATCCATTTCGTAGTAGCATTCAATGATTTCACCCTTGAATTTTTTGATGATTTCGTTTTCTTCCGCGCCGAAATACTTGTTGTAGTGTCTCGGCAGCAAGAGCGCATCCTTGCCTTTCAGATAGTTTGCAATATCTGTATCGGTCGAAGTTATAAAAGGAGCATTTACCGTGATGTCTTCAGCGTAGTCGTCACACTCTTTCAAAAGAAGCTCGGCGAAGCGCTCGCTGTAACCGATAATTCCTATTTCCGAGCCGACACGGAGCTTTATTATATGCGAAAGGCAACGCGGTGACGGACGAAGTGCAACACGCACAATCTTTTTTCTGAGCGGAAGCACGCTCTCAAGATACTGAGCGTGGGAAGATGTAGTTACAATAAGGTCAAATCCCTCGCTGATTTTGTAGGGATATTCTTTGATACTTTCAAGCAGATAGGAATAAAGGTCTACTCCGCCGATGTTTCTGAGCTGATCGGATATCTGAGAAAGAGTTTCGGGATTACATTCTACAACTGCAACCTTGACAGTCGATTCTTCCTCGGAACGCTCACGGAGTTTAAGATTTAAAAATATGTTTATTTCAGAGTTAGAAAAGCCCATCTGTTCAAGTTTGGAGAGCATTGCATCAATGGCAACCATTGCCTGTTCCTTGCGGCTTCCCGAATTGGTGGGGTGATAGCATACGAAAGTACCGCGTCCCTGAACTTTTTCTATAATGCCGCTGCGCTCAAGCTCGTCATATGCGCGCTTGATTGTTCCTCGCGCAACGCCGAGCTTCTGCGTCATTTCATAAACGGTGGGGAGCTTCTGCCCGTGCTTGAAATCGCCCTTTTTTACAGCGATTGTAATTTCGTCCACAAGTTGCTGATAAATCGGGACATCCAGATTAGTATTTACAGTAAAATTATAATTCATTGATATTACCTCTTAAACCAAAAGCGAGTAATCCGAACTCTGATTTTCAGAGGCAGATTTCCGCTTTCGATGTGTTAAAATACTCGGTAATCCGTCAGGATTACCTGCGTTTTTGCCTTCCGCAATCAAAAATCTGCTCTCTGAAAATTCTGTTGACCTGAAACGGATGAAATTTTGAGTAGATTTTGGTGCGGAAGAGGAAGCAATGCTTTGTGCCTTGCAAGGATGACAAGCCGAAAGATACCGAAATTTCGCCGTTTAAGGCAGGTTCGGATTATTCGCTTTTGGTTTCAATTGTTCTATACCATTTTAATCAAAAAGAGATATTTTGTCAAGGGGGATTAGAACAATTTTCAGAAAGCAAAAAAGAGAATTCAAGTCTATCTGACCTGAATTCTCTTTACCATCTCAATTATTTATCTGTTGGAACAGGAGGAATTTCGGTAAATATCGATTTAAGTTCATCTACCATTCCTGCCTTTTCCCATTGTGCCATTCCATTCTTCCACACCAAACTGTCAGCAGTAAGTTGTCCTGCACTTGCCATCTGTGTTAAAACGGAAATATCAAAAGGTCCTGTCGGTTGCCCATTAACAGCTACATTGTATGCAACAATCGGAAGCGGTGGAGGCACTGCACCGGGAGTTGTCGGCTGGTTGATGCCACCCATCATATTATTCATAGCACCTGCGATATTCTGCCCTACTGCACCGCCAACAGCCATACTTGCCATCATGGCAGCCATATTGAATCCTGTACCGTCTCCACCGCCGACATTTATATCGCCTGCACCGTTTGCACCCATTTGTCCAAGTGCCTCTGCACCTGCAACGCCAACTTCCGCCTGTTTTTCAACCTGATATGCACCGAAGTTTGCAGTCTGGGTTGCTTTATGCTGTGCATACTGACCTTCTTCACGCTGTATGCGGAGAGTTTCTTCATAGTTTTCAGCTTCAATACGCTGTTTGTCTGCAATATCTTTGATTTTTGCTTCAGCCTCTGCTTTTGCTGTTGCACCTGCAACATCCCCTGTTACACTCATAAGCTGACGATATCCGTCACTGCTCTTATCAAGTTCGATTGCACCGATATCGATACCTGATACAACAACGCCAAAGGTTTCCTTCAATCTCTCTCCAAGGTCAAATTCTACAACATCATTGATTTGTGCAGTTTTTGTCTCAATCTGTACCAATGGAATGTTATGTACAGCAGGAGCATTGGCAACAACATCCTTGACATATCTGCTGACCGCATCTCTAATTTGTTGCTGAAAATCTTCCACATTAAAATCAATAAGTCTGTGAAGTTTTACAAACTCGCGGTAATCTTCGATTTTGAAGCTTATAGTTCCTCTTACCGCAACGGGAACGCCGAAGTCTGCAAACCTTGGGTCGTACACATCAAAAAAGGGCACTGCAAACTTAACCTGAATAAGTTTCGCAAGGTTTATGAAATATATTTCTGCTTGGAAAGGTGTACCGCCTTCATATGCCAGCCCAACGATACTTGCGAGCACCGGAAAATTTGCAGTTTTAATTATTTGGTCAAAAGGACCGACAATGAAATCCTGCATTATTCCATCCTTTTGCTTATAAACGAAAACTGCAACTTCGCCATCCTTCACTCGCAGAGATGAACCCCAACGAATTGAATTTTCCCTGTTGTTTTCTCCTAATCGCGAACCTGATGGGCGCCATTTCCATATTAAGTATGAGGACTCATCGCACTGTATCTCGTCCATCAAACCACCATTTTTTTTGTTTTTATTGAAAAAGAACATACCCCTATACCTCTCTTTCTTTATCACGCGTCTTAATCTTCCTGTTCTTTTGCACACACATTTTATATAATATTTTAATCTTTGTCCCTCTTTTTTTGATTGTTTGCCATTGTTATTAATGCAATGAAGGCGCCCACCTCAAATGGAAAGTAGTTAGCAAGTGAATCGCCATTAAAAAGGCACATTATCCCACCAATTGCAACAAAAATCAGTGCCCAGAAATAGCCTGATTTTGCCAAGTCAAAAAAGAAGTTTATCTTGTTTGCTTTTTCAGCCTCAGCATACAACGACTTAAAGTATTCAAACTCATTAGTATTACCTAATGTTATTTGCGCTTTTTGATATGCTTGTTCTAATTTCGCAAACCAAGCTTTGGAGTCAGAATTTCCAATTTTAATATTTGATGAGGCAAGTATGAAAAACTCGTAAATATCTTCTTTTGTATTTGGAATATAAAAATTACGAATCAATTCCTCTTTTAATTTTATATCGTTTGTTTTTTCTAATTTCAATGCCAACTCACGAACAACGCTTACTACTTTTCTTCCTCTAATTTCATAACCGCAGGCCTCACAAATTGTTTCATAGGCATCTATTATATCCCCACAATTAGGACATCTATGTATTTCCCCATCATATATGATTTTTCTTTCACTTGAAATTTCATTTTCTTCAAATTTTTTTGACTTTGGCTCATTTGCCTTTTCCAAATCGTCTGCAACAACTTTACCACAATTCTTACAAAACCTCGCTCCATCATCTAATTTTGTGCCACAATACGAACAGAAATTTACAGTTTTTTGCACTTTCATTTTTGTTTTTCCTTTCAAATTTTATTGAAGTTAATAGTCGGAAGAATCTATTTTATCCATAGCAATAGTAAAAAGCACAAATGCTTCCTCAAATTCCTTATCATTGTATGATATTACATATTTACCTCGACTGTCTGTCGTTGCAAACTGATGATTTATTCTGCACATAACTTTTTTGTTCTTTGTAATCTCTGTCTTTGTATTAAAAATATTTTTTCTTACTCTGAAACCCTTGTAATTGAACGATATGCTACTTTCTATTGATGTGTCATATCTATTCACCCTGCCTATGCGTTTACCATTTAATTCTATATCGCAGGTTCGCTCTTTCTGTTCATACACTTTCTTTAAAAACGGCTTAAATTCAGTGATTACTCCTATTTTTTTGTTTTCAGAATTAAAAATATGAATTTCATATTTCCAGTTAGAGGAAGGTCTTGTAACCACATATTTTCGATTATCATTTGTGTCAAAAATATCATAGTTATTCCAATCACAACTATCTCTGTTTCCTTCATTTTCAACAATTAAATGATATACAAATGAACTATCCCTTGTTGCTTCATCGTTGGTCATTGTTTTTGTTGCTTTATTTAATTTAGGACTTATTGTGTCAATTGCTTTCCCTGCTGCCCCAGATTCTATTGCAACCTTTAATGCCGCATCAAAAATAAATCTACCTAATATTCCCATAATAACTCCTCTTAAAGCAAAATCAATCTATGTTCATTCCTTAACTGATATTTTTACCGCATCGCATATATCACCGATGTTGCAATCTAAATATTCACAGATGCGTAGCAAGACTGAAAGTGCGACTTCTTCATTACGACGCATTTTTGTCATTGTTCCGGTGGCGATGCTCAAATCCTTGCGCAGTTGCGCAGGCGAAATTTCTTTTTCTATAAGTAATATCCATAGTTTTTTATAGCTGATTTCCATGAGCACACCCCCTTTAATAATACACTTTATCTACATTATATCTCTGTTCTTTTAAAAAATCAATATATTTTACATAAAATTCGCAAGAAGTTGCGAATTTTATCAACTTATTAAGCAAAAACGACCACTCCAATTGGAATGGTCGTTTCATTATTTACTTCAAACTTTCAAGATATGCTTTTTTGCCTGTCTCGTAGAGGTTGTTGCCCTCGCTGTCGATAATTACAACTACGGGGAAGTCTTCCACTTCAAGACGGCGGATTGCTTCTGCACCGAGGTCCTCGTACGCGATTATTTCCGCCTTTTTGATACACTTTGAAAGGAGTGCACCGCAACCGCCGATTGCACCGAAGTATACTGCACCGTGCTTTTTCATTGCATCGATAACTTCGGGTCCTCGCTTGCCTTTACCAATCATACCTGTAAGTCCCTCGGCAATAAGAGTGGGACTGTATGCGTCCATACGATACGATGTTGTGGGACCTGCACTGCCGATTGCCTGTCCTTCCTTGGCAGGAGTGGGACCTACAAAATAGATTATTGCATCCTTTACATCGAGAGGAAGCTCTTTTCCCTCGGCAACAAGCTCGCAAAGTCTTTTATGAGCCGCATCACGCGCGGTGTAAATTACGCCTGAGATAAGACAGCTGTCGCCTGCTTTAAGTTTGCGTGCATCTGCCTGTGTTAAAGGAGTTTTTATGTTAATAGACATACTCAATTCATCCTTTCTTACAGAGTCTTCGACTTATGTCTTGTTACGTGGCAGTTAATGTTAACTGCTACGGGAAGTCCTGCAATATGCGTGGGGAAATATTCAACATTTACCGCAAGAGCTGTTGTTTTTCCGCCGAAGCCCTGAGGTCCGATGCCGAGAGAGTTTATCATTTCAAGAAGCTCCTCTTCAAGCTGTGCGTAGAAGGGATTTTCGTTTCTCTCGTTCACGGGGCGGAGAAGCGCCTTCTTCGCCATATATGCCGCCTTGTCAAAGGTACCGCCCACGCCTACGCCTACCACGATGGGAGGGCAGGGGTTGGGACCTGCTTCCTCGACTGCCTTGCACACAAAATCCTTTACGCCCTCAACGCCGTCAGAGGGGCGGAGCATTGCAATCTTGCTCATATTCTCGCTGCCGAAACCCTTGGGTGCAACTGTGATTTCAAGCTTGTCGCCCGACACGATTTCGGTGTAGAGCATTGCAGGGGTATTGTCACCTGTATTCACTCTGTCAAGGGGATCGCGAACAACACTTTTACGAAGATAGCCTTCTGTGTAGCCTTGCCTTACGCCCTCGTCAACTGCTTCTCTAAGGTCTCCCGTAATATGCACATCCTGACCGATTTTAAGGAATACACACGCAACGCCTGTATCCTGACAAACGCTCTGATTCTGTGCATCTGCGATTTCGTAATTTTCGATAATGCGGTCAAGAATTTCCTGTGCCTGAGGCCATGTTTCATTCTTGCGGCAATTCGAAATGCAATCCTTTATATCACTTGTAAGATGGCAGTTTGCATCTATACAAAGTTCTTTTACAGTCTGTGTAATGAGACTTGCACTGATTTCTCTCATTGTTTTTCCTCCGATTATTTTACGTTGTATATGTAATCCTGCAAAGCAAGGTCGTGACCGATAACCTCGGCAACTACCTTGTCGCCTTTCGCAATCTTACGAGGTCTGCCCGTAATTCTTTCGGTCTTTTCCTTGAGGTCGTGGATATCCACAACATTAAGACCTGCCGCGATAAGATTGTTTTTGAGTTCAATATTTTTGGGGTTAACTGCAATTCCGCCCTGTGTCACGAGGACATCAATGTCCTTACCGGGGGTTGAGATACAGTTTACACGGTCTGTTACAATGGGAAGTCTTGCGCGGAACATAGGCGCAATAATCATAGAAAGCTTACTTCCTGCCGCAGTGTCGCTGTGTCCGCCGCTGCCGCCCATAATGTAGCCGTTGGAATCTGTATGAACATTTACATTGAAGTCTGTATCAATTTCGGTTGCACCGAGGATTACAACATCAAGGCTGTCCACAACTGCACTTTTTGCAGCAGGGGACGCGTAGTGCATAGCTGAAATTTCCTGATGTCTTGAGTCGGTGCGGATTGATTCTACTGCGTCAAGGTCGAAGCACTGAACATCCATGAGAGAACGGAAACATCCGCTACGGAGCATATCAACCATATAGCCTGTGATACCGCCGAGACCGAAGCTTCCCTGTATTTCTTTTCTGAGCATAATATCCTTGAGGAATTTTGCCGCTGCAAGCGATGCACCGCCTGCACCAGTCTGGAATGAGAAGCCATCTTTAAGAAGTCCTGATGCCTCGATAACTTTTGCGGCATTCTGCGCCATTACAAGACCTACGGGGTCACGGGTGATTTTTGTTGTACCCGACACGATACCCTTGGGGTCGCCGATTGCATCAACTGTTACTACATAGTCCACGTAGTCCTCGGAAATCGACCAATCCTCAAGAGGATATGAAACGAGGTTGTCGGTAATTACGACTACCTTTTTAGCGTACATAGCATCGGCGTAAGCATAACCAAGGCTACCGCAAGCGGATTTTCCGTATTTACCCGAGCAGTTACCCATACTGTCGGAAGACGGTGCGGCGATAAACGCCACGTCAATAGGAGTTTTGCCGAGCGAAATGTCGGCAGGTCTGCCACCGTGTGTGCGGAACTGTATGGGGTTTTTCATAATGCCTTTTGAAAATTCGCGACCAAGTCCTGCCGCGATATAGTCAGTCATAACTGTTGTTACAACACCTTTTTTGATATGGTCAATAAGGGGCATATGTGTATCAAAAAGCGAGCTTGCGTTGATTGTCAAATCCTTGATGCCAAGGTTTGAAATCTCCTCCATTACCATATTGAGCACGAAGTCGCCGTTACGCAGATGATGGTGGAAAGACACGGTCATACCGTCCTTAAGACCTGAAAGCGCGATTGCCTCACGGATTGAGTTTACAAGTTTATTCATTGTCGTCCCTCCTGTCCATTCCGAGCGCCTTTGCCATTTCGATTGTGCGCTCTGCCCGTGCAACAATGGGAGCATCAATCATTTTTCCGCGAAGCGCGATTGCGCCCTTGCCCATTTCCTTGGCAAGACGGATTGCGTCCATAACCTCGTAGGCGTATTCAACCTCTGCCTCGGTGGGAGAAAAAACGCTGTTGATTGCGTCGATGTGGCGCGGAGAGATAGATGCCTTACCCGTAAAGCCGAGTGATTTTGCCAGTGTTGCATCTTCGTAAATACCCTCATCATCGTTTACATCGGTAAAGGGAGTGTCATAAACGTCCTTACCCGTAGCACGAGCCGCAACGACAAGACGGCGTCTTGCGTATTCGATTTCCTTACCCTCTTTTGTGCGCTTGCACTGAAGGTCTGCGGTCAAATCCTCGGCGCCGAGGAAGAGCGCCTTAACACGTTCACAGCTTGATGCGATTGTGTACGCATTTTCAACGCCTGCTGCAGTTTCGATGAGGGGCATGAGACCAACGGAATTTTTCGCAAGTCCGAGTTTTTCTTCAACTTCGTTCATATATTCATCCGCAATAAGAGCATCCTCGGCAGTTGATGTTTTCGGAAGAAGAATGAGGTCGGGTTTTTCAGGAAGAATGGTGTCGATATCATCCTTCCAGTATGTAGTATCAACTGAATTGATACGCACAATAACCTCGCATCCTGCAAGGTCCATATAGCGCATGGTATTGCGCACAAGAATTCTTGCAGCATCTTTTTCTGCAGGAGAAACCGCATCTTCAAGGTCAAATATTACCGCATCTGCACCAAGGCATGATGCATTTATAAGCATATTGGGGTTGTTACCCGGTAAAAAAAGCATACTGCGACGCATCAGTTCCCCCCCTTTCCGCGAAGAATTGCCGTTTCAACCCGCGCACGGATTACACATTCAAGAGCACCGCGGTCAACAATGCGCACCTGCGCATTCTTGATGCCGTTTTCTGCTAAAACATCCTTTACTGCGGAGCATATTTCTTCGCCGAACTGCTCTTTCACAACAGATTCAATCTGAATGTCAAGGCCGTCCTTTTTAGGTTCAATTTCTACATAAGCATCGCTGGATTCAATTGTTCCTGCTGACGCAGATTTTAAAATTTCCATTCGTATTGCCCTCCTTCTGAAAACGAAAGTTACAGTAACAATTCAATGATATTGTATAACACAATTGATATAATTTCAATTCTTTTTGGAGTTTTTTTATTTTTTTCTTTCATTATTTATGCTATTGTTGTATAATTGAGGTAATAAATAGATTTATAAAGGAATTTGCTATGGAAATTGAACTTTGCTCAAAGCTTCCCCCACGAAAACTGAATATCTGGAGAGAATTTCTGGAAAAAGCTTCTCTTGAGGCAGATTTATCCGTAGAAAAAACCGTTCTCGTATGGGACGACAACGATAATCTTATCGCGACGGGGTCAAGAGGGGAAAATATATTAAAATGCATTGCCGTTGACGAAAGCCATCGCGGAGAAGACCTTACTGCAACTGTTTTAAGCGAGCTACAGAAGGATGCTTTTGCGCAGGGGCACAGTCATCTCTTTTTATATACAAAGCCCGAAAACGAGGCTATGTTCACATCGCTCTTCTTTTACCCGATTGCAAAGACCGACAAGGTGCTTCTTATGGAAAACCGTCCCTCGGGTATAACGAGATTTCTGGAGGCTTTCCCGAAGAATGATACATCGGGTAAAATCGGCAGTATCGTTATGAACGCTAATCCGTTTACCCTCGGTCACAGATACCTTGTAGAAACGGCGGCGAAAGAGTGCGACAAGCTGTATGTGTTTGTTCTTTCGGAAGATAAAAGCGAATTTTCGTTTGAAGACAGATTTGCGCTGGTGAAAAAAGGGACGGAAGATATTGAAAATGTTACGGTGCTTCCCACGGGGCCTTACCTTATATCATCAGCTACGTTCCCGACATATTTCCTCAAAGAGCGTGACAAGGCGGATGAGGTCAAATGTGCGCTTGATATTGAAATCTTTGCAAATCATTTTGCGACGTATTTTAACATAACTCACCGCTATATAGGGACAGAGCCGATTTCAAAAATGACAGATATGTATAACAAAGCTCTTATAAAAAATCTTCCCGAAAAGAATATTGCAGTTATTGAAATTCCAAGGGTTGAAAGCGAGGGCGAGGTTATAAGCGCAAGCCGTGTGCGTGCACTTATAAAAGAGGGCAAAACAGAAAAGCTGAAAGCACTCGTCCCTGAAACTACTTATAATCATCTCACAGGAGGTATATTATGAAAGATCGTCAGCAAAGCCATATTTTAAGCAGTTATTTTGCACCGCGCGGACACAACCGTATGTACGCACTTGGTATGCAGCTTGCACAGCTTTACCTTTCTCCTTTTGACAAGCTGATTGGTGTTATCGGCGAAGCAGGTTCAGGTAAGAGCGCCCTCCTGCGCGGTATGTTCCCCGGACTTGAACTTACAAACGATGATGACGGTGTATATGTAAGACCGCTTCCCCTGCTTGACCAGAACGGCGGCTTCTTTACTCCCCACACTTATCACCTTGACATCCGTTTCGAAAACGGATTTACACAGATGAGCGTACTTGCCGATGCTATACTTGAAGCTCTTCAAAACGGAAAAAGAGTTATTGTTGAGCATTTTGACCTTATATATCCCCTTTTGGGAATTAACGCAAACTTATTGATTGGTGTGGGCGAACAGGTTTTGATTTCAAGACCTACAATTTTCGGTCCTGAACCTGAGGAAATGAAAGCGAAAGTTTATGAATCGCTTGCATACCGTCTGATGGCGCACAGCGCAGAGGACCTTTGCGAAATGTGTATGCCCAAGGAAGATATGGAGCGTTGCGGTCACGATGATGTAAGGCACGGTTTCGTTATCACTTTCCCTGAAACAAAGCCTGATTTTGATATCGAGGAGCTTGAGAAAAAGGTTAAAGAACTGATTTCTCAAAATCTTCCGATAACGTATGAAGATGCGAACCATATATCTGTTGATGGAAAGTCGCATTACTGTACCGGTCCGCGAATCCATGTTTCGCATACGGGAAAAATTGAGAATTTCCATCTTCTTCATCATTTTATATATGACCAATTTAACAGAAACTATCTTCTTGTAGGATGCGTAGGCAAAAATGCGGAGGTGAATCTGCAGAAGCTTGATGCACAACAACAGAAACAGTCAGACCTTATTATGTAAAAACGGAGGCTCGCTATGGGCGAAGTCACACTTATAGAAATACTTGAGGCACGCGAAAAGCGAGTTTCAAGGCAAAGGGCATTACTTGAAAAATACAGTCGTCCTTTGATTTGCTTCACAATGAATATTGCAGGGCCCGTTAAGGTAACGCCTCTTATTGAAAGAGCATTTTTCGAGGGGTTGGAGATTCTTGAAAATGCACTTCCTAAAGATAAAGTTCGTGCAAGCGAAAGCAAAGTTTCCCATACAGGTTGCGAGGCATTTTTGTCGGTGGATGCAGATGCCGAAGAAATCAAAAAGATATGCGTGAGAATTGAGGAATCTACTTCTCTGGGGCGCCTTTTTGATATGGATGTACTTGATACTGACAGCAAAAAGCTCGAGCGGGAAAACGAGCGCGGCTGTATCGTATGCGGTAAAAAAGGGCGCAGTTGCAGTGCAGGAAGATTGCATAGTGTAGATGAGCTGCAAAAGACAACAAATAAAATAATGGAATATTATTTCGAGTTGTCTGACAGAGAAAAAATATCTTCCATTGCGGTTGAAAGCCTGATTGACGAAGTGAAAACAACTCCCAAGCCGGGACTTGTGGACGAAAGAAACAGCGGAAGCCACAAGGATATGGATGTGGAAATGTTTGTAAGAAGCGCAAATGCTCTTAAACAATATTTTTATAAATGTGTGGAAATCGGGCAAGGAACAAAAGAGCTTTCTCCTGATGAAGTTTTTGAATTTCTTCGAAAAGAGGGAATTATTGCAGAAAAAACTATGCTTCAGACGACGGGAGGTGTCAACACGCATAAGGGCGCGATATATTCGCTCGGTGTGATTTGCGGCAGTGTCGGCAGATTGTGGACAGCGGAAACCCCAATAGCAGATATAGACGAAATTCTTTCAGAGTGCAAAAAGCTTGTAAAAGAGAGCACAAAAAAGGATTTCGAGAAAATAGATTCCTCGACTGCAGGTGGGAGATTTTACCTTGAGCACGGACTTTTGGGTATTCGTGGGGAAGTTGCGGACGGCTTCCCATCTGTTTCTGAAATTGTTTTTCCCGAATATAAAAAAGCATTGGAGAAAGGGCTTTCCGAAAATGATGCAGGAGTTCTTTCTCTGCTTCATCTGATTGCAAATGTCAACGATACAAATCTCTATAAAAGAGGCGGTATGGAGGGTGTTGAATACGCAAAAAGCGAGGCTCAAAAGCTCCTTTCAAAATCCCCCTTTCCTGATAAAAAAGAGGTCGAAGCGCTTGACGACAGATTTATAGAAAAAAATCTTTCCCCCGGTGGATGTGCTGATTTACTTGCAGTTACATATTTTTTGCGCAAAATAAAAAGCGGTGTCATTTGACACCGCTTCAGCGTGTCGATAAACCTATCGGCACGCTGGCAGACGAGAAAAAAGGAAGGTA
>CAYMHB010000008.1:0-42430 GCA_964390145.1 uncultured Oscillospiraceae bacterium
TATGTGCTCATTTGCAAAAGGTTGATTGTGTTGACTAAAAGTATAAAAAATGATAATATAATCTACAAGAAAACACTATAAAAAGCCTCCCTTGAAGGCTCCCTTGTGCAAAGGGAGCCTTTTTATTAAGTGTCATTTATAAGTGTCGGTTTTATGATTTTTTTCACAAAACTATTGATATAAAATATGGTACTATAATAAGTGCGAAACCAATTTAATATGTTATACAGTTTTGAGGTATATTTTCTTTTGGGATAATATACTTGTTTCTGCATACAATCATTTTAGAATTTGATAAAAATGCAAATTCTAAAATGATTGTATGTGTATATCTCATGCTGTATAAATTGGTTTCGCGACTATCGGAGTTTGCGTTTTTTGTGCGTCTACTCTGGTAGGCGCATTTTTTATTATTTTTAAGGAGGGTTTCAACTATGAAACAAAAATTACTAACATTATTAATTGGTGTTGTTTTAATTGTTTCTTTATCGGCGTGTAGCGTAAATGAGACAACAGATAATAACACTTCAAAAAATAATGTTGAAACATCAAGCTATGAGGGAACTACCCCAACCACAACACCTAAAAAAGAACTTACTGAAAGAGAAAAATGATTTTGAAGGTTAGTGAGTTAATGGATAAAGATTTAGCTTTTGATGTAGGTAGTTATATTATGGGTGATATTCCGAAAGGTGAATACGCATTTGTTGGAATTAACAGTAGCAAATATTATTGTGAAAAAGATGCGGCAGGGAATATTATTGATAATGAAAACTTTCAATCATTTGGATATGTTTATGTTCATGGACTTGGAAATGTCGAAACTCGAGGAGTATTAGTGAGTGTTAGCGCCTTTGCAGAATTAGGTGTTACTGGTGCAAAGCAATTATATGAAATCATTAACGAACAACCTAATTATACACAAAGCGGAATGTATAAAATAGGAGTTGATATTCCTGCTGGAATGTATACTGTTGAAAGTATAGGTAATGGTTACTTTGCGTTGCTGACTGGTCCTGTGGGTAATAATGATATTATCGACAATGATAATTTTACTGGAAGAAAGCAAATATCAACAAGTAACGGACAATATTTAGAACTTACTAGAGTTATGATTTCCGAATAACAATATGTTTTTAATTTAATATACTTATCCTAAAAAGAGCAATGCTTGTATTGCTCTTTTTAGGATTTTGTTGCAATCTCAACAAAAAAATTATTCCACAGAAAATAAAGTTATAGGACCTTTGCAAAGAAATTGACAGACGGTGTAAATAGTGGTAAAATATAATCTGATAAATTATGACTAAGGAGAACTGTTATGAAAGGCAGATTCATAGTATTTGAAGGAATAGACGGTGCAGGAAAAAGCACACAAATTGAAAAACTCCGCCAGAAACTCGTAAGTGAGGGGAGAAAGGTGTTTATAACTGCCGAGCCTACTGCATCTGTGACGGGTGGAATTCTGCGCGATGCACTTGCAGGAAACTACAGAAGAAGTGCTAGCGAACTTGCGGCGATGTTCCTTTCTGACCGCGTTTATCATAATGTAAATGAAAATACGGGAATACTTCAGGCGCTTGAGAAAGGCTTTGATGTAATTTCAGACAGATATTACTACTCCTCCTTTGCGTATCAGGGACTTGACAGTGATATTGATTGGGTAATGGATATGAATCTTAACTGTCCCGACATAAGAAAGCCTGACCTTTGCATATTCCTTGACCTTGACGCGCAGAATTCAAAATCACGAATTGATACAAACCGCGCAACTATTGAGATTTTTGAAAAAGAAGACGTTTTAAATAAAATCAGAAACAAGTTTTTCGACGTTTTTGACCGCTTGAAAGATGAAAATATCGCCATTATTGATGCAGGCGGAAGTATAGATGAAGTCGCAGAGAAAATTGCACAGGTAGTAGATGAATTGAAGGAAGATTGAAATTGACCAAGATTATTAAGATTGATCCGCTCAATATTGATATGGATTTGCTTTCACAGGCTGCTGATGTTATTAGACATGGCGGCCTTGTGGCTTTTCCTACGGAAACGGTTTACGGACTCGGTGCAGACACCTTTAACGCTGAAGCGGTTGCAAATATTTTCCGTGCAAAAGGGCGCCCTATGGACAACCCCTTGATTTCGCATATTGCAGATATTGGAGAGCTTGAAAAGTTTGCACGCGAAATTCCCGACAGCGCAATAAAGCTTGCAAACGAATTCTGGGGCGGGCCTCTTACAATCATCCTTAAAAAGAAAAAAGGTATTCCCGATGCCGTTACGGCAGGACTTGATACCGTTGCCGTAAGGCTTCCCAGTCACAGCGTCGCAAATGCACTTATAAAGCTTTCGGGAACACCTATCGCCGCGCCGAGTGCCAATTTATCGGGAAGTCCCAGTCCCACTACTGCTGAGCATTGTATAAAAGACCTTGATGGCAGAGTTGATATGATAATTGACGGTGGCAGTAGTATGATAGGCATCGAATCAACAGTTGTTGATTTAAGCGGAGAAGTACCCGTTGTACTGCGCCCGGGCGGAATAACTCCCGATGATATGAGAAGTGTTATCGGAGAGGTTATTTATTCAGGCGAAACAGAGGGTGCACCCCGTTGCCCAGGTATGAAATACACTCATTACAGCCCCGATGCACAGGTAATTGTGCTCGAGGATATTGCTTCATTTGAAAAATACAGGGAAAACGGGAAAAAGGTTTGTGTAATCTCCAAAAATGCGGCAAAACACAGCCTCAATGCCGATATCGTATATGATGCAGGGGCAGATGACCGCGAATATGCGGCACGCCTTTTCTACCTTCTTCGCAAGGCTGACGAGGACGGAGCAGATGTTGTTTTTGCCGAGATTCCTGAACAAAAGGGCATAGGAATTGCACTTTGTAACAGACTTTTCAAATCTGCAGGGGGCAAGGTGATATTGAAATGAGCAAGGATGTTTTATTCGTATGCACGGGAAACACCTGTCGTAGCCCTATGGCAGAGGCGATTTTTAACACGTTTTTTAATGACATAAAGGCAAACTCAAGCGGAATTTCAGTTATGGCACCAAGTGGTGCTGCTAAAAACGCAATTCTTGCTGCGAAGGAATATGATGCTGACCTTGAGAATCATATTTCAAGTCAACTTACAGTAGAAGAGCTTAATGAATACAAACTCATCCTTACAATGACATCTTCGCAAAAGGATATGCTCCGCCCGTATTCGAACGGCAATAATATTATGACACTATTCGAATTTGCAGGTAAAGACGGCGATGTATATGACCCCTATGGCGGCACGCTTGAACTTTACGAGGAAACTGCAAAACAGATTTACAGCCTGATTGTAAAGGGCATCGCTTTAAGAAGTGAAATTCTTACTGCAACAGAGGATGATATAGGTGCTATATCAAAAATGGAGCAAGACTATTTCACAGACAACTGGAGCGAAAACTCCATAAAAACACAGGTCGAAAACAAAAAAGTTACAGTAATTAAATTCGCAGGAGAAGTAATCGGCTACTGTATATTTATGACGGCGGCTGACGAGGGCGAAATTCTGCGTATAGCAATAAATAAAAACATCCGCAAATCAGGACTTGGGAAGAAACTTCTTTGTGCATCAATGGAGATTATGCAAAACGAGGGCGCAAATGAAATTTTCCTTGAAGTGCGCGCATCAAACGAGGGTGCAATCGCACTTTATAAGTCAGTCGGTTTTGAGGAAATCGGAACTCGCAAGGGTTATTACGATGACGGCGAGGATGCAAGATTGTACAAACTCACTATAAAGGATAGATAACTATGGCATATATACTTGGAATTGAAACATCGTGCGACGAAACAGCGGCATCCGTTACAAAAGACGGACGCGAAGTTCTCTCAAACGTAGTTTATTCGCAGATACCTCTGCACACAATTTACGGTGGCGTAGTGCCCGAAATCGCATCAAGAAAGCATATCGACAAGATTATTCACGTAATAGATGCGGCACTTCGTGAGGCAAATATCACAAAAGAAGAACTTGACGCCGTTGCAGTAACCTACAACCCCGGTCTTGTGGGGGCACTTCTGGTGGGCGTTTCCGTTGCAAAGGCATTTGCCTATTCCATTAAAAAACCTCTCATTCCCGTAAATCATATTCAGGGGCATATTGCCGCAAACTACATCGCATATCCCGACCTTAAACCTCCGTTTGTAAGCCTTGTTGCATCAGGCGGACACAGTCATATACTTCATATCAAGGATTATCGCGATTTTGAAGTTATAGGTGTGACTACCGACGATGCTGCAGGCGAAGCATTTGACAAGGCGGCACGTGTGCTGGGACTTGGATACCCAGGCGGCCCGAAGCTTAATAAATTAGCCGCAGAGGGAAATCCTGAAGCAATCCGCTTCCCGAGACCTCATAACGGCTATGATTTCAGCTTCAGCGGACTTAAAACCGCCGTTATTAACTATGTGCACACAGCTGAGCAGAAGGGCGAGGAAATCAATAAAGCAGACGTTGCCGCATCATTTCAGCAGGCAGTTTGCGATGTGCTTGTAAATAATACTGTAGGCGCTGCAAAAGAGCTTGGTGTGGATAAAATCGCCATTGCAGGCGGTGTTGCCGCAAATACACTCCTTCGTAAGCAAATGGAGGAAGAAGGGAAGAAGAACGGCCTTGAATTCTTCTGCCCGCCATTTGAACTTTGCACCGATAATGCCGCAATGATTTCCTGTGCAGGATACTTCAACTTTGAGGCAGGTATCCGCGGAGAACTTGACCTTAATGCAATTCCTCAACTTTCTATTGGAGATGTATTATGAAATTAACCCTTTTAAGAGAAAATATGAAAAAACATAACATATCCGCAGTAGTTATACCGACTGCGGATATGCATTTAAGCGAATATATTTCAGACCGCTATAAATTGAGAGAATATTTAAGCGGTTTTACAGGCTCTGCAGGCACACTCGTTGTAACTATGACAAAGGCAGGACTCTGGACCGACGGCAGATACTACATTCAGGCGGAGAAAGAGCTTTCGGGAAGTGGTATCGAACTTTTCAGGGCGTCTGAAAAGGACTGCGAGAAAATCCACGAATTTCTTAAAAAAGAACTTTCCGCAGAACATACAGTAGGACTTGACGGTAGACTTTTTTCTAAAAAGTATATTGATGAGTTCATTGTAAAAATGGGAGGAATCTCTGTAAATACCGATTATGATGCATCAGAGGTATGGAAAGGAAAACCCTCAGCTCCGAACGGAAAAACTTTTGTTCTTGAAGAAAAATATGCAGGGAAGAGTGTAGATAGTAAAATTGCAAGAATCCGCGAAGAAATGGATAAAGAGAACTTTACTCACTACATTTGTGCTATGCCCGAATGTGTTATGTGGCTTCTTAATATTCGCGGAAACGATATTAAAAACACCCCCGTTGCACTTTCGTATCTTGTTATGACAAAGAAAAGCACAGTGCTTTATATAGACTCAAAAAAGCTTACAGATGAGGTAACAGACCATCTTAAAAAGCATAATATACAAGTGGCGGATTATGAAAATGTTTACACCGACATCGAAAAAATTGATGAGAAAAACTTTGCGGCAGTAGATTTTTCTTTTGCTAACTATACTCTCGCAGAAAAGCTTTATTGTGCGAAAAAGGATATAAAGGATTTTATTTATTACCTCAAAACGGTTAAGAATGACACCGAAATAGAAAATATAAAATCGGCATATATTAAAGAAAACATCGCCCTCACAAAAGCGATGTGTGAAATCTATCACACAGACGGTCTTGACGAATGCGATGTGGTAGAAATTATCGAAAAACATCGTGTAAAATGTAGCGAATATATAGGTTCGTCATTTGACACTATTGCTGCGTTTGGCGAAAATGCGGCAATGATGCACTACTCACCCGAAAGAGGAGAGTGTGCAGAAATAGGAAAGGATGGGCTCCTTTTAATCGACACGGGTTCGCAGTACTTCCTTGGTACAACTGATACTACGAGGACGCTTGCAATAGGGGATATTGCCCCTGAGGAAAAGGAAATGTTAACACTCGTCCTTAAAGGAAACATTAACCTTTCCACCGCAGTTTTTCCTGAAGGTACGACCTTTAATAACATCGATGCACTTGCGCGTAAGCCAATCTGGAAAAAGGGACTTGATTACCGCTGTTCTACAGGACACGGAGTCGGTTATATGCTCAGTGTTCACGAAGGTCCTACAAGGATTTCTTCCGCGTGCAGCGAGAAGATTCTCCCGAATATGACCGTTACAAATGAGCCGGGCGTATATATGGAGGGCAGATACGGTATCAGAATCGAAAATCATCTTCGGATAATGGAGCATAGCACAACCGAGTACGGAAAATTTTTGTGTTTTGAAGTATTAAACTACTGCCCGATAGGAACGGCGGATTTAAAAAAAGAATTACTTTCAAACGAAGAAATAAAATGGCTCAACAGCTATAACGAAAAGGCGAGAGAGCTTATAATCCCTCATCTTACAAAGGAGGAAGAAAAATGGCTGACAGCTTATACAAAAGCAATATGAATACTGATTTTGGCAAGAAACTTGAATTTTTAGTTCTTATTGACAAAATGAAGGGCGTTTACAGACAGACGCTCCTCACCGATAAATCGCGTCGAGAAACAGATGCAGAACATTCATGGCATATCGCTATGATGGCAATGCTTTTTGCCGACCTCGCACCCGAAGGTGTAGACCGAGACAGATGTATCAGAATGTGCCTTGTGCACGATCTGGTGGAAATCTATGCGGGCGACACATTCTGCTTTGACCAGAAAGCAGGAGAAGATAAGGAAGAACGTGAAATGAAAGCCGCTGACAAGCTTTTTTCCATTCTTCCCGAAAAGGACGGAAAAGAACTCAAGGAACTCTGGCTCGAATTTGAAGCACAGTCTACTCCCGATGCTATGTTTGCGGCATCACTTGACCGTCTTCAACCGCTTGTGAACAACATACTTACCGACGGCCACACTTGGAAAAAAGGCAAGGTTAACCGTGCTCAGGTTGAAAAAAGGGCAGGCGTGATTGAACACGGTTTTCCCAACGCGTGGCAGACGGTTTGCGATGTAATCGATGAGGCAGAGGCTATCGGATACTTCAAACACGAATAAAAAACGCATTTGTAAACAAAAAAGTGTTGCAAAATATCAGAAAATAGTGTAAAATATCAGGAAGTATATATGGTGGTGATAAAATGAACATTTCAAAGAAATTCCAATCGGTAGCACCCTCATCAACTCTTGCAATCACAGCCAAGGTTAATGAAATGAAGGCAAACGGTATTGATGTTGCTGGCTTTGGCGCAGGCGAACCCGATTTCGATACACCCGAGCACATCAGGGAGGCTGCTATAAAAGCAATCAATGAGGGCTTTACACGCTACACTCCTGCTTCCGGTACAAAGGAGCTTAAGGAAGCTGTTGCAGAAAAGTTTAAGAGAGAGAATGGTCTTTCCTACGGAATTGAAAACATCGTTATTTCAAACGGTGCTAAGCATTCGCTTATGAATGCTTTGGGTGTAATCTTAAACCCCGGTGATGAAGTTATTATCCCGACTCCCTGTTGGGTAAGTTATCCCGAAATGGTTAAGCTTAACGATGGCGTTCCCGTTCTTCTCAAGGCAACTGAGGAAGAAAAGTTTTTGGTAACTGCTGAGAAGATTGCGTCTGTAATCACAGACAAGACCCGCGCAGTTATCATCAATACGCCTTCTAATCCTACCGGTATGATTTATTCCGAGGAGGAACTTCGTAAAATTGCAGACCTTTGCGTGGAAAAGAACATCTACGTTATCTCTGACGAAATTTACGAACATCTTATCTACGACGGAGGCAAGCATGTTTCAATCGCTTCCTTCGGCGAGAAGATTAAGGACCTTACAATAATCATTAACGGCGTAAGTAAAACTTTTGCAATGACAGGCTGGAGAATTGGTTACACCGCATCAAATGCCGCGCTTGCAAAGGCTATGTCAAGTGTGCAGTCTCACGCTACAAGCAATCCCAACTCTATTGCACAGAAGGCTGCAGTAGCGGCTCTTAACGGCTCTATGGGAACAGTTCTTGCAATGAAGAGCGAGTTTGAAAAGCGCAGAACCTATATGGTAAACCGCATAAATTCAATGGAAGGCGTTTCATGCCTTATGCCTGAGGGTGCGTTCTATGTTATTATGAACATAAAAGAGCTTTTCGGTAAAACAATTAACGGAAAGACTATTACGGGCAGCAACTCATTTGCCGAGATTCTTTTAGATGAAGCGCTCGTTTCGCTTATTCCCTGTAAAGACTTTGACAGCGATGAGCATGTTCGCTGGAGTTATGCTACAAGTATGGAAAACATTACAAAAGGCCTTGACAGGCTTGAAGACTTCTTAGGCAAATTACAGTAATTGATAAGGGTAGCATACGCTACCCTTAAACATTTTGAAAGCAGGCGATAAAATGATAAGAGTAGGTATTTTTGGTTACGGAAACTTAGGACGCGGTGTTGAAAAAGCAATCAAGCAGAACGCAGATATGGAGCTTGTTGCAGTATTTACACGCCGTAATCCCGAGAGTGTTAAAATAGAAACTGCAGGCGTGCTTGTATGTCACACGGACGATGTCCTTTCCTATAAGGATAAAATTGATGTTATGATTCTTTGCGGTGGCAGTGCAACTGACCTTCCCGTTCAGACTCCTATGCTTGCAAAGGACTTTAACGTAATAGATAGTTTTGATACACACGCAAAAATCCCCCAGCATTTTGCAAATGTTGACGCGGCTTCCAACGAGGGTGGAAAGGTTTCAATCATATCTGTCGGCTGGGACCCCGGTATGTTCTCTTTAAATCGCCTTTATTCAGCAGTAATTCTTCCCGAGGGTAAAGACTATACCTTCTGGGGGAAAGGCGTAAGTCAGGGTCATTCTGATGCAATCAGACGTATTGAAGGCGTAATCGATGCAAAACAGTACACAATTCCCGTGACGGAAGCGCTCGACAGAGTACGTAGTGGCGAAAATCCCAATCTTACCACAAGGGAAAAACACACACGCGAATGCTATGTTGTAGCAGAAGATGGCGCAGACCTTTCCCGCATTGAAAACGAAATCAAAACTATGCCCAACTATTTTGCAGACTATGACACAACAGTTCATTTCATTACGAAAGAAGAACTTATACGTGACCACAGTAAAATGGGACACGGCGGTTTTGTTATCCGCAGCGGAAAAACGGGTGACGGAAATAATCACATCATTGAATATAGTCTGAAACTTGACTCAAATCCCGAGTTTACATCATCGGTACTTGTTGCATATGCACGCGCGGCAGTTCGCCTTAATAAAGAAGGCGTAAAGGGCTGCAAGAGCGTGCTTGATATAGCACCGAGTTATTTGAGCATCAAAAGTGGGGAAGAGTTAAGAAAAGAATTATTGTAATAAAAAAAGAACTGTTCATCGAACAGTTCTTTTTCTCTTTTCTTGCGGTCTGGACGATTTTAACATCCCGATTTAATCCAATTCCGCAATTTCGTGATACAAATCTGCATATCTTCCGCCCATGGCAAGAAGCTCGTCGTGTGTGCCGCGCTCAATAATTCTGCCTTGCTCAAGTACCATAATGGCGTTTGACTTGCGGACAGTTGAAAGTCGGTGCGCAATTACAAATGTAGTTCGGTTTTCCATCAGCGCGTCCATACCTTCTTCGATATGCTTTTCAGTTCTTGTATCGACAGAGCTTGTCGCTTCGTCCAGAATCAGTATAGGCGCATGGCTTATTGCCGCACGCGCAATGTTAAGAAGCTGCCTCTGTCCCTGTGACAGGTTCGCGCCGTCGTTTTCAAGTACCGTGTCATATCCGTTTTCAAGTCTTGTTATAAACGAATGTGCAGACGCAACCTTTGCCGCGGCAATAACTTCTTCGTCCGTTGCGTCAAGTCTGCCGTAGCGGATATTTTCCATAACAGTTCCCGTAAACAGATGTGTATCCTGAAGTACCATTGCAATATTCTTACGCAACAATCCACGGTCAATCTCATCAATCGGGACACCGTCTATTGTGATCGTGCCTTCCTTGATATCATAAAAACGGGAAAGCAGATTTGTCACAGTTGTTTTACCTGCACCTGTCGAGCCAACGAAGGCTATCTTCTGACCAGGTTTGGCATAAAGCGAGATATTATGAAGAACAGTTTTTTCGGGAGTGTAGCCGAAACTTACATTGTCAAGAACAACATGGCCTTCAATTTTTTCCATAGGAGTTGTCTTTTCATTTTCCTTTTCGCCTTCTTCGGAAAGAACTTCAAATACTCTCTCCGCACCGGCTAAGGCAGAAAATACTGTGTTCATCTGCATTGAAATCTGATTTATCGGCATATTGAAACTTCTGGTATAGTTTACCGATATTGTAAGACCACCAATATCAAAACCGCGAGTTACAACAAGTATAGCGCCAACGCACGCCGTTATTCCGTAAGAAATGTTGCACAGCTGATGAGTCACAGGTCCCATAATACCCGAACAGAACTGCGCCTTAATCTGTGCAGAGCACAGTTTATCGTTTAAGTACTCAAACTCTTCGACGGCAATTTTTTCGTGGTTGAATACCTTTACAACCTTTTGCCCTGAAATAGTTTCCTCGGCGAATCCGTTAAGTGCACCAAGACTCTTTTGCTGCGATACATACGCGCTTCTGCCTGACTTTAATATCGCCTTACTTGCAAAGGTGAGAAGAGGTGTCATAACAATCGTTATAAGCCCAAGAATCCAGTTTGTGTAAAGCATCAGTACGATTGTGCCGACAATCGTAATTGCGCCCGATATAATCTGAATCAAAGTGGAGTTAAGCATATCCCCGACCGCGTCCACGTCGTTTGAGAAGCGGCTCATAATATCGCCTGTGGAGTTTGTGTCGAAATATCTTACGGGAAGCGTCTGGAGTTTCTTATACAAATCCGTACGCATCTGTTTCAGAGAACGCTGTGACACGATAAGCATCAGTCTCTGCTGTCCCCACATTGTGAGAATTGATGAAAGGTAAATTACCGCCATAACACCGATGCCACCGAGAAGTCCGGTAAGTCTCGATGAAATATCAGTACTCGGAGCATAGTAGAGAAACCTGTTCATAATTGGGCGAAGCACATACGATGATGCGAGTGAAAATCCCGTATGAAGCATCGCGCAGATAAATGCGCAGATAAGAAACACCTTCTGACCGGATAAATAGCGAAGTAGTTTAACTATTGTTTTAAGCGCATTTTTTGGTTTTCCCTGTGCGCCCATGTTAGCCATGGGACCGCCGCCGCGCCTTGGTCCAGCGTCAAATTGTTTCTTCTCAGGCTTCAAGGAGTATGAGCTATACTTTTTTTCGAGTCTTTCGAGTTTCTTCTGGTCCATAACTCACTCCTCCTCTCTGTCTTTCTGTGAGTAGTAAATTTCCTGATACTCTTCGCAGTTTTTCATAAGCTCGCTGTGAGTACCGACACCTACAATCTTACCGTGGTCAAGAACAATAATCTTATCGGCATCGGAGACAGATGTAATACGTTGTGCAATAATAATTTTTGTAACGCCTGCAAGTTCCTCACGGAACGCCTTGCGGATAGATGCATCCGTTGCGGTATCAACCGCACTTGTTGAGTCGTCAAGGATGATAATCTTGGGACTTTTAAGAAGCGCACGCGCTATGCAAAGACGCTGTCTCTGTCCGCCTGAAAGGTTAGCGCCGCCACGACCAATCTCGCTTTCATATCCGTCCTTAAATGATGTTATAAACGAATCTGCCTGCGCAATAGTTGCCGCGCGTTTAAGCTCTTCGTCAGTTGCATCCTCATTACCCCAACGAAGGTTTTCGGAAACTGTGCCCGAGAAGAGCGTGTTTTTCTGCAATACCACTGAAACTGCGTCACGCAAGTTTTCAAGCGAGTAATCAAGAATGTTCACACCGTCCACAAATATTTCACCTTCATCGGCGTCATAAAGACGGGGAATAAGGGATACAAGTGTAGTCTTACCACTACCTGTAGAACCGATGATTCCTACAAGCTCGCCTGAATTGACGGTAAAACTTACATCATCAAGCACTTTTTCGCTATTCTTTTTGAAATAGCGGAAGGAAACATTCTTAAATTCAATACTGCCACTTTCAATTTTACGGCCTTTCTGCTTTGAATTATCGTCAGTTATATCAATAACCGCATCCATAACGGCGCTGATACGCCTGTCGCTTGCCGCGGCTCTGGTTCCCTGAAGAACAATCATCGCAAGGAAGTTCAGCGCCGTAAGTATCTGTGTCAGGTATGTAATAAATGCTGTCAGTGTACCGATTTCCATATCGCCGACCATAATCGGTCTGCCCGAGAACCATACCACTGCAAGAGTGGTTATATTAACTGCAAGTGCCGATACGGGCATCAGGTACTGCATTATTTTAAGCGCCGACATGCTCTTTTCAAGAAGCTGCTCATTTGTGCGGGAGAATTTTTCAATTTCATATTCTTCACGAACGAAGGATTTTATAACTTTTTCGTTCGTGATTGTTTCTCCGATATTGTTGTTAAGTGCATCGATTGCCTTTTGCATCGTTGTATATCGGGGAGATGCAGTCTTTATAATAATCGTAATTGCAAGCGCAAGGAAAGGCATAACCGCAAATATAATAAGCGCAAGTTTCCCGTTAAGTGTAAACGCCATAACAAGTGCTCCGATAAGCATAACGGGACTACGGAACATACCGCGCAGAAGCGTCTGCGCGAAGTTTTGTACCTGAGTTATATCGTTAGTGATTCGTGTGATAAGTGAACCCGTTGTAAAATCGTCAATATTTGAAAACGAGAACTTTTGAATTTGCTTAAAGACATCAAAACGCACTCCTGCGGCAAGGCGCGTTGAACCGCGGATAGAAAAATTTGCACCGAGTATTCCCGTTGCCATCATCAGAATTGCGATAAATGCCATAAGAACACCGTTTTTCAGGATGTATGGAATATCACCCGTGGATGCACCCTTGTTTATGATATTGGCATTGATGTATGGGAGAATAAATTCGCCGCACGCCTCCAGAATCATAAAAAGCGGACCAAGGATAAAATTATACCAATATTTTTTTACGTATGGAATATATTTTTTCACCGGAATCATACTCCTTCTCATTAACCATATTATTATAGCATAAAAAAGGAAAATTCACAATATTTGTATACAAAAAGTTCACAAATAAAAGCCACCCGAAAATCGGGTGGCTTTTGGTGCTTAATTATGCATTTTTAAGATAGTCAAGCTGAGTTTTAAGGTTACCCATTGCGGTAGCCTCAACAGGTCCTGTAATGATTTCCTTGCCTGTATATTTTGCTGTAAGCGAGTTAAGGTAAGTATCCTTACTGCCGCCGCCTACAATATTGATACAGTCAATTTCACAGCCTGCAATTTTTTCGATTTCCTCAACAACTGCCTTGTATGAATTAGCAAGAGAGTGGTAAACACTGTTTATAACATCGCCGATGGGAAGGTCTTTTTCCCCAAGGCAATCTCTCACAGCTTCAATCATATTGTCAGGAGAAACGAGTCGCTGGTCATTGGGGGAGAAGTGCTTTTCGTACTTGCTCTCCATAGCCATATTCATCATTTCGTCGTATGTGTACTTCTTGTCAAGGTCTTTTCTGATGCTCTGGAAAAGCCACATACCCATAATGTTTTTAAGGAAACGATATGTGTTGTTAACACCGCCCTCATTGGCAAAGTTTGCCTCGAGTGCTTCTTTTGATGTAACAGCTTCTTCGTTTTGAACACCAACAAGGCTCCACGTACCTGATGAAATATACATTCCGTGTCCCTTGAGTGTACAAGCAGCAACAGCGGAAGCAGTATCGTGTGCAGGTGCGAAAACAACAGTTGCATCGTAGCCGACATATTCACGAACTTCGTCTGAGAAATTACCAACAACGCTGCCGGGAGCATAAATCTTGTTGAATATGGATTTCTTTATACCGAGTTTTTCGATAAGTTCCATATCCCAGTCGCGTGTCTTGGCATTAAGAAGGGAAGATGTAGAAGAAATTGTATACTCACTCTTCATAACGCCTGTAAGCTTGTAGGAAAGATATTCAGGCATCATCAGCATATGCTCTGCCTTTTCAAGCTTGCCTGATTTAGCATCGCAGTAAAGCTGATTGATTGTGTTGTAGTTCTGTCTCTGAATACCTGTTCTTGCGTAAAGTTCAGCCTGAGGAATGATAGTATCAATCTCCTCGGGGATACCTACTGTTCTACCGTCGCGGTAGGAAACCGCAGGGAGAATTTCTTTGCCGTCTTTGTCAATAAGAACATAGTCAACGCCCCATGTGTCAATAGCCACAGTTGAGGGGAGTTTTCCGATTTCGTTACATTTTTTTATACCTTCAATAATGGATTTTGTAAGATATTCAACATCCCAAGAGAGTGTTCCGTCGACATTCTTGAATCCGTTGTCAAATCTGTAAACCTCGGTCATTTCGATAGTGCCGTTCTTGTACTCGCCAAGAATATGACGACCGCTCGAAGCACCGATATCTATTGCTAAAGAATACATCTTATTACCTCCAATGTAGTAATAAGGCGAGGGGGTTTAAGCCCTCGCCTTTAAAAGCTGATTATTTGCGTGTATCTTTGAAAAGAGGACCGTAAGCTTCACAAGCTCTGTAATCTGCGCCTTCCTTATCCATACCGAAAGCAGCCCAGCTTGAGGGTCTGAAGATTTTTTCTTCAGGAACATTGTGCATGCTTACAGGGATTCTAAGCATTGAGCAAAGTGTGATTATATCTGCACCGATATGACCGTAAGAAATTGCACCGTGGTTAGCACCCCAGTTATTCATTACATCATAAGCAGTCTTGAATGCGCCTTCGCCTGTGCAACGGGGAGCGAACCAAGTACAGGGCCATGTGTAGTCAGTTCTTGCCCAAAGCTTGTCAGAAACTTCTGCAGGAAGACCAACTGTCCAGCCTTCAGCAATCTGAAGAACGGGGCCAAGACCCTTTACAAGGTTAAGACGAATCATTGTTGCAGGCATTTCTGCTGTTGTTTCAAATCTTGAAGAGTAACCGCCACCTCTGAAGTAGCCGATATCTGCATAGTTCCATGTAGAATTCTCAAGAATTGCCTTCTGGTCAGCTTCTGTAACTTCGTACCAGGGCTTCATAACAGCGTTGCCGTTTTCGTCCTTTGCAGCACCGTTAGCGTCAAGACAGCAAGCACCTGAATTGATAAGGTGGATGAAACCGTCAGCATCCTTAGCCTTGCCTTCGATGTCATAACCTGTAGCCTTCTTAACTGCGTCACCGCTCCAGTAAGTACGAACATCAGCAAACATCTGTGCACGGTTTGTAAGAAGCTTCATGAAAAGCATACCAATACCGTTAAGAACATCGTTTTCAGTTGCAAGGATGTAGGGCTCTCTTGCGCCGTTCCAGTCGAATGATGTGTTAAGCATTGCTTCGGGGAAGTCACAGTTGGGATAGAAGTCTGTCCACTGTCTCTGACCCTGGAAACCTGCTGCGATAGCGTTGTGACCAACCATTTCTTCTTCGCAGCCCTTGGGGAGATTGGGGTTACCGTTCATAAGGTCCTTGATGATAACCATCATCTTAACAACGAATTCCCAGTCTGCATCCTTTTCTTCTCTTGTCTTCTGAAGGTTTTCGGGGTTCTTGTCGAAACCTTCGATGCAGTTTTCCTTAGTCCACTTGAGAGCCTTCTGATATTCGGCCTCATCGTAGATGCCTTCTGTCATTCGTCTGATGATTTCTACCTCGTCAACAGATTCAACTCTCATACCGAGATATTCTTCGATGAATTCGGGGCTGATGATTGAGCCGCCGATACCCATACAGATAGAACCGATCTGGAGATATGACTTGCCGCGCATTGTAGCCGCAGCAACTGCTGCTCTACCGAAGCGGAGAAGTTTTTCCTTAACGTCTTCAGGAATAGAAGTATCTGTTGCTTCACATACATCGTGGCCGTAAATGCCGAATGCGGGAAGACCCTTCTGTGCATGTGTAGCAAGAACAGATGCAAGGTAAACTGCACCGGGTCTTTCAGTACCGTTGAAGCCCCAAACAGCCTTGATTGTGTTCTTGTCCATATCCATTGTTTCAGCGCCGTAGCACCAGCAGGGAGTAACAGTAAGGGTGATATCTACGCCTTCCTTGCGGAACTTGTCTGCACAAGCAGCAGCTTCGCCAACTCTACCGATAGTTGTGTCAGCGATAACAACCTTTACAGGTTCACCGTTTGAGTACTTGAGGTTTTCCTCGAAAAGCTTAGCCGCGCTCTTTGCCATGTTCATTGTCTGCTCTTCAAGAGATTCACGAACACCGAGAACACCGCGTCTGCCGTCAATTGTGGGACGGATACCGATTACGGGATAGTCACCAATGAGTCTTGATTTTGCCATAACTTTTTTCCTCCAATATAACAAATTTTTTAATTTTATAATTTTATGTGGGCGAATTTATTCCCCTACGGTAGTATTATAACATAGGTTTTAGTAAAAGTCAAAATATAGATTTACATTTTGGGGATTTTTTTAAGGGGAGGAGGGATAGAAAAAGCAAGCCATTTTTTATGGCTTGCTTTGGGTGGTGGGATTATTTGTTGTTATCTTCTTTGAATTGTTCGACTATAACATTTAATGCCGATATCTGCTTGTCTGAAAGAGAAGAAATATCTATAGTTTTGTTCTTATTTACACCAAGTAAATATTCAAAGGTATTTTTTAACTATATGATAGACCATATAGACATAAGAGAACTTGAAAACATAGGAGATGACCCAAAGGTTTATTTAGCAATAACAATACATCTTAAACTGAATGGGTATGCTCCCAAGTATTCCATAGAGTATTTGAAGAATATAAACACAGGAGAAAAGAAAAAAGCAAGTCATTCTAAAAATGACTTGCTTAATGGTGGCGTAGAAGGAGGGATGGCGCAGTCGGGATTCTACCCGTTTGCGGTGCCCGAAGACTCGATGCTGCCGCATCTCGCTTTTCGACCGCTGCACAACCCTGCGCACTCGCTTCATCATCCACAGGATGCGCTCGCGCTCGGTTCCCCCGCACCTTCGGTGCTCGGATTCGAATCCCAACCTAATTCCAAGCAACAAAAAAGCGACTACCCACTAAAGTAGGTAATCGCTTTTTGTTGGCGGAGAAGGAGGGATGGCGCAGTCGGGATTCTACCCGTTTGCGGTGCCCGAAGACTCGATGCTGCCGCATCTCGCTTTTCGACCGCTGCACAACCCTGCGCACTCGCTTCATCATCCACAGGATGCGCTCGCGCTCGGTTCCCCCGCACCTTCGGTGCTCGTGTTCGAATCCCTCTTAATTTTACAAACAAAAAACGCAAATACCCACGATGTGGATATCTGCGTTTTTGTTGGCGGAGAAGGAGGGATTCGAACCCTCGCACCGGTTTCCCGACCTACGCCCTTAGCAGGGGCGCCTCTTCGACCTGCTTGAGTACTTCTCCAAATGCAGTAAAGCTAAAAAAAAAGAAACCGAAATTCCTTGCATATTATTAAAATGGCGGAGAGGGTGGGATTCGAACCCACGCGCCCTTTCGGACAAACGGTTTTCAAGACCGCCTCGTTATGACCACTTCGATACCTCTCCGTACAAATCCGACTATGATAGTATACCAAATCGAAGCGGATATGTCAATAACTTTTATTAAAAAACTTGAAAAATCAATCTAAATTTTCAAGAGCATTCTGAGCGGCTTTCTGCTGTGCCTCTTTTTTGCTGTAGGCAGAGCCTTTTCCAAGTGTTTTTCCGTCTACCGAAACCTGTATTTCAAACAGACAATGATGCACGGGACCCTCAGCACTTACGATTTCGTATGCGATATTGCAAGGTCCGTTTTTCTGCAGTTTTTCTTGAAGTTTGGTTTTATAATCAATTACCTGACCGCTCTTTGCAGCCTCTTCAATTCTGTCGCCGTAAATAGAGTAAAGATACTCACGCGTATTGTCAATCCCTGCATCAAGATACATTGCGGCGATATGTGCCTCAAACATATCAGAAATGATAGACGGACGGTTTCTTTCGCCTGAAATTTCCGCGCCATGGCCAAGGAGCATACACTTATCAATCCCGATTTCAAACCCGAGTTCCGAAAGTGCTTTTTCGCATACGAGAGCAGCGCGGATACGACTCATCATCCCTTCGTCAAGAGTGGAGAAGTTATTAAAAAGATATTCTCCAACTAAAAAATCCACAATAGCATCACCAAGGAACTCAAGACGCTCGTAACTTTCGATATTATTTTCGTTTGCATAGGAAGTATGCGTAAATGCAGTCCTAAGAAGCTTCGGATTCTTGAAAAAATATCCTATTTGCTTTTGAAACTGATTGATATCCATAGGAAAACCTCGTTAATAGGGGACTCACCCTTAAAAAAGCGAATCCCCTTTGCTTATTATGTATTAGATTAAATCCTTGATTCTATTGGCAACATCGCCAACAGTTTCAATTCCTTCGAGCTGTTCGTCTTCGATTTCGATGTTGAACTCGTCTTCGATATCGCAAATAATAGTAGCGATGTCAACGCTGTCTGCATGAAGATCAGCGATAAATTCTGTGTTTTCATTGATGTCAGATGCACTTATCTTAAGTCTTGTGCCCATTGCATCTGCAATAATACCTACAAGTTTTTCAAGAACCATAGTTTCAACTCCTTTCGACAATTATGATAATATAAAATTGTTAAATAGTCAAGTGTTTCAGGGAAATTCTTCCCCGAAAAAACGAGGAAGAATCAGGACGCAATATAAATTATGCATAATACACCCGAAACTATTACGAGAAGTACGGAATTTATTGCGGAGAAAATATTTTTTGCCCTGAAATTATAAATCGACAGCGACACGGTATAAATACTGCTCCACAAAAAGAGTATGACAAAAATCAGTTGATAAATATTCATAATTCCACCTCAGTTTGCCTCTTCAAAATCGGTGTATAAAACCTTGAAAGATACGTTTATCTGCGCATTGGGGAAGTGCTTTTTCCAATCAAATTTTTTCCACGACGCGACATCATAAAACTCGTGTTTTAACGATTCGCCAAGACTCAGGATATCGCTTTTGTATTTCGTCTGCGCGTCCGTTATAAGCCTTTTTGCCTCGCTGTTTAACTTTTCTTCTAAAAATACACGAAACTGTGCGGATTTTTCTTTGTTGTTTTCGATTTGTTCTGCATCGACATATTCAATTGAGAGGGGGACTTCCACATTTATATATGCAACTCCATTTTTGATATTGCCCTTTATTACGGGGCGCTTTTGCTGAATGAGTCGCACTGTTACAAAACTCTTTTTATCAGGATACGAGATACTGTAATTTCGTGGGTAATATTCGCCTGAAATGATTCGTGTGACATCGGTTTTAAAACTGCCTAATGTGTCAATCATTTTGTCATTACTGAATACCGCGCATCCAAGTACTTCCGTTGGGTTTTCGCCGTCGCGCAGGATTTCGCCTGCCTTCGCCTCGTAGGAAAAATCGTCGGAATCGGGGAGAACGGCGTGAGAAGGGTTATCCATCTTATTCGGGTTTATTCCGACAAGGGGAACAAGACTGCCCGAAAAATCTTCCATCACATTAAAATAGAGATAGTAAAGATAAGCTTCGTTGACCTTGTCGTGTGCCACTTTGCGCATAATGTTGTCGTAGTATTTTTCAATAAAGGTTTCCTGTGCAGGTTTTACGGCTTTAAGATATTCGTCGGCGTCGCCCTGAGACACACAAACATAGGTGTTCGGGCGAAAATCGCGCGAGGATGCAAATCCCGACAAAAACTCCTTTATTCCTTCTTTTGCGACGCTGTCAGAGAATACAACAACCTTAACATGCGACATATTTATCGTCTTGCTTTTTATTGAATCAATTTTGCGGATAGCAGAAAACACCGTTGGAGCCTCAACCGACAAAATATCAGGCTTCGGAGACGACGGCTTATTCTCACTACCACCCGAAGGGTCAGCGAAAACAAAAGTCGCCTTTACGGGGAAAGATTTACCCTTGTCGATACCTACCGCCACTACAAACGCTTGATTTTCAACATCAGTTCCGTATCCGCAACCGCCCAGAAAGATAACAAAAGCAAGTAACATCCACAGCTTTTTCATAATCTTTCCTCCTTCCTGCGTATTCGTGCAATAGTAAGAATTATAATCGGAAGCGTAGGAAAGAGAACCGTACTGAATGAAAGCAGTTTCTCGTAGAAATAGAATGCACGGCTCTCATCAGGAGGTAACATCGAAACAAAAAAAGTTATTATCGTAAGAATCGGAACAAAACCGCTTGCGCACTCGCGTCTGTCGCTTTTTGCCACGAGCGATGCCGTAGTGCTTATCAGAATACTCATACTGCACATAACAAAACTTGTCCACACGAATACGACTATCGGCTCTAATCTCTGCAAAAACGCACCTGATTTTATCATTCTTGTCATCTGGTAAAAGGGCAGAAAGAAGCTCTCTGACGCCGGATATGGCACAGTCAGGCAATACGCGAGTGTAAATGTGACCGAAATAACCGTAATTATTAAAAATGTCAGAAGACCTGCTTTTTTGATTTTATTGTAGCTTCCAAGCATAGGGGCAAAGAAAAAAAGAAGCACAGTCTCGGGAAAACCAAAATGCTTTACGAATATACCGTTTACAAGATTTTTTGTGCTTTTTCCGAAAACAGGAAATATATTGTCCGTCCTGTAATGAGGAAAAAGTGCCAGAACAACAGTAACTATCGTCGCGATTACAAGCGGGAATATAATTGCGCTTAAGTTCGTTGTTGCACGCACACCGCAGTATGCCGCCACGAACACAGGAACAAGTATAAACAGTGCGAAAAACTCATCAGGTGCAGTAGTTGCCATTACAGTACCGAGAGCCTCTACAAGAAGGCGCAGTAAAAGCGCATTGAAAACCGTGAGAGTGATTACATAAAAGTAACTGAAAAATGCCCCTCCGACCTTTCCGACGGCGAGTGTAAAGGTGTCCGTAAAGCTCATTGGCGCAAACGGTTTATAAAGCGCGAGCACCCCGAGAAGTGAAACTGTCGCAAGAATACTTTTTGCCAGTACATCAAGCCACGCGGCGTTGCCGACATACTTTACCATATATTCGGGAAGTATTACAAGATATTTTGAAAGTATCGCGCATGAGCAAATAATGGCGATGCTCGCTGTACCGCTTTTGGTTTTCATTTTTTCACCCTCTCCATTTGCGAGAAATAAAGGACTGCCTTTCCTTACGCCTTGGATTTACATAATCGTCGCGCTCATTTTGTTTCCACACGGGAGGAACAAAAAGTGCCGAGGGCGTCCCTTTTTTTGTAACGGGGGCAAACGGCACTCCCATAGGCATTCCCATAGACTTTGTGTCAGTCCATAACAGAATATTTATAAAAAGTCCTGCCACAATCCCTAAAAATCCTGCTGATGCCGCCAAAAAGATGTAGGCAAACCGCAGTATTCGAGCCGATAATCCAAGGTAGTAATTCGGCGTTGCGAACGAACCGATAGCAGTAATGGAAACAATAATAATCAGTATGGGGCTTACAATCCCTGCTGAAACTGCCGCCTGACCTAAAATCAGCGCCCCTACAATGCTCAGCGTATTCCCCGATGCCTCGGGAATGCGGATACTTGCCTCGCGGATAATTTCAAGGGAAATTTCCATTATGATAATTTCGACAAGCGGGGGAAAGGGCACTTTTTCGCGACTTGAAATAACCGACATAAGTATCCCTGTCGGAAGTAATTCAGTATGAAAAGTTATGACGGCAACATACAACGCCGGAAGCAGAAGTGAAAGAACAAACGCAATCCATCTTATCGTGCGAATCATATTCACATACGGAAAGCGCAGATAATTATCCTCCGCCGATTCATTAAGTTCAAAAATACTCGTCGGCAGGATAAGAACAAACGGAGAACCGTCGACCAGAATCACGACGCGTCCGTCCAGAAGAGCGCGTGACGCTCTGTCAGGACGCTCGGTGGAGAGAAACTGCGGTAGCGTTGTTACGGACTTGTCTTCAATAAACTGTTCCAGCTCCGCAGCGGCAAAAAGATAGTCAATCTCAATACCTTCAATGCGGCGCAGAGTTTCCTTAACAAGAGATACATTCGCCACATTTTCAATATACATAACCGAAACGGGTGTCTGACTGATAGTGCCGATTTTGTATTCACGGCACATCAGACTTTTGTTTCTTACGAGGTGACGTATAAGCGCGGTGTTTTCACGGAGCTGCTCGGAAAAAGCGTCGTTTGGCCCGCGTATGATTCTCTCCGTCTGCGGTGCATCAACTCCGCGGTGCTGCCACCCCTTGACATCGAGAGAATATGCCTTTTTTGTACCGTCAATGAGCACAATTGCACTGCCGAAATTAAGGTCAAAGCATAATTCCCCGATAACATTTGTTTCCTTATATTCGCTTTGTGATAAAAGAATTTCCCCGATACTGCGAAAACTTGAAATACTGATTTCGCGGCTTTTCAGCATCAGCGGTTTTAGTATAAAGTCGTTTATAAGCTGCTTATTTACAAGTCCGTCAATGAAAAAAAGCACCGCATTGTGCTCCTTTTCGTTTATGAGCACAGTAAATTCACGCATTTTGACATCACCGCTCTTGCCAAATGAAAATTCCTCGCGGAGGGTGGCAAAATCCTTTTTGAAATTTCCGCAAAGTGACGGCCCTCCGTGATTTTTCTGTACGGGAAAATCGTAAGGTTCGGTAGCATTATCTATTGTAAAGGTTTCGTGCGGAGTATATTTATAAAGAAAAAGGTCCCTGAATTTCACATATATCACCATTCACTATTTTGCACAAAAAAGGAAAATGTATGCAAAAAAAGACATCCTCGTGCGAGGATGTCTTTTTATCAGTCCATTTCAGGACCGTAGTAAGTAGTTATTTTATTAAGCACAGTTGATTTCAAAAACGTTGTTAAGAAATTCTTTCTTTCCCTTTTCGTTTAATGCCTCATAACTGTATTCGAGTGCGCGCAGCTGAATTTCCTTTGTGCTTTTTGCACCGAGGTTTCGTACATCGCCGAGTTTTCCTGAATTAAGAAGGTCAACAAGGCTACCTACATCCTTTACCCCGTGAGCCATAAGCGCATTGTATGACCTCACCGAAAGGTCAAGGTCCTTGATAGATAATTTACATGTTTGCATAGAAAGAGGAATAGAAACCTTAAGCGTTGGGAAGACCCCTGAAAGAACGGGCAAAAGTCCGTATTCCTCAACACATTTATAAAGCATATCCAAATCGTGAACTTCCATTGTCATACCGCCATTCAAATTCTGTCTATAATTTCATCTGTGGTTATAATATCACATTTCAAAAAAATACACAATGGGCATAATAACGAAGGTTTAGTATATAAAACTGCAAAAAGTATAAAAAATATACAAATTATTGATTTTTTACAAGCTTTGAAAGTGATTGTTCAAACTTTAATCCATACCAATACTTTTCTCGTTCGTCAAGCGTATTGAGGATGCATTCGTTTACGAAATCAGATGCATTTTTAGTCGCTTCGAAAAGTGATGCACCGCCAAGATACATTCCTATAAATGCACTTGCGAATAAATCCCCTGAACCGTAGAAAACGCCGTCATAAAGAGGCTTGTCGGCAGAAAAAAGCGTATCTGCACCTTTTTCGTACGCAACAGTAGAAATAGTTTTCTCGCTATGTACTCCGGTTATAATAACATTTTCACAAATATCTGAAAGCGATTTTGCCAAAACTTCAAGTGATGCGATGTCCTTATAATCGGCAGGACTATTTCCCGAAAGAATCATTGCTTCTGTCATATTTGGGGATATAATATCCGCTTTTTTACAAAGAATTGCAAGATTTTTTGCGTAATCATTATCAAGCCCAGAGTAGAAATTGCCATTATCAGCCATCGCAGGGTCAATGAAAACAAGAGTATTTTTATTTTTGAATCGGTCAATAAAATCGCTTACCGCGCAGATAAGTTCGTTTGAACCGATATATCCTACATAAATTGCGTCAAATTCAACGCCAAGACTTTCCCAGTGGTCACATATACCGCGAAATTCATCGTGCAGGGGATGGAAAGTATACCCCTCAAACTCGCCCGTATGTGTTGATAAAACGGCGGTGGGGAGTACTACGGTTTCTATTCCAAGCGCGGAAATAACGGGAAGTGCCACTGAAATTGAACATTTTCCGAAACACGACAAATCCTGAATTGTTACCAACCTTTTTTGTTTCATAGAAAAAACCTCTTATATACATTCATCAGCCCAAAAGGGCTGATGAACTGAAATTAAAGCGAATAGCGCTGCTTGTACATATCGTAATTTTCAAAGAACTCGTTTGCGCCCGTTTCTTTAACATTTGTAAGATATTCGTGTGTCTGGAATGAGTTGTTATCGATTTCAAGAAGACAAACAGCGATGTTTGAACAGTGGTCAGCAACTCTCTCGTAGTTGTTAAGAATATCCGAGAGAATGAAACCGAGCTCGATAGTACATTCTCCAAGACGAAGTCTCTCAACGTGGTTGCTTTTAATCTTGTGATTCAATTTATCGATAATCTGTTCAAGGGGCTCAACCTTCTTTGCAATGTTAAGGTCTTCGTTCACAAGTGCCTCAATTGCAAGTGAAAGAATTTCGCGCAGCGCATTTGCCATAACTGAAATTTCACGTTGAGCTTCTCTTGAAAATTCAATTTCCTTAGTATGAATTTCCTTTGCCGCTGAGATAATGTTTACGGAGTGGTCGGAAATTCTTTCAATATCGCCTACAACATGGAGAAGCTGTGAAACTTCACGGCTGTCCTTCTGTGAAAGTTCCTGTTCTGAAACCTGAAGGAGATAGGAACTGATTTTATCTTCATAAATATCAATTTCGTCCTCTGTTTTGAGGAGTTCGTCTGCCTTATCGGCATCATAATTTCCGATAAGACTCATTGATTCGATAAGTGAATTTTTTGTAATAACCGCCATTTCAGAAACGAGCTGACGGCTTGTTTCAACAGCGAATGCGGGAGAAGTAAAGAAACGGGGGTCGAGAGTTTTGAAAGTAGTATTTCCCTTTTCGTTCTTCTGCTTCTTTTCCTTTACTGTAGCGATTGTAAGCTTTTCAATAAGAGAAGTAAACGGAAGGAGAATAAATGTTGAAATAATGTTAAATGCTGTATGAATCACTGCAATATTTACGGGATTAGCAATATAAGTTTCCTCCATAAAAAAGAAGGGATGTACCGCATTAACAGCATAGAATATGGAACATACAATAATAACGCCTATCATTTTTATATAAAGACACGCCATTGCAACTCGTTTTGAGTCCGTATTACCGCCGATTGAAGAAATAATGGGTGTAACAGTTGTGCCAATATTCTGTCCCAGAATAATGGGAAGTGCAACAGGAACGGGAACAAGACCTGTTATTGAAAGTGCCTGTAAAATACCGACTGAAGCAGAAGATGACTGGATAATAGCAGTGAGGATAAGACCCATCATAATACCCAAGAACGGGTTTTCAAACTTTATAAGAAGATTTGTAAAATCAGGGGAATCCTTAAGTCCGCTCATAGAATCGCTCATGGTTTCCATACCGAACATCAGTATTGAAAAACCGAGGAATATTTTACCAAGATTCTTGTTTTTGTCACTTTTGCCGACCATAGTAAGCAGAAGACCAACAAGCGCAAGAATAGGGGTGAATGACTCAGGCTTAAATAATTTTAAGATGAAAGTGCTTTCTTCGGAAATAGCAGAAAGTGAAAGAAGCCAGCCTGTAACGGTAGTACCGACATTCGCTCCCATAATCGTACCAAAAGTCTGCCCAAGCTTCATAATGCCTGCGTTAACAAAACCCACGAGCATAACGGTAGTGGCTGAAGACGACTGAATAATAGCCGTAACGCCAAGACCGAGCAAAAATGCCTTTAATTTTGTGGATGTAAGTTTGCTCAGAATTGTTTCAAGCTTACCTCCCGAAAGTTTCTTGAGACCGTCACCCATTTCGTCCATTCCGTAAAGGAACAGTGCCAATCCTCCAATAAGTGACAAAATCGAAAAAATGTCCATAAATTTCCTCCTGAATGTATTAAAAATTGAGTTTTTTAACTATATCTATAAGCTCCGCAGGACGCGTAATAATCGCATCTGCGCCGTTTTCTTCAAGCTCCTTTTGTCCGCGGAATCCCCACAGTACACCGATGGTGTAAAGGCCTGCACCTTTACCCGTCATCATATCAGTCCCTGTATCGCCTATATAAAGGCATTCTTCGGGGGTTATACCGAGCTTTTCGAGTATCTCGTAAACGCCTTGCGGGTCAGGCTTTAAAGCAACGCCTTTGCGTGCACCGTAGCATATATCAATACAACCTTCGGGGAAGAGTGCATCTGACACTTTAATCGCCGTTTCGTGAGGCTTATTTGAAAAAATTGTGACCTTGATATCCATTTCTCTGAGTTTTAACAATGTCTCAACAATTCCTTCATAAGGCTCGGTCAGATATAAAAAGTCAGCATTATACTTGGTGTTGTATTCAAAAGCGACTTCGTCATAGTAATCGCGACTTGCCCCTACGGTGTCGAGCATTCTCTCAACAAGAACTTTTGCCCCATCGCCGACAAGGATTTTGTACTTTTCCGTGTCAATTACGGGAAGACCTGCCTTGGAAAGTGCATTGTTTGCAAAATATGATATGGAATTTATTGTATTTGCAACCGTTCCGTCCATATCAAAAATACAGGCTTTTATCATGAATTTATCTCCTTATGATTTTTGTAATCCTGGTTGAAAACTTTGTGGATTTTCTGAAAAACGGAAGCTTATCTATAATATAAAACAAAACGAGCGTTCCGATAAGAGAACCTATTGCCGATGCATCGGCAATTACGGTGTTATCAGTGAATTTTTGCACTATAAAATATGTCGCAATACACACAATCAACGGAAGAATATACCCGATAAAAGCAAGTGACATATATGCAAGTGAATTCATCTGTATTTTTACCGTATCTCCAACCTCGGCAGAAATGCTGTTAACAGCCTCAGTAACTGAGGCTGTAGGCTTACATCCGCCTTCGCAGCTTGCGCAGTTTTCACCACATGCGGAAACGCGGTGTATTCTTACAAGTGCCTTTTCTCCGCGAAGTTCAACAACTTCACCTATTTGTTCCATAGAGTAAGCCTCCTTTTATGAGTTCTCTGGCGTTTTGAAGCGAAATTTCGCTTATATTATCGCCGCTGATGATTCTGGCAATTTCTTTTATTCTGTCGTCATCGGAAAGAAGTCGGATTTCGGTCTTAAATCCCTCTCCCGACAGATTCTTTTCAATCAAAAGATGCCTTTCGGCAGCTGCCGCAATTACGGGCAGATGTGTTACGCATATAAGCTGGTAATTTTCGGCAAGAACACGCATCTTTTTAGCGATTTTTTCGGCTGCGCGTCCTGAAACGCCCGTATCAATCTCATCAAAAAGAAGTGTAGGAATCTTGTCAAAATCTGAAAATACTGACTTGATTGCAAGCATAATTCTGCTTATTTCACCGCCCGATGCGATTTTAACCATACTTTTCGGTGCATCAAGCGGATTTGTGGATATCAGAATTTCAACTCTTTCCGCACCCATGGAATAAAGTTCGCACGGTGCAAAGCAAAACTCGATTTTGCATTTTGGCATATCAAGGCTTTCAAGCTCTGCGCAAAGCTTTTCTGAAAGAATGTCAGCACTCTTTTTGCGCGAATGTGTAATTCTTTCCGCAATTGAAACTGCTTTTTCAAACAATTTATCGCGCTCTGCAATAAACTTGTCCTTGCTTTGGTCAAACGAGCGCAGAAAATCAAGCTTTTTCACCGATTCTTCGTAAAACTCAAGTATATCGGAGATTTCTCCGCCATATTTCCTTTTCAGCGTGTTAATCTCAGCAAGTCGGTCGTCGATTTCAGAAAGTTCGCCTGCATTGAAATCGATTGATGTCATATAACCCGATATTTCACGGGAAAGCTCCTCAACCTCATAATAAAGTTCAGTCGCCTTTTCGGCATAGGGGGCAGCCCCGTCGTCAATATCTGCAAGCGATTCAAGGGCACGCCTTGCGTCGTGAAGAAGCTCCTTCGCCTTATTATCGCCTGAAAGCGCAAAGTACGCCTTGTCGGAGAATTTGCTGATTGCCTCGGCATTTTCAAGGAGTTTTTTTCTTAAAACAAGCTCATTTTCCTCGTCAGGAGAGAGGTTTGCCTTCTCGATTTCCGCCACTTGATAGGAAAGATAGTCAATTTCGCGCTGCCGCGAAGACTCATCCTCGTTAAACTTGGAAATAGCAGAATTTATCTCTTTTAATTTATCGTAAGTGTTCTTGTATTCATAAAGAAGTGTCTCATTTTCCGCAAAAGCGTCAAGAAAACGAATATGTGTAGAAGTATCGGCGAGTTCGCCTGTGTCGTTTTGTCCGTGAATGACAATAAGCTTTTCGCCAACTTTTTTAAGCTGAGACACATTGACTGCACATCCGTTTATATGGCAGAGATTTCTGCCGTCGGGGTATATTTTTCTTGTTATAATAATATTCCCCTCATCTGTATCGAGTCCGCACTCTTCAAGATAAGCATCAATCTCTTTACAGAAAAACGTAGCCGATACCTTGCCAAACGACGCGCCCTCGCGGATAAGTTCGCGTGTGGAACGTGCGCCGAGAACCATATTGAGCGAATTTATGAGGAGCGACTTGCCAGCACCTGTTTCACCGGTAATTACATTAAGCCCCTCTTGAAATTCGACAGACGTATGTTCAATAACAGCAATGTTTTCAATATCAAGTCCGATAAGCATAATCAGTTCCCCATACCGCGAAGCTTCCTGCAAAGCTTTTGTGCAGCATCCTCGCTTCTTGTAATCATGAAGATTGTATCATCGCCTGCGATTGTGCCGAGAACTTCGGAAAATTGCATGGCATCAAGCACACTTGCCGCACCTTGTGCCATTCCGGCAAGCGTTTTTATAACAATTGTGTTGAGAGCATAATCAACACTTAGGATACTTTTGTTGAGAATAAGAGTCATTTTGTCGGAAACACCGACAGTACTCTCGTCAGAATGAGGCGCATATACATAACGCCCGTCATTATTTAGTTTTTTCACAAGACGCAGTTCTTTGATATCCCTTGAAACAGTTGCCTGAGTAACCTCAAAACCCAATGCAGAAAGCAGGGAAGTTAAATCCTGCTGTGTTTCAATGCTTTTTTCCTTTATCAGCGAAAGAATCGCCGCGTGTCTTTTGTTTCTCATCACAAATACCTCTTTTTACAGCTTTTTTTGAAGAATATCGTAAAAACTAAGCTCACTGTGCGCCAGCTTTGTTAAATATTCCGATTTCTCAACTTCTATGTAATCTCCACCATTGAGATTTTCGAAAAACTGTCCGTCAACAGTGATTTCCGCCTCGCTGTCTGCCGTGATTTTAATGGACTTCGGCGGGAAAACAATGCTTCGGGCACGAAGCGTGTGCGGACAGATGGGTGTCAGTACCATAACATCTGCATCGGGCGATACTACACACCCGCCTGCAGAAAGAGAATATGCCGTCGAGCCCGTGGGCGTTGCGACAATCATACCGTCTGCGCGGTAGGAAGACAGAGCTTTGCCATATTGGTCGCACGCGGTAAAAGTCGTAAGACGGGATTTTCCCCGTGTTATAACAACTTCGTTAAGCGCGTGGCAAGTTTCCTTTAGCTCTCCATCCCTGAACAGTTTTATGCACAGCATATACCTGTTGTCGTAATTTATGTTGTCTGCAAGAAGTGTCTTCGCTGCTTCTTCAAGGCTTGAACCCTCAATCGTGGAAAGATATCCGAGGTTTCCCGTGTTTATCCCGACGAGGATATTACCGTAACGGGCACACTTTTTAGCGGTGGCAATAATAGTGCCGTCACCGCCGAGTACCGCAACCGTTTCGCACAGGGAAAAACACTCATCCTCGTCCTTGTAAATGACGTCGGGAAGGGAAAGAATATCATTAGGGCATAAGTAAAGTTCCGCCTTGCCTGAAAGAAGAGAAACAAGCTTCCTTGCAACGCTGATTGCATTTTCTTTATCAAAATTGATGACTAACGCGATTTTTTTCAAATCCATCACCTTTTATAGTTATATTCTGTATAATTATACATTAAATCTGAGTGCGGTGTCAATGTTTTTGAGAAAAAACGGATTAAAAACACTAATGACCACCAAATATGAATATGGAGTAAAAAAATGTGAATATAGAGAAATAGTATAAAAAGGCGATATATGTTATAATATTTGTGTATTATATAATGTACACAGGAGGCAGAACCATGTACCTGATACCCACACCGCAGAAAGTGAAAGAGACAGGTGAACTGTTGTCAAAAAAGGCAGTTACACTTGCAAACGAATTAACCGATGAAAGAATTAAAAAAGCGGCATCGAAACTCCCCGAAGGCGAGGGTGGAATACCGCTTTATATCACATACAGGGACACCAATGAGGAGAGCTACCGCCTCAGCGTGTCAAACGCTGAAATACGAATTGAAGGCGACGGTATTAACGGTGCATTCTACGGCATACAGACGCTTCGTCAGATTTTTGAAAACGGCGAAATCTTCTGTGTGGAAATCGAGGATAAGCCCAAGAATGAATTCCGTATCCTCTACCACGATGTTACAAGAGGTCGTGTTCCTACCGTTGAGTCTATGAAAAAACTCATTGACGATGTAGCTTACTACAAACTCAACTTCCTCCAGTTTTATATGGAGCATGCGTACCCTTACAAGGAAATGTATGGAACACTTCCCGAAACAAACTGTCTTTTGCCCGAAGAACTGCGCGAACTTGACGAGTATTGTAAGGAAAACTTTATTGATTTTGTTCCGTCGCTTGCAACCTGCGGACATATGTTTGACATACTCAATGTTCCCGAGAATACATATCTTCGTGAGATAGATAACTACACTCCCAAATACACTTTCTGGTATGAAAGGATGCTTCATCACACGATAAACCCCACTCATCCCGAAAGCCTTGATTTTGTCAAGAGCCTTATCGACCAGTACATAGAGAACTTTACTTCTGAATATGTAAATATCTGCGGTGACGAGCCTTTCGACCTTGCACGCGGTCCGCGTAAAAAACGCGGCGAGGATATTGACGGAATATACTTTGACTTTATGAAAAAAGTGATAGATTACGTCAAATCAAAAGGCAAGAAAGTTATGATGTGGGCGGATCAGGTATTCCTTGATGACTTCAATAACGCCGAGAAAACGAAAAAACTCCCCGAAGATGTCATAATGCTCTGCTGGGGATACGACTCTGTTCCTCCCGAAACGCGCGTAAGTAAATTTGATGGTACAAACTTCAAAAAACTTGTTTGCCCGAGCACATCCAACTTTTTCCGCCTTGTTGAAAACGCCCGTGTATCCGAGGTCAATATACAGACAATGGCGAAGTACGGCTTGAAATACGGTGCCAGCGGTATGATGAATACCAACTGGGGCGATTACGGACACCCGTGCGGGATAGAACTTTCGATGTTCGGCATCACAGTTGGTGCACAAATGTCGTGGGATTTTGAAAATGTAATTGACGACAACTTCAAAAAGGCACTTAATTGCCTTTTATACAAAAACGAAAAGGGATATGAATACCTTTCAAGAGCAAATGTAATTCACGAAAAGGCAAACTATTGCTGGTTTGTAAGATATTATTCCAACCTTCTGCACAAGTATGAAATGCCATGGTCGAAGTATCCCACTGAGGAAAATCTCCGCAAAGCAGCAGCGGAAGCGAAAGTGCTCGTGGACGAACTTTCACAGCAGAAATGGGAAGAGGACGAGTTCCGTCTTGAACTCATCAATGCGACAGAGGGCACCGCAGTAATAGCGGAGCTTATGGCAAAGCATATGGGAATAAAGCTTGAACGATGGACCGACACGGAAAAATGGCTCGCAAAATACCGTGCCCAGTGGCTCAAACGAAATAAAGAGAGCGAACTCTTCCGTATAGAAGAAATCTTCAGACACATGGAGTCCATGCCTCCGCAGAACAAAATCTTTACATACTACGGACCCGAACAGGATGGAACACCCGACGTTGCACCGACTGAAGGTCTTGAGGACTAATGTACTTAAATTTAAATTTGCATATTAAAGGAGAAAAATATGAAGAAAGTTTTATCAACAATCATTCTACTGTGTTTTATGATTGCCTCGCTCGGAATCACAGCAATAGCCGAGGAAGTTGAATCGTACGACACATACACATTGTCAGGCACATTTTCAGGTGCCGCTGAAGGCGACATCATATCCGTCTTTATATTAAAGGAAGGATATACGATGGAGGACATCGGTTCTTTAACCGGCTCCGTAATGGATAAGGTTTATTATTCCAATATGTTCTCAGCAGGCGAGGGGGGAGCGTACTCCTTCGATATTACCGTGCCCGAGGGAACAAGCCGTTCTTCCGAGTGCGTGCTCGTATGTAACGGTGTAAAACAACAGGACACTCTCCGCAGTTTCCTTGTAAGCAGCGGTTCGCTTCAGGTAATCTACGCATCGCCTAGCGGCAGCACAGGCGCTAACGGCACGAAGGAAAAGCCGTACGACTTGAAAAAGGCGAAAGACAATGCAATTACAAAAGCTATAACTACTGATGTTGATATCCTGATGTACGGTGGCAAATACAGTTTTGAAAACAGCCGTATTCAGTTCGTATCAGCAAACCAGGGGACAGGACACAGAATCACATTTACTCCTGCGTCCAAGGATGACAAACCCGTAATTACATCAATGAAACAGGTTGCTCATCAGTACATCTCCAAGGTTACAGATGGCGATGTACTTGCGCGCATTCCCGAATCATCACGCGGAATGATTTATAAGCTTGATATGGATGCCGCAGGCTTCGCAGATAATCAGGGAATAATTGCGCAGGATAAACAAGGTAACTGGTATAATACAGGCAAAACATATACCGTTCTCACAATGGGATACAGTTCATCGGGCAGAAGCATCCAGCCTCCGATAATTTACCTTAACGGAAAGAAGCAAACTCTCAGCCAGTACCCCAACGCAGGCAGCGTTGCATTTGATAATGCATCCGGTGTTAGAGGTAATAACGATGCTGGCAACCCCACACTCAGTTATGCTGAATTTACCGATGAGATGGACTTCGGCAAATGGACCAATGCGATAGATGACGCATACCTTGCAGGTTTCCTTTTCACGCCTTACCATGCAGCAGCTGCAAAAATTACGGAAATCGATACAACAAACAAGAAAATCACCATCGACGGAACAGGAGAACTTTATTATCCTAACTCCGCAAGCCCCTATTACGGACCGCGTGTTACAATCGTAAACCTGCCCGAGGAAATGGATATCCCCGGCGAATACTATTTTGATACTGTAAACAAGGACATCTACTATTACGCACCATATGAACTTACAGCGGATGATGTCTTAGAAATGGCTAATGACCAGAGAGACAACTACGATTCAACTCTTGGTGGATATCTTTATGGATATGCTCAGCTTGTCCATATAACAAACTCTGAAAATATTACCTTTGAAGGAATTGAATTTTACGGAAGCCGTTTTAGCCATGCGGTGTATTCAAGCGGTTCTAATTCAGGAATAGAGTTCAGGAACTGCAACATTCATGCTGCTTCACTGTTTGGCTTATCTCTCGGCGGTAAGAATATGCTTGTTGAAAACTGTAATGTTTACGATACAGGCGGCAGCGGTATTTCCTTATCGGACACTGTTGATGTAACGACAAGTGTTTCTATCCCCACAAATAACATTGCAAGAAACAACCACATCTACAATTACGGACAGAACCCCACCGCAAATACTTATATATCAGGTATTATGTTAGGTAACAGAAGTAGCTCTGGCTCTGAAAAGGCTCTGGGCGATACAGCAGAAAACAATCTTATCCACGGGTCAAATCTTGCAAGCGGACTCGTTGTAAAGGGTATAGGACAGACAGTTTCGCGCAACGAAATATATAACCTTATGCATTCTATTGAGGATGCCGGTGCTATGTACATCGGACGATCTGTCAATGAATTCGGTAACGAGTTTACCGAAAACTACCTTCACGACTTTTCTATGACTGCAAATCCGCGATACTCTTCAATGGGTATCTACTGGGATGACTGGGAATCAGGTCAGTATGCTACACGAAACATCATCGTAGGCCCCGGCGTTCAGAAAACAAAAATGCTCGGTGTCAGATCAATCGGCTACGATAACGAAATCAAGAATAACATATTTGTCGATATCCAATCAGGCGCAGGCCTCAGCGGTAGAACCTTGTCTTTCTGGGAATCGGGTGATGCCGAAAACGGCTTCTACAACTCGCTTTTGAATTCTCTTCCTTCATCTGATTACGAATACTATGACGAAATGGTGGCATTCCGTGACCGTCTTACTGAAAACGACGGCAAAATGGTTTATATGGGAAGAGCAATTAATAACCTTGCGGTCAACTGTACAAACCCCGTAAACATCAACGCGAATAATGCAGGCGTAACTTACGAATACGGCGAAGAAAATGTGTACGGAAATGTAACTGCAGACACAAGCATCTTCGTAGACCCCGAAAATCAGGACTACCGCGTAAAAAAATCTGCAATCACAACGGGTGCACTTTCAGAAGTTCCCAACGAATTGAACTTCGATATGGACTGGATTGGTATTCAGACAATGAATAAAATGCCCGAAAGCGACCAGAGCTTTAAGCTTATGCATCCCACAAACGGGGAAAACCTTACAAAAGAGGGTGTAATCCTCACTTGGGAACAGGGACTGTTTGCCGATAAATACGAATATGTAATCGCAACAGACGAAAACTTCGACAATCCTGTTGAGTCGGGAACTACGAGTGAAACCTTCGTAATTCCCACTGCCGAATTTACCGAAGGCACAACATATTACTGGAAGGTTACCGCTGCAAACACCTCCCGCAATATGGGAAGCGAATGGAAGTGTGACAAGGTACAGACCTTTACAGTTGCAAAGGCAGTTGATTTGGAAATTATCGAAAGCACAGTCCTTTCCGAGGACGGAGCAACTATTTTAGGAACACTTGATGGCGTTTCGAACTTCGATTTTAACTACACAGTTAAGAATAATGGCACATCTTCGCAGGAATTTATAGTAATCGCTGCACTTTTCTCTGATGAAGGTAAATTCCAGCAGGCAAAAATAAGCGACAGCTCCTCAACTGTCGCATCAGGCGAAACCGCAGCAGGCACATTTGAATTCTACTGCAGCACAACTGCAAAAGACGGCTATTATGTAAAAGTGTTTGTTCTTGACAAACCCAAACGACTTGACCCGCTGAGCTTCTTTAACACCGCACTTAAAAAACAGTAAAACCAATAGCCTCCCCTGTGTAAGGGGAGGCTATTGGTGACAGGGAAGACAATCCCTCAGTCGCTTCGTGCCAGCTCCCTTTACACAAGGGAGCCTTTCAAGGGGGCTATTGGTGACAGGGAAGAGCCAAGGAAGATTTCCGCCTTGGCGGAAATCTACTTTCACTTCGAACTTCGCATTTCGAACTTCGAATTATACCTTTCGGCACGAGTTTCTTCCTTTTATATATAATATATATTATTGTCATTCTGAGCGTAGCGAAGAATCTCATGCAAAAACTGAATATTTTGCAATATAAAAAATACTTCAAACAATGGTTTGGCAAGGGAAAAAGGCGGTTTTTACTGTAACACAACTGAAACATAAGTGCTTAAAACAACAAACTTATTCTAAAAAATGCGCACCCTTTTTGTGCCGTCTGCACAAAAAAACAGCCGCAAATCCCAATATAATGGGAAATTTCGGGGCTGGTAAAAAAACACTTGAAAATTTCCCGTGAATTTTTTGTTACAAAAATCTTAAATCTTAATATAGTATAATAAAATGTGAATATTGAGAATAGGAATGATATGCTATTTTTGATATAATTTTTCTATAAATCGAACTGTAAAGGAAATGAGGTAAATGACAACACTAACAACAAAGAAAACCTCCAACAGCAAAAAGGTCAAGATTAAGCGTCATTTGCAGCTTTATTCATTGGCTGCGGTGCCCGTATTCTTAATCATTTTGTTCCACTACATTCCGTTGGCAGGTATAGTTCTGGCATTCAAGCGTTACCGTTACGACCTTGGTATTATCGGTAGCCCGTGGGTAGGACTCAGGAATTATGAGCTCTTCTTCAAATCAGGCGACTTTGCCAGACTTACACGTAACACGATTGGGCTTAATGCAATATTTATCTGCCTGATAATTATTTGCTCGGTAGCTCTTGCCGTGGTACTGTACAGAATTAACAGCCGTAAGGCTACTAAGGTTTATCAGACAGTATTGATAACACCTCACTTCGTATCATGGGTTATCGCGTCGTATATAGTTTACGCATTCCTTAATCCTGAATATGGTATTTTGAACAATGTTCTCGAAAGCATAGGTATGGCTCCGATCAGCTGGTATGCAGCGCCCAAGGCATGGCCGATAATTCTCGCCGTGTGTTATGTATGGAAGCATATCGGTCTTGACTGCGTTATCTACTATGCAGCTCTTATGGGTATGGATTCATCACTTATCGAGGCAGCAGCAGTTGACGGTGCAAACCGTTGGCAGCAGACACGCCACGTAATCATTCCCCAGCTTACAACGCTTATTGTTATTCAGACCATTCTTAAGATCGGCGGTATCTTCCGTGCGGACTTCGGTATGTTCTATCAGCTTACTCGTAATGTTGGTGAGCTTTATTCGACAACAGATGTTATTGATACATATATCTTCCGTACTGTTACTGGTGAAAATAGTGCTAACACTAACTTGAGTGCTGGTACAGCAGTTGGTCTTTTCCAGTCACTTGTTGGCTTCTGTTTGGTTCTCTTCACGAACTGGGCATCAAAGAAGTTCGACGAAGATTACGGATTATTCTAAGAGGTGCAGCATGAAACACGAATCAAAATCAAACGTATTAAATCATATCATACTTATACTTCTCTGTTTTTGTGTAATTGCTCCGTTCGTAATTTTGGTAAGTGCTTCTTTTTCTGATGAGAAGTCACTTGCATTACAGGGCTACGGACTTTTACCGAGAAACCCATCACTTGATGCTTATAAGTTTGTATTCAGAAATCCCAGAATTATTCTTGATGCGTATGTAGTTACAATCGTTACATCAGTTTTGTATACGCTTCTTTCAACCTTCCTTATGGCGTGTATTGCTTTCCCGCTTACGAAGAATGATATGATTGGCAGAAACAAACTTAACTTCTTTATCTACTTCACACAGCTTTTCGGCGGCGGTCTTATCCCTACATACATCTTGATAACACAGTATCTTCATTTGCAGGATACTCTGTGGGTATACTTACTCCCGCATCTTATCTCGCCTTGGTATGTTTTTATGATGAGAACCTTCTTCAAAGGCATCCCCGGTGAAATTTCAGAGTCAGCTTACATAGACGGTGCGAATGAATACACAATCTTCTTTAAGATTATCATTCCTCTTTCCAAACCCGTTATCGCGACAGTTGCTCTTATGATGTTCCTTGCCAAGTGGAACGACTGGATGACTTCAATGCTCTACATTGAAAAGGATAACCTTAAGTCACTCCAGTATCAGCTTCAGGAAATTATGAAGAATATTCAGCTTCTTCGAAATGCTGAATTTGACACAGGTATGATTGATGCTTCAGACATCCCCGGCGAAACATCACGTATGGCTATGGCGGTTGTTGCAGCAGGCCCCGCGCTCTGTATATTCCCCTTCTTCCAGAAGTATTTCGTAAAGGGTCTTACAGTTGGTAGCGTAAAGGGTTAATACCCAAGTAAAAAGGCTTCCCCTTGAGGAGAAGGCAAGCCTCCCTTGTGTAAAGGGAGGTGGGTTGCGAAGCAAAACGGAGGGGCTGTAACTCCCCGCGGATTCTTCGCATTCCGTATTCCGCGCTGTCATTCTGAGCGCAGCGAAGAATCCTGAGCCTCCCTTGTGTAAAGGGAGGGGGACCACGCAAAGCGTGGTGGAGGGATTGCCATTCAATCCCAACTTATTGCGAATTTTAATTTTAATTTAAATTTAAATTTATATTGTAGAAGGAGATGTTATTATGAAAAAAGTTCTTGCTTTAATCCTTGCTCTTACGCTTACAGCAGTATGCTTTGTAGGCTGCAGCAAGAAAAAAGCAGACGGCGACATTCCTACTCTTGTTTGGTATGTTCCCGGTGACGCCCAGGAAGATATCGACATCGTTATGGAAGCCGCTAACAAAATCGTTGAAAAGGAAATTGGTGCAAGAATTGACCTCAAATTCCTTGACCAGAGTGCTTTCAGCCAGAAGATGGAACTTAAGATGGCTTCAAAGGACGATTTCGACCTTTGCTTCACAGGTTACATCAATGTTTACTCAAAAGCTGCAAAGCTTGGCGGTCTTGAACCCCTTGATGAGCTTTTGAAGCTCACTCCCGACCTTGTGGAAGCTGTGCCTCAGTTCTACTGGGATGCAGCAAAGGTTGACGGAAAAATTTACGCAGTACCCAATCAGCAGATTGTTGCTTCACAGAAGTGCCCCTTCATTCCCGTAGAACTTGTTGAAAAGTACAATCTTGATGTAGATTCTATCACAGAATACGCACAGCTTGAACCCTTCATGAAGCAGGTTTACGAAAATGAAGAAGGTATCTGGCCCTGGAGAAACAGGAACGCTTACTTCAAGGTTAACGGCACATTCGAAGAAATCGTCCCCATCGGTGTAGCTATCGATAAGGATAGTTTTGACGGTGAAGCAGGAATTGATGTTGTATTTACAGACAACCACGAATCATTCCTCGAGGGTATGAGAATTCGTTACAGCTGGTTTGAAAAGGGCTACATCCGTAAGGACGTACTCTCTGCAACAGACGATAACTCAGATTACCTTGCAGGAAAGTATGCTATGGATATCCAGACATACAAGCCAGGTGTTGAAGTAAATGTCAAGAATACTCTCGGCAAAGAAGTAGTTGCTGTTAAGAACATTACAAAGCCCTACATCGGGTCAACTGCTTGTCAGCAGACAATGATTGGTATCGGTAAAAACTCCAAGCATAAGGAAGAAGCTATGAAGTTTATCGAACTTATCAACACAAACAAGGAACTTTACAACATCATCTGCTTCGGTATTGAAGGCGTACACTACGACTTAAACGAAGACGGCTTTGTTGTGAAAAAGGAAGACAGCAAGTATGCTCCCGAAGCTGACTGGAAGTTTGGTAACCAGTTCAACGCTCTCGTAAGAGAAGGCGCTGACGCAGATGTTTGGGAGCAGACAGAAGCTCTTAATAACAAGGCAGTTGAACTCGATCAGGTATCTCCAATCCTTGGCTTCTCATTCGACAATTCAAAGGTTGAAGCAGAAATCACCGCCCTTACAGCATATCGTAAGGAAAAGGGTACTGCTTACTTTGTAGGCGCTAAGTCAATCGAAGACGGTTATGACGATTACATTCAGGGCATGTACGACAGAGGACTTGAAAAAGTTATCAACGAAGCACAGCGTCAGGTTGATGCATTCCTTGAAGAAAAGGTAAAAAACAGCAAATAAATTTGGTTAAAAGATAATTTTAATTTAAAATATAAAAAATTTATTTGGAGGAAAAATTATGAAAAAGACTAGCAAAATCCTTTCTCTTTTGGTAGCTCTTTGCATGACTGTTACAATGCTTTCAGGCTTGACAGTTATGGCAGAAGACACCTTGGAACTCGTTAGCTATGACGCTGACGCAGATTTCATCACACTCGACTTCAATCAGGAGATTGACACAGTAAACTCAACTATCGTTCTTAAAAAGGACGGTGAATTTGTAGACTTTACAATCGCTAAGAATGACTTCTATGACTACACTCAGTCGACCCTTTCTTCTCGTTACACTTATCTCGTAACTCCTGAAGACGGCGTTGAGCTTGACGCTGAGTACAAAATCTCATTCTGGGATGTTAAGTCTTCTGACGGTGCGTCAACACTCGCTCAGAGTGCTATGACATTCACAGTTGCAGAAATCGGTGACTACGATAATTTTGAAATCACGAAACCTTACCAATACCGAAATGTAGCATTCACACTTGATGATGATAACGAGGCCTTGAAGCTTGATGAATATAGCGGTAAAGGTTATTCTACCGCGACTGTAGGTGCACTTAATAATTCTAACTATATAACTGCAGGTGCTCTTGTTGGTAAGGATGTCACAGCTGGTAATATACTTCCGTATTACGGTGAAGACGGTACTGTATCAGATAGCGGCAATAACTACGGTTCTGGTGGGTGGCAGGAAAGTGACTACACAATGAAGCTCACTTACAAAGCTGACACAAGAGTTGGGTCGGAAAGAATCGTGTTCGGTTTGAGCCGAGGCGGTGATCAGAGAACTACTTACAGAGCCAGCGATACATTTATCGATGGTACTTTATTCGCTATGGACAGATATTCCACCCTTACACCCACAGCTGCAGGCTTCAGATGCCAGATTTTTGACCGTGACACGGATGCCACATCTGTTACAAGGAGAAGGACTACAGGTAATACTAATTACATTAAAAATATAGACGTCACGACAGGCGTAGATCTCAAGTTTTCAATTAAGGACAGCGTTGCACGAGCTTTTGTTAATGGCAAGAAGCTTATGGACTCAGAAACTTATGGAATCAAAGGCTTCCCGTCCATATCTTTTATATTACTGACTTTTGATGCCGAATATACCGCAGCTGATGTGGAGTTTTCGAATTTGCAGGTAACTCAGTCAACATTTGCATCTGCAGCTGAGCTTGATACTCCCGAGGGATATGTAGTTCCCGAACCTGAAGAAGAAGAATATCCCGAAATGATTCTTGACTGGGATGCTGACCTTGATGTATTCACAGTAGATTTTGAAGAGGAAATCGCATCTCTTGATGCTACAATCACACAGGCAGGAACAATCATTCCTGCATCAGTTTACTTTGCAAACTACAACGACGATGCATCTACATCACGTTATACTTGGATTGTTGAGCCTACAGGCGGCTTTGTAAGAGATATCCCCTACACAGTTACAATCGCTAATGTATCAAATGCAGACGGCTCAAAGACAATTTCTACCTGGTCGAAGACATTCAAGGTAGAGGTTCTTGCAGAAGGTCTTCAGGATGTAACAACTGGTGCTAACGACTCATCTGTTAATGCAACATTTACACATGACGGTGATGACCTTATCGTTTCTGCCACAGGTAATAGCGATGCTGTTACTGATAATCTTCATGTATTCAAGGCTCTTGACAGCGGAAGCTATGAATCTGATTACACAATTAAGGTAACTCTTAAGGACTTCGTAAATGTTGGTTATGCACAGGGCTTTTTTGGTATTACTTCTACATCAGCATTAAACTATGGTTATGACCATCCTTCTCTGCGCGGTGTAGTTTCTTACGCGAAAATTGGTGCATCTGCTACAAATGATACAGTGTACTCAAACATTTATTGGAATACAAGCGGAACAGCCAATAAGGTAGGTACCGGTAGCTTTAGTACAATTGACTTCAGAGATGCAGAAAACCCTGTACCGATTGAACTTAAGCTTGCTGTAAAGAATCAGAACGCAAGTACATATTGGAACGGTTTGAAGACTAATGACACAACTGTCGATGCTACTGTAAGCGGTCGTCCTCAGTTAGCGATTAACTTACGTGATGTTCCTGATACTACTGTGGCGTCAGTAACATATACAGATTTCATCGCAACTCGTGCAATACACCTTGACGTGACAGGCGAAAGCTTTGTTGTTGATGAAGCAATAGTTGAAGAAGGCGCAATCGCAGATAACGAAACTGTTACAATCTCAACAGTTCTTACAAACAACACACTTGTTGACAAGGCTATCTTTGCAGCATGTGCTCTTTACGATGCAGCAGGCGCTATGAAGAACTTTGTAATCTCTACTGTTGGAAGCGCAACTTCAGGTGAAACACCACTTGAATTTGAAGACGTTGTTACAAACGGTGCAACTTATGCGAAGATCTTCATCTGGGATAGTGCAAGTGCACTTAACCCCTGGTTCCCCGCAATCGAAGTTGAATAATTGACACGCCTTTTCAGGGAGGGGTAAAAAACCCCTCCCTGCATTGGCCTTAACCGAAAGTGAAAATCCCCTCTGAAATTAAGCACACGGAAGTCGGACTCAGTATGGTTTTAAGGGGCCAATTTTGGCTGATACTGCGTAAGATTCCTTGAAAATACGAAAGTATTTACTTCAGAATTTTACTTGTCTTAACCGAAAATTGTCTGCCTTAAAACTCTTCGACCTTAAATGCATAAAATTTAGTGCAATTTTTATGCGGAGG
>CAYMHB010000009.1:0-40768 GCA_964390145.1 uncultured Oscillospiraceae bacterium
AAGCATAAACGGAAAATAAGGCTTCAAAACCATTACTTCCTTATCTGGTGGTGGCCTTACTCGTTCTTTTTATTATTTATTCATCCCAGTTGTGGTAGACATTCTGAACGTCATCATTATCGTCCAACATTTCGATAAGTTTGTTCATATTTTTCAAATCTTCTTCATCTGTAAGCTCTACACTTGTCTGAGGAATCATCTGCACTTCTGCAGTAAGGAAACTATATCCCCTCTCCTCCAACGCTTCGCGTACGGCAGAGAAGTTTTCAGGAGCAGTAAGTACTTCGTAGATACCATCTTCTGAAGAAAAGTCATCTGCGCCACAATCAAGAGCATCCATCATAACAGCATCTTCATCGGGAAGCTCCTCTGCAGATATCAAAATAACACCTTTTTTATCAAACATATAGCTTACACAGCCTGTCTGACCAAGATTTCCGCCGTATTTATCGAAATAATGCCTCATATCTGCTGCAGTACGATTGCGGTTGTTTGTAAGGGTTTCTACAATTACAGCAACACCACTGGGGCCGTAACCTTCGTATGTAATTTCTTCGTAATCGTTTCCACCGGTTTCGCCTGCCGCTTTTGCTATACAGCGCTGAATATTGTCATTAGGCATATTATTGGAACGAGCTTTAGCAATAGCATCACGAAGTTTACCGTTGCTGTCAGGATTTGGTCCTCCAGCCTTTACTATTACAGCAATCTCTCTGCCAAGCTTTGTGAAAATCTTGGCACGTTGCGCATCTGATTTTTCTTTTTTGTTTTTTATATTATTCCATTTGGAATGTCCGGACATAGTTACACCTCTAAAAAATTATTCTGCCTTTTCGCTTTTTTCTGCAGCTATTGCTGTCTTGGAAGCTTCCTGACGCACATCTGCACGCGCCTTTCTGATGATAGACTGAGCCTTTGTAAGTTTTGCATCAGTATCAGCAAAAAGTGAATCAACATACTGTCTTGCGCCCATTCTGAGTTCGCGAGAGTTTTTCTGAGCAGCAGCTACGATCTGATTTGCCTGTTCGTAAGCCTTCTTTGTGATTTCATGCTCATCAACCATTTTCTCAGTCTTAACTTTTGCGGCGTTGATTATATCCTCTGCTTCTGACTGTGCCTCTGCAAGAATTCTCTTTCTTTCGTCCTTTATGAGCTTAGCCTGCTTCATATCTTCAGGAATGCTGAGTCTGATTTCTTCAATAGCAGCAAGAAGATCCTCTCTATCAATTAAAGCCCTGTTTAAAAGCGGAATAGTCTTTGTCTGTTCAACCTTATCTTCTAAAAGGTCAATCATTTTCAAAATTTCCATCATCGTGTACCTCCTATTTTTTCTTTTATATCTTCTATAATTTCAAGCGGTACCATTTCGGTAAAGTCTCCTCCGTATTTGGCAACCTCTTTAACTATACTGGAACTTAAATAAGCGTATTTAGCGCTTGTTGTAATGAAAAAAGTTTCTATTTCGGGTGCTAACTGCTTGTTTGTAAGAGACATCTGAAATTCATATTCAAAATCTGTAACAGCTCTTAACCCTTTAACTATAAACTTCGCATTTTTTTCCCTCGCGTAATCAACAAGAAGCCCTGTAAAGCCTTCGACCTTTACATTTGGCAAATCTTGCGTAACTCGCTTTATCAGCGAAATTCTTTCTCCAACTGAAAACAACGGATTTTTTGAACTATTTGAAAGAATACTGACATAGACGATATCAAAAAGTTCGCTTGTCCTCTTTATAATATCCAAATGGCCGTTTGTTACAGGATCAAAACTGCCCGGAACAATTGCGATATTCATTATGTCATCTCCATTTCAAAACGGTTATTCCTACCCTGCCGTACATTTTCTCTTTATCAATCTTAAACGCGCTATCAAAATTCTGAATAGGCTGTGCATCAAGGTCTTGTTCTATTATAACAAAACCTTCCCTTTTTAAAATTTGTTTTTCGGAAATCAATCTTATCACAGATTCGTATAATCCGTTTGCATACGGCGGATCAATAAATATAATGTCAAATTTTTGATCGCAGTTTTCAAGGAATCTAATAGCATCCATCTGGAAAATTACAGATTTATCAACAAATTTCGCCGCAGAAACATTTGAGTTAATAACACGAATTGCCTCTTTGGAATTATCGATAAAATAAGACTTGTCCGCACCCCGACTTAACGCCTCTATTCCGAGCGCACCCGTTCCTGCAAAAAGATCAAGTACAACCGCACCATTTATGTACGGAAAAAGCATCGAAAAAAGAGCTTCTTTCACCCTGTCAAGCGTGGGTCTGGTTTTTTCGCCTTCCGGACTGATAAGTTTAAGTCCTCTTGCACTTCCTGATATAACTCTCACAAATTCCTCCGAAAATAAATTCCTTCTCAATATAGAAAAGGAATTTGGTATACTATATATATTTTACAATAACTTCTGAAAAAGTCAAGTGTTTTCATCTAATTAGTAATATTTTACGCCACTCGTCTTGCAGTAACATAATTTCTAACATAGTAATCACTGTAAAGACTGTCTTTAACAACGCCACGAGTGCTTGTTGATGCGTGAATAAACTCATTATTCCCTACATAAATGCCGACATGATTTATACGTCTGTCGCTTCTGTTTGAAAATAATACAAGGTCGCCGGGCATAAGTTCGCTCTTATCAACATATACACCTGCGCCTCCCTGGTCGTATGATGTTCGCGGAAGGGAAACCCCCTGTTTTTTGTACAAGAAACTAGTAAATCCGCTACAGTCAAAGGTGCTGGGTCCCGCAGAGCCATAAACATAACTGTAACCGAGATAATTATATGCATCTGCCGCTATTTGCGCCGCCACATCGTTACCTGCGAGAGCGCTTGAAAGATACGGAGCTGATACAAAACCTGTAATTCCATCCCCCATACGAATATTATACCAACCATTATCGGTATATATGATGTCAAGCTTGGTTCCGTAAGGAAGTTTTGTAACAATATCTGATGCAGTAGTGGGAGAAACTCGCACATTAAGAATATCGCAATTAACATATCCAATTTCATTCGCAAGTGCCAGCGGAATTGATAACATCAAAGAAAACACCAACACAATCGAAACTATGTATTTTTTCATAATAAGTGCTCCTATTTTTTTCTGTTACTCAAATTATACTACACTTTTATCATTTTGTCAAACTTTTTTAACATTTTGTTCACAATGTTTAAACATCTTGAATTTTCTTCATATTATTTTTTTACCCTCCCCTCTTATTGCGACATTTTCTACGACTCAACTATTGTATAATTTACTAGGGTGATACTTATGCCGATTGTATATGTTGATGTTCTTTTTGTTGTAAATCTTTTAATCAACTACATATTGCTAAAAGCCAGCGCCATACTAAGCAAAGCAAAGGCTAATCGATACAGAATGCTTTTAGGAGCTTTTCTGGGTGCGTGCTATGCTGTTTTGATCTTCTTTCCTGACTTTTCTGTAATATACTCAATGCTTTTCAAGATGCTTGTTTCAATGCTTATAGTCGCAAGCTCGTTCGCTTTTTATTCTATCAAAGGGTATATCAGAACTTTATTCATTTTTTATATGGTATCCTTCGGATTTGGCGGTTGCGTTTTAGGAGTATTCTATTTTAGTGATGTTGGGGCAAAACTTGGTGCTATATATTCAAATGGTGTTTTATACTTTAATTTGCCTTGGACAGTTTTAGCAACTGCAGGCCTACTCTTTTATTTTGCGACTAAAATATTTTCTTATTTTTCCGGAAAAAGCTTAAAAATCGGTAGTTTAAGAAAAAAACTCTACATATCGTTTGAAAACAACACAGCGGAAGTGACAGCGCTTATGGACACAGGAAACTCATTAGTTGATCCGCTTACACTCACCCCTGTTATTGTTGCCGAGTACAAACATCTGAAAAATTTATTTAGCGAAGATGTGAGATTGTCTCTTGATCAGCTTGAAAGCGGGAATATCACTTGGATAATAAGCGACATAGTTCAAAAGGGTATCCCTGCCCGTCTTATCCCATTTACTTCATTGGGAAAAAGTAATGGAATGTTAATTGGGTTTGTCCCTGACAAAGCGGAAATACACGACAGCTGCGGTGTCAGGGTTCTTGATAAATGCGTTGTAGGGATTTATAGCAAATCTCTTTCAAAAGACAGGAGTTACGGAGCACTTCTTAATCCATATATGTAATAAAAGGAATGATTAATTTGAGTCTTGCAAACACTATGAAGATTTATTGTCGGATGGGCTACTTAAAAATACTTCAGAAAATTGATCTTGATGAATGTATTCACTACATAGGAGGCGGAACATACCTTCCTCCCCCACTGTCGCCAGAAGAAGAATCTCTGCATATCCAAAATATAACAAAGGAAGAAAGTCGTCGGGTTTTAATCGAGCACAATCTCAGACTGGTAGTATATATCGCAAAAAAATTTGAAAACACCAACATTTGTGTAGATGATTTGATATCCATAGGAACAATCGGCCTTATAAAAGCAATTAACACTTTTAAAAAGGATAAACAGATAAAACTTGCAACCTATGCCAGCAGATGCATAGAAAATGAGATACTAATGTATTTAAGAAAGAACAATTCTCAGAAAATCATTATATCGTTTGACGAGCCTTTAAATGTAGATTGGGACGGGAACGAGCTCCTTCTTGGTGATGTTTTGGGAACAGAGGACAACAGTGTTGACCGTCACCTTGAAGATGAGGTAGAAAAAGAACTTTTGCGTTCGGCAATGGAAAATTTAGGCATTAGAGAAAGACAAATAATGCAACTGCGTTACGGATTATCAGGTTCGAGCGAAAAAACTCAAAAAGAAGTTGCGCAGATGCTCGGAATCAGCCAAAGTTATATCTCCAGGCTTGAAAAACGCATTATAAAGCGCTTAAAATCCGAAATCACTAAAAATATATAAAAGTTGTTTATTTTTTATAAAAAAATGTTGAAAAATGTTCTCGGTTTGTGTATAATTAGCTCGTATGCACTTAGGAGGGATATAATGTTCTTTCAACATAAAGAAAAGATTACAAACGCTGATGCTATGAGCGAATTCAAAAAATTATGGAACGATGAACTTCGTAAAAGAGGCGAATATAGAGACTTTTCAAAAGCTTATGATTTTGCAATGAAAAACTCTTCCATACGCGAAGAATGTATTAAAGAATATTTCGACTTTGATTCTGAGGATTCCGCAAGATACAAAGAAGCTTGTCAGGCTTTTGATGAAGGAGATATTTATTGGGCGTTTATGCTTTTGCGCCAATTTTCTTCCATTTCTTCTCTTAACGTAACTTTGAGAGATCTTACAAACAAAAGAAGAATCTTTCTTTCAGAGGAACGTAAGGAGTCTATAGTTGCTCGTCAAAGTGTTGAAGTTTTTTTAGAAAGAGTGAAAAAGTCTTCCAGTAAAAAATCTGAAGATTTCATCGTAGAAGCATTGACATATTTTGATAATTACCAAGTTCTTATAGACGAAAACAAGTATAAATCAGCGTACAGAGCGGCTGTTTTAGCGGATAAGAGCAGTAACTATGTTTTAAATTTAAAAAAGCATCTGTACTATGTTGCAAGTCGTGAAATTACCGACGAAAACAAGCAGCAGACCGAAAGGTACTTTAACCTTATTGAAAGATACTTTAATTTCAAAAGAAAGAATAAAGATGGCGGTCTCATAGTCATTGACGATATTGATGTGATAATCGCAAAATTGATATATATGAAAAACGGCGGGGATGTTTCCTATGAAGATGTTGCAAAAAGGCTTCATAGAACCGTCAAGGTTTATTGTGCGGAAAGCTCCACCTCCTCTGTTTGCGCATTAGCTGATTATCTTCATTTTACTGGCGAAACCGAACTTGAGCAAACTACTTTAAGACAACTTATAAAGCATGGTCAGACAATCAACGACAAATACAAGAAACGTTACACCTACCTTGAACTTATGAATGAAAATTCAAACAAGTTTATTTTCAGACATGCTGCCGATTCTCCTCTTGAGTGTGTTATTTACAACGAAAATGATAATCTTTATGATTTTGTTGAAAAGAACATTAAAGAAAAAGAAAGCAATGCATGGTGCCTTGTAGTAGAACACGAGGTTAGAACATATGAGTCAGGCAGCAAAAGTTTCCACGAAGAAAAAATACTCACCAATCTGGAAACTGTCCTTGACAACGAGTTTGGAGACTATTTGTTAGAGCACTATATTCCCACCTACTTTACCGGTGATGCTAGAAAAAAAGCAAAAGACTCAATGATGATAATAACCAGCGGCAGGAATCACTACAGCGATTTTCCCAAACTTGGCATGATGGTTAAAACAGAGCCAATTACAAAGAAAATCATAAATGTTCATTACTGCGTGCTCTATCTTCCCGAGGAAAAGTATACTCCCGAGCTTTTGAAAGAAGATTGTGAATATATAGAAAAAATCCTCAATGAAGAAACAGATTCAAGATACAAAACATTCTCATCTGTTGTTGAAGAACTTGTATGGAACACTGTTAATGATTTAATAACCAAGTGATTTAAGAACACCGTCTTTTTAGCAGACGGTGTTCTTTTTATATTTTCGAAAAAAGTACTTGCAATTTCCTTGAATTACGTGTATAATACAAAAGTCGGCTGTGGAGAGATGGCTGAGTTGGTCTAAGGCGCACGACTGGAAATCGTGTAACGGTTAACCCCGTTCAAGGGTTCGAATCCCTTTCTCTCCGCCAATAGAAAAAGCAGTTATCTTTTTAGGTAACTGCTTTTTTGTTTTGATTTTAAATTGTATATATTTTTTAATGAAAGGTAAACTTAATATATACTTCTTTTTAGCGAAAGGAAAATTCAATATGACAGTATTTACATTTACGGTAAAAGACTCATTGGGCATTCACGCAAGACCTGCCGGTTTGCTTGTGAAAGAGGCAGGAAAATATAATTCAGACATAAAAATAGAATGTAATGGAAAAGAAGCAGACGCGAAAAGGATTTTTTCCGTCATGGGACTTGGCGCGACATGTGGAGATACATTGAAACTTATAATCAACGGAGAAGATGAGACCCTCGCAAAAGAAAACCTTGAGGAGTTTCTGAGCAAGAATTTATAAGGAGTTAGATATGCAGACTTATCGCGGTAAAAGTGTCTATGGCGGAATAGCTATTGGAAAAATTAAATTTTTGAAAAAAACCAATGTTGATATAGCTTGTTATAGGGTAAAGGATGCCGATGAAGAGTTTACGAAATTCAAAAACGCTCTTATAGAAGCGAAAAATCAACTTGATGAACTTAAAAGAAAAGCGCTAATCGAAGTCGGAGAATCCAACGCAGAGATATTTGAAATTCATAAAATGATGCTTGAAGACGGAGATTATATCGAATCCGTAGAAAACATTATTTGCAATCAGGAGTTGAATGCTGAGTACGCGGTATCTATTACCGCAGAAACATTTGCTGCGATGTTTTCTTCAATGGATGACAGCTATATGCAGGCTCGTGCAGTGGATGTGAAAGATATTTCAGCCAGAATAATCGATATTCTTTCAAAAAAAGAAGGGGAAATAGTATCTTACAACGAGCCTGTTATCATAGTCGCAGAAGATTTAACTCCCAGTGAAACCCTGCAGCTTGACAAATCTAAAATACTTGCATTTGTTACTTCAAAAGGCTCTATAAATTCTCATACTTCTATTTTGGCAAGAACAATGAACATCCCGGCAATTATTGGCGCCGACCTTCTTTCGGATGAATACATCGATGGTAAAACGGCTATTGTAGATGGCTTTAACGGAGCAATCTATATAGAACCGGATGAAGAGTTTCTTGAAACGAGCCTACGACGGCTTCAAGAAGAAAAAGAGAAGAAAGAACTTCTTGAAACTTTAAAAGGAAAAGAAAATATAACGCTGGACGGAAGAAAAATTGAGATTTTCGCCAACATAGGCAATATTAAAGATATGTCGCTGGTTCTTGAAAATGATGCTGACGGAATAGGCCTTTTTCGAAGCGAATTTATTTTTCTTGAGAAAAACACCTTCCCTTCCGAGGAAGAGCAATTCGCCATATATAAGAGCGCTGTTGAAACAATGGCGGGTAAAAAAGTTATTATAAGAACCCTTGATATTGGTGCAGATAAGAAGGTGGATTATTTCAATCTAAAAGAAGAGGAGAATCCTGCTTTGGGTCTGCGTGCAATAAGGTTGTGTATTAAGCGTCCGGATATATTCAAAACCCAACTCAGGGCACTTTTGCGTGCGGCATATTACGGAAACCTTTCTATAATGTTTCCCATGATTACCTCTCTGAAAGAAGTTTACGACGCAAAGAAAATGCTTTATCAGGTCGCAGCAGAGTTTGAAAATCAAAATATCAATTACAAAATTCCCGAGATAGGAATTATGATTGAAACTCCCGCAGCAGTGATGATTTCCGACGAACTTGCGAAAGATGTGGAGTTTTTCAGTATAGGCACAAACGATCTTTCTCAATATGCTATGGCGATAGACCGACAAAATGATGAACTCGACGAATTTTTCGATCCGCACCATAAAGCAATTATAAAGATGATTGAAACAACCGTAAAAAATGCGCACAAAGAAGGGATTTGGGCTGGTATATGCGGAGAATTGGCGGCAGATATTGATTTAACAGAGACTCTTCTTTCCATTGGCGTAGATGAGTTGTCAGTCGCACCCTCTCGCCTGCTCTCTCTCCGCAAAAAAGTTCGAGAAACGGATTTAAGCAAAAAATAAACAAGTGGCTGTGCCACTTGTTTATTTTTTCCAGGTATATGGAGAGAAAAGTATTAACATTGGGAAAATTTCAAGTCTTCCGATAAGCATATCAAAAGTTAATACTGATATCGAAAAATCGGAATAAACCGCGAAATTAGCTGTCGGTCCGACTTTTGCAAGTCCCGGTCCAACATTGTTAAGGGTTGCGGCAACTGCAGTAAAATTAGTGGTGAAATCAAGGCCGTCCATACTAATAGCAAGTAACGATAATACAAAAATAACTAAATAAGCCGCCATATATACATTTACACTTCGTACAGTTTCATGTTCCACCACTCTTCCGCTCATTTGTATTTTCTTTGTGAGTTTAGGATGTGCTGCTATTGAAACCTCTTTCTTGATGGTTTTCAGATAGATAAGTATTCGGGATATCTTTATGCCTCCACCCGTACTGCCTGCGCATGCTCCTATAAACATAAGAATAACCAAAATTGTTTTGGACAGCTCAGGAAATTTATCAAAATCACATGTCGAATAACCTGTTGTAGTGATTATTGATGAAACCTGAAATGCACTGTGTCGCAACGAAACCCATATATTTTCAAACAAATCCACACAGTTTATGCAGACAATCAGCGTAGAAACAAGGATAATTCCTATATATGTCTTTACTTCATCCGATTTAAGTATGAGTTTGAACTTACCGAGCAGTATCAGATAATACACGGAAAAATCAATTCCGAAAAGCGCCATAAATATAGTTATAACAACTTGAAAATATGGCGAATAACCGCCAACACTTGAATTCTTTATTCCAAATCCACCCGTTCCTGCAGTACCGAAAGTGTGATTTATTGCATCAAAAAATGTCATTCCGCCTGCAAGGAGTAAAATCAAAAGAATGATGCTCATCCCTATATAAATTCCATAGAGGATTTTAGCACTCGATTTAACCTTGGGAACAAGTTTGTTTACCGCGGGGCCTGTGCTTTCCGCTCTCATTAGATGCAAATTGCTGCCACCTGACAATGACAGTATTGCCATCAGAAACACAAGAACTCCCATGCCACCTATCCAATGGGAAAAGCTTCTCCATAGTATTATTGATTTAGGCATTATTTCAACATCCGGAATAATAGATGCGCCGGTGGTCGTAAATCCGGAGGCCATCTCAAAAAACGCGTGTGTAAAGTTCGGGACAGATTCAGAAAAAACGAACGGCATTGCTCCAAAAGCACTCATTGCAATCCAGCTTAGCGCAACGATTGCAAATCCCTCTTTTGAATACATAGTTTCTTTCCTGGGTTTTATAAAATACAAAGGCGCACCGCACAAGAGGCACAAAAATATGGATTTTATAAAACCGTAAATTGCACTTTCGTCATAAATTATTGCACAAATTGAAGGCACAACCAGAAGTATTGCCTCAAAGCACAATACAACACCAAGGGTGTGTAAAATACGCTTATAATCCATAAAAATCAACCTTCCAAAATATCGTTGATATCCTTAAGCCCGCCTGTAGCCGTAACAACAATTACACTATCTCCCACTTGGACAAAATCCTGACCTTTGGGGATAATCACGTTACCGTTACGATTGATGCAGGCAATAAGGTTGTTCTTTCTTATGTTAAGTTGACGAAGAGGTTTCCCAACAACTGCAGAACTCTCTTTAATATGGAATTCAAGCGCTTCTGCTTTACCCCCAAGAATGTAATGCATAGTTTCTATATTGTTGCTTGTAATCGAATTATTTTTTGCTCTGACAAAACGCAATACATCTTCCGCAGTAAGTGTTTTAGGATATATAATTGTGTCAAGATCAAGTTTTCTGATTATTTCATCATAATCTACGCGATTGATCTTTGTAATAAGCTTACCTTTTGTTTTTGTCCTTGCAAAAAGAGAAAGAATGATATTCTCTTCGTCCATATTCGTAAGAGCTATAACGGAATCGGCATTTTCAATTCCTTCTTCGATAAGAAGCGCATTATCAGTTCCATCACCGTTAATTACAGTGGCCTTGGGAAGTTTGACGGAAAGTTCTTCACATCTCTCTTTTTTCTGCTCGATAATTTTAACATCAATGCCTGCCTGAATTAGCATATCTGCAAGGTAATATCCGGTTACACCTCCGCCGATAATGATGGAGTTTTTAACTCTAGATGATTTGATACCGATTTTCTTAAAAAAGGCAGATGCGTTATTGTAAGTTGACACAATGCTTACAAGGTCACCAGATTTTAATTCAAAATTACCGTCGGGAATATATACCCCTTCTTCCCTTTCAACACCGCATACAAGAACATCACAACTGAGTTTTGAACCCATTTCTGAAAGTTTCAATCCGCAAAGGATTGAATTTTCATTTATTTTAAATTTAAGTATTTCAATTCTGCCTTTTGCAAAAGTGTCAATCTGAATTGCAGTGGGGAACTTAAGAATTCTCGCTATTTCACGTGCTGCTGCAACATCAGAATTGATAACAAGAGCAAGACCAATATCATCTTTAAACAAACCTATTGTTCTAGAGTACTCAGGTCTTCTTACTCTTGCAATAGTCTGGCAGTTACCCATTTTTTTTGCAAGAAGACACGTGGTGAAGTTCATTTCGTCGCTTCCTGTTGCCGCGATTAGTATATCGGCGTCCTTTACACCCGCTTCTCCTAAAATATCTGCATTGATACAATCGCCAACGACGCCCATTACATCAAATTTATTTACAATTTCATTTACAACAGTACTGCGCATATCAACAACAGTTATATTATGCTCTTTTTCACAGCTTAACTTTTCAACTATTTTTTGTCCTGTTTTTCCGCAACCAACTAATATAATATTCATTAATTCACCCGCTTTTTTACAATTATAACAAACAACTTTTACATTTTCAAGCAGTATATGTAACTTTTAATGATTTCATAAAAAACACACTCTGCTTAGCAGAGTGTGTTTTTTATTCAGTTATAATAATGTCGAGAGCTTCTTTAACTTCTGCGCTTGGGATAAGAATTTCAAAGTAATCTTCCCCCACTCTGTCCTCGAGCTTTATACTGCGCATCATTACAAGAATATCAGAATCCTCAATTCTCTTACGCATAGCTCGTGCAGTATCAATATTTTGAGTCATATATACTGAAGTCCACATAAGTTTTTTCCTTTCAAATATGGTCGCTAGTGGATATATTACAACATTTTTGCGGAAATTTCAAGTAAATTATTTATTTTCCTTCAAAACATTTTCTCCAAACAGAGAAATTATACTGCTTTTTAGTTCATCGCTCGGCTCAACAGATATGTTTTTAGCAATGAAACTACCATAACTGCATTCAATTTGAAGAGGATATACCCCGAGATATCTTGAAGCAAGACTTCTTAATTCATCTAGTCTTTTAAGGTTTTCATCACTTAAAATAAGAGTTAAAGAATCTTTCACAGATACATATGGAGCTGCCGAATCAAGAATAAGCTTTACCCCTTCATCGTCTTTAATATCCAGTCGACCGTGAAGCATGACGATTGCATCTTCTTCTAGTATTGCATCAAATTTTGAAAGCATTTTAGGAAAAACAATTACTTCGATGCTTGCAGTAAAGTCCTCGACCGTAAGAAATGCCATATTGGTATTAGAACGGGTTAATTTATCTTTTCTGCCCGATATAATACCTACAATAGAAACATCTTTTCCGTCATAGTATGTCGTATCAATATCAGAATAACCCTCTTCCTCGGAAGATGTTGAAGCTAAGAACTCACCAATCCTAGGATAGTTCATTTTCGTAAGGTCTTCCCTGTATTCATCAAGCGGATGTCCCGAAAAATATATTCCGGCAACTTCTTTTTCCATATTAAGAAGCTCCCGTTTAGAAAGTTCTTTCACATTAACGGGAAAGACATCTTTTTGGTCGTTTTCCTCCGCAAAAAAGCTTAACTGTCCTGCGATGTTGTTTTTGCCTGCGCGAACTTCAGAGTCAATAATTTCTTCAAAAACCGCCAGTTTTTGAGCTCTGCTTCCCACGACGGAATCAAAAGCGCCGCTTTTAATGAGGCACTCAACACTTCGTTTGTTAAGTTCACCCATCATACGAGATGCAAAATCACGAAGGCTCCTGAAATCTCCGCTCTCAACGCGTTCTTTCACGCATTTACGAACAAAGTTTTCGCCAACATTCTTTATAGTTGTCAATCCAAAACGTATATCGTTTCCTTCAACCGAAAATTCTGCCATACTCTTATTGATGTCCGGCGGAAGAATTTTTATACCTTTTTGCACACAGTTGTTGATGTATGCAGATACCTTGTTTGTATCATCCATAACGCTTGAAATAAGAGCCGCCATAAACTGTGCGGGATACAGGCATTTAAGGTATGCAGTCTGATATGTTACGTATGAATACGCAGCCGCATGGCTCTTATTGAAAGCGTACTGTGCAAAAGCATCCATGTCATCAAATATGCTTTCGGCGATTTTCTCATCAATTCCATTTCTTATACATCCCATGAAGCGAATGCTTCCGTCTTCGTTATCTTCACCGTATATGAAGCTCTGACGCGCCTTCTGCATTTCTTTTGCTTTCTTTTTACTCATTGCACGACGAACTTCATCTGCGCGGCCCATAGAAAAACCTGCAAGCTTCTGCACTATCTGCATAACCTGTTCCTGATACACAATACAACCGTATGTCATCTCAAGAATGTCTTTGAGCAACGGATGCTTATATTTGATGTTTTCAGGATTCATTTTATTTTTGATATACTCAGGGATAAAGTCCATTGGACCGGGTCTGTACAAAGCGATACCGGCGATTATATCTTCCATGTTTTTGGGGACAAGGCGCTTCATAAACGAACGCATTCCGCCGCTTTCGAGCTGAAATACGCCATCGGTGTCACCCTCTGATATCATTTCATAAACCTCAGGAACATTATAATCAATATTTTTTATGTCAATATCTATCCCCATTGTCTTTGCAATATTTACCGTATCTTCAATTACAGTAAGATTGCGCAGACCCAAAAAGTCCATCTTCAAAAGACCTAATTCTTCTACCGTATCTTTCGTAAACTGAGTGGATATGACATCATCGCTTCGCTGTACAGGCACAAAGCTTGACACCTTGTCTCCAGCGATAACAACACCTGCAGCGTGTGTTCCGACATTTCGCGGAAGTCCTTCTACCGCACGGGCAGTATCAACAAGTTTCTTGACGTCTGCAGACGAGTTATAAGCCTCCTTGAGCTTTGGGTTTTCGAGCGCAAGATCAAGTGTCATCCCCGGATCCATAGGTACCATTTTTGCGACAACATCCACATCTCCGTACGGCATACCTAAAACTCTGCCGCAGTCACGTATAGCGCCTCTCGCCTTCATGGTGCCGAAAGTTCCGATTTGGCTTACATTTTCTGCACCATATTTTTCTATTACATAGTTGATAACCTCTCCCCTTCGTTTCGGGCAAAAGTCAATATCAATATCAGGCATACTTACTCTTTCAGGATTAAGGAATCTTTCAAAAATAAGGTTGTAATGAAGAGGTTCAATATCAGTAATTCTGAGAGCATATGAAACAAGGCTTCCTGCCGCACTTCCACGACCGGGACCAACAGAAATACCGTTGTTCTTGGCGTAATTGATAAAATCCCACACTATAAGGAAATAGTCGACGAATCCCATGTTTTTAATAACGCCAAGTTCATAATTAAGTCTCTCTATGTGTTCGTGCGTGGGTTTAGAATAACGCTCTGCAAGCCCCTTTTCGCATAAGAATTTCAGGTATTCAAACGGGTCTTGGTTATCGGGAACGGCGTACTTCGGAAGATGTCTTTTTCCAAATTCAAATTCGAAATTACACTTTTCTGCAATTTTATTGGTGTTCTCGATTGCATCAGGAGCATATTTGAAAAGTTCTCGCATTTCGTCTTCGCTTTTTAAATAAAACTCCTCTGTTTCAAAGCGCATACGGTTTTCTTCGTCAAGCGTCTTTCCTGTCTGTATGCAAATCAAAACATCCTGATTTTTTGCATCTTCAGCTTTTATATAGTGCACGTCATTTGTTGCAACAAGAGGTGTGTTTGTCTCTTTTGCAAGCTTCACAAGAAGAGGGTTGACCTTTTTCTGTTCTTCTATTCCGTGATCCTGTATTTCAATATAAAACTCCTCAAAAAGCTCTTTGTATTCGTTCACAATTTCCTTTGCACGCTCTTCATTTCCGGAAAGAAGCGCTTTGGGGATTTCGCCTGCAAGGCATGCAGAAAGAGCAATAAGCCCTCCTCTATACTTTTTGAGGGTTTCCATATCCACTCTCGGACGGTAATAAAACCCATCTACAAATCCGGCAGAAACAATTTGAATAAGATTGTTGTAGCCTTCTTCATTCATGCACAAAAGAATCAGGTGGTTTGTCTCATTTTCTCCTCTGCCGCCACTTTTATCAAGCCTGTTTTTAGTCGTATAAACTTCACAGCCGATAATCGGTTTTACACCTTCTGCTTTGCACGCTTTATAAAAGTCTACAACTCCGTACATTACACCGTGGTCGGTCAATGCAACAGCACTCTGACCTAATTCTTTTGCTCTTTTAGGTATTTCTTTTATTCTGCACATACCGTCAAGCAAACTATATTCACTATGTACATGTAAATGTGTGTACATTTATTTATCCTCCGCTAATTCCATAAGCTTTTTAATGCGTCTGTTGACGCTGCTTTTTGTCATCTGTGGTGACATTTTTTCACCTATCGCAGCAAGAGACAAATCGAAATTATCCAGTCTAAGCATTGCGATTTCTTTTGTTTTCTCATCAAGTTCTTCCCAAACAGGGCTGTCTTTTACTTTCAAAATAGCCTTATACTGGTTTGCCGCAGCCGAAATGGTCTTGTCTACATTTGCCGCAATGCAGTTTTCGGCTCTATTTTTCTTATTACTGATGTCTTTTTCAATCTGAGTTACCATAAAATCAAGCATTGATTTATGAGCACCAATTATATTAAGAAAATCGTTTACCGACGTCTTATCCTTTAAATAAGTTATATAACTCTTATTCCTTTTTACAGTATTTGCCTTTATGCCAAATGTTTCAAGCATTTCCGCAGCAAGATAAGCCATATTCTCATTGAATGTAACAAGCTCGCAGGAATACCCTTTCTGCGGGGCTGAAATTGTTCCGCTCATTATAAAAGCGCCGCGAAGAAAAGCCCTCTTTGCTTCATCACTTTCGCAAATATCTTCATCGAAAGCTATCTCGCCGTCATCATAGAAGTAAACCCCCGCTTTTTCAGAAATTCCTGCAGGAAAGCTCACACAATAATTTTTTCTTCCTTTCAGAATATCGATTGCTCTTTCTTCTTCAATAGCCTTTCGGAGAATAAGCTGTATTCTGGCGGCAATATTAGGGTTTTCTGTACGCAGAGATACTGTATTGTTCACAACATTCTCTCCAAAAAGGATCATTGCAGCAAGCTCTGAAATCGCTTCATTCTGCTTAAACTTTACTTCGCATAATTCATCTTTTACTTCGTGAGAAAAGGTTTTATCTGCCATCAAGTTTCATCCTTTATAATTACCGTAATTTCAATCCCAATATTTAACTTCTGGTTCAAGTACTACTCCATGATTTTTATATACGGTTTTTTGCACTAATTCTATCAAATCACAAATATCTTTCGCGGTTGCGCTATCCTTGTTGATTATAAATCCTGCGTGTTTCTCGCTCACCTGCGCTCCGCCAACGGATTTTCCTTTCAGGTTGGAGCTTTCTATCAGCTCGCCTGCAAAATGGCCGTGAGGGCGCTTAAAAGTGCTTCCTGCACTTGGATATTCAAGCGGTTGCTTTTCTCGTCTGCGACTTGCCAGATCATTCATTTTTTCAAGGATTTTTTCCTTATTGCCACGAGTAAGTTTCAATGTTGCGCCTGTGATTATGCATCCTGTATCCATAAGAGCGCTTTCTCTGTATCCAAATTCCATTTCTTCGCCTGAAACCACATATTCTTTACCGCTCGGATCAATAAAGCTTACAGCTTCAACAACATCGCTCATCTCACCGCCGTATGCCCCTGCGTTCATAATGAGCGCTCCACCGAGAGTTCCCGGTATACCTGCTGCGAACTCAAAGCCTGTAAGCGATTCTTCCGCCGCCCTTTTTGCTATTGAAGAAAGATGCTCTCCGGCCTTTGCTGTAATACAATCTTCAAAAACTTCAATTCCACTGAAATTTTTATCCATATAAATTACAGGTTTTTTCAGACCTTCATCACTTACAAGCAAGTTGCTGCCGTTACCGAGAACATAATATTCAGTTGCAGTTTCGTAAAAGAACTCTACAACATTTTTTAACTCTGCTATTGTTGTGGGAGAAATAAGTATTTCGGCACAACCACCGGTCTTGAAAGTGGTGTAGGACGCCATAGAAACATTTGTCTTTATTCTGCTTTCGTCAATGATGTTTTTAAGTTTCTCAAGCATAATATGTCCTTTCTGCTTACAGGGCATTATTCCCTTCCATTTGTCTTGTTAAGCGTTCGCTGAGTTCTTCTGCGGCATTATAACCCATTTTCTGCTGTCTGTGATTCATCGCTGCTATTTCAATAATAACAGCAAGATTTCTGCCGGGTTTTACAGGAATGGTGAGAGACGGAACATCTATACCCAGTATATTTGTAACCTCTCTGTCAAGCCCGAGTCTTTCGTAGTTTTTGCCCTGTTGCCATACTTCGAGATTTATTATAAGGTTAATACTTTCAGTATCCTTGACCGCGCCCATACCAAATATTTTTTTTACATCTACGATACCTATACCGCGAAGTTCGATAAAATGACGGATAATCTCCGGCGAACTTCCGACAAGCGTTTTTGCCGATACTCTGCGAATATCGACAGCATCATCTGCTACAAGCCTGTGTCCGCGTTTTATAAGTTCAACTGCTGTCTCACTTTTACCTACTCCGCTTTCGCCGAGAAGAAGTATGCCTTCGCCGTATACTTCCACGAGCACGCCGTGTCGTGTAACAGAAGGCGCAAGCGATAAATTGAGAGACGCTATCAGAGCAGCCATAAACGAGGATGTGCTCTCTTCTGTTCTTAAAAGAGGTACTTCGTGTTTTTTTGCCGCTTCGATCAATTCCTCCGATACCTCAAGCCCGCGCGTGACTACAACGGCAGGGATTTTATTAGACATAAGTTTTTCGTATGCCTCTTCTCGCTCATCAGACGATTTTCCAAGCATATAGGAATGTTCAACCTTGCCAAGTATTTGTATACGGTCTTTGTCAAAATAATCATAATACCCTTCACCAAGTTGAATGCCCGGTCTGTGAACATCGCATGATTTAATCATTACATCGTCCAGATTTTCAGGCTTATAAACTACTTCAAGATGAAATTCCTCAATGAATTTCGTGAGATTAACTTGTTGAGAATTATTCATAAGTTTCACCCTTCGCTGTTTTTAAGTTTTTCACTTTGAAAATGTGTTATTAAAGAATCTATGATTTCGTCAAGTTCGCCGTTCATTATTGCTTCTATCTTATAAAGAGTAAGGTTAATTCTGTGATCGCTTACTCTACCTTGGGGGAAATTGTAAGTCCTTATTCTTTCGCTTCTGTCCCCGCTACCGACCTGACTTTTTCTCTCTTTACTGATTGCGTCGTTTCTTTGAGCCTCCATAAATTCAAAAAGTCTGCTTCTTAAAACTTTAAGCGCCTTATCCTTGTTTTTATGTTGGCTCTTTTCATCCTGACAGGAAACGACAAGTCCGGTCGGGATATGTGTCACTCGCACGGCAGAATCAGTTGTATTAACGCACTGTCCACCGGGGCCGCCTGCACGGAATACATCTATTCTCAAATCGTTAGGATTGATTTCAAGTTCGACTTCCTCAACCTCGGGAAGTACGGCAACAGTAGCTGCGCTTGTGTGAATTCTTCCTCCTGATTCAGTTTCGGGAACACGCTGAACCCTGTGAACACCACTTTCAAACTTCAGTCTGCTGTATGCTCCCGCTCCTTCAACTGTAAAGGTAATTTCCTTGTAACCCCCAAGTTCAGTCGGATTTGAGTTCATAATGTCAATTTTCCAATTTCTGTTCTCTGCATACATGCTATACATTCTGAACAGGGATCCTGCAAAGAGAGCTGCCTCTTCTCCACCGGTCCCGCCACGAATTTCAACAATTACATTCTTATCGTCGTTAGGGTCTTTCGGAAGAAGGAGTATTTTGAGTTCTTCTTCTATTCTTTCAATTTTTTCTTTATTTTCCTCAATCTCCGAAAGAAGCATCTCCTCGAATTCTTTGTCGTTGCTTTCAAGAAGCAATTCCTTTGCATCGGAAATTGCGTTACTTGCGATTTTGTACTCTCTGTATTTCTCCACAATGGGAGTAATATCAGAATTTTCCTTGCAAAGCTTGCGCCAACGATTCTGGTCAGCAATAATTTCGGGATCGCTGATTTTTTGAGAAAGCTCTTCGTATCTCTCTTCTATAAATGCTAATTTGTTAAACATAGGTTAAATCAATTCTTTCTCTCTAAAAGATATAGTGCAAGTTCTTCAAGAAACTCCTTTTTATTACCGAGGAATTCAAGTGAATCGATTGCATTTTGTGTTTCATCTTTAAGTATTTCCTTCGCTCCGTCCATACCATAAAGTGTTACATAAGTTGTTTTCGAGTTTTTCTCATCGCTTAATATTGGCTTTCCGAAAGTTTCGACATCTCCTTCAATGTCGAGGATGTCATCCCTGATTTGAAATGCCAGACCCAGCGAAAGTGCATACTTATTGAATATCGCAGGGTCTTTTCCTGCACAAATTGCTCCAAGTGCCGCTGATGCACAGATAAGTGCGCCTGTTTTCTTTTTATGAAGCAGAGAAAGCTCTTCTCCGCTGATTTGTTTTTCTTCGGCTTCCATATCCATTATCTGTCCGCCTATCATTCCTTCTGCACCTGCCGCCTCATAGATTACCTTCAAGGCGTCAAGCTGCATTTTTGAATCATTGATATCAGCATTGATGACAGACTCGCATGCATAGTTAAGAAGCGCATCGCCCGCTAAAACAGCGGTTGCTTCTCCGAACACAACATGGTTTGTCGGCTTTCCGCGTCTCAAAACATCATCATCCATACATGGTAAATCATCGTGTATCAAAGAGTATGTATGAATCATCTCTATCGCAGCTGCGTATGTAAGCGCCGCTTTCATATCCCCTCCAAGCGCTTCTGCGCATGCAAGAGTTATGACAGGTCTGATTCTCTTTCCGCCTGCATAAAGGCTGTACCTCATTGCGTCGTAAATTCTACCTTCTTTAGAATCCAAAAGGGAGTGCAGATGATTATCTATTTGACCGATATATTCCTCAAGTTTTTCCTTAAACATTACATATTCTCCGTATCAAATTCAACTTCGCTATCACTTTCCGCAATAAGCTTTGTAACTTTAAGCTGTGCTTCAGAAAGAAGCTTCTGGCAAGTTTTAGAAAGACTGACACCCTTTTCAAAAAGCTCCATCGCCTCATCAAGAGACACTTCTCCACTTTCAAGTTTGGTCACTGTTTCTTCAAGTTCTTTCATAGCTTCTTCAAATTTCATTGAAATCTCTCCTTCCGGTAACAAGGCAATCTGCCTCACCATCTGTTAATCTTAAAACAATATTATCCCCGTCGTTAAGTTCGGATATTTTTTTAACTGTTTTTCCGTTTTTTGTTGTACTTGTATATCCCCGTTCAAAAACCGCAAGTGGACTTAATGCAGACAATTTTCCGCAAAGAGCCCCAAAAAGTTTTTCTGATACTTCTTTTTTGTTTTTGAACGCCATTATGCATCTGTCGAGAACCGCATCGACACTTTGTTCCTTGTCCAAAAGGAACTTATCGAATTGAGTAATTGCGGTTCGCTTTGTAAGAAGTTCAAGTTGCCTTGACTGTGTATCAACCCTGTTTTTTAAAAGAACTGATATTCTCGTTTTAGAAGATTCAATAGTTCTTTTTAACTCCACCACATCGGGAACTGCAAGCTCTGCAGCTGCAGATGGCGTAGGCGCTCTTAAATCAGAAACAAAATCGCAAATTGTAAAATCCACCTCGTGACCTACTGCGGATATTACAGGAATTTTTGAATCAGCAACTGCACGAGCAGTTATTTCCTCATTAAATGCCCATAAATCCTCTATCGAACCGCCACCACGACCTGCGATGATAACATCAACTTTCTTTTTCGTATTAAAATATTCTATACCTTCACAGATGCTTTGCGCCGCATCATTTCCTTGTACTAAACAGGGGTAAATTATAACCTTTACCATGGGACATCTTCTGCGCAAGACGTTAATCATATCCCTTATCGCAGCACCCGTCGGACTTGTCACTATACCAATTGTTTCAGGAAATTTGGGAATTGGCTTTTTTTTACTTTCATCAAAAAGCCCTTCATTCGAAAGCTTCTTTTTAAGAGCTTCGAACTTTGCGTACAAATCACCCATTCCTTCGGCTTCCATTTCCTCGACGTAGATTTGGTACTGTCCGCCTGACTCGTAAACGCCTATTTTACCGCGTGCAAGTACCTTCGTACCGTCCGTCGGCTTAAATCTGAGCCCCGCCGCGGCACTGCGAAACATAACAGCTTTAAGTACAGAACCATCATCCTTGAGAGTCAGATATATATGTCCTGAGGAGTGAATTTTGAGGTTGCTTATCTCCCCTTTAATCCAGATATTCTGAAGCACAGGTACCTTATCAATGACAGCCTTTATATAATTGTTTATCTGTGATACGGTAGCAATTCTTCTGCCGTCTGTCATATCTTATCAATTCCTTTCGGGAATTTATCCCTCTTTGTTAGCGAGAATGGTTCCCAAAACTCCGTTTACGAAAGATGCGCTATCTTTTCCGCCGTATATTTTAGCAAGTTTAACGGCTTCGTTAACGGAAACCTTTTCGGGAATGTCGTCTATAAAGTAGATTTCATAAACTGCAAGTTTCAAAAGTGCAAGATTGACTTTTGAAATACGCGAAATCGTCCAGTCTTTAAGGGTTGGAGTTATAATTTCAATGAGAAAATCTCCCTTTTTCTCAACACCTCTGACGATTTCTTCGATATATTTTCTATTGGGGGCAGAGACAAATTCCTGCGCCCACATTTCATTCTTTTTCTCAACTGTTTCATAAAGATAAGAAATTGCGCTTTCCGAGTCAATCTTTGTAATTTCTATTTCAAAAACCAACTTGAACGCGTCTTCTCTTGCAAATGCTCTGCTCATTAGTAAATCTCCTTTGCTTTATTTAAAAATGTCCGCTATATCTCCCGCCGTCACAAAAACGGCAAGACTCATCAGAAGAACGAAGCCTATCATGCTTGCGTATCCCACTATTTCGCTTTTAATTTTCTTGCGTGTCATAAGTTCGTAAAGCGCAAATATTATACTTCCGCCATCAAGTGCAGGAAAAGGCAGCAGGTTAAACACACCAAGATTAACTGTAATCATTGCAAAAAGCAACAATACGGAAAGAAAAGCATAACCATTATTGGTCGAGGCAACAGAATCGACAACCGATACTATTTCAACCGGACCTGAAAGAGTGTTTATTCCCGCCTTACCGCTCACGAGGTCTCCTATTGCATAAATTACCGCTTTTGTTATATGCACAGTGTCATAGATGGCAAATTGCGCACTTCTTAAAAACGATGAATCTTCGTGTTTGAATATTACCCCCAGTTTGTATCCTGCATCAGTTTTAATCGGCTCAAATTCATTTACGGTAATCCTTTCGCCATTCCGTTTAAGCGTGATAGATATCGGGTCGTCCTCTTCATAACGACTCATAAAAAGAAGAACATCATCGTTTGTCCTTACACGCGTATTATTTAGTTTTAATATCTCGTCACCGCTTTGAATGTAAATCTGCCTGTCTGAAAGTTCCTCGGGTACACTCTCTACTTGGCTTGGAACTATACCCACACTCAAATTTATAATCGTGAAGATTATGAAACCGAGCAAAACATTCATAAGAGCACCTGAGATAAGAACGATGATTCTTTTTAGCGGATGTAGATTTGAAAAAGAGCGGGGATTATCATTTTCCTCGAGTTCGTTTTCCCCTTCAAGCTTTACATATCCTCCGATCGGTAAAAGTCTCAGTGAGTACTTTGTCTCTCCTTTTCCAAAGGAAAATATTTTCGGACCCATTCCTATTGCGAACTCATGCACAAGAACGCCAAATTGTTTAGCGGTAATAAAATGTCCCAACTCATGCAAAAGTACCATTATTCCAAATCCGATGATGGTAATTAAAATCGCCAATTAACAACATTCCTTTTCAAATCTTGATGGGTTCTACGCCCTTTACTTTACAATTTCTCTGGCAAAAGAATCAGCATTTGCAATATCCTCAAGAGTAACATTTTTAATCTTCGGAGCTATTTGCATTGCTTTTTCTATAAGCTCAGTTATTTGGGTGAATTTACATTCTCCCTTTAAAAACTTTTCAACTGCGGCTTCGTTCGCGCCATTATATACTGCGCACATTACTCCGCCCGTCTTTGCCGCTTTCTTTGCAAGTTCAACTGCAGGGAAAGCATTGTTATCTATGCCGTAGAAAGAAAGTTTTGAAACACTTACCAAATCAAGTGCATCAGTCACAGGAACGCTTCTTTCAGGATACGAAAGCGCATAGCTGATGGGAAGTTTCATATCGGGCACCCCTAATTGTGCAATAACGCTTCCGTCGCAAAACTCAACCAATGAGTGAATTATGCTCTCTCTGTGAACAATCGGCTGTACATCCTCAACACTGATGTCAAAAAGATGCATCGCCTCAATTATTTCAAGGCCCTTGTTAACAAGTGTAGCACTGTCAATAGTGATTTTTGCCCCCATATTCCAGTTTGGATGCTTTAACGCCATTTCGGGAGTCACAGTTTCAAGAAACTTTCTGTCTTTTCCAAAGAACGGTCCTCCAGATGCTGTTATAATAATCTTTTTAAGAAATTTTTTCTGATTTGATATGGATTGAAAAATAGCACTGTGTTCGCTGTCAACGGGTATGATTTCGACATTATGTTCTTTTGCTGACTTTTTAACAATTTCCCCCGCCGTTACAAGAGTTTCCTTGTTTGCAAGGGCAATTCTCTTACCGGCTGAAATCGCACTAAGTGTAGGCTTTAATCCTGCTATACCTACTATTGCAGTTACAACAGTGTCTATATCTTTTTCTGCGGCACACTCGCACACGCCATCAATTCCGCAAAGTACCTGTGTAGATGTGTCTGCCACACGCACTTTAAGGTCTTTAGCGGCATCTTCGTTTGTCATACTCACCTTTTTAGGGTGGTATTTACGAATCTGCTTTTCCATAAGTGCAACATTTGAATGAGCACTGAGCGTTTCGACCTCGTATTCTTTTGTAATGTCAACAACCTCAAGGGTTTGAGTACCGATAGAGCCTGTTGAACCGAGTACAGAAATCTTTTTCATACTGATACCTTCTTTGTATTAGAAAAATATCGGGAAAAACTTAAGTATATAATAAAGTGCAGGTGCTACGAAAACCAGACTGTCGAAACGGTCCATTACTCCGCCGTGTCCAGGCATAATATTACCAAAATCTTTCACGTTGTGCTCTCGCTTGATTATTGATGCGCAAAGGTCTCCGAACTGAGACACAATGCCTGCTACTATACCAGCCGCAATAGCAGAGTATATGTTTACAGATACATTCATTATATTTCCGGCAACATAGGCATATGCTACGATTATTAACATAACACCAATTATTCCGCCTATTGAACCCTCGATTGTTTTCTTGGGGCTTATTTTAGGTGCAAGCTTGTGTTTTCCGAAGAAGTATCCGGTAAAATAAGCACAAGTATCGGTAATCCAGCTACCAATAAGTACAACGAGCACATCGAGGTTTTCGTTCCCAAGACGCCTAACCAGAGATACATGCAAGAATGAAAGAGCAAAAACTGTCGACACTGCGATATAGAGCGCAGTGTCAGTAAATGTATATCTGCCCTTGCTAAAAAGCATCATAAGCATAAATATCGCTGCAAAAAGAAAAATAACTGAATGCAGATATTCTTCTGAAATATGAGAAACTGTCATAAGTCCTGTCGGCAGCAATACTGAGATGGCAGTCATTTTTTTGTTTTTACCGAGTCCTATAGCATTTAACACCTCATAAATTGCCATAGCAGAAACGAGCGTTACTACAACATCAAAAACGTATTGATTTCCAAGTAAAACAAGGACAAGAACTATTATTCCAAAAAAAGCACTGATTACTCTTTGTTTCATAATGAAAACTTCCTTTCAGGAAAAGTATTAAACTCCTCCAAATCTTCTGTTTCTTTTCTGATAGTCAGATATTGCCCGAAGTAAATCTTCTTTTTTAAAATCAGGCCACAGGCAATCTGAAAACCAAAGTTCGCTGTAAGCCCCCTGCCACATAAGGAAATTGCTTAGTCTGAACTCACCGCTCGGGCGGATGATAAGGTCAGGGTCAGGCTGTCCTTTTGTATAAAGGTGATTTGAAATAGTTTCTTCTGTGATTTCTTCGGGAGTGATTTTCCCGTTCTTCACATCCTCTGCTATCTTTTTAACAGCCGATGTGAGCTCGGCACGACTCCCGTAATTAAGCGCAACATTAAGCAAAAGACCACCGTTATCACGAGTGGCCTTTTCTATGTGTGCAAGCTTCTTTTGAAACTTGTCTGAAAAGGCAGTTGAATCTCCGATAAAATGTATTTTCACATCACGCCCTGCAATTCGTTCAAGACCATTGTCGAGATAATCTTCAAGGAGTCTCATCAAAGCATCGACTTCGTCTTTCGGCCTGTTCCAGTTTTCCGTAGAAAACGCATATACCGTAACGACCTTAATGCCGATATCTCCTGCATCCTCAACAATTTGTTCAAAAGTTTTTGCTCCTGCAGCATGACCGCCAGAACGAGGAAGGCCGCGTTTCTTCGCCCAACGGCCGTTCCCGTCCATAATTATACCGATATGCTGCGGTAAATTTTCAAAGTCCACCTTATGCTCATCTTTATTAAACAATTTTTTTAAATCAAGCATAATCATATTTCCATAATTTCTTTATTTTTCTTTTCAGCAATCTTATCAATTTCCTTAATCTGCGCATCTGTGATATCCTGAATATCTTTTTCAATGCCCTTAAGGTCATCTTCCGTAATTTCGCTCTTTTTCTTCATAGTTTTGTATTTTTCAATTTCGTCTCTTCTAATACCGCGTATTACAACCTTGCAATCTTCCGCTTTCTTTGCAACAGTTTTTGTAAGTTCTTTACGACGGTCTTCGGTAAGCTGTGGAAATGAAAGGCGAATAATCTTACCGTCGTTCTGAGGATTTATTCCAAGTTCGGAAGCTAAAATTGCTTTTTCAATTTCTTTTACAAGTGTTGCATCCCAAGGCTGGATTGTGATTGTTCTTGCATCAGGAGTAGAAACCGCTGCAACCTGAGGAACAGGTGTCATTGTGCCATAATAGTCAACACTTAATTTGTTAAGAACGGTAGTGCTTGCTCTTCCTGCACGAATAGAACCAAGGTCCTCTACAAAATAGTTGATTGCTTTTTCCATTTTTGCCGAAATTTCAGGATAATCGTTTTTCATTGTTTATTCCTCCAATTATTAAAAATTATAAATAAAAATCAAGCATAAACGAGTGTGCCTATTTCTTCGCCATTAAGAACTCTCTTAATATTATCAGGATCAGAAAGTCCGAATACGCGAATGGGCATCTTGTTGTCCATACAAAGCGATGTTGCTGTTGTATCCATAACGCCAAGCCCTTTGTTGAGCACATCTATATAAGAAATTGAATCATATTTGACTGCATTGGGGTTGGTAGCGGGGTCGCTGTCATATACACCATCAACCTTTTTGGCAAGAAGGATTGCATCTGCATCAATTTCAGCTGCACGGAGCGCTGCTGTTGTGTCGGTTGAGAAGAATGGATTTCCTGTACCGCAACCGAAAATTACAACTCTTCCCTTTTCAAGATGACGAACTGCTCTTCCTCTTATGTAAGTTTCAGCAATCTGTTTCATTTCAATTGCAGTCTGTACGCGTGTTGGAATTCCGTTACGCTCAAACGCATCACAAAGAGCAAGAGAATTTATTACAGTTGCAAGCATACCCATATGGTCCGCGCGTGTGCGCTCCATATTCTCACCTGTTCTTCCGCGCCAGAAATTGCCGCCGCCTACAACGACAGCGATTTCAACGCCCATTTTTGTACATTCTTTGATAGTTTTAGCAATTCCATCAAGTGTTTTTTCATCAAGACCGAAACCTTTTTCCCCGGCAAGAGCCTCACCACTCATCTTGATAAGAACTCTTTTATATTTTTTCTGCATGAAACCACAGCCTTTCTTTCGTACTTTCTAATATGTATCTATTTTAACATATTTAATTGCAATTTGTAAATATCTATAGTATAATAAGTTAAAATATTTTTTAAGAAAGGTGTTGTAAATGAGTGAATTTCCTCGAATTTGGCAAAATCTTGTAAATTCAGAAACAGGTCTTCCCGTTGTAGTTAAAACGGTGCAGAAAATTATGGATGCAAGACACCATCCTGACCACATAAGCGTTCACGACGAATTTGAGCTTGTTTATCTGCAGGAAATTGACCGCGGAACCTTTTATATTGACGACACAACTATCAGCGTTCGCACAGACGACCTTATCCTTATAAAGCCAAGAATTCCGCACTACCTCAAGGTCGAAAGTACGCGTCCTTGCAGATTTATTGTGCTTAAATTCGTATTTGCGAGAAGTGACGAAACAAATATTTCCGATATCAGCGCCAACGATTTTCTCTCTTTCATTTCTGAAAACAACGATTTTGGCGGTTTTTTCAAACTTTCAAGTAATTATTGCTCAAATATTTCTACAATAATGCAACAAATTATGCATGAGGACAAGTCTCCTGATGGAGAAAGCGCTTTTTTAAGAAGTCTGCTTACTATGGAACTTTTTGTATGGCTCAGCAGAAGTCTGCGTGAACAATGGGAAACTAATCTTTCAACCAAAGGACATAAACTGCAGGAAATTTTAGAGTCTGCCAAAGGATATATTAACAACAATTATAATAACGACATTTCACTTTCTGATGTTGCGGGTTATGTATATCTTTCCACGAGCCACTTTGCCAGAGCGTTCAAAAAGTACTATAAAATAAGTCCTATACAGTATCTGTTAAGTGTGAGAATCGAAAAAGCGAAATCCCTTTTGGAAGAAACAAACCTTAAAGTTGGCGATATTGCCTCATCGGTAGGTTTCAGTGCCCAGCAGCGTTTTAACGACATTTTCAAGAAACATCTTGGCGTTTCACCAAGCGAATACAGACAAAAATATAAAGAAAAACTCCTTAATAAAGAATAAATTGTCCGAACCTCACAATAATAGTATCAGGAGGCGAATTATTGTGAATTATTTATGGGCGTTTATCATCGGTGGTTTAATATGTACTATCGGTCAGATATTTATAGATAAAACCGCACTTACTCCTGCAAAACTTCTTACAGGATATGTGTGCAGCGGCGTTATTCTTTCACTGCTTGGATTATATGAAAAACTCGAAAAATTCGCTGGAGCGGGCGTAACAGTCCCGTTGACAGGATTTGGGCACACACTTTTTCAAGGTGTCAAGAAAGCGGTTGAAAAAGACGGATTTTTAGGTATCTTCACAGGCGGGCTTACCGCTACTGCAGGCGGAATTGCCGCAGCAACCTTTTTTGCGGTAATTATGTCTTTAATTTCGAGACCGAAATCAAAATAAGTGTGGACAAAGCAAAACTAAAGAGGTATAATGGTATTAAACAAATGATATAAGGACGGTGCAGATAAATGGAAAACTTTACAGTTATGAATCATCCATTGATTTCTCACAAACTCGCAATTCTGCGTCACGAAAATACAGGTGGTAAGGAATTCCGCGAACTTGTAAGTGAAATCGCAATGCTTATTTGTTACGAAGCAACTCGAGATATGAAGACAACTCCCGTTGAAATTCCCACACCACTTATGACAGCACACTGCGAAATGATTACCACTGAAAAGCCTGTTTTGGTACCTATTCTCCGCGCAGGTCTTGGAATGGTTGACGGAATGCTTACCATTCTTCCTGCTGCTAAAATCGGCCATATCGGTATGTGCCGCAACCACGAAACACTTGAGCCTGAGCAGTACTACTGCAATCTTCCTGCAGATATTTCTGAAAGAACTGCTTTTGTTCTCGACCCCATGCTTGCAACGGGAGGTTCTCTTGCAGCAGCAATTTCTCTACTTAAGGAAAAGGGCGCAAAGAAAATCAAGGTTTTAAGCATCGTTGGCGCACAGGTTGGCGTTGACAAGGTCCTCAGCGCACACCCTGACGTTCATATATATCTCGGTGTTCTTGACGACAGACTTAACGAAAAGGGTTATATTCTTCCCGGTCTCGGCGACGCAGGCGACAGACTTTTTGGAACTGAATAAAAACATAACAGCCACCGCTGAAAAGAGGTGGCTGTTTTTTTACGACAAAAGCATTGACATTTGCTTTTTTTTACATTATAATAAGTTGTGCTTGCTCGAGTGGCGGAACTGGCAGACGCCCGGGACTTAAAATCCCGTGTCCCTCAAAGACGTACCGGTTCGATCCCGGTCTCGAGCACCAGAAAAAGGCATCCTGAGGATGCCTTTTTCTTTATATTTGCAAGCTTTTTTCAGATAAACTTCCCTTGTTTTTTGCAGCTGGAACGACAAAATTAAATGCCGAGGGATAGATTTCAAATGTTGTCTCCCCTGCATCAATTATTTCCCCGTCTACGCACAGACGCATATTTCCCGCCAGAGGCGTGATTTTTATTTTGGAACACTTTATATTCTGGATCGTTTTGCCAATATTCTTAATTTTCAGATGATTCCCTTTCATATAGAACGGAAGCAAATACAAAAATTTATATCTTGGAACATTTTTAATAATATTTACATTGATAGTACCGTCACAAATTGATGCAAGAGGATTGCTTTTAATTCCTCCTCCGCAATAGCATCCATTGGCAACAGAAGTGAGAAGCAGTTTTCCATTATGTACTTCTTTGCCATCTGTTTCGATTTTTAAATCTGCGCCTTTTTTTCTGATCAAGGTAACGAAAATCGAAAGAAAATATGCTAAGGAGCCTGATAAAAAAGGCTTCTTTTTCATTTTAGCAGTCAAATCTGCAACATTGCAATCAAACCCGATATTAAACATATTTGCGCAATATCCTGTAACAGTGCCGCAAGGAGTATCAGCGACATAACGGATAGCATCACATTTCACAGTCTTTCCGTAAACCTGTGTCAAAGCATCATTAAACAGACTCTCTCTTTCAAAATTACGGCAAAAATCGTTCCCGGTTCCTATAGGAATCGCCCCTATCTCTGCATCACAAAATCCTATTACACCGTTTAATACTTCGCTTAATGTTCCATCTCCGCCACAAGCGATAAATCGCGCAGTGCCTTGAGCTTTACAGTAATCTCTGACAAATCGGGTTGCGTCTCCTACCGCCTTCGTTATGTATAGTTCTTTCTCAATATCTGATAAAGATTTAATCTTTTCAACTAAAATCTTTGCGCTATTTCCTTTTCCTGCACATGGGTTCATTATAAATACTGTTTTCATAAAGACTACCTTTTTTCTTTACTCTTCTCCTGTGATACTAAGCAAAAACACTGCTGCCAATATCAATACAATTCCCATAAAAGTATACAATTCCAGTTTTTCACCGAGCAACGCCACACTAAATAAAGTAGCTGCCACGGGTTCAACAATTCCAAGCGATGCTGCTGTACCGACAGGCAAAAATCGGAGTGAAAGCGTATATAAAAAATATGGCAGCACACAGGTACAGATACCGCAGAGAATCATAAAAACAACAGACGAAGGAATTTTTGCAGCTACCTCCAATATCCCCATCGGCTTGGAAAAAATAATCGATGCTATCGACATGAAAATAAAACTGTACATACTCGCTGATAAAGGTTTGCAATTATGCCTCATTTCTATTTTCGTTATGACATTATACGCGCTGTATGAAATCCCTGCAGCGAGACCAAAAAGTATCCCTTCTGCACTGTATTTGAATCCGCCTATTATACCCGATACCAAACATGATCCTATCATTACTAAAACAAGCGAAACAAATTTCAGCGACGTAAATTTTTCCCCTAAAAATAATACTGAATAGATCATCACAAAAACAGGGGCAGTATACATCAAAACAACAGCCGTTGATACAGAAGACGCCTGCATTGATAAAAAGTAACAGGCAGATGTTGAAAACACAGCAAAACCGCTGAGCGCAAAAAAAATGAGTTCTTTTTTTGTTGCTTTAAAAAGACTTCGATCGTGAAAAAGCACATAAACTGCCATACATATTGCTGACACAATCCCACGAATTGCAGTTATCTGCAACGCTGTAAGTCCCATCGGTGTAAGCACACTTACAAAAAGGCCTGATGTTCCCCACAGTATTCCTGCGAGTATTATGTATATAAACGCTTTTTTCTGCATAATATTCTCCCGTTTCTAAATATCAGACTTATTTTACCATATTTATCAACCTAAATCAATCAAAAAAACATAAAAAGGAACTGTTGAACAGTTCCTTTTATCGATTTATTTTTCTGAATTTTCTTCTTTTTGAATACTCGGTTCTAAAACATATTCCTTTATGATATTGTTTGTCATAAATATTTGTGTGTAATTAACAAGCACGATATATATCGCCACAAAGATAACAACAGCAATCAAAGGACTTGTAAGGGCGACAGAATACATAGCATACATCACAAGACCCACCACAGCTACAACCAATATATTCCACGGAAGTTTAATCATTGTGAGCAAAAGGGAATTCTTATAAATATCTTTCACTTTAAAGTTAAATCCTGCCATGAGCTGATATACGTACATCTGCATCATACAGAAAAACGCGGAAGTTATTATAATCACAAGCGCTAAAACATCACCGAGCGAGCTTCTCATTATAAGAGAATAGAATATATATGCTACAATTAAGGCTATTGATACAATAGTATTTATCACATAAACCGCAATTCCTTGCTTGAAATTCTTTTTAAAATGTTCAAAAAAGTCAGAAAAAATCCAAACATGAGTGTCTTTTACATATTTCCTTAATATGAAACACATTGAAGCAGTTGCTGGACCGCTTCCGAAAATCTGAAAAAGCACCGCTGCCATAAAGATTATGAGTATCTGAATCATGTCCGCAGCTTCAGCCATATTCATTCCGGTAAGGGATAATAAGTATGTCAAAAGATATGTTGATATTCCATACGAAATGATAATTGCGGGGATTGACACAACAAGATACATCAGATTAAGCGTAATAAGTTTCCAGATTCTTCTTCCGAGTATGTCGAAATAAAGTCCGACTCCGCTCTTTTCAAGATCTCCTTTTTTTACACCTTTTCCTGACTTTGAATAGTAAAAAAAACCTGCCATTTTTGTTTTCTCCTTTGAAATACTAAGCACATAGTATTATAATTCAAAAAAGGTATTAAGTCAAGGCCACCGCCAGATAAGGAAGTAATGGTTTTGAAGCCTTATTTTCTTTTAACACGGAAATTCGCAAAAAAGACGATTCTTAGGACAATACTACCTTATCTGGTGGGGGCCAATATTACACTATTTCATTTTTTATGATATCTTCGTAGGTTTCTCTTTTTACCGCTACATAATCTTCACGGTTTTTAACCATTACAATCGGCGGTCTTGGAATCTTGTTGTAATTTGATGCCATTGAGTAGTTATATGCGCCTGTCGAGAAAACTGCAAGAATATCCCCAAACTCAGGAGTCTGTAACATTACATCTTCCTGTATCAAATCTCCTGATTCACAGCATTTTCCTGCTATCGTGCACAGAAAATCTCTATCCTTATCCGCCTTATTGGCAATTACTGCAGTATACGGAGATTGATAAAGTGCATATCTTGGATTATCTGACATACCGCCGTCAACAGCAACATATTTTTTATATTCCGGAATTACCTTGATGTTTCCTATGGTATAAAGAGTTATTCCGCAGTCACCGACGATACTTCTTCCGGGTTCAAAAAGAATTTTCGGTTCATTAAGATTAAGCCTTGAACATTCTTCCTTTACAGTACGGGAAATCTCACAAATGCAACCGTCGATATCGACTTCAACATCTTCTTCCACATAGCGGACACCGAACCCTCCACCGAGATTCATAACCTTTGCCTCATACCCGAAAGCACTTCTCATTTGCGCTGAAAACTCAAACATTATTCTTGCAGAATCGCTGAAAAGATTATGTTCAAAAACCTGCGAGCCGATATGACAGTGATAACCTGCAAGTTCTGTGTTTTTGCAGGAGAGTGCCTTTTCTACAGCTTCTTGAGCCTGTCCTGTTTCAATCGCGAATCCAAACTTCGAGTCTATCTTCCCCGTTGATACAGCCTCAAACGTGTGGGGATCAATATTGGGAGTAATTCTTAAAAGAATCTTCTGCTTTTTATTCTTTTCAGCTGCGATTTTATTCACATATTCAAGCTCATACAAGTTATCGACAATAAAATACCCTATGCCGCTCTCAACGGCATATTCTATTTCGTCGAGTGATTTATTGTTTCCGTGAAAGTAAATTTTTTCAATCGGAAAGCCGGCGTGTATGGCGGTATATAATTCTCCGCCTGAAACGACATCCACGCAAAGCCCCTCTTCATTTACTATCTCATACATTCTCACAAAGGCTGCCGCTTTACTTGCATAGAGAATATCGGCAGAAGAAAAATATCGGCTTACCGCCTTTTTGAAAGCGCGGCACTTGTCTCGAATTTTATCTTCATCCATCAGATAAAGAGGGGTTTTGTATTTTTTGGCAAGGTCTACAGTATCCATATCCGCAAACAGAAGATGACCGTCACTGTTGACCGACAAATTATTTGCTATAAACATTTTAACACCTCGTTCAGATAAGACCTTGCTCCTTCATAAGTTCAAACAGACCCTTTTCCTTGGCTTCGGGAAGTTCTACAAGAGGAAGTCTTAAATAGTTCTTACAAAATCCCATTTTTGCCATTGCAGCCTTTACGGGAATAGGATTAACATCTGAGAACAGCGCGTGAATCAAGGGCAACAACTCAAGTTGTAATTTTCTTGCGCCGTCTACATCTCCGTTAAAAAATCTGTCGCAGATTTCAACAGTTTTCTTTGGCATAACATTGGATAAAACTGAAATTACACCTTTTCCGCCGAGCGACATTATCGGCACAATTTCATCGTCATTTCCTGAATAAATGTCAAGCTCGCCATCCACCAGCGAAGCAGTTGTGGCGAGAGCACTTATATTTCCGCTTGCCTCTTTAATACCTGAAATCATCGGATGTTTTGAAAGAATTTTATATGTTGTACTATCAATGTTTACTCCTGTTCTTGAAGGCACATTGTATAATATTACCGGTACGGTGCTATTGTCTGCAATAGCAGTAAACATCCTTACAAGCCCTTCCTGTGAAGTCTTGTTATAATAGGGTGTTACAACAAGTACTCCGTCTACTCCCACCTCACACGCAAACTTTGTAAGCGAAACTGCATAATCAGTATCATTACTTCCTGTGCCGGCAATTACAGGAACTCTTTTATTAACGCGCTCTACGGCATATTTTATTGCCTCACGGTGCTCTTCATCGGTCAGTGTTGATGCTTCACCTGTAGTGCCGCAGATTACAAGGGCGTTTATTCCTTCCTCTATTTGCCAGTCAATCAGTCTGCCAAGTTCTTCGTAGTTTACTCCGTTTTCATCAAGGGGTGTTATAAGCGCAGTTGCTACTCCTCTAAAAACTTCTTTTTTCTTCATAATTTTCATCCTTTCCAAATATAAAAGAGGCTTTCCAGACAGAAAGCCTCACAATTTCACACACAGGAACACATAGTATCCTTGATATAAAAAAATAAAATATGATAGCTCTCCGCACAAAAAATGCGACAACAAAACAAATCTTATTTCGTTTTGTCAGCTAAGTCTTACGCCTCGACCCGCTTCGGCACCTACCCCTTTCACACACAACATAGCCTTGCGAAGACCTTTTATTGTACGCTACTCTTGATACAGTGCGACCTCCATCCATATTGATTTTTATTTATAGTAGCACAACGGCAACCATTTGTCAATAATGAATTCGAAAATATTTGTTACAGAAAGTTCATAAAGCCAATATTGACTGGCACTTTATTTTGGGATATAATTGAGTAAAATACTAATTGGAAGCAGGTACTTTAAATGTCAGAAAAATATGGCAATATGCCTGAAAAATTCACAAAAGCATGGTGGGAATACTATTGGGAATATTACAGATGGTACGTGATCATCCCGCTTATATTAGCGATTGCTGTTGGTGTTACTATATATGCTAAATTGTCTGCACCTAAATACGATCTGTCTTTAACATATGCAGCAAATAACATTATTTCTCCCGAAAATGAAGATGTGCTCACAGAAAAGCTTTCCAATTTGTGCGAAGATGTTGATAAAAACGGAGAAAGCTCTTTGTTTCTCAGCACCCTTCTGATACAGAGCAATCCTAAGCAAGCAGATATTGAATATATAAGCGCTGCCTCTACAAAATTGCAGTTGGCATTTGCCGAAGATGAAAAATACATCTTTATTATGGATAAGGAAGTTGCTCAGCTTTATACAGGAGAATTTCCTGAAGATTGCCCATATGCTCCCGTTGAAAGCTGGGCAAAGAATCTTCCTGAAGATGCTGAATTTCTCACCGTACACGGAATCAATTACGGTGTGAGTTTATCAGGAAACAAACTCCTTGAAGATTGCGGAATCGATTTGTCGGACCATTATGTTATAATAAGATATTATCCGCGAAAAGATCAGCTCAAAAAGCAACTTGCCGGGTATGAAGCGGCAATAGATCTTGCAAATAAAATAATTGCTGATAAATAATTACCATTTAAAGAATGTTCGCAAGAAGTGTTTCAATTTTCCCCAGAAGGTTATTTTGCTTATATCTTTTTCTAATACTAACGGAATTTTACCCACTTCTTCCCCGTTACAATAAATATAACCATACCCTGCAACAGAGCCTTTCTTTGCAGGGTATTTAATTTTGTTGATTTTGATTTTTGTGGCGATTTTATCATCTTTTCCTGCTGCAATATTAAAATCTTCTGAAAAGAGGACTCTTACTTTTCTGTTATATTTTTTATCGTATGTTACAGTTTTGGCGCGTGTTCCTTTTTCGAAAACTTTCATATTATCAAAATTATCAAACCCCAAATTCAGAAGATATGTATGGTCATTCCAGTCATCAGGGGCATTAAGTGTTACGCAAATATACTCTTCTTCTCCTTTTTTTGCGCTTGTAACAAGACATCTTCCCGATTTTTTTGTAAATCCTGTTTTAATCCCGTTGCATCCGTCAAATTTCCACAGTAATTTATTATGATTAGTAAGTGCCCTATCCCATTTTTCGCCCTGCATCGGAATTGTGTATGTTTTTGTTGCTACAATTTTTCTGAATTCTTTTATTTTCATTGCGTTTCGAGTAATTAACGCTAAATCATATGCAGTTGTGTAGTGTCCCTCTGCATCAAGCCCGTGCGGGTTTTTAAAGTGCGTATTTTTCGCCCCTAATTTCCGTGCTCTTTCATTCATCACAAGCGCGAAAGCATCTACGTTTCCGGAAAGGTGCTCAGCTATACATACAGCAGCATCATTTCCGCTTTTAAGCATAAGGCCATATACTAAATTTTCAAGAGTTTGTTCCTCGCCCGATTTTAACCAGAGGGACGACCCTTCCGTTCCGACTGCAAAGGGACTTGCCTTTACAGTTTCATTTAACTGTTTACTTTCACAGGCAAGAAGAGCTGTCATTATTTTTGTAGTGCTTGCCATCGGCAATTTTTCATGAGCATTATGTTCAAAAAGAACTCTTCCGCTTCCCGCATCAATCAAAATGGCACTTTTGGCGCTTATTGAGTTTGCTCGCAGCGGAATCAAATTTAATATTATGAAAAATAGTAAAATGATTTTACGCATCAAAAAACCCTCTTTCACGTAAGTATATTACGCGAAAGAGGGTTTTAGAATTTACTCTCGATTATTTAACGTACTTTCTGATGCCTTCCGGTGCATCTGCAGGGTTAAGGCTGAGGATGATCTGGATTTCAGCATTATTCTGCGCTGCAATACCTTCAACCTTATCAAGGAACTTCTCAAGAGCTACTAAATCGTCATTAACAATCTTTGTAATACTATCAACAAAGATGTGAGCGATGTCATAGTTCTGAGAAAGCATACCGCCGATGAATCCGTAGAATTCTTCGTATGTTGAAACACCATATTCCTCTGTGTCAACAAGTCTTACTTTATGTGAAAGATCAAGGACATGTCTTTTTCCCTTATTAACGAAAACAACATTACCTGTAGCAGCTTTTTCAGCTTTATGTACAGCCTCAATAAGTTTCGCGGTTTTGCCGGTGCCCTTTTCTCCAATAATAACATTTAACATACTAAGCCCTCCTAAAATTTATTTGGTGTCTTTGTGATTATATTATACTATATCTGTAGCATAAAGGCAAGAAATTTTTGATAAAAATAAATAATTTATCTTCTGTGATGTCAGGAAAGCATTTTGAGGAACTCTTCTTCGGAAATTACACTTATTCCAAGAGCGTTTGCCTTGTCAAGTTTACTTCCTGCTTCTTCCCCCGCAAGAACATAATCCGTCTTTTTACTTACTGATGAGGAAACCTTTCCGCCATTATCAGAAATAAGCTTTGAGGCTTCGTTGCGGTTCATTGTAGGAAGCGTTCCTGTAAGAACAAAGACTTTACCTGTGAAGATTCCTTCTTTTTTCAGTTCCGTACAGTTGAAGTTTACTCCATGTGTACGAAGTTTCTCAACAGTTTCCTTATTCTGAGTCTGCTCAAAATAAAAAACTATACTTTCAGCAATTATTTCTCCTATTTCATTTACCGACGATATCGTTTCCTTGTCCGCCGCGATAAGATTATCAAGGGTTTTAAAGTGCTGTGCTAAAATTTGAGCATTTCTTGCTCCAACATGTCTTATGCCAAGCGCGAAAATTAGTTTTGACAGGTCATTTTCCTTGCTTTTTTCAATAGCGCTCGCAAGATTTTCGGCACTTTTTTTACCCATTTTTTCAAGAGCAGCAACATCATCCGTATTAATATCGTATATATCTGCTACCGAAGATATAATCTTGTTTTCAAGCAATTTTTCTACCATTGCAGGACCCATTCCTTCAATATCCATAGCGTCACGGGATGCAAAGTGAATGATGTTTCTTGCAATCTGGGCATCACATTCAACACCTGTACAGCGGTATGCCACTTCTCCCTCTTCGCGATATACCTTTGCGCCACAAACAGGACATAGATCGGGCATATGAAACAAAATTTCTTTTCCGCTTCGCTTTTCTTTAACAACACTCAAAACCTCAGGAATTATATCTCCTGCTTTCTGCACGAGAACTCTGTCTCCGATGCGAATATCTTTCTCTCTGATGTAGTCAATATTATGAAGTGTAGCTCTGGATACGGTTGTACCGGCAAGCCTTACGCTTTCAAGCACGGCATTTGGTGTTAAAACACCGGTTCGTCCAACCTGAATGACAATATCCAAAAGAGTTGTTTCTTTCACTTCAGGAGGGTATTTGTACGCAACAGCCCATTTGGGACATTTAGCGGTTGAGCCGAGTATTTCACGCTGCGAAAGAGAGTTGACCTTTACAACTGCGCCATCAATGTCAAAACCCAGTTCTCCCCTCATCTCACCTATTTTCTCGATTACAGAAAAAGCATCTTCTATCGAATCGCAAACAGGGGTTTCAGGGATTGTTTTGAAACCTAGCGACGCGAGATATTCAAGCCCCTCTTTGTGTGTTAAAATCTCTTTCCCCTCAATCTGTTGAATATTGAAAACATATATATCGAGTTTTCTCTGCGCAGCAACACTGCTATCCAGCTGACGAAGTGAACCTGCAGCAGCATTTCGCGGATTCTTGAATTCCTTCTGCCCTGTTTCAGCCTGATATTTGTTTACAGCCTCAAAGCTTGCGTGAGGCATATAAACCTCTCCACGCACCTCAAGGTAAGGCAGAGATTCTTTAAGTTTCAAGGGAATATTTCTGATTGTTTTAAGATTTTCGGTGACATCTTCTCCCACCGTGCCGTCACCTCTTGTAGAGCCGCGGAAAAAGTACCCGTCACGGTATTCAAGCGAAACGCTTAATCCGTCAATTTTAAGTTCCGTTATATATTCTACTTTTTCGCCGAGTGCCTCTTCACACTTAGAGCCAAAATCAATAACGCTTTCTTTGTCAAAAACGTCATTAAGACTTTGCATCTGTATGGTATGAGTTACCTCTTCGAAACCGTCGAGAATCTTTCCCCCTATGCGTTGAGTCGGAGAATCAGGCGTAATAAGAGCGGGGTCTTCTGCCTCCATCTTTTTTAGTTGTTGCATAAGTTTATCATATTCAAAGTCACTTATTTCGGGTTCATCCTGTACGTAATAGAGATTGCTATGATAATTTATTAAGTTTCGTAATTCTTCAATATTCATACTACACCTCAAAAAATACAGGGGATTGTAAAATAACAATCCCCGATGTATTTGCTGTTAATTATTCCGCTGCCTTCCAGACAGTACCGTCAGTGAATGTAACCGCTTTAACTTTTACATTCTTAATAGAAACTGCGTCTGCACCTGACTCAGCTTCCCAACCTACACGAGCTTTTTCGCAAGGCGCAAGCTGAAGGTTGCTTACTGAATATGAGCCTGAATTTGTTTCGATAACTTTTCCATCTTTATCGCAGATGTCGAAGTTGATTTCAAAAGACTTGATTCTGCTGTTGCTTATATTTCTGTATTCAAAAATAACAAATCTCTGTTCTCCGCGATCGGTAAACCAATAATTGATGAAACCGAGAGGAGAATTAGCTGCTTCTCTCCAGGTATCAGTTACTGTTGTACGGAGATAATAGAGCATTGTGATATATTCAGATTCACTATTAGCATCTTCTATCTTATCAATAGCGCCTTTAACAGTATTGAATGCGAGTTCGTATTTTTTGTTTTCAAGAAGCTCCATAACACCGGGAATATCGTCGCCGTTACCGAAAGCGGCATAGGAATATACTGCCTCATCGTAAGCTGAATACCATCCCTGAGCTTTAAATTCCTCATACTTACTTACAGGAATTTCCTTAGTTTCACCTGTATATGAGAATACTGTCATGTTATTCTCAACAGGGAATGTTTTACTCCATCCTGCGAGTTCATACTTTGCAACTTCATCTGCAGGAACCTTCTTTGCAGTACCATTTTTATCGTACATTGTTACATACTCAGCTACAGGTTCTTCATTTTCTACCTTCACCCAATCAAGTGCAATGTACATTTTAAGATGTTCCACAGGTACGGAAACGATTGTTCCGTCGGTATACTTAATTGAAACCTTAGTCGGAACTACCGAGGTTTCAATATTTTCTTCTTTTTCTGTTTCTATTTCAGGTTCAGTCTCTTCTTCAACAGGAAGTTCTTCTTCAAGATACCAACCTACCACCTTATAAGCCTCAACCTCATTTGCCGCAACAACAATGCTTCTTCCGTCAAGCGCAAACATAGTTACGGGTTTTTCAGTATACCAACCCATACCTTCTGCAGTATAGGCCTCAACTAAACTCTCATCAACTGATAATGTTCTTCCATCAAGCGCGTAAAGTTCAACTTCCGCAGCACAAACAGATGTAGCCACAAGCAACGCAGCAACAATACATATCATTGTTTTAAGGTTATTTTTCATCTTTTTGTCACTACCTTTCACAAAAAAACATAAAAGTTTCTCTAAAAATATTATACAGCAAATAACTCGCAAGGTCAACAGTTATTTAACATCAATTTACTAAATATATCAACAAAAAGACCTCCCTTTCGGGAGGTCTTTGTCAGCTTATAAACATAGCGTC
>CAYMHB010000010.1:0-36565 GCA_964390145.1 uncultured Oscillospiraceae bacterium
TCGCAAGTACAATGTCGCCTGAATTTATCATCGAAAGAAGGTCTGAAAGCGCCTGCTCGGAAGCTTCCTCGGAGGTTTTTGCATTCTGTGCAGCTTCTTTTGCACTCTCAGAGGATTCTATTGCCTCCTGTGCCGCCTCGTTCACCTCTGCTATTTCAGGAATAGCAAGAGTAAGAAGCTCGTCCTTCTGCTCCTGAGTAAAATCCGCGTAGGTAAATGCAGGGCCGCGGACATCACCTACATTGAACGAATAATTTGCTCCGTCAAGCGTCAATATTAGCTCGCCGTTTTCATTCAGCTGAGCCTTGGGAACTGTTGTGGAATCGGGATAATTTATCCACAGATCGCCGTTTTCGTCAACGGAAAGTGTATAAAATCCGTTTGCTGCGGCACAAATTCCTCCCTGTCCGCGCTCGCCTCGGTCACCCTTTTCACCTATGTCGCCTTTTTCTCCTTTTTCACCGCACTCGCCTTTTTCACCGCGTTCGCCCTGAGGCCCCTGCGGTCCCTGATTTCCCGTCTGTCCGCGTTTGCCGCGGGATGCAATAAGAAGCCAGAACTCATCGTTTTCGGGCGAAATTCCAAGACATTCTTCCCTGCACAAGTAGGTAGAGCCGTCAAATGTCACCTTGTTTCCTTCTTCATAAAATCTGTTTTCGTCATATTCTTCCCACACGCTGATATTTTTGCAAAGAGCGTCAAGCTCTTTTCTTGTATCGCTCATAAGGGCACTGACCTTTGGCATAAGCTCTTCGAACTCTTTTTGAAGCTGCATCGCTTCGCTCGGAGAAGGAGAAGCAATTTCATCGCTGTTTTGCGAATATGAAACAAAAAGGCTGTCTGTTACACTCTTATTTACCACTTCGGGATTAAGTGTGTGATATCCCTCCACGGTGAAGGTACACCACCCTGCTTTTTTCATTACAACAGACGGTATTTCAGATGTGTAAGTGTCTGTCTCAGTCACCTCGGGTATAAGAATTATGCTCGTAAGATTTTCACCCTTGCAATCACGCCACAAAACGCGTTTCGCAAAGTTTCGCCAACTCTCGTCAAATATGAATTTGACCTCGGCCCCGCTGCTTCCTGCCGCGCCTGCATTTTTACTGCTTTTGCTCGCAAACTGTCCGTTAATTTTTATGGTTATCGTACTCATATTTCCTCCTTTTAAGCAAAAATAACCCCCTGATATAGGATATCAGGGGGTTTGCCGAAAGTCGTTACACTTTTTCACTTTTTTTAGTTTTTATTCTTGATATATTCATCAATAGCCGCTGCGGCTTTCTTTCCTGCACCCATGGCAAGAATTACGGTTGCCGCACCTGTCACGGCATCGCCGCCTGCAAAGACGCCTTCGCGTGATGTTTTTCCGTCGTCGCCGTCGGTCACGATGCATCCATGTCTGTTTGTTTCAAGACCGGGTGTAGTCTTGTGAATAAGCGGATTGGGGCTTGTACCGATTGACATAATGACAGTATCAAGTTCAATTACAAACTCGCTTCCTTCCACCGAGACAGGTCTTCTTCTGCCGCTTTCGTCAGGCTCGCCAAGAGCCATTTTCATACACTTGATGCCTGTTACATTTCCGTTTTCGTCGCCGAGGATTTCTATGGGATTGGTAAGGGTTTTGAAGATGATACCTTCTTCCTCTGCATGCTCGATTTCCTCAAGCCTTGCGGGAAGCTCCTCCATGCCTCTGCGGTAGACGATATAAACTTCATCCGCGCCGAGACGCATAGCGCTTCTTGCCGCATCCATAGCAACATTACCGCCGCCGACTACTGCAACACGACTGCTCTTTTTGATAGGTGTTTTGCTTTCGGGAAGATATGCCTTCATCAGATTAACACGGGTTAAGTATTCGTTCGCGCTGTACACACCGCAAAGCGCTTCGCCCTTGATATTCATAAATCTGGGAAGACCTGCTCCGCCTGCAACATAAACCGCTTCAAAGCCGTCCTCGAAAAGCTCGTCAACCGTGATGGTCTTTCCGATGACAACATTTGTTTCTATCTTTACGCCCATAAGGGTAAGTTTGCTGATTTCTGCGCGTACAATGTCCTTGGGAAGACGGAATTCAGGAATTCCGTAAACGAGCACTCCGCCTGCAGTATGGAGAGCCTCGAAAACAGTTACATCGTAACCGAGTTTTCTGAGGTCGCCTGCCGCGGTAAGTCCTGACGGGCCTGCGCCGACAACGGCAACTTTAAGTCCGTTTGACGCAGGGGCTTCTACCTTATGGTCATAGTTTTCACGGCAGTAGTCCGCAACAAATCGCTCAAGTCTGCCGATAGCAACACTTTCCCCTTTTATACCGCGCACACAGGCACTTTCACACTGGCTTTCCTGCGGGCAAACTCGTCCGCAAATTGCAGGAAGTGCACTTGACTGACTTATAACTTCATAGGCACCCTTTATATCCTCTGCAGCAAGTTTTTCAATAAAAGCGGGGATGTCTATTGCTACGGGGCACTTGCTCTGACAAGGCTTTGTTTTGCAGTTAAGACAACGCTTTGCCTCATTTATTGCCATTTCGTAGGTGTAGCCTGTCGCAACCTCTTTGAAGTTTTTTCTTCTTTCCTCGGGAGCTTGTGCAGGCATGGGAGTCTTTTTCATTTCCATATTTGGCATATCAGAGCACCTCCTTTTTCAAGAGGTTACAATGTTCCTCGCGCTTTTTGCCTTCAAATTCGCGGTAGACACCGCCTCTTTTCATGGCTTCGTCAAAATCTACCTGATGCCCGTCAAAATCGGGACCGTCAACGCAGGCAAATTTAGTTTCTCCGCCAACGGTAAGTCGGCATCCGCCACACATTCCCGTACCGTCAACCATGATGGGATTCATCGAAACAGTCGTTTTGATGTTATATTTCTTAGTCAAAAAACTTACAAATTTCATCATAACAAGCGGGCCGATTGCGATAACTTCGTCATATTCGTTACCGTCTGCAATGAGTTTTTCGAGAGCTTCGGTCACAAGTCCTTTTTCACCGTAACTTCCGTCGTCGGTCATGATTTTAAGGATGTCGCTGACATCATTGAATTCGTCCTCCAGAATTACGAGATCACGATTTCTGAAGCCGACAACGCTATGCACAACGGCACCGTTTTCGTGAAGCTTTTTTGCAACGGGATATGCAATTGCACAGCCTACGCCACCGCCTACAACACAAACTTTCTTAAGACCGTCAAGCTCACTCGGAGTTCCCAAAGGTCCCACAAAATCTTGGATATATTCGCCCTCGGAAAGGGAGTTGAGTTCCATTGTGGACTGACCGACAACCTGGAAAATGATTGTAATCGTCCCCTTTTCGCGATCGTAATCCGCAATAGTGAGCGGAACGCGTTCGCTGTCTTCTTTCGTTCTGAAAATTATAAACTGACCTGCCTGAGCCCTTTTTGCGACAAGCGGCGCCTCAACAACCATTTTTGTAACGGTTGGATTAAGCGGCTTTTTTTCGAGAATTTTATACATTTTACCAAGCCTTCAATCAAATTTATAGTATGGTGTACATTATACTATTCTTTTTCTTTGATTTCAAGGTCTTTCTTGAATTTTATTGGGGGGTTTTGGGGTTTTATTTACTATAAATTTTGTATTTTTGTGCTTTCCTGTAGTCGAAATCGGAAGTCGGAAGTCCTGCCGGTAACCCGAGAATTCTGGCACTTTCCTCGTCGAGATATCCAAGCGTCTGCCATTTTTCGATTGCCCATTTTATACTGTTCTGGCGGTTTTCCGATTCCCTTTCTTCGTCTTTTCTTCTCTCTTCGGCAAGATAGTTTTCATAATCGCGGTCATCGATAAGTTTTTCATACTCGAATTCCGCGTCGTTGCGTTCTTCTTCTCTTAAGTACTTTTCGTAATCCTGCTCATCGAGGAATTTTTCGTATTCAAATTCTCTGTTTCGGTTATACTGTTCGACCTCGTCTTTGTAGATTTCGTAATCGTCATCTCTCATATCAAGAAGTGTTTTGAGTTTATCCTCTTTTATGCCGATTTCATCCAGATATCTTTCATATGCAGCCTCATAAAGCTCAGGGATTTTGTCTGTGAGTTTTTCATTGTAATAGTTCCTGCTTTGCGCCGCCACTCCCGCCGCGTAGCTCGATGCAACACCGCCGGTGACAGCAGCAAGTTCTCCCAGAACATCTTCCATTGCACGCTCACCCTCGCGAAGATACTCCTTTTGATAATATTTATAGAGCTCGTCGTTCAGAGGGTTGTACGAAAACTTTTTGACGTTTGAAAGCTCCCTGAAGAGTTTTTCAATCTGAGAGTCGTATTTTCCCTGATATGAAGGTTCCCCTTCCTGATATGTAAAGGAGCCTTCGCCCATAATATATCGCACCGCCTCATCATAGACATCGTCTTTCGCGTACTTTATAAGCCCTTCTGTTCCTGATGCCTTCTTAACCCTTTTTCCGAGTGTGTCCGCAACGGTTTTTTTAGACGCACCGCCATCCATCTGCTCGCGCAGTTTGACAGAATAGTCTGTTTTATCAAGCCATCCGCTGAAGCGATTGGTCTTTTCGTAATCAAGATTTTCGGCATCTATCTTCTCGTTACGGCTCTTTTCGTACTGTGCGGCGCTCTCGTAGTCGCCTGCCTTTACGGCTTCGTTTATTTTTTCCTGATAGTCAATATCTTTGTTATAGCTCATTGTCATCCCCCTTGTAGATATTTGTTTTTGCAGTATCAATTTCGATAATGTTACTGCTGTCAAGATGTGTCAGAATATACTGGAGTTCATCTTCCAGAGTACGCAGATGGTTCTCAATCATTTTCAGTTTTTCTTCTGTACCAAGTCCTGACAAATCGCTGAGTTTTGAAAAAAACATTTATATCACCTCAGTTTACGGAGAATTCTCTGACAACGGAATTTATGATACTTTTTCCTTTGCCTGAAAGCCTGAGCTGTACTTCGTGACAGCCTTTTATGACGCAAGGAATATTCACATACTTTTTTTCATCGCCGTAAGAGATATTTATGGTTTCCCACAAGCCGCCGTCTTTTCGTATTTCGGTCTGAATATATGCATCGCTGAAAAGCTCGGCTGAAATATGGATACGGCTGTAGTTTTTTGTTTTGTAGTACCCTTCATCAAACGGACGGAAGGTTATGCTCCATGACGCAGTCTCGTCACATTCCTTTTCCGCTTTTTCTATCCCATTATTTTTCAGTCTGTACAAATTCTCGCCAAAATACAAATAAGAAACAGTGTCTCCCATACCTGATTTACTCCACAAATATTTCTCGCTGTCCCACACGAATTCCTCGCGGCCACTTTCAGTGTCTGCTGTGAGGAAATAATGCTTTCCGTCACTTCCTGCGACAGCATTTTCAAGCACGATGTCGCCCAGCTTGTCGGATATGCGCTGCGGAGTTCCTCCGGAATAGGCATATATTCCGCCGTTTCCTTTGTAGATAAGCCTTCCGCCTATAGTTGCGATACTTTTGTTGTCGCGCTGAAGGATTCCGCCTTCAAAACATTGTGAAAGCTGGAAATTGGACGGGCGCGAGCCGAAAAGTCGGTAGCACACATTTTCCTTGAAAAACAGACATCCGTTACCGTACACTGTACAGGCAGTAAAATCGCCTGCGCTGTTGCTTTCAATGGTGTAGCTGTCTGTTGAGAGATTTCTGTACCTGAAAAAGCTTGTCGCATCGCCGAGTGCGGATGCATATATGATATTGCTTTCACATCCCCAGAGACGGTTTTCATAGCTCAGAATACAGGTAAAATCGGGAATTTTCCTCTGCACGGTTACATATCCGTTTTCTGTTCCTTCGGTAAATGTTCCCTCGGCAAAGGTCAGCGAGGTATCAGTTTTGGAAACAATGGTTGCACTTTTATTGTTCGCCGTAATATCACTGCATCCGTCTATCTCTACAACATCCCCCTCGCGGAGTTCCTTGAAAATATCTTTCATCACATTTGTTATGGTTACCTTTTCGCTTGTGACGGTATAATTTTCCTCTTCTTCGGAATAGACACTACTCTGCACGATGCAATATTCTCCATTTGCGCACTTTTCATTGTAAATGGTTCCGTCTGTCAGTTGTGACGGGTCTTTTAAGGAAGCACTCCCAAAAACAACCTGACCGCTTTTTACTGTCGCACTTTCATAAGTTACAATATCCATATCTTTTGGGAAAACTTCTTCTACAATGGTTCGCTCTTCCTTTACATATATGTCCGGAACCGTCAGAGTACTGCCCGTAAAAGTTACCTGCGCTCCCTGCGATGCGGCAAGTCCGCGAAGGTCTCCAACTTCGCCCGTGCGCGTGTCGTAATACAATTTGTCAGGGAATACAAGTATCTTTTTGCCGAGCACTGCAAGCATTTTTTCACCCGCAGAAAGCGTGGCTACTTTTTTGCGGTCATAATAGAGCTCTCCGTCTGCCGCAATACACTCCTTGTCGGCAAAAAGTGCCGTTGATGGCGAATTACACGCAAAAACAAGTGTGCTTTTTTGTCTTTGCGTGATTGCAGGAAAAAGTCTGTGCGATATGGCAACCCCATCTTCCATTTCTCCGTCGACAAAGCTGCTTGTCCTGTTTATCCCGCCAAAGCTTATTATGCTTTTTTTGTAGCGATTGTTTTTTTTGATTATTGGAAGTTTCATTGTGTCACCTCGCAATTTTAAAGACTGATAATGGCGGAATGTGACTTCTTATGTAGTTTTTGCGAAACTCGGTATACGCCGTATCAAAAAGCGCGGCGCTTGCGCCGTAGTTTTCCATTTCTCCGCTGAAAAAGTCGCTCATCGCTATAATGTAAAGAGTGTAAATGTTGTCATAGGGCTCTTTTACGATAAGTTGTTTGTCACCATCTTCGGGGAACCTGTAAGAAGTGAAATCATCGCAAAGCATCGTCTCTCGCATAATTTTCCCGTCAAGTTCGCTAAGCCACCTGACCTTGATTGAATCGGGGATTGAGTCGGGATGAAGAGTCTGCGCCTCTGAAATTGCAGTATTTATCGTCAAAGCGATGCACACTCCTTCCATTCTCCCCCAAAAAATGTGTATACCCCTTTTTTTGTATCCGGCATTTTTACTGCGGGAGAGTCCTTGCTGACAGTGTTTTCAACCGCCAGAGAGGACGGCAAAACGATTGTTGGTCTGTACAGCTTGTAATCAGACTGATAAGTAAGCGCAAGTGCCCCTGCAGCTGTTACGAAATACGCGCGTTCGCCCGTGACAGTCCTTGTAAAATATTGCTCCAGTGAATCTCCGGTCACACGGTTTGAGGGTTCTTTTAAGTAATCAATTCCCTCAAGTTCATCTTTTGAAAGCGCAAAACAGAATCTTGAATCATTTACGTTAAGCTGTGTGCAGATAAGATTTTTTCTGACCTCGCCTGAAAATCTGTTTGTAAATGCGCTGAGAACCATATCAAGATTACTTATTGAATATATTTGGTTGCCCTGATAGTTGAATTTTACCCCTAAAGACGGAATTTTCTTTCTTATAAGCGTGATGTTGTTTTCCCCGTGATAATCCTTCGCGATAATTGTGTATGGGACACTCTCGCCGTGTTCTTCTATCAGCATAGTGTCTCCCACTTCACAGTCACCGAGTCTTTTCGTGTTTTCGTCCTCGGTTATAATACAGATATCGCCCTCGACTGCACTTTCGGGAAGAGTGGAACGCATACTGATATTTCTTACAACTGCATTCTTTCCGTCCGCTTCGCCTACTGTCAGTCTGCCAACGGTAGTATCTTCCTTTTTAAGCGCGTTTTCAAAAAGAGAATCGGCGTACTTATAAAAGTCCTCGCCCTTCCCTTCTGTATCATAAACGGCAGCAAGCATATCGCCCATTGCGTCGCGGCCATTGTGTCCGCGCGGAATGTAAAAAGAAAGCACGGGGTTTTCTGTATCGTCAGAGTTGAGTTCAACGTGAGCCTCCTCGTCGGGAGAAATTGTTACGGTTTCGCCGACGGTAAACACGGGAGTTCTGCCGTCGAGTCCGTTTGAGCCTGTGTCACCCTTTTCTCCCTTTTCACCGCGGTCGCCCTTTGCACCTGTATCGCCCTTGTCGCCTTTTTCGCCTTTTATGCGGCCAAGATTAAAACTTGCCATATAAAAGCCCCCTTTTACATATTTCTCTGGGCAGCTTCGGCATAAAACTCGTCGGACTTATTGTCCATAAGTCTTGCAGTCTTAATATCCTGACGCATGGACTGATAAATCACATCGGCAAACTTCTTCTTTACCTTGACTTTCTTGCCACGCGCAATAACGCAACTTTCGCCGTTTACTGCCACAAAAACGTTATCCTTGTAATCCTTGTTGTCGCGGAAAAGTTCGATTTCCACAAGAGTATTTTCGTCAAGATTTCTGATTTCGTTTTTTTCCTGACTCTTTTTGGTTGCCATAGAATTTTCCTCCTTTATTTGTCGGGAATTGCAGAGCTTTCTGCAATTCCCTGTTGAGTTACGAATAAGTTCGAAATTCAAAGTTCGAAGTTCGAAATGTTGGTGGATTTTTGCTTTTTTGCAAAAATCTTTGGTCAAAAAACAAAAGGTTTTGCGTCAGCAATGCCTACCTTCACTCCGCATTTCACACTCTGCATTCCGCACTTATAAATCGCGTTTTTTTACATTCCGAAAGTACTTGCAGTTTCAATTCTGACCATATAAGGTTCAACGAGACGAACTGCCGCCTTTGTAGCCTTCCAGCCTGCGCTTGCACGCTGATTGAGGGGGTCGCTTGTTCCTGCACTGCCGAGCTGCTTTACAATGTGCTGGAGACCGCCACCCGCAATTTCAGTTGTACCGTACGCGTTGTCACCGATAATGAGTGTAGCATATACATCGCAACCTTCAAGACCTGCTTCACCGGGGAAGATGATATCACCGTCTGAAATGCCGCCAGCGGGGGCATTTTCAAGGTAGATTGCGCTGTCCTCGGCATTGAAACCTGTAACAGCCATGGTTTCGTAAGCGCCGTTATTCTTAATCTGAAGCATTGCGCCTACAAGACGCTCTGCATCTTCAGAAGCAAGAGTTTCCTTTACAACGAGTTTGTAGAGTGAGGGCATACCGCAACCTTCTGTAACTGTACCGTCTTCGCCGAGAGTCTCAAAACTTGCCGCGGTAAGAGTTCTTGACTGGGCTGTAAGGTCTTCTGCGTGGAAAACCTTCGCCTCGCTTGATTCAACGAAACGAACATTTTCAATCTTACCGATTTCGCCCTGATAGATGCCTTCGGGGTCGGAATAAGTCTTGACATTGAGCCACTTGGGGTCACTCATAAGGTCATACGCTGTGTCGGGGTGGATAATGCCCACGAAACTGCCGTTAATTGTTTCGGCGTTCATCTTCTTGAGGTAACGCACGGCGCGTCTTATAGCGTCGACTGTAAGGTAGTGATTATCACTCTCCTTGCCACCTGTAAGAAGAGCACGACTTGCCACCTGACCTTCGGCAAACTGTACGTTTGTACCGCCTGAAAGCACTTCACGAGTGATTGTGTCAAGTGTTCTGCCAGCCTGATTGCCGAGAAGCTTTGTCGCCTGAACAAGATTGTTGTCGATTGCTGTAAGCATCAGAATATCAGAAAGTTCGATAAATCCGCCGTACTGCTTAACTTCGGCAGAAACTGTGCCCATGTCAATCTTCTGACCTGTGGGTGTTACGCCTTCCATAAGAGGTGTTGTCATCTTGGGAAGGGGGTCGAACTTACGAAATTCGATTACCTTACCGCCGTTCTTGGGGATGGGGCACTTCTGACCAAACTGGTCGTGCACGAGTTTGGGCTCTGCCATATCAATAAGATAGTCAGAGTAGTATGTCTTCATCTGGGCTGAAAGGCCGCCCTCGCCATAGGGTGTCACTTCGCCCGAGGTATTGACTGTGCCCGTTGTTGTGTGCACAGTTTCACCTGCGGCGAAATGCTGCAAATTAAATTTAAACATTTATTTCATTCCTTTCGTTTTTTTGATTCGAAATGTGAAGTTCGAAGTTCGAAATGATTGTGGATTTCCGCCGTAGCGGAAATCTTCCTTCATTCCGCATTCCGCATTTCGCATTCTTATAAACTGATTCTTTCGCCTTTTGCGGCTCTTTTTGCGAGGTCTGCTCGCTGTTTTTTTGTAAGTTTTGATGCGTTGCCCGAAAGAAGGATTCCGCTACCGCCTTCGCTGCCGTTTTCGGTGGGGCGGTTTGCCTTTGCACGGATTGAATCCACAACCTTCTTTTCAGCGTTTTTTGAACTTCTGTCGATGATTGAGTCAATGTTTATAACCTCGTAGGCATCCTTAACCTTCACACCTGCTTTGAGAAGTCTTGTGAATTCGGGATTTTTCATTTCTTCCTCGAAATCAAAGTCAGAATACACTTCCTTTGTTTCCTCGACCTGTCTTTTAAGTTCACCTGCGCGGGATTTCATTTCCGCGGTGCGCTTTTCTTCCTCAAAACGCTGTTTGAGTTCACGGTTTTCCATAATGAGTCTCTTTATGAGTTCAACCTTCTTTTCTTCTGTGAGTGTGTCTTTCTCTTCCTTCACAGTTTTCACCTCCCTTAATCTTTTGCTGATGATTTTCTGCACTTTTTTGGAAAACTGCTCTTTGTATTCGTTTTCAATCAGTGCCTCAAATTCAGCATCCTTGTCTCTTTTGCCCTCGGCGTCAAGGCTTTCTTTTTCGCCCGCCTGCGACGTGCTGACTGTCGCTTTCTTTTCAGCATCTATACCTTCCCCTACCTGCGCGCTTTCGGTGGGGATTGTACGCTTTTTAGTTTCTTTCATTTTTTACATCCTTTCGTCAGAGTGGTTTGCGTTTGAAATTTCTCTTATTTTTTCTTCGATTGCCCGCTTTCCTTCAAAATCCATAATTTCAAGCGCCGCAAGTGACTGCGTCGCATTTTCAGGATTGAAAAAGCCGAGACGGAAAAGTTCTTTTGCAAGTTCATTTTGTTCAAGTCGCGTATACGGACTCTTCTTCTGAGTTTTTACGGCTATATCAAAAATGCTCTTTCTGTAAAGCGAATTATTATCCTTCTGTACAAGGAGTTTTTCGTTACTGTAATCGGAAAACTTATATCCGCCATCGGGAGTTGCAATCCTGAATGAACGACGCTCGGTATAAAACTGACGGATGAGCTCGATACACAGATAATTTATGCGCGTAAAGGCACGGTAGGTGGCTTTGAGCATATCGCGGCTTACTTTGTTGCCTGCCTCCTGAAGTGCGGCGATGGCACTTGCCGCCGTTACGCCGCCGATTGCAGTTCCGCGGTTAAAGTCGCTGTTTGAACTTGTTTCCTTGAGTTCATCAATTTTCATATTCAAAATATTTATGCACGATGACGGAAGTGACGCCACGCTTATCGGGCGCAGTCTTTCCTCGTTTATGTCGCCCTCAACATGCACAATCGGGCGCGACCAGTCCAGAAATTCCTGCTCGTTCACACCAGCGCTGATTTTAGCAAAATATCTCGGTTTTGCCGCCATAAGGGCGTTGTCGAGGATTGCATCGTTCAGACGGTCAATATACATCTGCGGATTTTTCGTAATTGCTACAAGACCGAAGCCTACAGGAGTTCCCTCTTCGGGGAAAAGTGTATCAATCACGATGGGATATTCCCCGTGGTCATACCATCCGCGATTTTCGTATTCGGGCAGATTTTCTGATGCAAAGAGAAGGTTGTTTCCAACAAATTTCGCGTAGTGAAGTATGCTCTTTCCGTCCGCGGTACGGATTTTGTAATACCAGTCAACCACGAGCACCTTGTCTTTGGTGTCAACCGTGTCGTCGTATATGTACTGCTTGATATCAATCGCGTTACCGAATTCTTTTCCGCGAAGGTGTGGATACTCGCTTTCGAGCACATCCTTGTCACGCAAATCTACGATGAAAATGTTTCGGCTCTTCTGAATGTCAGTTATGCCCGGTTCCCAGAAGATATTAAGAAGGTCTATCTTTTTTATCCCGATATCTCCAAGTCCGTTTTCTGCACTGCTGTTCCAGAAAACGCCGTATGCGCACGAGCCGTGTTTCAATTTATACCACCAGTTGTCAGAATAAATTTCCTCAAAATTGTTGTGTTCGATAATCGCAGGCAGTATGCCCGAAAGTTTTTCTGCCTCCTCGACATCGTCTTTGTCACGGGGAAGCACACTCGACTCGGGATAACTGTCCATTGCGTCGGCGTGTTTCTGCGCAAGGGTATTGAAAAGCCATGCGCTGACGCTACGGCTGCCTTCCTTTTTGTCATCCTTGTTAAGCGTGTCCCAATGGCGCAATTTCCACCACTGCTCATCCTCGACAATTCTGTTCTCAAGCGAAGATTTTGCCTCCTTGTATTCACGCAGAACCTCGGCGGCAAGCGTTATTTCGCTTTCGCCGATTTTTCGTTTTCGGGAAGTGTTCTTTCCTCCCAAAAGTTCGTTTATTTTCATTTTTCATCCTCCACTTCGGGCAGAATTACAACGCCCGTTTCATTTTCTTCTTTTTCGGTATTTGCGCCTTTGTTTTCGGCAAGTTTCCTCTCTTCAAGAGGCGAGAGTATCCCGTACATTCCCCGTTTTATCTCGGCAAGTGCATCAAGCGCCTTGATTGCGTTGTTGAGCGCCTGCATATCCATTTTTCCGAAAATTCGCTCCTCCTCGCCGCTGTCAGAACCGTTTTTCTCTTTCACGATATATCGGTAAAACTGTTTTTCGTCGTCAATCGCACCATTAAGCACATCGGTCAGGCGGTCGGCAATCATAATTTCTTTTTCAAGCGGTGATTTTTCGCCATTTTGCCAGTTTTCGTTCTTATAATGACGGTGGAGCGTGGCATAGGTTATGCCCTTTTTCTGTGCGAAGGCTAAAAGTGACGAGCCGTCCTTTGAAAACTCCTCGCGCAGTTTATCCCAGTCGTATTTATTTTTCACAAAATCACCCCCGTCGGTAGTAGTTGTAAGACCCCAGTTCTAGCGGGTCGTACACTACTTCTTCGTATTTTTTCGGCGGCGGATTGATTGGGTTTTGCATCGCTACATAGCGCACCTCGTCGTAGATATGGTCCTCGGTAGTGGTGTCGATATCCTCAACATCGACTTGACTGTATACAAGCGCGGGGATTGTCCTTATAAAATGCTTGCAGGTTGAAAAAATATAAAGCATCGGCACACCGCCCTCGTCGAAGGCAAGTCGGTTGTGAAGTTGCATTTTTCCCGCAATACGCGTGTTGTCCGCCTTATCAAAATAGACGCCCGCACGCTCCATCATCACCGCTACACTTTCGCCGCGGCTTTCGTCAAATATGGACGGGTCTGCAATACCCGTAATGTGTCTGCCGCGAAGGTTTATGTCCTCTTTTTCAATCCGCTTTATCTGACGCGCGATCTCCTGCGGTTCCCACCTGACGCCCTCGTTGGGAGTGCCTGTGCAACCGTAAAGCTCGCGGATGCGGTAAAGCCGTCCGTCGTGGTCAACGGCGTACCAGCCGACCGAAAACGGACGCGAATATCCAAAGTCAAATCCGCGGTAAATTTTCCATGTAGACGGGATTTTAAACGGCGTAATCACATGAGTATTTTTGCGCGTAATATAGCCGTCGGGATTGTTGCGCCATTCGGTAAAAACCTGACCTGAAAAACTGTCCCAGTCACCGTAGAGCAGCGCCCTTTTCTCGTTTTCGGGAAGTGACGCAAGGCGCGTTATGTACTCGGGGTCGTTTTGCATTAGGATTTTGTTGTCAAAAATGCTTGACGGGATGAAAATTCTGCTTCTTCTGCGGACTTCGCTTCTCCCGTCGGGAAAAACGATTTTGACATCGTCCCAGATGGGTGTCATTGGCGGAGCGGGAGTGATAAAACGCTCCTTCACCCATCCGTGACCGATGCCTCCGGGATTTGCCTGCGCGCGGATATAACAGCGCGTACCGGGGCCGTTGGGACGGTTACGGCTGAAAAGATAACTGTATTCGTCCCATGTAAAATGCGTCAATTCGTCAAAGTCAATAAAGTCGTATCTTTTACCCTGATAGTTCGTTCGGTCTTTGGTGTGCTGCATCGCGCCGAAGTATATTTTCGCGCCGGACGGAAATGTCCACGAGTGCTTTTGCTCGTTATATTTCGCGTCGGGAAATGATGGCAGATATATCTCGTGGCTGCGGTCAACCATCTCCGATAATTGCGGATATGTTTTTCTGAGAATAAGCCCCCGATAGTGCGGAATATGCACCTGACGAAGCGCCTCGGCAATGGCACAGTCACTCTTTCCTCCACCTGCCGCACCGCCGTAAAGTGCCTCGTTCTCGCGGCGCTGCATAAAGATTTTCTGCCGTGGTTGCGGCGACCAGATTACATTCATTCGGATAATATCTCCAATATGTAGAATCCGTCCTCTTCCTTCGCGGCAAGGTGGTATTTGCCGAGCGCACACTTAACATCTTCCTTTGAAATTGCGCACGGTGTTTCGCCATCTTTTAAAACGAGGATGAGGTTTGCCGCCGCACAGTCAAGCAGCTGGCGCAGGGCAATTATCTCGTCATGAAGTTCACGCACTTCTTTTTTATAAGAATCAATGCGTTTTTCAAGGCACATTATTTGCTTTTCCATTATTCGTCTTCCTTTCTGAAATAATAGTTTTCAAGGCAATGTGCAATAGGGCATTTGCGCCACGAATAACTGTTTGCACAGTAGCCCAACACAAATTCACTGCGTGCATCCTTGTCGGGGAATCTGAGCGTTGCGCCCTCGCAGTGAAGCTTCAGGTAGCTGTCCCTTTTGTAGAAGGGGCATTCCATTAGCATTGGCATTATTTTTCACTCCTTCTTGTATTTTTTCGTTGCTGTTCGTATTTCATAGCCATATACTTGCCGTAGCTCATACCCATTTTGTGAGCGTCCTCCTGAATCGAGGTCAAATCCTCGTAAGGAAGCGCGCTGTAGCTTTTGTACGGCGCGTAGCCGCAGTTGTAGCGCGAGCGGCAAAATTCACTGCAGGTCCTTCGTCTGAGGGAAAGTTCGGGTATGCGACGACCGCATACTATACAAAATTTACCGTAATATCTCATGTTCCATCTTTCCTTTCGTGTAAGTTGCGTTTCGACTCTTCTTACGTCTTGCGTAAGTTAGTATATTAGGGGGTTTGCCGAAAGTCAATACTTTTTACGTAAGTTTTTTAAAAATTTTTCTTGCATAGTGCGTAAGTTTGTGTTAAAATATCCTTGGAAGCCCTTAAAATCCCGATTTTTGAAGGACTGATGAATATGAAATTACACGAAAGAATTAAAAAATGCCGCCTCGAATGCAATATGACTCTCCTTGAACTTGCAAACGCGCTCGGTGTAAGGGAGGCAACTGCGCAGCGATACGAAAGCGGCGAAATAAAAAATCTCAAGCACGCAACGGTGCTTGAGATGGCAAGGATATTTAACTGTTCACCCGCCTACCTGATGGGTTGGGAGGATGCTGACGAAGGCGAAAAGAAAGAAACGGCTCTGCCCCTCCTTGGCAAAATTGCGGCAGGTCAGCCGATTCTGGCGGAGGAAAATTGCGAATACTTTTCGCCCATCGATGATACGCGCGCCGATTTTTGTCTGCGCGTGCGCGGAGATTCAATGATAGGCGCAGGCATCAAGGACGGCGATATTGTATTTATAAGGAAGCAAGACAGCGTCGATGACGGTGAAATCGCCGCGGTACTGATTGATGATGAGGCTACACTTAAAAGAGTTTATATCAGCGATGAAGCGGTAACTCTTATCGCGGAAAACCCCAAATATAAACCGATGATATACACAAAAAGGCAGTGTAAGAACATCCGCATCCTCGGCAAAGCCGTCGCCTGCCACACGAATTTGTAAACAGTTTGGGGACAAACAGTTTGGGGACGGGGCACTTTTTGTAAGCTACAGGCGTAACAAAAATTGACCTGTCCCCAAGCAAGAGGGGCACTTTTTGTAAGCTACAGGCGTAACAAAAATTGACCTGTCCCCAAGCAAGAGGGGCACTTTTTGTTGCGCAACAGTCCACACATAAAAACAGCAGGTCAATTAACCTGCTGTTTGTTTTTTGTATTTTATTAAACAGAAATTGCCCCGTCCCCAATTTGTAGCATTAGTTTATTGCCATAACTTTGTCAAAAAGGGATTGCAGTTTTTCAACCGTAAGGCCCGATGCTCTGCGGTGCTTTTTTGCAAGCTCATCCGTGTAATCCGAAAGCATATACGCTGTGTACTTTCCGTTTTCCGCATGGGTGACTGTCGGAAGCATTTCATAGCTTTCCACAAAGGTTTTCCCGTCCTCTTTCACGATAGTAACACTTGCCATACCGCCAAGGATTTTATCGGTACCGCTCTGATTTGAAATAAAGTTTCCGAGGCTGTAAAAAACGACTGCCTTGTTACCGTTTTCGCTTGTATGCTCGCACACCGGCTGAATAACATGGGGGTGTCCCCCGATTATAATATCAGCACCGTTTTGCACTAAAAATTCAATTTCTTTTTTCTGCTGTGCGGTGGGTGTATGCGTGTACTCCGTACCGAAATGGAAGAAAACAACGGTTATGTCGGCTCTCTCCTCCGCTTTTTCAAGAAGCTCAGCATTTCCCTCCCCGCAATCAAGCAGATTTACAAGATACGGTTTGTCGGACGGCAGTTTATAGCCATTAAGTCCGTAAGTGAAATTGAGAAGTGCAACTTTAAGGTCGCCTTTCTCGATAACATCTACTTTCTGACTTTCTTCCTCGCTCTCGTTTACACCGAGAACTGTGATATGGTCATACTGTTTCCAGAAATCCATCGTGTGCATAAGCGCACTGTATCCTCGGTCGTACGTGTGGTTAGTCGCATGAGTGATAAGGTTAAAACCCGCTTTTTCGATGCTCTCCCCTACCTGCTCAGGTGTGCCAAAGGACGGATATCCGCTGAAAGTTTGCGCGGCATCAACAAAAATCGTTTCCTGATTGATTGCTGCAATATCGGCATCCTTGATATAGGGGGCAATATTTTCATAAAGCCCGTCGAAATTGTATCCGTCTTCCTGTTTGCACGAATTGTATATGGGCGAATGTATCAGGTTGTCCCCCACCGCCTTTATAGTGAAGGACACCTTTTGTGGTTCGGAAGAGGCAATCACTTCCTCGTGCACTTCCTTTGGAGCAGGGAAAAGCAATATCTCAACAAGGCACACAATCGCGCACAGCATTACTGATATTGTTATGGTGAGCTTTTTATTTCTGCTCATACGCTTTCTTTATCCTCTCCATACTGCGCTCTTCGCCAAGCACCTGCTGAACGCACCAGATGTCGGGCGAATTTGTTCTGCCTGTAATCGCAACGCGGATAACGCCGCTGACATCGCCTACATGACCCTTATACATTTCGGGGGTTTTCTTGTAAAGTTTAGGCTGCGGAGCGTAGCCGAGTTCTTCACCGAGCGCACGGACTTTACCAAACCATGTCGGCTGGTCGTCGTTGTGGTCGTATGTTTCCATATATTTCTGAAGAATAATCTTTCTGTCTTCCTCGCTTACATTTTCGGGGAAGTTATCCTCTATTTTAAACAGTTCGTCAAAGAAGAAGCTGTAAAAATCCTTAGACTGTTTCCAATGGCTGATATCTTTTCTGGGCTTCTCACCGCCACGTCCGATTGCAATCATACCTAGCGAGAAATCCTTGTCGCGTGTAAGGAGATTGTAGTATTCCTCATCACATTCCTTTGCCCAGTCGGTGATGTAGTTGTAAACCGTTTCGCTGTCAAGAGTTGCAAGGTAATTCTTGCTGACATCGTTAAGTTTATCAATGTCAAAAAGCGAACCGCTGATTCCCATTTTCTTTGCGGTGAAGGGGAACTCCTTAGCGTCTTTTTCGGGATTTTCCATCCTCCACTGCTCGTAGTTGGAGTTAAGAACGGTTAAAAGGTATTCCCATACTGCACCTGGGAGATAGCCCTCGCTCTTGTAATAATCAAGTGAAAGCTCGGGGTCCTTACGCTTGCTGAGTTTACGCTTTACGCCGTTGTCTATCTTCATAAGCTGTGCAGTATGACAGTAGATGGGCGCCTTCCAACCGAGCGCGCGGAAAAGCTGAACATGAATGGGAAGTGTTGCAAGCCATTCTTCGCCACGTACAACGTGTGTTGTGCGCATAAGATGGTCGTCAACTGCGTGCGCAAAGTGGTATGTGGGAATGCCGTCAGATTTCAAGATTACAACATCCTGCTCGTTTTCAGGCATTGTAAGCTCGCCACGAATTGCGTCCGTTACGGTAAATGTCTTGCCCGTATTTTCAGGCGCGCGGAAGCGGATAACATAGGGTTTGCCCTCTTTTATGTTCTTTTCCGCCTCTTCTACGGTTATATTTCTGTGAACCGCCCATTTTCCGTAGTAGCCGAAGTTTTCTTTGAGCTCGGTCTGTTTTTCACGCATTGCGCTGAGCTCGTCCTCGGTACAGAAGCAGGGGTATGCAAGACCTTTTTCAATAAGCTCTTTTGCAAATGTCTGATAAATTTCAGCACGCTGCCTCTGACGGTAGGGGCCGTAGTCACCCTTCTCGCCATCACTCGTTGCGCCTTCGTCAAATTCCACACCGAAATAGCGCAGGGTGTTGATAACTACATCAACTGCGCCTTCAACCTCACGCTTCTGGTCGGTGTCTTCGATTCGAAGAAAGAAAGTACCGCCTGAAAGATGTGCAAGGCGTTCGTCGGTAATCGCGCCGAAAAGGTTTCCAAGGTGGATAAAACCTGTCGGGCTGGGTCCAAGACGGGTTACCATTGCTCCTTCGGGAAGGTTTCTTTCGGGGTAAATTTTTTCGTAGAAGTCCCCTGTTTTATCAATGTTGGGGAGTAAAAGCTCCGCCATTTTTTTGTTTTCCATATCTTTTATTCCTTTCCTTTTGAATCGAAATATCCTGTGTATTGTACTGTCGGCGCATCGGGCAGAAGATGCGCACAAATGTCAATGAAATAATCATCCGTCATTGATGCGATGTAATCTACCACGATATCGTCAATCGGGTTTTCTTCCATGTAATCCGCCTCGGTCTGGTAGTATCCGCGACGGCGGTTGACATATTTTATATGGTGTCGGTGGAGAAGACTCTTCTCGTCACCGTACTGCGACAAAAGTTTTTCGTAGAGCATCTCAAACATCGGTTTGAGGCAGGTTTTATACTGCTTGTTCACGCTTTGCGAAAGGTAGATGTTTTTGTAATTGTCCTCTTTCGCTTTCTTCAGTGCCTCGAAATACTCTTCGTCCATTTTTATATAATCTTTCCCGAAGCTGTTTTCGACGATATTCACAACGAAATTATTTATCATATATGAATTATCGCTCCCGCCGTAGGCAATATCCACTCCCACGCGCTCGGCATCTTGACGGTCCTTGCCGATGTAGGCGATAATGTCGCTTACACGCACCACACATCCCTCAAGCGTTGAGGGGATGAGTTTTTTCACACCTTCCTTGTCGATGTAGCACATCTCAACCTTTTTATCAAATTCATCAAAGCCCGAAATTGCGCTGGGTCTGTATTCCTGAAGCTCAAGCTCGCCGTTGTGACATAAAATCCCGTCAAGAGTGTCGAGGGATATGTTGAGGTTAAAAACCTTGTCAAGCACTCTTACGCTGTGAACATTGTGATTGAAATAGCGTCCCGTACGCGCGTAATAAATATCGCCAAGAAGTCTCTCTCCCGCGTGACCGAAGGGCGTATGTCCCATATCGTGACCGAGGGCAATCGCTTCAATCAGGTCAAGGTCAAGTCCGAGCAGACGACCGATATTTCTCGCAATTCGGGAAACAAGCTGAACGTGAAGGGCACGGCGCGTAATATCGTCATGTTTGTAAAACGAAAAGACCTGTGTCTTGTCGGTATAGCGATTATAGTAGGGATGATGCAGAATTTTCTCGATATCCCTTACATAACACGAGCGCGTAAGTTTGGCGCGGTCGCGCTCAGGATTACGGCGAATGACGTCTTTTATGTCAAGCCCGAGGGTCTCTTTTATTTCTTTTTCTTTTTCATCCGAAAGTTTTAAATAATCATTCCTTGCCAAAAAGCTCACTCCCCCTTCTCACAAGGATTTTTGCGGCAATACCGATAAGTATTCCGCACAATGCCCCCGACACAAACAGCACGGGGATATAGAAAAGCACGCCTTTTCCTATGAAAAAGTATGCACATAAAAGCTGCGCCATATTATGAAATATTCCGCCAAGGCTGCTTACCGCAACAATGGAAAAAAGGTTGCTTTTTTTCGCGATAATCATCACACAAAGGCTTATAATCGCTCCTGAAAAGCTGTACACGAACGATGATGCACTTCCGAAAAGAGCCGCGCACAAAACAGTTTTCATAATCGCTACCGCCCACGCCTGATTTACGCTTTGTGTATAAAGCACCGTTATTACAACTGTGTTTGCAAGTCCGAGTTTAACGCCTGCGGCTATAGGTGGGAAAAGACTTTCCACATAGCCCAGCAGTATTGCCGCCGCAGTAAATGCCGCAGTCCTTGTAACTATCCTTGTATTCATACTACTACATCAATCTTTTCATTGGATTTTTTGTTTTCAATTATTACGCTGAGGCGGTTCGGAAGACAGACGATACTGCTTCCGCCTTTTTCAATTCGTGACTTCTCGCAAAGCTTATCGGGGCAATCCGCGTCACATATATAAACTTCGCCGTCTTTTATTATGACAGTGTTTTGGCCATAATCGCTTTCTATAAGAGTTTCGCTGTTTTCAGAGAGTGGAAGAGTTTTCCATAATTCGCCATCAACATAAACCTTTGCAACTTCTCCGCTTTGCGAGGGAAAAAGCCATATCGCAAGGACAATAACGGCAATTATTATTAAAGCAATATCACCTTTTTTCAAGCCTATGCCCCCACTTTCCCTATGATATTCTATTCTATAATTTTTTCTGCGATTTGTAAAGAGTTTTGAAAAGAAAAGTGCAGTCTTTACAACTGCACTTCGCCGATAAGTTTATTATCTTTTCGCTCGATGATCTTCACTTTTTTTACTTCGCCCACTATTTCCTCGTCTGTTTTTACATATATGCGAAGATAATTTCCTGCAAGCCCCTCCGTAAAAGCGCCTTTTTTCTGTTCAAAAAGGACATCTGCGCACTTGCCGACAAATTCTTCTTCAACTTCACGCGAAATCTCGTTTGTCATGGCAATAAGCTCCGCTGCACGCTTTTCGCGGAGTGAATGAGGAAGCTGGGGCATCTGCGCCGCAACAGTTCCGCTGCGTTCGGAATACGGGAAAATGTGGGTTTTAAGGAAATGCGCCTTTTTCACAAATTCCATTGTGTCGTTAAATTCCTCGTCCGTTTCTTCGGGAAAGCCGCAGATTATATCGGTTGTAATTCCTGCATCGGGCATAAGGGCACGGATACGTGAAAGCGTTTCAAGATATTCGTCCGCCGTATATTTTCTGTTCATACGCTTAAGTACAGTAGAACTACCGCTCTGAAGTGATATATGAAAATGTCTGCAAACCTTTTCCTGAGAAGCAAGAAACTGTGTAAATTCTTCAGTAAAAGCATTGGGAGAAATACTGGAAAGGCGTACGCGCTCAATTCCGTTCACCTCACAAACTGCCTTTATAACATCCTGAAGTGTTTTCTTGTCCGACAAATCCTTGCCGTAAGAAGCAACGCTGATACCTGTCAGTACGACCTCACGGTATCCTTTTGAAGAAAGCCTTTCTGCCTCTTTTACAACATTTTCTAAAAGGCGGCTTCTCACGGGGCCGCGCGCGTAGGGCACGATGCAGTACGAGCAGAAATTGTCGCATCCATCCTGAATTTTTATATATGCACGGGTACGCTCGCAGGCGCTGTCACATTCAAGCTCTTCGTAGAGGCGCTTTTTCATTATGTCCTCCATAAGGGATATGTCTTCGCCGCGAAGCTTTGCTTCAACGCACTTTACGATTTGAGCGCGGTTTGATGTGCCGAGCACAACGTCTGCCTCAAGCATTTTTCTGACCTCATCCGCTTTTGTCTGCGCGTAACAACCCGTAACTGCAACGACAGCTTCGGGATTATTCTTTTTTGCACGGCGGATAATCTGGCGGCTTTTCCTCTCGCCTACATTGGTTATGGCACAGGTGTTTATTACATAGGCATCGCATTTTTCGGAAAACTCGCCTATCTCCCAACCGTAATCGGAAAACATTTTAGCGTAGCAGTCGATTTCGTATTGATTTACTCTGCAACCGAGTGCATAAAAAGAAACCTTCATCAGATCAGTCCTCTTTGTTTCATTTCGTTGACTTTAAGTAGCGCGATGCAGGTTTTTGCATCGATTATTTCTCCGCTTAAAACCTTATCAACAAGTTCTTCAAGCGGAACTCTTTCTATCTCCATAAATTCGTCCGTGTCGCGGTTGAGTTTTCCTTCGTAAAGTTCCTGCGCCAAGTACATATGTACGATTTCCCCGCAAAATCCGGGTGTGGGAAGCATTTTCCCAAGGTAAGTGTATTTGTTTGCACAATATCCCGTCTCTTCCTCAAGTTCTCTTTTTCCGCATTCAAGGGGGTCTTCGTCGGGGAAAAGTTTTCCTGCAGGAATTTCAAATGTAGTTGTGTCAAACGGACGGCGGTACTGCCATTCCATAATAACCGTTCCGTCAGGAAAAAGAGGTACCACGCACACTCCGCCGGGATGCTCAACAAGTTCGCGTGTCGCCGTGTTTCCCGATGGGGTTGTGACTGTGTCCACGCGAAGATTTATAACTTCTCCGCGGAAAATATAATCTTTCTTTACTGTCTTTTCTGAAAAGTCCATTATTTTTCCTCCAGATTTATAAGGGTTTCAAGCTTGGGTGTTATGCCAAACATCTCTTTTAATTTATAGTATTCCTCGGTTGCTTTTTTGATGTTTTTTCCGTCTTTGAACGCCTTGATAAGAAGGTTTTTCGGCGTTTCAACGGGGGAAATATATTCCTGCGCACTAACCGAGTATCCCGATGCTTCAAGAAGGAGACAACGGATTGAATCGGTGAGCAAATCCGCCTGTCTCGCCTTGAATATTCCATATTTCAAAAGCGGCGCAAAAGGCTCGTATGAATACTGTCCCAGAAGCTCCTTGTGACAGCAAGGCACGGCAAAAATTGCCTTCGCGCCTGCATTTATTGCCGCACCGAGAGCCATATCGGTAGCCGTGTCGCACGCGTGCAGACTTATTACCACATCGACTTTTCTTTCAGGCTTGTATGTAGTAAGGTCAGCCTTGACAAAAGTCATATTCGTATAGCCGAGGTTTTTCGCACTCTTTTTCGATGCCTCGATGACCACTTCCGAGTAGTCAACACCCGTTACATGGCAATCCTTTTTAAGGACATCACGAAGATAATAGTTAAGCGCAAACGAAAGATAACTCTTTCCGCAGGCACAGTCAAGCACCTCTATCTTGCCGTCAAGTTTTTTAAGGTAATCGGCAATAAGTTCAACGAAATGGTCAATCTGATTGTACTTACGCACCATATCGTTTTTTATTTTGCCGTTCTGCCCCATAATACCGATTTCTTTAAGAAGAGCATTTGCCTTTGGCGGCGCGATAAGATACTGTCTGTCGCCCACCGTTGCAGTGGTATTTTTCTCAATTGGGGCAATATCGTCATAGCGGAGAGTGACATTTCTGCCGTCCGCGTTTATGATTGCATCCGTACCGCGTTCTTTATAAACGAGCGTCATTGCATCGTACTCTTTTGCGATATCACATATTTTATCCCATTCAAAAGGCATAGTGGCACCTGAAAATCTCATAACAAGTGCGTCGCCCTCTTTTTTAACTGTTGCAGGGAAGGATTTTGTCCCCGATTTAAAACTTATTTCCATACCGATAAAATATTCGCCCTCACCGTAGCGGGAACGGAGCATGGTAAGGTAAAATGAAAGTTTTTGTACTATGTTTGATTTCATAATTTACCTCCTTTGCTGACCCTATAATATTAGCATAAAAACGGGGATTTTTCAATTATTTTTTGAATCGGTATAAAAAAGGGTAGATTTTTCCGCCGTTATGTATTATAATACTAATATTATTACAAAAAGAAAGGGTGATTATTGTGAAAGACAAAATCTTGACATTGCTCGAAGCGGACAGCCGTCTTACAGCGTCCAAAATCGCAGTTATGCTTGGCATGGAGGAAGGTGTTGTTGCGGCCGCCATTCGTGAAATGGAAGATGAAAATATCATCCTCGGCTATAAAACACTTGTAAACTGGGAAAAAGCAGGTCGTGAAATGACCGTTGCAAATATCGAACTTAAGCTTACTCCTCAGAGAGGTGGCGGTTTTGACACAGTTGCGGAGCGCATCTATAAGTTCCCGCAGGTGAAGAGTGTAACTCTTATGTCAGGTTCTTATGACCTTCTCGTTACTGTTGAGGGAAAGAACCTCAAAGAAGTTGCGATGTTCGTTTCCGAGCGTCTTGCTCCTATGGAGAGTGTTGTTTCAACTGCAACACATTTCGAGCTCAAGACTTATAAGAAGGACGGAGTTATCTTTGACGAAGACGAAGAAGATAACAGGGAGGTTATCAGCATATGATCGATTACGATAAGTTGATTGCCCCCTCGGTCAGTTCCCTTGCGCCCAGCGGCATCAGAAAGTTTTTTGATATCGCTGCCGAAATGAAGGATGTAATATCTCTCGGCGTTGGTGAGCCTGACTTCGTAACACCGTGGGCAGTGCGCGAGGCAGGTATATACTCCCTTGAAAAAGGGCATACCCACTACAGCGCAAACAGCGGTTTACTCGAACTGAGGGAAGAAATTTGTACATATCTGAAGAGGAAATATGACCTTGAATATAATCCCCGTACCGAAACACTCGTAACGGTAGGCGGTAGTGAGGCGATTGACCTTCTTATCCGCGCAATTATTTCAGAGGGAGACGAGGTTTTGATTCCTGAGCCTTGTTTCGTGTGTTATAAGCCCTGTACAATTATGGCAGGCGGCAGCCCCGTTACAATCCAGACGGAAGAAAAGGACGAATTCAGGCTTACACCCGAAAAACTTCTGGAGAAAATCACTCCGAAGTCAAAACTTCTTATTCTTCCCTTCCCCAACAATCCCACAGGCGCAGTTATGACGCGCGAAGACCTTGAAAAAATCGCAAAAATCGTCAAGGAGCATAACCTTTTCGTTCTTTCTGACGAAATTTACGGAGAGCTTACATATACGGGTAAGGCACATGTGCCTTTCGCAACGCTCCCCGATATGAAGGAGCGCACCGTTACTGTAAACGGTTTCAGTAAGGCGTTTGCGATGACAGGTTGGCGTCTTGGTTATGCGTGCGGTCCCGAACCTGTTATAAAGCAGATGATAAAAATTCATCAGTACGCAATCATGTGTGCGCCCACAACAAGCCAGTTTGCCGCAATTGAGGCACTGCGCAGCTGCGATGACGATGTTGAATTTATGTGCGAGCAGTACAATCACCGCCGCAGAGTTATGGTAAACGGATTCCGTGAAATGGGACTTAGCTGTTTTGAACCGCTTGGTGCATTTTATGTATTCCCGAATATCAGCGCGACAGGCCTTACAAGCGAAGAATTTGCGACAAAACTTCTCTACGATAAAAAGGTTGCAGTTGTTCCAGGAACGGCGTTTGGCGAGTGCGGAGAAGGCTTTATCCGCTGCAGCTATGCGTATAGTATTAAGAATATTGAAAAGGCACTGGAGCGTATTGGAGAATTTGTAAAAGAATACATTAAGTAATAAAAAACACGACTGAATTTCAGTCGTGTTTTTTATTTCGCTCTTTTCACATAATAAAACACATCATCATATTTTTCAACATAAATAAATGTATCTTTTTCATAGACGGACAAATGTTTATCGTTAAGTTCATAACTTATAGTTGGTGGATTTTCCGGATTTATATCAAAAATATCCTTGAAAACTATTTTCCCATTGTTAATGAATATAATTCCTCCGCTTACATCATATTTAAAATCAATTTTTATTCCCGAGGCTTCTTCAAAATCTTTCAATTCTGCCGGGAACTCAAAAGCTACTGCCCTTTCCCATTCGAAGTCGGTTATGTCAGCAAGGCAGATTGGCTCTTTTCCTGCGCACACCTTCAACGAGTTGTGGTATTTTTTAATTTCGCTTTGTCTGTGTAGATTGAATCCAATAATTACGCCACAAAGAATTATAACTGTTAACAAGCAGTAAAATAGTTTTTTCATTTTTTACTTCCCTTCTCTTTGTTCTTTTGTATAACCATCACTATCAAGCAGTTCTAATCGTTTTTTTGCGGTTTTATATTGCTTTTCAGATAGCTTCTTCTTACTGATTTTATATGTTCCCTTTTCAGTATATTCACTTATCCAAAATCCTTCAGTATAGTATCTGTCTATTACATCAAGAGCTATTCTATTCATCTTTTCACTCTCAGTTGTTCTACCAACTATCCTGCCTTGCACATTATTCAACAAATCACAAGCTTGATCAGCATCAGCAGATGTTTTAAACTCAACATCCTTAAAATCTTTTTCTGAATATTTTCCGCCAAGTGCGTCTGGATTTTCTTCATGTGCAAACCCAACTTCTCTTGCTATCTCAGGGCCATACCTCTTTGTAATAGTTGCTTGCCATAAAACATGGCGAAATGCATTTACTTGACTGCCTTCTTTACTCGAGCTTTCTTTTAATCCCAGGTCATTTGTTGAAAATCTTACCGCATTTGTTGTAATATTGGTTGATCCCGACTTGAATTGTCCAATGTTCAATGCAATTATGGGATGATCTAGGGCAAACTCAATTGTCCTCTCTTTTGATCCTTCAGTTTTTTCTTCAACTTCATACCCACTATCAAACCCTTTAATCCATTCGAAGAAGGGACTTTCTTTTCCAACAGTTCTTCCAGTTGTTAATATTTTTAAACCCCTCTCCCTTTCTTTTTTTTCTAAATCGTACCTGCCAATGTTATTTAAAAAGTTTTGTTTAAGAAGAGAATTGAAAAACACTTTTGAATTATTAGTACTAAGATTAATATTGCTCCCTTTAATCATATTTTCAGTTTTCTCAATGCTGTTCTCTAAAGCTATTTTATACTCTCTACTTAAATTACCATTAAAATTATCTACACCCAATATCTCCGCGCATCTCCAGCCGTAATTAGCATACGGGTCAGACAATTCGCGATTACATCGCTGACATCGATTCATTATTTTTCGCCTCCATAAATTATTTATTTTTCTATTGCTTTTAATTTACGGATATGCTAAAATACAAATAGGGTTAGGATTTGCTTTTGCATATCCGTCATTTAGTACATTGGTTAACTATTTCCGTAGTTTTCTGATGTACTTTTTTTGTTTCGAAACATTTGTTCGCCTTTTGTTTCACTATATCACACCCTATGCCGAAAATCAAGCCCGCTTTTGTTATTTTTCATAATTGGTTTTACACACAAAAAAGGTAATGTGATAAAAATCACATTACCTTTTTACTGTTTGGCGACAGCAGAAAAACATCTGCCACCAATATTCTACACCACTTTAGGTGTAATTTTAACATGTTTCCTAAATATATGATAAAATTTTTCCGAGGTGGGAAAATGAATTCATATATAGAAAGATTAAAGGAGTTACGGGAAGATAACGACTTAAGTCAAAAAGAAGTTGCCGCACACTTAAATACAACCCAACAAGTATATTCCAGATATGAAAATGGCACAAACGAAATTCCAACTCATCATATCATAGCTTTATCAAGATTATATAATGTCAGTTGCGACTATTTATTGGGCGAAAGTAATATTAAGGACAGAAGAATAACAAAACACGACTGAATTTTTCAGTCGTGTTTTGTTATTCTGCATTATGCATTATGCATTTATTTGATTTTCTTACACTCCATGTAGAAGCGCTTTTCATTCGCCTCTCCCATTGAGAAAGTCTTGCGAGGTAACACCCCGTCTTTTATAACAGTTTCAAAAAGACTGCTCTTTTCAGGCTTGGGAAGTAAAAATCCTACTGCGCCCTGCTGTGCGGAAAGTGATTCTACAACATCCTCGCCGTGTATGTAGTCAACCTCGTATGAAAGTGTGTCAAGATACTTCTGCAGTGTGCCTACTGCAAGGGGGCTTGAAGTCTTATTCATAACGAGTTTTTCCTTTTTGTCGCCCTTTACGATAACGATTTCCTGACCGTCGCCAGAGTCTTCGCATCCGAGGTTTTCCTTAAACTGTGCGATAAATTCTTCCTCGTTTTCTATGCCGAACACCACGCGATGAATAGGCTCAAATTCGAGCACATCGTCGTGGATGTTTTCGATTTCTACAAGGCAGAATCGTGCAGGATGATTTTCCTTTTCCTCATCGGTAAGATTTTTCTTTATGTTTTCCCAGCAGGTCTTTGCAGTTGCGAGTGAGTGATTACCGTCGCCTACTGCAAAAAGGAGTCCGTCTGCGGCTTTTTCTGCGAATTTCTCAACCTTGCCGAGGAATTCGTCAGCGTCTTCTACAAGATAACCGCGAAGTTCTCCGCCGTCTGCCATAAGGGTAAAATCATAAAGTTTTTCGCCCTTTTTCACATTTTCAATAAGGCTCTTTTCGCTATCGTCAATAAGGAGCATTACATGAGGAAGTTCAAGGGGAGCATTCTCGCGGATTTTAACGCGCGGAGGAATTCTTTCAAGAACTGTGCCCTCTGTCGCGCGGATTGCAGTTTTTGAGCCCTTTGTGTAGTCGTACGCGTCAAGGTCAACGGCGCCTACGATACCGCGTCTGATTCTGCCGCCTGAGAGCACTCTTTCAGTATAAATAAGGCAGTTTTCGTATGTTTTGAAAACGCCGTTTGCAACGTATTCGTCCATAGTTTTGTTGATTTTTTCGATTCGGCTGTCGCCCTGTGACAAGAATGCCTCGGGGTAAACAAGATTGAGCGTGCTCGGAGCATCGCCCACGAATTTCTGTGCCTTTTCCCAGTATTCGGGCTGAGAGGTGTACTGGTCGCACGCCACTACGCTCCATTTTGTAGGGTCTGTGTTTTCGGGAAGCATAATATCCGCTTTTCTTAAAACTGTCATCGTTATCTTCTCCTTTTTTATATCATCTTTTTCCTCTGAACAAACTGAAACAATGTAGTTTTCAAGGAAAAATGTTTCGTTATAGAGTTCCTGTTCTTTTGCTTTTTCGCACGATATGATTTTCCCGCCGAAAAATTTTACTTTACTTTCAAACTGCGTCCACATGCAAAGGAATGCTTCATCGGTAAGATTTTTTTCACACTTTCCAAAAAAGCGCTTTATTATCCGCTCGCCGTTTTTGACGGGGCGGATTTTTTCCGAATCAATGCCGACATTTTTGTCACTGACGGCACATACCGTCAGTCCGTCCGTATGGGAGAGCGAAAAGCAAAGTCCGTCTGTGTACGGTTTCCCGTTTGGCGTTTTCTTTATTTCAAATCCACTTTTTCCGCTATAGAGAAAGAGTGCTTTTTTTATGAAATCTTCGCTTTTGGGATTTGCAAATGTATAATAGATTTTTATCATTGCATTTCACCAAGCTCGTAAAGGATTGCCGCGCTTACCGCCAGAGGAGCCGTTTCCGTACGGAGTATGCGTTTGCCGAGAGTCACGCTGATAAGTCCGCTTTCCTTCGCAAGCTCTATCTCCTCTTTTTCAAAGCCGCCCTCGGGGCCTATCATAACGGAAACTGTTTTTGGTGATTTTCCTGAAAGCGCCCCTTTAAGGGAGGTTTCAACCTCTTCCTCGTATGCGATTATGGAAAGGTCGGATTCACTTGCCATTTTTACGGCGTTTTTGAAGCTGATACAATCAGTTATCTCGGGCACGATACCGCGCTTACTCTGTTTTGCCGCCTCGCGTGCAATTTTACGAAGACGGTCAACCTTTGCCGATTTGTCGAGCTTGGCAACAGCGCGCTTGGTATCCATCGGAACAAGCTTTACTGCACCGATTTCGGTAAGCTTCTGCACAATTGTTTCAAGCTTGGGGTTTTTCGGCACGCCCTGAAAAATCGTCAGTTTCACTTCGGGTTCGGTCTCCGCCCTGCGCGAAGATACGATTTCGGCAGTAACACTCTTATCAGAAAAATCTGATAAAACTGCCTCGTAAAACATTTCTTCACCGTCGCAGAGAGTTACACAATCGCCCTTTTTCATGCGAAGCACACGGCTGATATGCGCCGCTTCCTCGCCCGTGATTGTCGCAATATTTTCAGTTATATCGCTTTTATTTATGTAGAAATTCGCCATACTGTCCGTCCTTTATTTTGAAATTATGCAGTACCAGTCGTTTTCCTTTTTGATTTCTTCTATGATGAAACCTTCTTTTTCGATAGCTTCGCGAACTTCATCAATACGCATCTCGATAATACCGCTTGCGATGAATGTACCGCCATCTTTAAGATAGCGCCTTACATCCTTTGCAAGAGGGATGATAACATCCGCCACAATGTTTGCAACAACGATATCATAAGGACCGCTATTTTGGGTGGATGACTTAAATTCCTCGTCAGTTAAAATGTTGCCGTCAAGAACTGTGTAAACATCCTCGCCGATACCGTTGAGCGCGGCATTACTATACGCGATTTTCTTGCAGTTGGGGTCGATATCCACCGCGCGCGCATACGACGCGCCAAGCATCAGCGCGATAATGGAAAGAATACCGCTGCCGCAACCAAGGTCAAGCACCTTGTCACCTTTTTTGACCGTCACATCGAGCGTTTCGACGCAAAGACGCGTTGTTTCGTGCTGACCGCTTCCGAATGTCATACCGGGGTCGATATTGAACACGATTTTATCGGATGCGTCCTCAATTTTCTCCCATTCGGGCTTTATAATAAGGCGGTCGCCGACATAGATAGGCTTGAAGTACTGTTTCCAGTTGTTTTCCCAGTCCTCTTCGTGCATTGTGTCGATTTCTGTGCGGAGAGAACCAAAGAGGTTTTCGCTGTCAAGACTTTTGAAGGAAACAAGGTCGTCACGCACGCTCTGAAGCTGTTTATGACCGTTTTCGTTGTCGCTTACGTATATCTTGACGCGTGTTTCTCCGTTCATTTTTTCGCGAAGCTCCTCATCGACATAGTCCCAGTACTGCTTGTTGTTTTCAAGGAAATCTTCAAAATCGTCCTTGTCCTGAATTTCAACACCCGTTATTCCGAGATTGTAGAGTCTTCCGCAAAGGGGCTCTATTCCCTCGGGCGTTGTGAATATGCTTACCGCAAGCCAATCCATAGTTATATTTCCTTTCAGTTTTTGAAATATTCTTTCAGTTTTTCACTGAATTTTCTGCGCTGATTGTAGTTTTTCTCATTACTTTCCTCTGCAAACTGCTCGAGAATTTCCCGCTGTTTTGAAGAAAGATTTTTCGGAATTTCAACGATTATGCGAACATACTGGTCGCCGCGCACACCGCCACGGATTGACGGAATTCCGCGTCCTTTAAGACGGAATTTTGTTCCGTGCTGAGTTCCCTCGGGGATACGCTGTGTCACCTTGCCGTCAAGTGTCGGGATTTCAATTTCGCAACCGAGAGTTGCCTGAACAAAAGTTATCGGCACATCGAGGTAGACGTTATTTCCCTCACGAGTGAAGACACTGCTTGATTTTACATAAATCGTTACGAGAAGGTCGCCGCTTGCTCCTCCACGCAGACCTGCCTCGCCCTGACCGCGCACGGAAACTGTCTGTCCGTGGTCTATACCTGCGGGAATATTAACCTCAAGTTCGCGCTTTTTTCTGTTTTGTCCGCTGCCGTTACAAGCGGGGCACGGGTCAGAAATGGTAGTGCCGCGACCATTACACTGGTTACAGGTTGTGGTAGATGCAAACTGACCAAAAGGTGTCTGCTGAACGGTGCGCATCTGCCCTGTACCTCCGCAACGAGCGCATTTTACGGGAGATGTTCCTTTCTTTGCACCGCTGCCGCCACACTCGTCACAACTTTCACCGCGGATGATTGTCACTTTCTTTTTGCAGCCGAATGCCGCCTCCTCGAAAGTAAGTTCTATCGCCTGCTGAATGTCGCGTCCGCGGACGGGGCCGTTTCTTCTCCCCGAGTTGCCGCCGAAACCGCCGCCGAAGAAGCTTTCGAAGATATCGCCCATATCAAATCCGCCGAATCCTCCAAAGCCGCCTGCACCACCGCCGCCGAAGCCATTCGGGTCAACGCCCGCGTGACCGAACTGGTCGTAGCGACTTCTTTTTTCGCTGTCGCTTAAAACGTCGTAGGCTTCTGCCGCTTCCTTGAACTTTTCCGCTGCGTCGGGATTGTCTTTGTTAAGGTCGGGGTGGTACTGCTTGGCAAGCTTTCGGTATGCTTTTTTTATTTCATCGTCCGAGGCGCCTTTAGAAACGCCAAGGACTTCATAATAGTCTCTTTTATCTGCCATAATAAACCTCTAAAAACAAAATGCAAAATGCGAAATGCAAAATGCGAAATGATGGAAGATTTTCGCTGTGGCGAAAATCTACATTCACTTCGAATTTCGAATTTCGAACTTCGAATTCTCCTACCACTTCACACTCTGCATTCCGGATTATACTTTTTAGTTATTTGTTGTATCTGTAAAGTCTGCGTCATATACATTTTCAGCATTAGGATTCTGCTGTGCATTAGCATCTGCGTCGGGCTGTCCCTGAGGATTAGCCTGTGCGTAAAGCTTCTGGCTGATTTCGTAGAACTTCTGCTGAAGAGCATCGGTAGCTTCTTTGATAAGGTCTGCGTTGTCGCCCTTAAGAGCTTCCTTAACCTTGTCAATTTCAGTCTGGACCATATCCTTTTCAGCCTGCTCAACCTTGTCGCCAAGTTCTGAAAGAGCCTTCTCGCTCTGATATACGAGCTGGTCTGCGTTGTTGCGGATTTCGATAGCTTCCTTGCGCTTCTTATCCTCTGCCGCGTACTGCTCTGCTTCCTTAACTGCCTTGTCAATATCTTCGTCAGAAAGATTTGATGATGCAGTAATTGTAATTTTCTGCTCCTGACCTGTTCCGAGGTCCTTTGCACTTACATTTACGATACCGTTTGCATCGATGTCGAATGTAACTTCAATCTGCGGAACTCCGCGGGGAGCAGGTGCAATACCTGAAAGCATAAAGTTACCGATAGTCTTGTTGTCCTGCGCCATTTCTCGCTCGCCCTGAAGAACGTGGATGTCAACGCTTGTCTGATTGTCAGCCGCGGTTGAGAAAATCTGGCTCTTCTTTGTGGGGATTGTTGTATTTCTTTCGATAAGACGTGTGCAAACACCGCCCATTGTTTCGATACCGAGTGAAAGGGGTGTTACGTCAAGAAGTACGATATCCTTAACGTCGCCGCCGAGCACACCTGCCTGAATAGCCGCACCAAGTGCAACACATTCGTCGGGATTGATGCCCTTGTGAGGCTCTTTGCCGATAAGCTTCTGCACAGCCTCGTTAACTGCAGGAATACGGCTTGAACCGCCTACCATAAGAACCTTGTCAATCTCGCCTGCAGAAAGACCTGCGTCAGAAAGAGCCTTCTTTGTGGGGATAATTGTACGCTCTACAAGGCTTGCTGTAAGCTCGTTGAACTTCGCTCTTGTAAGAGTGATGTCAAGATGCTTGGGACCTGACGCGTCTGCAGTAATGAAAGGAAGGTTGATTGCGCTTGTTGTAACGCCTGAAAGCTCAATTTTTGCCTTTTCAGCCGCTTCCTTAAGGCGCTGCATAGCCATACGGTCGGAAGAAAGGTCGATGCCGCTTTCCTTCTTGAATTCTGCTACGAGATAGTTAATGATAGCATCGTCAAAGTCGTCGCCGCCAAGACGAGTGTCACCGTTTGTTGCAAGAACCTCGAATACGCCGTCGCCGATATCAAGAATTGATACGTCGAATGTACCGCCGCCAAGGTCGTATACCATAATCTTCTGGTCGTTTTCCTTGTCCATACCGTATGCAAATGCTGCTGCAGTAGGCTCGTTTATAATACGGAGAACTTCAAGACCTGCAATCTTACCTGCGTCCTTTGTTGCCTGACGCTGTGCATCAGAGAAGTATGCAGGAACTGTGATAACCGCCTGTGAAACAGTTTCACCGAGGTAGCTTTCAGCGTCTGCCTTAAGCTTTGCAAGTACCATTGAACTGATTTCGGGAGGAGTGTATGCCTTGTCGTCAATGTTTACCTTGTAGTTTGTACCCATTTCTCTCTTGATTGAGATAACTGTTCTGTCAGGGTTTGTAACTGCCTGTCTCTTTGCAACCTGACCTACAAGTCTTTCGCCTGTTTTTGTGAAAGCTACAACTGAGGGAGTAGTTCTTGCACCCTCTGCGTTAGCGATAACGGTGGGTTCGCCACCTTCCATAACTGCTACGCATGAGTTTGTTGTACCCAAGTCAATACCAATAATTTTTGCCATGATTTTTACCTCCAAATATATCAAAAAATTTAATAAACTTTTTTGTTTGGGGACGGGTCATTTTTGTTACGCCTTCGGCTAACAAAAGCCACCCCGTCCCCCAGCATTAGTTTGCGACTTTAACCATACTATGACGGATAACTCTGTCGCCTATCTTATATCCCTTTTGGAATTCTTCAACGATTATATTTTCGCCCTGCTCTTCGTCATCAATGTGCATTACTGCATTGTGAAGCTCGGGGTTAAACTCCTCGTCGACTGCCTTTATTTCCTCGACGCCGAGAGATGCAAGGGTGTCGTCAAGTTGTTTTTTAAGCATCACGATACCCTCATAAAATGCGTCTTTGTTTTCGGCACTTTCTATCGCGCGGGTGAAGTTATCGAGGACGGGAAGAATCTTTTCCACAACGATTGCCTTCGCCTCGGGATAAATACTCTCCTTCTCCTTAATTGTACGCTTGCGGTAGTTATCGTATTCGGCAAGAGTACGCATATATTTTTCGTTTACGTCGTTATATTTCTGTTCAAACTCGTTTTCGGCGGTTTCAGGTGCGGTTTCCTTCGCCTGTTCTTCGATAACGGGTTCTTCTTTTTTCTTCTTTTCTGCCATGATTATTCTCCTATTCTTTATCGCCGTAAAGCATTCTGCCAAGTATTTCGGTAAGGTTTGTGTTTATAAGCTCAAGCGAGGAAATTACCCGTGCGTAATTCATACGCTTGGGGCCGATGATACCGATTTTCCCGTGAAGCTTACCGCCTACGGAGTAGTTTGCCACGACAAGACTTGTGTCGCGCATTTCAGGAACGGCGTTTTCACTGCCTATTTTGATGCTTATGTTTTCTTCGCTTCCGCTTCCCATAAGGCTGAGCATCTGCGATACGTTTTCCTTGCAGTCGATGAATGACAAGAACTCTTTCGCGCGTTCGATATTTTCAAATTCGGGATTGTTTAAAATATTTGACGCACCGCCGATATAGACTCTGTTTTGTGAGTTTCCAAGACACTCGAGCACAAACTCGATAACGGTCTTGAGGAAATCGCCATACGCCGCCATAGCCTCGTATATGAGCATAAGTCGTGCAGGTGTGAAATCGTCTGCCGCGAGACCTGTAAGCTGCCCTGACAGAAATTCTGAAATCGAATCTATCACCTCATAGTCTATGTCACTTCTGACTTTCATATGACGGTTACGCACAACGCCTGCATCGGTTACCACGACGATAAGCACGCTTCCCTGTTCGATAAGCATCATCTTAACGCTGCGGAGTCTGCTTGTCTGCGCCATGGGAAGTTCCACGATTGCGGGGTAATTTGTCGCTTTTGAAATGATGTCCGAAATTTCGGAAACCACGTTTTCAAGCTGATTGTACTTTCTGTCCATACTGTTCTGAAGCGACGCAATCTCCTCCATAGTAAGGCTGTAGCGATGCATCAGCGAGTCAACATAAAAGCGGTAGCCCATTTCGGACGGGATTCTGCCTGCGGATGTATGGGGTTTGTCAAGATAACCCATTTCCTCAAGGTCTGCCATTTCGTTACGGATTGTTGCCGCAGAAAGCCCGAGGTCGTGATTTTTTGCAATATTGCGCGAGCCTACAGGCTCTGCCGTCTGAATGTAGTCTTCTATAATCGCCTGAAGAATGGCTTTTTTTCTTTCGGAAAGCTCCATATGCTCACCTCTTTTTACATTGTTAGCACTCAGGGAAAACGAGTGCTAACAATAATGTACCACTACCTATGCCGAAAGTCAAGGGTTTTTTCTATTTTTAGTAAAAATATACAGTTTATTCATAAATTGAGTTCTCCTTTTCCAAAGGAGCAAAGACAAATGCCATTTTGAGCGCCAAAATGGCGAAAAGCGTCGGGGGATTCCGATTTCTCCCGAACCACGGAACTTTTGGTTCTTTTGGTTACAAAAGAACATGGTCTTTGCATTTCTGCAAACAAAGAAAAAATATTGATATTTTCCAAAAAATATGTTATACTACACTTGCGACATAAATCTTAATATTTGCTTTTTATATATGTGCGCATTTTTACTTTTGGTAAAAATGCATACTCTATTTCGCGTGCTTATATAAAAAGTATTAGTGAGATTTGTGTCGCAACAAAGAGGGGTGTGCGTTTTTCGGGTGCATCAACTCTGTTGGTGCGCCTTTTTTAATTGCCCATTTTCTGTCGCCGAACAAAATTCACACACGCTGGCAGACGAGGAAAAAGGAAGGTAAATTTGTTCAACACGAACTCGTCGG
>CAYMHB010000011.1:0-35615 GCA_964390145.1 uncultured Oscillospiraceae bacterium
GTAGGAATTTGTGTACTTTTATCGCGAGCAACATTTGTGAGCTTTAAATTTAGTCGGGACGCGAAGTGGGTGAAGCGGCACGCTTCTTTTTTATACCAGAATCGAAAACGCACGGGGAAGATTTGTTACTTCTGCAATAGTCACATCTCCGCCGAATTCGCCGTCAACAGTCCACGGAATAGGTTCATCACTTTCGAACTTCAACTTCGAAGCCTTGAAACTTATAATATCATCAGTTTTTTCAAGATCCTGAGCAACAAATGCAGTTATAATATTCTGCCAACCGGCAGCAGTGTGCGGACGTTTTACCAAAAAGACCTCAAAAAGCCCGTCATTAAGGGAAATTGCCGTGCCAAGACCATGCTTGATTCCGGCTACCTGAATCGAGTTTGTAACCATTCCCAACAGGAAATCGTCCTCTATAACGATATCGTCAAAGCTGACTTTAAGGTGAATCGGTTTAATCGAAGGTAGTTTGCGGATTCCTTCCAGAACATATGCGAGGTGACCGAAAATATTTTTGAATTCCTGCGCGGTATTATATGATACTGATGTGAATGCACCAAAAGCCGCTACATAGGCGAAATACTTGTCGTTAAACATACCTGCATCACAGAAAAAAGGATTTCCGTCAACAACCATTTTAGCGGCGCGTCTGATATCTGTAGGAAGACCGACTGTACCCGCAAAATCGTTCGTACTTCCTGCAGGTAAATATGCAAGGGGAGGACGCTTTTCCTTTTCGATTGACATCAACGCGCTTACCGCCTCGTTAAGCATTCCATCGCCGCCGCATACCGATAAAATGTCATATTCTTCAGCGTGCGCTTTAATATATTCATATCCGTCAAACTTGCACTTCGTAGGGTGAAGGGTTACAGAGTAATTATTTGCCGAATATATGTCTATAATATCAGCAAGAAATGCCTTAACCTGAGCCTTGCCGCTAACGGGATTGTATATAAACAAAAGCTTTTTTTCCATACAGTTGCTCCTTTCGGGAAACTAACAAGTATATTATATGTCTTTTCGAGGGCAAATTCAATACTCAATTTGTAAATTATTTTATGACATTATTCGTCAAAAGTTAGTGTTGAAATTTTATTCTGAAAGTGGCATAATAGATGTATACCAAAAAAGGAGGACAAATTTATGACATACGAGCAGATTTTTGAATTTGTACAGAAAAATCTTAAAAAGTCAGCAGCTAAGAAAATTGAAAATCATATAGCAGTGGAATTTGACATATATGGTGAAGGAGAGGGCGCTTTTTATGTGGAAGTAAAAGAAGGCGTAATTACTGCCGCTCCTTACGAATATTATGACCGCGATGCAAAGGTTTTCATCACAGCAGACGAGCTTGAAAAAATCGTTAAGGGAGAGAAGACTGCAGAAGAAAGCTTCTCCGAAGGGATCTTGATGATTGAAGGAAATATTGACGCTGCAAGAGAGCTTGTCGCACTTATAAAGGCTCCCGTAAAGAGAGCCGCTTCAGCAAAGAAGGCTCCTTCGAAGAAGGCTCCTGCTAAGAAAGAAACTGCAAAAAAAGTAGTAAAAGCGGAAAAAACCATCGTTGAGGAGACAAAGAAAAAAGGCTCAAAAGTAGCAAAGGATATCAAGAAATAAGAAACAGGGTGTCAACAGACACCCTGTTTTTTTGCACCAAATGCACAAGCCTTATTCAGTATCAGATAATAAGAGGTCCCCTACCTTATACACATCGCCTGCGCCCATCGTTATAACGAGGTCACCGCGCTTTGCATGTGACTTTATAAACTCTGCCGCTTCCTCAAATGTTTTTCTGTAAACGGCATTGGGAATAGCATTAGCAAGCTGTTGTGCCGATACCAGACCTGTATCCACCTCACGCGCAGCATATATGTCTGTGATGATAATATTAGCACCGCTTTCTGAAAGAATTTTCACAAAATCATCGAAGAAGTTGTACGTTCTTGTATATGTGTGCGGCTGGAAAAGACACCAGATTTCGTTATACTTCATATCACGGGCAGCGCTGAGCGTAGCCTTGATTTCGGTCGGATGATGAGCATAGTCATCAACCACCATAATTCCGCCCATAATACCGCGTGTTTCAAAACGGCGGTGTGTGCCGCCGAAACGGTAAAGAGAGTCGCATACATTATCAATATCAAGACCAAAATAATCTGCCGCAGCAAACGCCGCCAATGCGTCATAAACATTGTGAATTCCGGGTACGCTGAGCCTTACTTCGCCAACGGGATTACCCTTCTTGCAAACGGTAAATGTATAGTGATTAAACCCGTTATGAGTCATATTGTCGATTGTGTAATCATAATCTCCGCTGATACCGAATGTTATAATTTTTCGGTCAACGCCTTCTACTGCACGCAGAACATTCTCGTCCTCGGCATTTATTATGACAGCTCCATCCTCGGGCGTGAGAAGAGCAAGAGCGCGGAAAGTTTCGATAATGTGGTCAAGGTCACGGAAATAATCAAGATGGTCTGCCTCAATATTTGTAATGACAGAAACCTTGGGGAAGAAGCGAAGAAAACTCTGATGATATTCGCACGCTTCTGCAATAAAGTACTTCTTATCGCCAAGATGCACGTTTCCGCGAATTATATCAAGGTCACCGCCAACTGTAACAGTGGGGTTTTCCCCGCATTCCATAAAAACATGTGTCAGCATGCCCGAAGTAGTGGTCTTCCCGTGTGTTCCGCTGATTGCAATAGGACACTCGTATTCTTTCATGATAGCGCCAAGCATCTCGGCACGGTCAACCTCTTTTATACCGAGTTCGCGGGCTCTTACACGCTCAGGATTATCCTCCCCAATAGCAGCACTGAAAACTACAAGGTCGCAATCCTTTATGTTGTCGGCGCTGTGTCCTATATTAACCGTAATACCCAGATTGGTAAGCTTTTCAGTAAGAACGGAAGTAGAGCGGTCAGAACCTGAAACAATACATCCTTCACGAAGAAGCATCTGTGCAATTCCTGACATACTTACTCCGCCAATGCCTATAAGATACACGCGCATACCTTTTTTAATGGTAATATTGCTCAAAAAAATCACTTGCCTTTATATAAAAGTTGGAAAATAACGAAAAAGTAAAATTTTTTGTTGAAATAGTATTTATTATTTGATATTATACATAATAGGGTAAAAAATCAATAGCAAAATGAAAAAAATTTTAAAAAATCCATTTTCGGAGGGTAGAAAGTATGCAAATCACAGACATTAAGGTGAGGAAGATCTCTCAGGAAGGGAAAATGAAGGCAGTAGTCTCCGTTACCTTCGACAATGTCTTTGTAGTGCATGACATCAAAGTTATTGAAGGCAAGGAAAAACTTTTTGCAGCAATGCCCAGCAGAAAGTCAGCAGACGGTACATACAGAGATATTGTACACCCCATTACAACAGAAATGCGTGAAGAACTTCAAAATGCAATCCTTGTTAAGTACGAGGAATTTCTTGCATCTGAAGAATCAGCAGAAGAGGAATGACGTAATAAAATGGCAAGCTGATTGCTTGCCTTTTTGACTTAAATTACCCCCGACATTACATAATATGCAACAATGTCGTAAAACGGGGAATATATATAGAAAATAATTTATTTTAATTTATCATACGGAGGAATTACAAAATGATATCACACGGAAAAAACATCAAGATTTTTGCAGCAAACTCTAATCCCAAACTTGCCGCAGAAATAGCGGGAAAGCTTAATGTAAGCTTGGGAGAGTCTAATGTTGGACTTTTCTCTGATGGTGAAATCTTCGTTAATATCGGAGAAACAGTTCGAGGCAGTGATGTTTTCGTAGTTCAGTCTACAAGTGCACCTGTTAATGACAACCTTATGGAAATGCTCATTATGATTGACGCATTCAAGAGAGCATCTGCAGGCAGAATTACTGCAGTAATGCCTTACTTCGGATATGCTCGTCAGGACAGAAAAGCAAAGGCAAGAGATCCGATCAGTGCAAAACTTGTTGCTGACCTTATTGCAGAAGCAGGTGCTGACAGAGTTCTTACAATGGACCTTCACGCTGCTCAGATTCAGGGCTTTTTCAACATTCCCGTTGACCATCTTCTAGGTGTTCCGATTCTGGCTCCGTATTTCATAGAAAAGTTCAAGGACGATATGGATGATATAGTGGTAGTATCACCCGATTTCGGTAGCGTTACCCGTGCAAGAAACTTTGCGCAGAAACTTAACGTTCCTATCGCAATCATTGATAAGCGCCGTCCCAAGCCGAATGTAAGTGAGGTTATGAACATCATCGGCGAAATCAAGGGCAAGAAGGTTATCCTGGTTGACGATATGATTGATACCGCAGGTACAATCGTTCACGCAGCAGAAGCTCTTGTAGAACGCGGTGCAACAGAAGTTTACGCTTGCTGTACACATCCTGTGCTCAGCGGTCCTGCGATTGAGCGTCTTGAAAAGAGCCCCATCAAGGAGCTTGTTTGCCTTAACACAATCGAACTTCCTCCCGAAAAGATTATGGAAAAGACAAAAATCCTCAGCGTTGCTCCTATCTTCGCAGAAGCTATCGAGCGTATTTACGAAGATGTTTCAGTAAGTCCTCTCTTTACATAATTTGTTAAAGAAGAAGCAAAATATATGAAAATAACAATGCCGCCCCGGACTCCGTGGCGGCATTGTGGAATGTGAAAAATCAAGGAGAATAGATATGTATCTTATAGTAGGACTGGGAAATCCCGGACGCGAATATGAAAATACAAGACATAATGTTGGGTTTGCAGCAATAGACTATCTTGCACAGGAGATAGGTGTGAAACTCAGCAAGATTAAGTTCAAAGGTGTTTATGGAGAAGGATTTATCGGTACTGAAAAATGTATTTTATTAAAACCTCAGACATTTATGAACTTAAGCGGACAAAGCGTCAGGGAAGCAGCGGAATTCTATAAGATAGAACCGCAGAATATAATTGTTTTATATGACGACGTAAATCTCGAAGTTGGTAAAGTCCGTATCCGTCCAAGCGGTAGTGCAGGCGGACATAACGGTATGAAGAATATTATATATCTTCTTAACACCGATGAGTTTCCGCGTATCAGATTTGGTGTTGGTGCTCCTGAACATGACCTCGTAGACCATGTTCTCGGAAGATTCAGCGAAGAAGACGGAAAGAGTGTCACAAGAGCAATCAAAAATACTGAAGATATACTGAGTGTCATTTTCAAAATGGGTGTTAGTGAAGCGATGAGCAGATTTAATAACAGGGTGCTGTGATTGTATGAACATTTTTAGCAGTCTACTTGAAAATTCCGCACAGTTTGGAGAAATTTTATCTTGTATAGAAAGTAAAAAGTTCCCCATAATGATAAGCGGAACTGCAGATGCGCAAAAGGCACATCTCATAAACTCAATCTGTGAAAAAACAGGAAAGCGCGCACTTGTAATAACGCATAACGATACTGCTGCGCGCAGATTGTGTGGCGATTTAGCTTTTTTTGCAGAACGTGAATGTGTCTACATACCTCCGAAAGAGGTTCTGCTTTATAAGGTGGAGGCTTCAAACCACGAAGCAGAAAATAAACGTGCCGCCGCACTTGGTGCGCTTGCAGGGGGAGCGAATGCCGTCTTGTCGGTAGAGTCGCTTCTCCATTTTGTGCTTCCCAAAAATAAGCTTCAGGACCTTTCGATGAGTTTTTCATACGGCGGAACAGTAGACTCACAGTCGCTTGCTGAAAAACTTTCTGAAATGGGATATACACGCGTTGATACGGTAAACCTGCCCGGACAGTTTGCCATTCGTGGCGGTATCGTGGATATTTATTCTCCCGATGCTCTTTTGCCGATAAGAATGGAACTTTTCGGTGACGATATTGATTCTCTCCGCAGTTTTGAATCTGAAACACAGATGAGTGTGGAAAAACTCAAGGAAGCGAAAATCATCCCCGTAAGTGTTGAAAGTGCGCGTGAAACGATGCTTTCATACGCAGGCGATGATTATATTATATTTACCGACGAGCCGCAGCGAATGAGCGAGAGCGCAAAGGCCGTTGAATGGGAAATAGAAGAAAACATAAAAACTCTGGCCGATAAAGGAATTAAAAACGATATTTATGACCATATAAACAGATACAGCGAAATAACAGACGAGCTTTCAAAAAGAGATTGTATTTCGCTTTCCGCTATCGGACGAAACTGTCCCGATTGGAAAATCAAGTCTGACTGCGAAATAACTGCAAAGGGAATGAGCAGTTACAGCGGAAATATTGAATTTCTTATTTCTGATGTAAAGCGTTGGCAGGAAGAGGGCGTTAAGACCGTAATTCTGGCAGGCAGCACATTGAGGGCAAGGAAAATTGCCGAAATGCTCAACGAACGCGATATCCGCGCCGTATATGACGAAGACCCCAAAGCTCTCTCGTCAGAATATGTAACGGTTGTAACGGGAAGTATTACGCGTGGCTTTGAATACCCTCTACAGAAATATGCGCTTGTGAGTGACAGTGAAATTTTTGCCGTTGAAAAGAAGAAGAGACGAGCGGTAAAAAGCGAAAACACGATGAAAATCAAAAGCGCCGACCAGCTTGAGGTAGGCGATTATGTAGTTCATCGCGCACATGGCATAGGAAAATACCTTGGCATCGTTCGCATGAAGGTAAGCGGTGTTACAAAGGATTATATAAAAATTGAATACAGGGGAGAAGACTTTTTATACCTTCCGGTAGGACAGCTTGACGCAGTCAGCAAATATACCGGCGGAGAAAATAAAATGGTAAGGCTTAACCGCCTCGGCTCAAATGAGTGGGCAAACGCAAAGCGCAAAGTAAAAGAAAGCGTGCAGGAGATGGCAAAAAAACTTGTGGAGCTTTATGCCGAACGCGCACAGATGCAGGGCGTTGCCTTTGCTCCGGACACCCCGTGGCAACACGACTTTGAAAACGCATTTCCTTACGAGGAGACAGAAGACCAGCTTCGCAGTACTCTCGAAATGAAAAAGGATATGGAAAGCACAAGACCTATGGACAGACTTCTTTGCGGCGATGTAGGCTACGGAAAAACCGAGGTTGCAATGCGAGGAGCATTCAAGGCTGTTATGGACGGATATCAGGTAGCGTATCTTGTGCCTACCACGATACTTGCGTCACAGCATTATCAGAACTTTGTAAAAAGAATGAGCGACTATCCTATTACTGTCAGGATGCTCAGCAGGTTTTCTACCCCCACGCAGACGAAGAAAACTCTCAAAATGCTTCAAAGCGGCGAGTGTGATATAGTTGTCGGGACTCACAAACTTCTCTCGAAAAATGTTGTGTTCAAAAAACTCGGATTTTTAATCGTCGATGAAGAACAGCGTTTCGGCGTAACGCACAAGGAAAAAATCAAGGAAATGAAAAAGAACGTCGATGTTCTGACATTAAGTGCAACTCCAATCCCCAGAACGCTTCATATGGCGATGATAGGCATACGCGATATGAGTGTGCTTTCCGCACCGCCGAATGACCGCCATCCCGTGCAGACGTATGTGCTTGAATATAACGAAGCGGTTGTGAAAAATGCAATCGAACGCGAACTTGCGCGACGTGGTCAGGTTTATTATCTTCATAATCGAGTTGAAAGCATTTACTCCGTGGCAGACCGCATACAAAAACTTGTTCCCGATGCCAGAATTGGCGTTGCTCACGGAAAAATGAGCGAAACCGAACTTGATAATATAATGATGAAATTAAATGACGGAGAAATAGATGTTCTGGTATGCACAACAATAATAGAAACGGGAATTGATATCCCGAATGTAAATACCATAATTATCGAAAATTCGGACAGACTGGGACTTAGTCAGCTTTATCAGCTTCGTGGCAGAGTGGGAAGAACAAATCGCCTTGCATACGCATATTTTACTTACAAGAAAGATAAGACTCTCGACGATGTAGCAGAAAAACGACTTCGTGCAATACGAGAGTTTACCGAGTTTGGCTCAGGCTTCAGAATCGCTATGCGAGACCTTGAAATCCGCGGTGCAGGAAATGTGCTTGGCCCCGAACAACACGGATTTATGGCAAGCGTAGGTTATGATATGTACTGCTCTATTCTGGAGGAAACTGTAAACGAGGCAATGGGTAAACCCAAAAAAGAGGAAAAGGCAGAAACAGTTATCGACCTTGAGGTCAATGCGTTTATTCCCGATACCTACATTCCCACATCAAACCTTCGCATCGAGGCTTATAAGCAGATTGCAGGGATACAGGATATAAACGACCGATATGCAGTTGAAGGCGGTTTTGAAGACCGTTACGGAGAAATTCCGAACGAAACTTATGCACTGCTCGATATTCAGATGCTTCGCATAACGGCACAGGAAATAGGCATCCGCGAAATATCACACGCCGAAGCAGGCATCATCTTCAAAATTTCGTCATTGAGCCGTGACCTTGTGGACAGAATATCCGTTCTGGCAACGAAAAACAAGGGTAAAATACTTTTCGGTGCAGGCGATAATCCTTATATACTTTTGCGCGAAAAATCGCTTAAGGGTGATAAATTAGTCGAAAGTGTAAATAATGTATTAAAGTGCTTGCAAAATAATGAGGAGTAGTATATAATTAAATAGATTTTACGCCTACGGTTTTGTAGGCAGGAAAGGATTGTACAAGATGAAAAAAATATTTTCAGTTTTGATTGCGGTAATTATGTGTGTAACACTTTTTGCCGCTTGCGGTGAGAAAAAGAGCGAAGAAACTATAAAACTCGATGAAACAGTTCTTCTTAAAGTTGATGATGTTGAAGTAACTCAGGCATTTTATAACCTGATTTACAGTTTCGTTTACGGCAATATGTCACAGTATCAGCAATACTATGGAGAAGATTGGCTCAATCAGGAAATTGAAGAAGGAAAGACAATAAGTAATTACATTGAAGAGACTACAAAGGAACAAGCAGAACAGCTAATCGCAACTACAATATATGCAGAAAAATACGGAATAACTGCAAAAGATGTTAAGGATATTGTTTCGGAACAGAGAAATCAGATTATTGAAAGCTATGGCGGAGAAGCCGGTTATGAAGAGTTTCTCAGCAGTGCATTTACAACCGATGAAGCTGTAACAAAATATATTGAAATCGGCGAAATTTTCAATCTCTTGACTGAAAAGATTTCTCAGGAAGGCGAAGCAGGATATATTTCAGATGCTGAGATGGAAGAAGCTTTCTATGAAGAAACCACAGATTTGCTCAGAGTTCAGCACATTCTGATACAAACAACAGACGCTTCGACAGGTGAAGTTGTAAGAAGTGATGAAGAAGCTCTTGAAGTAGCAAACGGGGTTATTGCAAAACTCAACAGCGGCGAAGATTTCGATTCACTTATTCCCGATTATAACGAAGACCCCGGTATGAGTCAGGGTCAGTACTATTTGTTTGGTACAGGAGAAATGGTAGAAGAATTTGAATCAGCTTCAAGAGAGCTTGCTGTTGGCAAATACACAAAAGAACCCGTTAAATCCGATTATGGCTACCACATAATCAAGAGATACGGAATCACTACAGAAATTCCTGAATATGAAAACTTCAAATCGTCAAAAAAACAGCAGAAAGTGGCAGAAGTTATTGAGGAAGATTCAAAGAATCTTACTTTCGAGTGGAATGATAAGAACGTAAAGAGTGCACTGGATTATATCAAAAAAGAGCAGGAAAAAGCAAATGCTGATTCATAAATAATATCGCAGTAATTTGTAAACTGAATAAAATTTCTTCGGGGTTGGGTGCAATTCCCTACCGGCGGTAATAACATTATTGTTTAGTCCGCGAGCCTTAGTGAACTACGGCAGACACGGTGCGATTCCGTGACCGACGGTTAAAGTCCGGATGTGAGAAGAAAAATAAAAGTATTTTTATGCGTAAAACCCCGATATCGTATTGATATCGGGGTTTGTTTTTTTAGGAGTGATCATGTGAATAAAACAAAAAAAATGACAACAGTGGCGCTACTGTGTGCACTCAGCTATATAGCAATGTTTATGAGCCGTTTTCTGCCGCCGCTTTTTGCGACATTCCCATTTTTGAAATATGACCCAAAGGATGCCATAATAGTAATAGGCGGATTTCTTTACGGACCTCTTGCCGCATTTACAATATCGCTTATCGTATCTGTTCTTGAAATGATAAGTGTCAGCGGCACTCATATCATGGGTTGTATTATGAATATTGCGTCCACCTGTGCGTTTTCCTGCACCGCAGCGGTAATATACAAAAAGTACCGCTCGCTCAAAGGAGGAAGTGTCGGTCTTGTACTTGGAACTTTGTGTACAGTTGCGACAATGTTGGTTCTTAATTACATCCTGACACCGCTTTATACAGGGATGCCCAGACAAGCGGTAGCAAAACTTCTTATTCCCGCAATACTTCCTTTTAATCTTATAAAGTGCATACTGAATAGTGCTCTTGTAATGCTTATATACAAGCCTGTTGTAAAAATACTTCGTCGCAGCGGTATTCTTGAGCCTTCACAAACAAATGCAAAAGGCACGAATAAAGCAGTAGTTTTAACGGCATTTTTACTTATCGTAATATGCTTCATAGCGCTCTGGGTAGTTAACCGCTGACTCTTTTTTGAGCATATTTTAATTTGGTAGCCAATCCTCCGCGTATATGGCGTTCAGCCTTGTTCTTTTCAAGAACTTCTTTGACACGCGACGCAAGGATTGGGTCAATATCCGTAAGACGCGTCGTGACGTCCTTGTGAACTGCGGACTTTGAAAAACCGAATTTTTTTGCAGCGGCTCTTACCGTGGCTTCATTTTCTATTATGTACCATGCGAGCATTCGTGCGCGTCGTTCTATATAATACTTCAAAGAAAAATCCCCCTTTTCACTCTAACCTATGAGTGAATGGGGGATTTTATGTCTTAATTATATTTTTTTGCGGTCGGCGCTGCTTTATCACAGTCGTCCTTACTGCTGTTGTTTCTTTATGCGGTTTGCTTCCTTTGCGCGCAGGTCGGTATCCAGGATACGCTTTCTTATGCGCAGGAAATTCGGAGTAACTTCTAAAAGTTCATCGTCTGCCAGAAATTCAAGACTTTCTTCAAGGCTCATAATCTTGGGCGGAGTAAGACGAAGCGCCTCATCACTTCCTGCAGCGCGCATATTGGTTGCCTGCTTGCGTTTGCAGACATTAACGACGATATCTTCAAGGCGACTGCATTCTCCGACTACCATACCCTGATAAACCTTTTCGCCGGGGCCGATAAACATCTGTCCGCGGTCCTGCGAATTGAAAAGACCGTACGCAACCGATTCTCCGTTTTCGTACGCGACGAGACTGCCTCTTGAACGTGTAGTAAATTCGCCGGGGATAACAGGTTCATACTTATCAAATACGCTGTTTATAACGCCTGTACCTTTAGTCGCGGTAAGGAGTTCTCCACGGTAACCTATAAGTCCGCGAGACGGAATAGTAAATTCAAGTTTTGTGTAACCTGCCGCACCGGGTGCCATATTTGTAAGGCTACCCTTTCTTGCGCCAATACCCTCCATTACAACGCCTGTATGCTCGTCGGGAACATCTACTGTAAGCCTTTCAAAAGGTTCGCACATAACACCGTCAATTTCTTTGTTGATCGTTTTGGGTTTGCTTACCTGAAATTCATAACCCTCACGGCGCATATTTTCGATAAGAACTGAAAGATGCAGCTCACCGCGTCCCGATACTATATAACTGTCGGGTGAATCAGTTTCGCTTACGCGGAGTGCAATATTGCTTTCAAGCTCGCGCATAAGCCTGTCGCGAAGATGACGGCTTGTAACATAATCGCCGTCCTGACCTGCAAACGGACTGTTATTTACGCTGAATGTCATTGAAAGAACAGGCTCATCAACAGGAGTAAAGGGGAGAGGTTCAACAACGCCTGACGCACATATTGTATCACCGATATTGATTTTTTCGACACCGCTTATAGCAACAATTTCGCCCGCGCCTGCTTCGTCTATAACCTGCTTTTCAAGGTCTTTGTATGAATAAAGTTTGGATACTCTTGAGTTATAGGGATTTGCACCCTCACGGCTTATAGTAATGGGCATATTGGTCTCGACAAAACCGCGATTGATTCTGCCCACTGCAATTCTACCTGTAAATGTGTCGTAATCAATATTTGATACGAGCATCTGGAACTGACCTTCGCGGGTATCCTCGGGAGAGGGAATGTGTGACACAATAAGGTCAAACAAAACCTTCAAATCGTCGGGGTGATTATCGGGAGAAAGACTTGCCCAACCGTCACGTCCCGAAACATAAACGACGGGGGAGTCAAGCTGGTCGTCTGTCGCATCAAGGTCGATAAAGAGTTCCAGAAGTTCGTCTGTAACTTCATATGGACGCGCATTGGGGCGGTCTGCCTTATTTACAACCATGATGATTGACAAATTAAGGTCAAGCGCCTTTTTAAGAACAAATCTTGTCTGAGGCATACAGCCTTCAAACGCGTCAACAAGGAGAAGTACGCCGTCAGCCATTTTAAGACCGCGCTCAACCTCACCGCCGAAGTCTGCGTGACCCGGGGTATCAATGATGTTGATTTTAACATCGTTGTACATAAGGCTTGTATTTTTAGCGAGGATTGTAATTCCGCGCTCGCGCTCGATATCGTTTGAATCCATTACGCGTTCTTCAACCTGTGCGTTTTCGCGGAAAACACCGCTCTGGCGTAAAAGTGCATCAACAAGTGTTGTCTTACCGTGGTCAACGTGCGCAATAATGGCAATGTTTCTTATGTTTTTTGGTTCTATCATTTATATCCGTCCTTTCGGGGCTTACTTTCTTTTGGTGTCCTTCTCAATTACGAATGTACTCCATGTATCAGCGTACTGAAGAAGAAGGAGAAGCGGAGTTTCCTTTGTAGCAACCGATTTGTTATCGTCTACATACTGTCCGTCGTGATACATAACCGCCTGAACTTCCTCTTCTGAAAGAGAAATGTGGGGAATCGCGAGATAAAGACTGCGCACAGGCACGCTTAAGTATGTAAGATTCTCATTCATTCTAAAAGGAATGGATGCGGGGAAACCGTACTGTTTCTGCTTGGGAGTAGGCTCATTTTCAAGATACTGCGGATTTCCCGGCATACCTGCTTTGCCGAGATCGTGAATAAGAGCTACAATAATACAGCTTTCATCGTCAATTTCGGGAGCAACCGCATTTTTGAAACGCAGCATTGTTTCAGCTACATTTACGCTGTGCTCTAAAAGTCCGCCACGTCTGCAAAGATGAAAACGGGTGCTTGCAGGCGCAGTAAGGTATGCAGTATCATTTTCCATAAAATTTATAAGCTTTTCAAATTCTTCTTTTCTTTTCACGATACGTGCTTTAAGTGCTTCATAACGCTCTGTAACATTCATAAGTATTTCTCCTTAAAAAACATTTCAATCTATTATATAATAAGTGACGCTCTTTTTCAACAAATATTTTATGTAAAAAACTTTACTTTGAAATAATTAGAAGGTATAATGAATACAATGTTGGTGGTGATAAAATGCTCGATATAGAATTTGCAATATTGGATTTCATACAAAAGTATATGACAAGTCCCATTATGGACAATATAATGGTTGGGATAACAAGTCTCGGAAATTCAGGAATGATATGGATTGCATTGGCACTTCTTATGCTTTGCACAAAAAGATACAGAAAAACGGGAATTATCCTTGCAATCGGCCTTATAGGAAGTCTTGTTTTCGGCAATATCATATTAAAACCGCTTTTTCACAGATTAAGACCGTTTCAGATTAAAGAAGGGATAGAAAAACTTCTTATTATGACTCCGCACGACTATTCTTTCCCGTCGGGACATACACTTGCGTCGGTAATTTCTGCAACGATTCTTTTAATCCGTGAAAGGAAAATCGGTTATTGTGCGCTTGCGCTTGCTATCCTGATTGCTTTTTCCAGATTATACCTTTATGTACATTTTCCGACAGATGTTTTAGGCGGAGCAGTTTTAGGTATAGCAATAGGATTATTGAGTATAAAACTATCTGAAAAAGTGCGGATATAAAATGAAAAATCCTTTATACTAACAATATAAAGGAGGATGAAAATATGCGAGGAACAGTAAGTTTTGCAAAAGGCTTTTTGGCAGGCTCAATCGTTGGGGGCGCAGTTTGTATGATGATGGATCCCCCAAGCACTTCAAAAATCAAAAAAGCGTATAAAAAAACGAACCGCGCCATGAAGACAGTAGGCTGCGCGATTGAAGATTTAGTAATGAACAGATAAAAAGAGGATGGCTGACCGCCATCCTCTTTGATTTTAAAGCAATCTGTATACTCCTACAACCTTGCCGAGAATTGAAACGCTGTCAACAATAATCGGCTCCATATAATCATTTTCGGGCTGAAGTCTGAAATGATTATTTTCTTTATAAAACGTTTTTACAGTAGCACTGTCTTCCACAAGGGCAACTACCATATCGCCGTTGCGTGCAGTTTCGCACTTTTCAACAATTACATAGTCACCATCAAAAATACCTGCGTTAATCATACTTTCCCCGCGAACGCGAAGCATATAAACATCGTTCTTTTTCGCAAAATCCATAGGGAGAGGGAAGGTGCGTTCTAAATTTTCCTCCGCAAGAATGGGCATACCCGCACTTACCCTGCCGATTACGGGAACTTCAAGATATTCCTTTTCCACAGAAGAAATATTTGTAGGAACATTTGCAAGGCGCAATCCGCGGGAACTACCGTTTTCTTTTATAATAAGACCATCGCGCTCAAGCCTTTTCAAATACCCGTGCACGGTTGAGGGAGAATTAAGCCCGACAGCCTCGCAAATTTCGCGTACTGTAGGGGGATAACCCTTATCATGAACCTGTTTCTGAATGAAATTAAGTATCTGTTGCTGCTTATCAATATTTGCCGCCACTCAAAATCCCTCCTTGCTTATAAAAGCATTATAACACATAAAAAACAAAAAATCAAACATTTGTTCGCAAAAAATGAAAAATTTTTAAAAATGTACAAAAAAGTCGCGAAAAGTAATTCCACTTGACTTATTTTGTAGAAGTTGGTATTATATAATTAGTTAAATGTGCAAAGGAAGTGTTGAAATGACAGGCGAAAATGAAACAAAAGTAGTTGAAAAAAGCACAGAAGTAGCTACAGAAGAAAAAGTGGAACAAGTTATCGAAAATAGAATTGAAGAAAATCCCGTAGAAGAAAATCGTACTAAAACTCCCGCTGCAGCGGAGGAGGTCGTTGAATCTTCAGAAAACGAAAAAGATGAAAAATCAACCCAGGAGGAATTCATTTCCGAGTTTGCTCCTGCTCCTATAAAGATACCCAATTACAACAAAGAAAAAGAAATGCGTAAAAGGGTAAAATTGAAGGAGAAAAATAAAAAACTCAAAAGTAAGAAAAGCAAAAGAAGACGCAGACTTATAAAGAAAATCCTGATTGCTGTAAGAAGCGTGATACTGTTTGTTGTGCTTTTTGCAGTTGCTACCGCAACAGTTACAACATTGTATGTAAAAATGAATACTTCCGAATATTCGGTAAGGAAGGCAATTCGTGACGGCAATCCTGAAACTTTCGTTATGGGTGAAATCAAACACCCAGAGCGTATACATCTCAGGGAAAGCTCGAAAAGAGCAAGTATAGCGGATGTTTTGCGTGATAACGCTTTGTACCCTGTAGCCTATTCTGATATAAAGAGTGCGGTTATGAGATCTGCTTATCCCGATTTCGTAGCCGGCGTTGCACATGAAATTATGAATTACTATATCTTTGATGAAGAATACAGCGATATAACCAAGGAAGAAATCAAAGAAAGTCTTCTTGAAAATGCGTCGCAGATCAAATTGATTACAGATATCGAAATCGGCGAGACCAGAAGTGATGAAATCGCTGAATACATAATGAAATCTCCGGAAATCAAGAGCTTGACTCTAAGCAATATCGCAAAACAGAAGGCTTCAAAATATACTGCTGTAACATCAGTATTATTCTCGACAATATCTCTTATCTGCTTTGTAGTCGCACTTTTGCTTTTTATGGTGCTTACTATAATATTGTGCAAAGGTTATGCATACAAGCTGATAGGTTGGGCTACAATTCTGTCAGGTGCGCTTTGTACAGTAGCAGGATTTCTCTTTAAGCCCGCATTCGTTCCTTCGGGAGAATTTATAACATCAGTATTTGAAGCTATTACAAAGAGCCTCAATCAAAGCGCGCTTCTCTTCGGTGGAGTAACAATTCTTATAGGTGCTCTTATTATGTTGGTAGGAAGCGCAATCAATGAAGATGATGACGACGAGTACGAAGAATATATTGACGAAATAGAACAGGTTTCAACAGCACAGTAACAAAAAGGCAGGCTACACAGCCTGCCTTTTTAGAAGGAATGACCTATATGATTATACCTATATTCGTTCCGCATGAGGGGTGTCCTAACGATTGCGCCTTTTGCAATCAGCGGACAATCAGCGGAAAAGAAAGTGCTCCCGATATTATTGGGGCACGAAATATAATTGAAGAACACCTTGCAGGCGGAACTAAAAAGGCAGACCAGATTGCTTTTTTCGGTGGCAGTTTTACGGGAATTGATATAAAAAAACAAAACGACTATCTGTCGCTTGCACAGGAATATATAAAAAAGGGTATGGTAGGCAGCATCCGTCTTTCAACAAGACCTGATTATATAGACAGCGAAACTGTAAAAAGACTTGTTTCTTACGGGGTTAAAAACATTGAACTCGGTGCGCAGTCAATGGACGATGAAGTGCTACTCAAAAGCAGGCGCGGGCATACTGTGAAAGATGTTGAAACCGCCGCAGAAATAATCACAAAAAGTGATGCTTTATTAGGACTTCAGATGATGACGGGGCTTCCTTCCGACAGCGAGGAAAAATGCCTTTGTACCGCAAAGAGATTTAATGAACTTGGCGCAAAGGAAACAAGGATTTATCCAACTGTCGTGCTTGGAGGCACACTTCTTGCAAAAATGTACGAAAGCGGGGAGTATGTAGCGCAAACGCTTGAAGATGCAGTAAGTATTTCGGCAAAGCTATATCGTTATTTCAGGGATAACTGTATAGAAATTCTGCGCATAGGACTTCCGGATAGTCGCGACCTGAAAGAAAACTATATTGCAGGGGCATACCATCCGTCGCTGGGAGAAATGGTAATAAGCCGCGATATACGAAACCGCCTTGAAAATGAAATAAAAGAAAGTACGGATATTTATGTCAATCCGCGCTTTATTTCAAAATTTAACGGAAACAAAAAATGCAATATCGAGTATTTCGGGAAAAAGGGTATAATACTTAATGTTATTCCAGATGAAAGTGTAGAAGAATATGAAATCCGCAGAAGTTAAGCTTCTGCGGATTTGCTTTTTACGGTAATATTCTGACAGGCGTACCCACAACTGTAATATCGAACAATGCCTCAATATCCTCGTTATACATTCTTATACATCCGTTTGATGCGGCAGTTCCAATCGATGAAGGGTTGTTTGTCCCGTGAATACCATATCCCTTGGCAGAAAGCCCAAGCCATCTTGTTCCATACGGTCCACCGGGGTCGATTTCTTTATTCACTACTTCAAAAACTCCGATTGGAGTGGGAGTTTCGGGTTTCCCCGTTGCTACAATATATTCACGGAAAATATTGCCGTTTTTATAAACAGTCAGTCTCTTTGCACCCACATTGACGATGATTTCAATCGGCGAGGGAGCAAGGGGAATGCATATTATCTGTCCTACGGAAAGATTGCGCGGATCAAGGTCAGGGTTAATTCTTAAAATGTCCTGTGTGCTTACTCCAAATGATAACGCAATCGCACGCAGAGTATCGCCGCGGCGCACTACATAGAAATTTCGTGTAGGACAAACGGGCGGCTCCTGAAACTTCTGAGAAATACAGATACGCTGACCGACATCAAGGTTGTACGGGTCAATATCCGAATTTGTCGCAAGCAGAGATTCTACACTTGTACCGAAGCGAAGAGCGATTGATAAAAGTGTGTCACCTGGGTTTATATTATAAGGGAGTGTGCCAAGAGGACACTTAACAGGCTGAATTGTTGCAGAAATCACGCATATTCGTTCCCCAACGGGAAGGTTATCTGCTTCAAGCGACGGATTAAGGCGCAATATGTTTTCAGGTGTAGTATCAAATCTGTTTGCAATGCTAAAAAGTGTATCGCCCTCGCGGATTAAATAAAACTGTCCGCATCCCATCATATGATTTCCACCCCCGTACCAACGCTTACAAGGTTGAATACCTTATCCATATCGTCATCCGAAAGGATTATATCTTTCTCTGACCGCCTTGCAGAGCGGGTTGAGATTGCGATGTCGGGAACAAGCATATTAAGGCGTTTTTTTCCGCCGAAGGATGTGTCAATTTGCTTTTGAATAACTTGCGATGAAAAGTTATTGAGCACGTTTTCGCAGGGAAATGAAACTTCTTCTCCGCTATTGTACTCAAGTGTCAAATTATTGCCGTTTATTCGTATGCAAAGTCTTGGCGGAGCGAGAGGTATGCACAAAATCATCCCCTCGTAAAGATTGTCAGGGTCGATGCCAATATTTGAATAGACAATCTGCGTATCCCTGACACCGAAATAATCTGCAATCGACCCGATACTGTCTCCTTTTTGCACTACATAATAATTGCTCGTTCTGCAAGTCGGAAAATATTGCAACGGTTCTGGAATACACAGTGTATCGCCGATATTAAGTATATTTACATTTTCAATTGAATTAAGTTCAGCAAGGCGTGATACACTTGTTTCAAACCTTTTTGCAAGGGAGTATAGCGTATCTCCTGCTCTTACTGTATACGGGAAACTTCCCGCGGGACAGTTCCACTCTATATTACAACTCATAAAAAATCACCTCACAACATTATATGTGTGAGGTGATGTATATTGTTAATCAATAAAAAGTAGCTAATTCTTGTTCTGGAGCCGATGTAATTGCCGTTTCCTCAATGTGAATTACAGGACCTTTGCCTTTGTAGAATTTGCAGTATTCTACCTTGATTGTGCCTGTAACCATAATCCAGTCACGGCTTTTGATGTTATGCTTTTTTTCTGTGATGCAAACTATGGGGCTGTATTCGACGTCGTCAATGCAACAGGTCATAATATGTCTTCCTGCAACGAAGGTGTTATCGGGCATTCTGTTGTCATACGCACAGATTGCGCGGAACTTGACCTTCTTACCCTCATATTTGGCAGTTTCCTCGATGAGATCGCGGTACCAGAGTGCGTAGTCTCGGTCCTCGATTTTGATAAGCGGAGCATCAATATCAAAGGGAAGCGGATCTTCGATATCGTCATACTCTACAGTGCCGTCGGGGTATTCATACGCAATATCACAACGCCTTGATACTCCGCGTATGATTTTGTGAAGCTCCATTTTATCGATGTCCTTATTCATCCTGTTAAATACGACAAGCTCGCTTATTTTCAGCTTGTCAACCGTCTGATTTCGCATATTGGCATTGTAATTTGCAAAAGTTGTTGCATCTGCAAATGTCATACACTGTACAACAGTAAATCCGCGGGGAAGATTCATAAGAAGCGAATCAATTTTCCACATACCGTTGTATTCAACTATAACGCGTTCGCAAGCGGTTTCTTTTTGCCACTGTGCAAAAAGTTTAGGGGAGAGGTCGCGCTCTTCTTCCACAGTTTTTACAGTTACATTATTTCCTGAAAAAATAGATGGTTCGTACTCCTCAATACCCTCTTCGCATACAACGAGAAGTGTTTTTTCTCCACTGTTGAAGCGTTCGTCGCAAAGTGTATCCTGAACAAATTTTGTTTTTCCCGATTCGAGAAAACCCAAAAATAAATATACCGGAATTTCCTTCATTGTAAATCACCCTTATTTAAAAAGTTCTTCAAGTTTTTCTCTGTCAATGTTTGAACCTATAACACAGATTTTGCCGATAGTACTGCTTGTGCCTTCGCGTACATCAGCCTCGCCTGGAACATAGTCGAAATGAATCCAGCCTTCGTCTCCTTTCACAACACCCTTCGCACGGAGAATTACACCGTAACTTACACTTTCAAGTTCAGAAAGGATATTTTCAATTTCCGCCTTTTCGTATGTGCGTACAGTTTCCTTGCCCCAACTTGCAAAAACATCGTCAGCGTGATGATGACCGTGGTCATGACATCCGCAACTGCAACCCTCGCCGTGCTCATGGTGATGTTCGTGTTCGTGATGATGCTCGCCGCACTCACAATGCTCATCGTGATGTTCGTGTTCGTGATGATGCTCGCCGCACTCACAATGCTCATCGTGATGGTGATGCTCATGGCAGTCGCAATGCTCGTGGTGTTCGTGATGGTGCTCGTGCTCGTGATGATGTTCATGACAGTCACAGTGCTCGTCATGACAATGATGGTGCTCATGCTCAAGTTCTTCTATCTGTGCCTTGAGAGTGTTTTTATTTTCCATTACCTCAAGAATTTTTGTGCCGTCTATTTCGTCCCAATTCGTTGTAACAATCTGTGCAGCTTTGTTGTGCTCGCGGATAAGTTCTACACACGATATAAGCTTGTCCTCGGAAAGAGATTCGGTATGACTTAAAATTATGCACGATGCGTTTTCAATCTGGTCGTTATAGAACTCGCCGAAGTTTTTCATATACATCTTGCATTTTTTTGCGTCTGCAACAACACAGTAACTGTTGAGCGTAACTTTTTCACTTAAAACGCTGTTGACCGCGCGGATGACATCGGAAAGCTTTCCAACACCGGAAGGCTCAATCAGAATTCTGTCAGGGGAGAAGTCTTCAAGCACCTTCAAAAGTGCCTTTTCAAAATCGCCGACAAGCGAGCAACAAATACAACCCGAATTCATTTCGTTAACTTCGATACCTGCATCCTCCATAAAGGAGCCGTCAACACCGATTTCGCCGAATTCGTTTTCGATAAGAACGAGTTTTTCGCCCTTATATGCTTCTTTTATCAGTTTTTTGATAAGGGTGGTCTTGCCAGCACCTAAAAATCCTGAAAAAATATCTATTTTTGTCATTTTAAACACTTCCTTATTTTCTAACTCTAACAATTATAAAACTTTTTTTAAATTTAGTCAACATAAATTGACAGACAGAATGTTGCTATGATAAAATACAGGTGGTGATATTATGAGATTACAGAAATACATCGCCGAATGCGGTATTGCATCAAGGCGAAACGCTGAAAAAATAATAGAGAGCGGAAGAGTCCGTGTGAACGGAGAAATTGTTGATTTTATGGGCTGTGTAATCGACCCCGAGTGCGATGTCGTCGAAATCGACGGGCGGGTTATCGAGTGTGAAAGCAAGAAATATTACATTATGCTCCACAAACCCAAAAACTATGTCACAACCGTTTCCGACGATTTGGGGCGTCCTACCGTAATGCACCTTGTAAGCGACATCAATGCGCGCATTTACCCTGTAGGCAGACTTGACTTTGACACGACGGGGCTTCTTATAATGACTAATGACGGAGACTTTGCAAATATTCTCACACATCCTAAACACGTCGTAAATAAGACCTATATCGCAAGGATTGACAGACCTCTTTCGGAAGACGAAATTGAAAAACTTCAGAAAGGTATTGACCTCGACGGCGTTAAAACTGCTCCTGCAAAGGCGGAAAATATAAAGCGCCCGCAAAAGGGGTATGAGGTTAAAATAACTATCCACGAAGGGAAAAACAGACAGGTAAGAAGAATGCTTGACGCAGTCGGTGTTAATGTGATGAGTCTTAAGAGAATTTCCGTAGGCTCACTTACCCTTGGCAATCTTCCCGAGGGTAAGTGGAGAAAACTTTCAGATGCGGAAATCAACAAACTAAGAGGTAAAAGTAAATGATAAGAGTCACAATCATTGATGATAAAAGAATAATAGAGTCTGTCTTTTCTCCTGCCGAAGATATGCTTATGGCATGGGCGCAGGAAAACGAAAAAAATGCAGGCTACTGCATTTTCAAAAAGACGGGCGAAATAGTAGCGGTTAAGGACAACGACAATGTGTTTGAACTTTTAATCCGCGCAACACTCAACTACCTTGACTTAAACGGCGTGGGTATCGGTTTTTCGAAAAACGAGATGCTTTTTAATGACCTTAAAAAACTCGGTTTCTCGCAGAAAGAAACTTCGTGCGAAGTTGATATAAAAACCTTTTTCAAACCTTGTTGTAATCACTGAAAACGGAAAATTTTAATAAGGAGAGATAGAATATGTTAATCATTCATTAAAAAAGGAGATATACATTTAGAGAATAATTAACAAGAAAAAGCATCACGATTTTGTGACAATGGTGCGCACATAATTTGTCAACTTTTTGTCCCTCTTTATACCAAATATTAAAATAAGCTTTAACAGAGGATAAGAATATGGAAGAAAAAATGATAGGAATCAGATTCAACGAAAATGACAAGGAAATGCAAAATGCAATAAGAGAGTATTTTCCTGATTGCAAAATAATTCCTTCCAGAGAGTTTGAAGGAATTGAAATATTGTGGGTTGCAATAATACCTGCAGCGGCTTTTGGATTGCAATTATTAGATTTTATCCTCGCACACTTAATCCCCAAGGACTCGGCAAGCGAACAAGGAAAATCAGATTCCGATTCTCATAAAAAAAGAGAAATAGTGTGCAATGGAAAAAGTTTGGATGCTAATAATCTGGCTGGAAAAACAAAAGACGAAGTTTCTAACATTATAAAGATAAAGTTTGGTATAGAATTAAAGTTTGAGATAAAAGTAGAAAAAGATGATTGATAATATAAAAGAATATTTAACAGTTACCAGAGGAAGGAACAATTTTAAGGAAAGTCAGGATGACGTTATTGAGTTGTTGATTGAAAAATTCGGCTCAATACTTGAGAAAAACGGAATTAATGTAGTTGTTATCTGGAGTACCCTTGCAAAAAACGAAATAATTATAAATGAAGATAAATCAAAAACAATTATCTGGGACACTAATTATTGGACGCATTGTGCATGCTATTATAGCAATCTTGTGCTTCTTGATCAGCACGTTAAAGAAAAATCCGAGTTAGTTGATATTCAGTGTGATGCCTTGTGGAGAGATTTATTTAAAGTAATTATCAGCAGGTCTGACGATTACTCAACAAAAGCCAAGATGCTGCTGACCAAATATTATTTATCTTACGGTACACGCTCTTATCAACTGGAATTAGATAAGGAAACGTCTGCTCAAAACATAGTCAATCAATTAAAGGATGTGGCTACCGCAAAGGTATACGTCTTCTTGCATGAGATTGCACATATTACAGCTGTTGGTGAACTTGATTATTACATTAATATTTTGAAAAGTGCATTTTGTGATGAACTTAAAGAATCAACTTTTTATCAAGTATGTGATGCCGATTCCTCGCTTGGCACTAAAGAGAAGAAATATCTTGAAAATATATTGAATAATTTTATAACAGATATAAATAATGGGATATATAAGCCTGCTGAAGAAATTATAGCTGATATGAGAGCACTACAGTCAATGTGTAATTCCTTTATGCTGCGTTTTCCTAAAGAGATTCCTGACGGATTTCTGAACTATCAGGGCGGTATCGCATTAGCGCGCAGTTTTAATTTGAGAATTAAGTTTATTGACAAGGTAATACATAGCTTCTTTGACAGTAGTAATCCTCAAAGCTTTGAAGAACTGCTATATGATAGCGATTTTGGGAAAAAGTTTGTGTTAAGGGATAGATTATCTGAGGTTTTGCAACCTTTGATCATAGTTTCGTGTTTTGGGAAACGGTGTAATAAAGCGTTCTTATTAAAATATGAAACTCAATTCCAATTTTCCAGAGATACTATAAAAGCAGTAGATTCTGCAGTCGCGCAACATCTCGAAAAAATACGCATCCGTATAGAAAATGAGTCGGAGAGATTTGCAAAAAGTGAATTTGAGTTACAGATTGATGATATGTTAGAGTATTTATTATATTATCCAACAGAAGAGCAGGATAATGATGTCGTCAATAATCCTACGAAATACTATGGTTGTACAGGATTGCTTTTTTAGTACAAATCAGCAATCGTTATAGAGGATATAAAAAGGCTTTTGAGAAGCCATTTTATATCCTACTTTTTTTGCAAAATCAGTTGAAATGACTTCTCTTAAATGATATAATAATATTAACTTATTATGTCCAATTCTATAAAGGAGTAGATGCTCTATGAAAATACTTATCGTCGACGACGAAAAACTGCTTGTAAAAGGTATTAAATTCAACCTTGAACAGGACGGCTACGAAACAGAAACTGCATACGACGGGGAAGAGGCTTTAAAGCTTGCGCGTGATAAGAGTATATCTCTCATTATCCTTGACCTTATGCTTCCCAGCATTGACGGTCTTACCGTCTGCCAGAAAATAAGGGAGTTTTCTTCCGTGCCGATTATTATGCTTACTGCAAAGACTGAGGATATGGATAAAATCCTCGGCCTTGAATACGGCGCTGATGATTATCTTACAAAGCCTTTTAATATCCTTGAGCTTAAGGCGAGAATCAAGGCAATACTCCGCAGAGTTACAAACAGCTCCGTTGCAGCTGCAAAGCCCAGCGTAAGTGCAGGCGGTATTGAGCTTGACTACAATCTCCGCAGAGTGAAAATCGGAAACCGCGTGATTGAACTTACAGCTAAGGAATTTGACTTGTGCGATCTTTTTGTATCAAATCCCGGCAAGGTTTATTCAAGAGAAAACCTTCTTGATATCGTATGGGGCTATGACTACCCCGGCGATATCAGAACTGTTGACGTGCATGTAAGACGCTTGCGTGAAAAGATTGAAGAAGACGCAGCGGCTCCCACATACATACTTACAAAGTGGGGGGTAGGTTACTATTTTAAAGAAAATTAAAGAGGGGATGCAAAGCATCCGCTGGAAATTGGTTTTGACGTACTTTATCATTATTGTACTTACACTCGGACTTGTTGGTGTATATGTTACCAATTCCATGCAGCAATACATCCTTAACCAGAAAAAGATCAGTACACTTTCTCAGGCGAATGTTATTGCAGGCTATATCTCGCAGTATCAGGATTTGAGTGAAAACAGTATCAATTACCTTCTTGCACAGCAGCAAATCCCCAGCGACTGCAGAGTTTTGATGCTTGATTTGGAGGCGTGTGTTACATATGACTCCAACAATAACATCAGAAAGGGTAAGTATATGCAAAACGCATCGATACTTGATGCGATTGAAGGAAATAACAATGTCGAGGAAATTGAAGATGCTGACGGCGAACTTGTAATTGGCGCCGCAGTACCTACAATAACAAATAAAAAGGTTACAGGCGTAATCTATTATCAGGCATCAGCGGCAGACGCGACTAATTTTAAAAATCAGATATTTGTAACAATGATGATGCTTGCAATACTAGCCAGCATACTTATCGGTGTTGTGAGTTTTGTTATGTCGGGAATCATAACTGAACCTATCCGCGATCTTACAGAAAAACTTTCAAAAGCTGCCGACGAAGAAGGCGACTACATCATTGAAAAAACAACGGGTGGGGAAGTCGGAAAACTCATTGATTCTTTCAATAAGATGACCCAACACATAAGAAAACAGGAAGAAAAAAGACAGGAATTTGTTTCAAATGCTTCACACGAACTTAAAACACCGCTCAGCTCGATAAAACTTATTTCAGACTCTCTTTTGAATTCTCCTGACGCACCGCGCGAAATGGTGGATGAATTTCTGACCGATATGAATGTTCAGGTTGAAAGACTTGCAAGAATAGTTGACAAACTGCTTATACTTACACGTATGGACAGCGCTTCAAGTGTTTCAAGAATGGAGTTTGCAGTAGCAGACGTGACAGAACTGTGCTCAAATATCGTGAAGGCACTTCGTCCGCTTGCTGAACAGAAGAATATTGAACTGGAATACAATCCTGAACTTACTGTGTATTCCACGATTGAGCGCGACAGAATGTGGGAAGCAATATACAACGTGCTCGATAACAGTATAAAGTACACCCGTGAAGACGGAAAAGTAACGATGAATCTCACAAAGGATGAGAATAATATAATTATAGAAATCAAGGACACAGGCATAGGAATTGCTCCTGACGAGCTTTATAAGATTTTCGACAGATTTTACCGCGTTGATAAGGCCCGTGCGAGAGAAACCGGCGGAACGGGACTTGGACTTTCAATAGCCCTTACTGCAGTAGAACTTCACGGCGGTAATATTCAGGTTGAAAGTGAAGAAGGCGTCGGCAGTACATTCCGTATCATCATACCCATTACATTTAAGTAGAGGTGGTATTCAGTATGAAAAAGACTTTATCTTTATTACTTGTAATTATCGTTTTTTCCACAATCCTTTTTGGGTGTGGTAATGAAAAAACGGAACTTAAAATCTATTTTAAGGATTCTCTGTCAAACGAACTTTGTGAAGAAATAAGATATATCGATGCGGGCAAAAACCCAAGCGAAGAAGAACTTGCCAAAATTGCAATCGAGCAGATAATAGAAGGCCCTCAAAACGAGAAAAATTCCCCCGTAATCAGTTCTGAGGCGAAACTTTTATCCCTTACCATAAGCGAGGGCGTTGCAACTGTAAATATGTCAAAACATTATCTGAATAAAAAGGGCGTAGATGCTCTTGTATTAAGATTTGCATTTATTAACACTCTTTGCAATATAAAGGGAATAAGCGGAATAGTAATACAGGTTGAAGGAAGTCCTCTTATAAGTGAAAGCACCGGTAAGGAGTTTGGAGTTCTGAGTGTTACCGATATTGCACTCAATACCGAGGATAACGTAACTATAAGTCTTTATTTCCCTGATGGCAAGGGAGAAAAGCTTGTTCTTGAAAAGCGTACAGTTGACGTTCAACAGACACTTTCGCTTGAAAAGGCGATTGTAAGTGAACTTATAAAGGGGCCATCAGATAAAGGTCTCCTTCCCTCAGTACCTGAAGGAACAAAACTTATCAGCATAGAAACAAAAGACGGTGTATGCTACGTTAATTTCTCGAACGAATTTCGTACCAAGACATCTTCCGGTTCATCAGCAACAACATTTACACTTTATTCTATCGTAAATTCGCTTTGCTCTCTTGAAAAAGTTGCAAGTGTACAGATTCTCGTAAACGGAGAGACAGGTGTTGAATTCGGGAACTATGTACTTGATATCCCTTATGAGTTTAACGATGGCTTGGTAGGGTAATTTACACAATAGGAGTGAATAGAATGAAACTTTCACAGGTAAAAGAAATTTTAAATGCAGAGGTTGTAGTGGGAGAGGAATATCTTAGTCGCGAGGTTAAGTCAGCTTTCGGCAGCGACCTTATGAGCGATGTTCTGGCATTCGTAAAGGACGATGCTCTCCTTCTTACAGGACTTGTAAACGCACAGGTTGTAAGAACCGCCGAAATGATGGATATGAAAGCCATCGTTTTCGTACGCGGTAAAAAACCTACTGAGGAAATTTATGAACTTGCACAAGAATATTCCATGGTTATTATGACTACCGATTACACACTCTACCCGTCTTGCGGAAAACTCTATATGGCAGGACTTGTTCCTAACGAAGAAAGGGTGGACTAAAAGTGGCAGACTCATGCGTTAAACTTCACTATAATGTTGCTGACGACGACTTTACAGTTGCAGGTGAGGCAAGCAGTGCAGTGAAAAAAGTTTTAAGACAACTCGGTTTTCCGTCTGAAATAATAAGACGCGTTGCAGTTGCTATGTATGAGTGTGAAATCAATATGGTAATTCATGCGGACGGTGGGTATATTGATGTTGAGATAACTCCCGAAAAAATTCGTATGGTGCATACTGACAGAGGACCGGGTATAAAAGACATCGACCAGGCGATGCAGAAGGGTTTCTCCACCGCGAATGAAGAGGTCAGACAACTTGGTTTTGGTGCAGGTATGGGACTTCCGAATATGGAGCGCTATACCGATGAAATGAAAATAACAACCGAGATAGGAAAAGGTACGGTTGTTGATATGATTGTGTATGTAAATAAACCGGAATAATCAGGTTTCAGGAGGTGCTTGTAAATGGCTTCCGAAAAAAGAGAACTACTCTATCACAGTGTATGTCTTGAGGAGGGCGACTGTAAAGGTTGTACGACCTGTATGAGATACTGCCCTACTCAGGCGATACGCGTTCAGAATGGAAAAGCAAAAATCATCCGTGAAAAGTGTATAGACTGCGGCGAATGTGTAAGAAGATGCCCCTACCACGCGAAAAGGGTTGTCAGCGATAATTTCTTTATGCTCAGATCTTTTAAACATAAAGTGGCACTTGTTGCGCCGGCATTCTGCGGTCAGTTTTCAAAAGCAACGGATATTGATTTAATATTGACAGGACTTAAAAAAATCGGCTTTGACGATGTTTTTGAGGTTGCCCGCGGTGCTGAGGTAATTACTGCCAAAACAAAGGAAATACTCGCGGAAAAGAAATACGAAGGCCCGATTATTTCATCGGCTTGTCCTGCGGTGGTAAGGCTTATTGCAGTTAAATTCCCTTCGCTTTCAAAGAATGTCATTCCGCTGACGTCTCCTATGGAGGCAGCGGCAAAAATGGCTCGTCGTGAGGCGGTGAAAAAAACAGGACTTCCCGAAAATGAGATTGGAATATTTTTTATCTCTCCCTGTACGGCGAAGATAACTGCGGTGAAACAGCCTCTCGCACTTGAAAAATCAGAGGTAGATGGCGTAATCCCGATAAAAGATGTATATATGAAACTTGCGCAGGCGATTAAAAATATCGATAAGGTCGGAAAACTTTCCGTATCGGGAAAGGACGGAATCCGTTGGGCAAGAAGCGGCGGAGAAACCGATGCGCTCGGCATCAGCAACTACATCGCTGTTGACGGAATACATAACGTTATAAAAATGCTTGAAGAACTTGAGGATGACAAACTTGACAACATTGAATTTATCGAGGCGCTTGCTTGTACAAGTGGTTGCACGGGCGGACCCCTCAATGTTGAAAACGAATTTGTCGCAAATTCAAGAATTCGCAATCTTACTGAAAACCTTGAAAAGGGTGAAGGTAATTGCGATAATATGAATCTCTATTGGGATAAAAAAGTTGAGTATGAACCCTTTTCTCCGCTTGATACTGATATAAGTAAGGCGCTCCTTAAAATGCAACAGCTCGAAGAAATTTATGCAAGATTACCTCAGCTTGACTGTGGCAGTTGCGGCAGTCCGAGTTGCCGCGATTTTGCCGAGGATATTGTTCGCGGTAAAGCACAGGAGAGAGATTGCATTTTCCGTCTGCGTGAAAAAATTCAGATGCTCGCAAAGGAAATTGAGGAACTCGGCAAGATGATTAACGAATAAAAGGGAGGAAAAGGTTATGACAGTAAAGGATATAGCACAAAAACTTTCTCTTACCGAAGTTTGCGGCGGGGAAAATACTGACCGCGAGGTCACAGGATGCTGTATCGGTGACCTTTTAAGCCTTGTTATGAGTAAGGCTCAGCAAGGTGACGCATGGATTACCGTTCAGGGCAATATCAATGTTCCTGCGGTAAGTGCTCTTACTGACTGTGCCATGGTAATTGTTGTTGAAAATATGAAGCTTGACGACGCGGCGCTCACTCGTGCGAAAATGGAAGAAATCCCCGTGTATTACAGCGAAAAGAGTGCGTTTGAAATTGCGTGTCAGATTAAGGAATGCTTATGAAATGCTACTACGATTTTCACATTCATTCTTGCCTTTCTCCGTGTGGCGATATGGATATGACACCTCACAGTATTGCAGGAATGAGCTACATAAACGGTCTTAACGCAATCGCCGTTGCCGACCACAATACTGCGCGTAACGTGCGCGCGGTAAGCGAGGCGGCGCAGGAATTTGGTATCTGCACAGTGCCCGCTATCGAGGCTGAAAGTGCAGAAAACGTGCATCTTCTCTGCCTTTTTCCGACTATCGAGGCGGCGGAGGATATGGGAGAACTTCTTGAATCACATCTGCCCCCGATTAAAAACAGAATTGACATCTTTGGTGAGCAGTGCATTATGGACGCACGCGATGAAAAGATGGGGGAGATAGAAAGGCTTCTCATAAATGCTACAGATTTGCCGATTGAAGAAATAAAAAAGGAAACTGAAAACCGCGGCGGAGTATGTATCGCAGCGCATATTGACCGCGATAAAAACGGCATTGTTTCAATCTTAGGCGCAGTGCCCGAAGACCTTGGGTTTTCTACACTTGAAACTGCCGACAAAATCACAGAAGAAAATGTGGACAAAAGGTATAAATACATAACAAACAGTGACGCGCATTACCTTACCGATATCTCGGAAAAAGAGAACTTTTTGGAGATAGAGGAAATCAGCGCAGAATGTATAATAAATAATTTGAAGTAAAATAAAATTTTTTGTCTTTTTATATAGACAAATAGTATTTCTTTTGTTATAATAGATTAGATGCCGTATGAATTCTGTATGTATGGTATCGATAATCAAAGAGCGATTTAATTTATATTTATCATAGGAGGTTTGGTCATGGCAAAAGAAGCAGTTATTCCCTTCAAGGGAACAGCGCAGCAGGAAGAACAGCTTAAAGGCATAATTGCTGAACATAAGGGTCAGGAAGGTGCACTTATCCCCGTTCTTCATAAGGCACAGGAAGTTTACGGATATCTCCCGATCGAAGTTCAGACAATGATCGCAGATGGTCTCCAGGTTCCGCTCGCAGAAGTATACGGAGTTGTAACATTCTATACTCAGTTCTCACTTAATCCTAAGGGTGAGTATAAGATTGGTGTATGTCTCGGTACAGCATGCTATGTTAAAGGTAGCGGGGACATTCTTGAAAAAATAAAGGAAAACCTTAATCTCGAAGTAGATGGTTGTACTCCCGACGGTAAGTTCTCTCTTGAGGCTACACGTTGTATAGGTGCTTGTGGTCTTGCACCCGTATTTACAATCAACGAAGATGTATACGGTCGTATCACAGCAGACGACGTTCCGGGAATCCTCGCAAAATATCAGGCATAATGCAGGAAATCAGCTTAAATATTCTTGATATTGCCCAGAACTCAATCAGGGCAAATGCAACACTGGTTGAAATAACAGTTGAAGAAAATCCTGAAAGTGACCTTTTCGCATTTACCATCAAGGACAACGGATGCGGTATGGATGAGGAAATGGTGAAAAGAGTTTCCGACCCGTTTGTAACGACAAGAACCACAAGAAAGGTGGGACTTGGAATATCGCTTTTAAAGGCTGCTGCACAGCAGACAGGTGGCGATATAGCGCTTGAAAGTACACTCGGCGTTGGGACAACTATTCGTGCCGATTTTTCCTATAACCATATTGACCGCCAGCCGCTTGGTGACATTTCTGCGGTAATGGTATCACTTATCAGTATGAATCCCGATATTGATTTCGTATATACACACAAGTATTGCAAAGAGGAGTTCGTTCTTGATACAAGGGAACTTCGAGCTATCTTGGGTGAAGAGGTGAAACTTTCCGAAATCAGTGTAGCATCGTGGATTGGGGAATTTATAAATAATAATTTAGCAATTTACGGAGGTGCAAAATAATATGAAAAGCATAGCTGAACTTGAAGCTATAAAGAAAAAAGTATTAGACAGCGTTAATCTCAGAACAGAAAGAGAAGAAGGCGTGCGCGTCGTTGTTGGTATGGCTACATGCGGTATCGCAGCAGGTGCCCGTCCCGTTATGACTGCATTCCTTGAGGAAGCAAACAAGCGTAATCTTTCAAATGTTATTATCGAACAGACAGGCTGTATCGGTATGTGTGCACTTGAACCCATTGTTGAGGTTTATGTACCCGGCAAGGAAAAGGTAACATACGTTAAAATGACAGCAGAAAAGGTTGCTAAAATTGTGTCCGACCACATCGTTAACGGTGCTCCCGTTATTGAATATACAGTCGGCGCACAAAAGTAAGAGGGGAGTGTAAGAAATGAGTTTGTACAGATCACACGTGCTCATCTGTGGCGGTACAGGTTGTACCTCTTCAGGCGGCGCTAAGCTTATAGACGAGTTTGAGCTTCAGCTCAAAGAAGCAGGTCTTGAAAACGAAGTTAAAATCGTAAAGACAGGCTGTTTCGGTCTTTGTGCACTCGGCCCTGTTGTAGTAGTTTACCCTGAGGGTGCTTTCTACAGCCGAGTTGAGAAGGAAGATATTAAGGAAATCGTTTCAGAGCATCTTCTTAAAGGTAGAATTGTAAAGAGACTTGTGTACGATGAAACACTTCAGGAGGGAGACGATGCAATCAAATCCCTTAACGAAGTTGATTTCTACAAGAAACAGCTTAGAATCGCTCTTCGTAACTGTGGTGTTATCAACCCCGAAAATATCGAGGAATATATTGCATTTGACGGTTACAAGGCACTTGCAACAGCAATTACAGAAATGACTCCCGAACAGGTAATAGGAACAATCAAGGAGTCAGGACTTCGTGGCCGTGGCGGCGGCGGTTTCCCCACAGGTCTTAAGTGGGAATTCGCGTCAAAGAGCGTAAACGAGCAGAAATATGTTTGCTGTAACGCCGATGAAGGCGACCCCGGTGCATTCATGGACAGAAGTATTCTTGAGGGTGACCCCCACAGTGTACTCGAAGCTATGGCTATCGCAGGTTACGCAATCGGTGCAAATCAGGGTTACATCTACATCCGTGCAGAGTATCCCATCGCTGTACAGCGTCTTGAAATCGCTATCAAGCAGGCCAAGGAATACGGCCTTCTTGGCGAAAACATTTTCGGAACAGATTTCTCATTCGATATCGGACTTCGTCTCGGTGCAGGCGCATTCGTTTGCGGTGAAGAAACTGCTCTTATGACATCTATCGAAGGACACCGTGGCGAACCTCGTCCCCGTCCTCCGTTCCCCGCTGTTAAGGGTCTCTGGGGCAAGCCCACAATCCTTAATAATGTAGAAACATATGCAAACATCCCCGTTATCATCAATAACGGTCCCGAATGGTTCGCAAAGATTGGTACTGAAAAGAGTAAGGGTACAAAGGTATTCGCACTCGGCGGTAAGATCAATAACACAGGTCTTGTTGAAATTCCTATGGGTACAACACTCCGCGAAATCGTTGAAGAAATCGGTGGCGGCGTTCCCAATGGTAAGGCATTCAAGGCTGCACAGACAGGTGGTCCCTCAGGCGGATGTATTCCTGCATCACTCATCGATACACCTATCGACTACGATTCACTTATCTCCATCGGCTCTATGATGGGTAGTGGCGGTCTTATCGTAATGGACGAAGACAACTGTATGGTTGATATCGCTAAATTCTTCCTTGAATTCACAGTTGACGAATCCTGTGGTAAGTGTACACCCTGCCGTATCGGTACAAAGAGACTTCTTGAAATCCTTGAAAAGATTACAAAGGGTAACGGTACTCTTGAAGACCTTGACCGTCTTGAACTCCTTTGCAACAGTATTAAGAGTGCATCACTTTGCGGTCTTGGACAGACAGCTCCCAACCCTGTTCTTTCAACACTTCGTTACTTCCGTGACGAGTACGTTGCACACGTTGTAGACAAGAGATGTCCTGCAGGCGTATGTAAGGACCTCACAAGCTACTTCATCGTAGAAGACAAGTGTAAGGGTTGCTCCGCTTGTGCAAGAAAGTGCCCTGTTGGCGCTATCTCAGGCGAAATCAAGAGTCCTTTCACAATTGACCAGAGTAAATGTATCAAGTGTGGCGCTTGTGTGGAAACATGTAAGTTTGCCGCTATCATTAAGAAGTAAGGAAGGGGTGCAGACAAGTGGAAATGGTTAATATAAAGATTAACGGTCAGGAAATCAGCGTTCCTGCCGGTTCAACAGTATTAGAGGCTGCACGCACAGCAGGTATTGAAATTCCTACACTTTGCTACCTTAAAGATGTAAGCCAGACAGGTTCTTGCAGAATGTGTCTTGTTGAAATCAAGGGCGGCAGAGCGCTTCAGGCAGCCTGCGTATATCCCGTAGCAGAAGGTCTTGAAGTTTATACAAATACTCCCGCAGTAAGAAATGCCAGAAAGATTACGCTCGAGCTTATTCTTTCAAACCACGACAGAAAGTGTCTCACTTGTGAAAGAAACCGTAACTGTGAGCTTCAGACACTCGCTGACGAACTTGGCGTAACAGATATTCATTACGACGGTGTAAGAAACGAGTACGAACTTGACGACCTTTCACCCTCTATCGTAAGAGATAACAACAAGTGTATCCTTTGCCGCAGATGTGTAAGTATGTGTAAAAACATTCAGACAGTTGGCGCAATCGATACAATGGAAAGAGGCTTTAAGACAAATGTTACATGTGCATTTGACAAGAGCCTTGGCGAAGTTAGCTGCGTAAACTGCGGTCAGTGTATTGCAGTTTGTCCCGTAGGCGCACTTCGTGAAAAGGATGCAACAGATGACGTTTGGGCAGCTCTTGCAAATCCCGATAAGCATGTTGTTGTTCAGACTGCTCCTGCAGTAAGAGCAGCACTTGGCGAAGAATTCGGTATGGAAATGGGCACACCCTGCACAGGTAAGATGGCAGCTGCTCTTCGCAGACTTGGCTTTGACAAGGTATTCGATACAGACTTTGCTGCTGACCTTACAATTATGGAAGAGGGTACAGAACTTCTTCACAGAATCCAGAATGGTGGCAAGCTTCCCATGATTACATCTTGCTCACCCGGTTGGATTAAGTTCTGTGAACACAACTTCCCCGAAATGCTCGACAACCTTTCTTCATGTAAGTCTCCTCACGAGATGTACGGCGCAGTTATTAAGTCTTACTACGCTGAAAAGACAGGTATCGACCCCAAGGATATTTATGTAGTATCAGTAATGCCCTGTACTGCAAAGAAATTCGAAGCACAGCGTGAAGAGCTTTCTGTAAACGGTCTTCTTGACGTTGATAAGGTTCTTACAACACGTGAACTTGCTAAGATGATTAAGCAGGCAGGTATCAGATTCACTCTTCTTCCCGACGAGAAGTTTGACGATCCCTTCGGCGAAGATGCAACAGGCGCAGGTGTAATCTTCGGTGCTACAGGCGGTGTTATGGAAGCGGCTATCAGAACAGTTGCCGACATCCTTGACAACACAAGCCACAGCGAAGTTGAATACGAAGCAGTTCGTGGTCTTGAAGGTATCAAGATTGCTTCAGTAGAAGCAGGCGGCAAGACTATCCGTGCAGCAGTTGCACACGGTCTTGGTAACGCTCGTGAGCTTTTGGGCAAGGTTAAGAGCGGCGAAGTAGAAGTAGACTTCATCGAAATTATGGCTTGTCCCGGCGGTTGTGTAAACGGTGGCGGTCAGCCTATCGTTTGTGCAAAAGACAGAATGGATAAGGATATCCGTGTTGAAAGAGCAAAGGCTATCTATCAGGAAGATAAGAGCCTTCCCCTCCGTAAGAGCCATGACAACCCCTATATCAAAAAGATTTATGAGGAATATCTTGGCGAGCCCGGAAGCCACAAGGCACACGGCCTTCTCCACACACATTATATCGCTCGCGGTAAGCACTAAAAATTTTAAAGGGTTGGACGGATTTTCCGTTCAACCCTGTTTTTTGAAAATAAAAAGAGCGTATTTCAATCTGAAACACACTCTTTTCTGGAGCTGGTGACAAGAATCGAACTTGCAACCTGAGGTTTACGATACCT
>CAYMHB010000012.1:0-35569 GCA_964390145.1 uncultured Oscillospiraceae bacterium
GAATCCACCTTTTACCGCAGACTTCGGGAATATCGGATAAAAGCAAAATAACTGTCACAAAGTAGACCTTTTGACAGTTAATCCATTATTTCAAATTATACCACATATTTCCCTTAAAATCAATATTTTCATTAAAATATTGTAGAAAACAACGAAAAATCTTTATATTGAATATTCTTTTGAAACATTGTCAAAAGGTCTACGTTTTGACAATGTGGGATTGCAAATGGAGGAAAAGACAATGGGTATTAAAGATGATAGTAGTTAGAAATATGTTTTTCCAAATACAAACGGCAAAAGTCGTGGTATATAAGAATTTGACAGTCGATATTCTCAAAAACCAAATGTATTTTAATAAAAGGTGATATTTTTGAGAATATACTTAATAAAACAAAAAGGTAAGGTGAAAAGAAATGAAAAAATGGATTTCCTTAATATGTGTATTACTGCTGTTAATGAGTATGACCGCTTGTGGAGATAACACAATAGAATCTGTTGGCGGAAACATTGACAACAATTCAAGCAAAACTACCAACACAGCAAGGGAACCACTACCTACTTATGGCAAATTAGGTGTGAATAATTCTATGGCAACGACTGATGGGCGATACATATATTACTCTTATTTTGACACAGAAAAGAGTGAGGGTAGATTGTGCCGCACTGATATGAATGGAGAAAATGCCGAAGAACTTTGGTCACAGACTTATCAAAAATTTTCTGATTTGCATATCAATGATGGATATTTGTATCTAAGCTATGGTAGAATTGCATATCACATAGACATAGCAACCGCTCCAAATTATTTCAAAGGAAAAAACGGTTCGGTTGAAAATATACCTATAGTGGATAACTCTTCAGCTTCAAAATTCAAGGAAATCTCAAAAATCCAAACTGATTCTGATTATATATATTTCAGTTCTACAGGTCTGTGGAGAGTAAAAAAGGATACGACCGGGTTGGAACAAATTGTATACAGCGAAAATTTGGTCAATTTTTATGATTTAAAACTGATAGACGGTTGCTTATATGCATATTGCGGTGATGACCAAAAACTTTATCGTATAAATACCGATGGCTCGAACATAACCGAAGTATGTAAACCTATGGAATCTTATATTGTTTACGAAGATTCTGTTTATTATATTGTTAGTGGCGATAACCATTTACAACAGTTGACAAAAACAAAGCTTGACGGAAGCGGAACACAAATAATTGCTACTTTGGGTGAAGGTTGGGAATTTGCAACTCTTCATAATGCAGTTGATGATAAATTATTTTATTCGTACAAAAGCGGTGATATTTATGAGTTAAGAACTTTTGATATTTCAACTTCGTTGGTAAATACAATTTGTCAACTTGATGGAACAGTAGACTCAGTAGATATTGTTGATAATTTTATATTCTTTAAATATGCTGATGAAAAGCTTATGAAAATGAATATAGACGGAACTAACATAGAACAAGTTGGAAAGTAATATAACAAAAAATAAAATTTATTAAGGAGCTGATTATTATGTCATCTGCTATACCATTTATTATAGCAGCAGTAGTTTTCATTGCAATACTAATCATTGCGAGAACAAATAATATTTTAGGAAAAATTTTCAGATGGTTTTGGAACACAAGTTTCAAAATTGCTGCTCATGTACCAATGTGTGGATGGATGGCACATTTTATGATTGCCAAAACATCTGAAGAAAAAGCAATGAAAGATAAGTATATCGGAATTGGAAAGAAAGCTGACCAAAACATACCCGTATCAAGCGGTGCTTCGGGAGGATTTTCACAGCATTATGTAGGTAACGGAGAAAGATATTATCTTGTTAGCACAAATAATCATACTGCCGTTCTATGCAATGAAATGACTGGGCAGACTATCAGAGTTACGATACATAACGAGAGTGACGGAACGGTTTCTGATGGTAGTAATTTATATTATCCCGATTAAGCGATTTTAATATTTAATACAGTTTTTGAGAGTAAGCAAATAAAAACGCTTACTCTTTTTTGTGCAGATTTTCAAGAAATGAGGTAAAAGATTATGACAGAGAAAATGCCCCTTAGCAGCAAAAAAGGATGTGAAAATTCACATCCTTTTTCATATTTCCTTTATGTATTCCCGAGGAGAAATGCCCATTTTTTGTTTAAACACTTTGGAGAAATACTGCGAATCTGCGTATCCGCACCGGTTTGCGACATCCGCTATGCTTGTAAATCCCTGCCGCATTAAGGTACAGGCGTTTTGTATTCTTATTGTGTTCAGATATTCAGCAATACCTACATTGAACTTCTTTTTAAAGGTTGAGGAAATATATTTCGGGCTATATAAAAGCTTGTCCCCCAGCAGTTCTAAAGTCAGTCCCGTCTCTGAAAAATTGTCGTCAATATATTTTTTTATTTTTAACGCTGCATCTTCGTTTATACTTTTTTTCTCCAGTGACGGTATAATTTTATTCCCGATAAAGTAAAAAGAATAAAGCAAAATGCTTTCTGATATCAGGTCAGTTAAATCATGTGCGGACGAAAGCCCTCTCTCCCAGAATTCATAAATTTCATTACAATCGGGAAAATGAAAATTCTGTGATGATATTTTCAGGTTATCCATAATCATATTTGCTCGCGAGCCTAAAAAACTGATATACATATATGAAAAATCTTCTTCCGATTCTATGCAGAAAGGAGTTGCGGGAAATGTAAAAAACAAATCGCCCTCTTTAAGTGGCAGAGTTTTACCTGCTGTATGAAGTTTTCCATTGCCGCTGCATACAAGATGCATTTTATAAACCGCCTGAGATTTCAATGAAGTGTACGGCTGCGGCTTTGTCTCCAGAACAAAATTTATGGTATGTATAGAATGATAATCCTTATGATACGGAATAAAGTGGCATATGTTTTTATCCATTGAAAGCGCCTCCTTTTAATAAGATTATAACGGTATAAAATAATCCCGTCAACAAAAATCGTACTATTTTCCACAAATACACAGAAAATATCCATTGAAAACAGAGGACAGTATGTTAAAATCATTATATAAAAGGAGGTTTGGGTTATGAAGAAAATAAAAATAGGTGTACTGGGCGCGTATCGTGGCTCAAGTATGATTAACTATTGCAAACGGGCAGATAATGCCGAGGTCGTTGCAATCTGTGATAAATCCCCCGAGGCAATCGAAACACAACGAAAAAATGCAGAAGGTCTGGGCATCACCTTCTACGATAATTTCGAAGATTTTATAAAACACGATATGGATGCCGTTGTTCTTGCAAACTATGCAAACGAGCATGCGCCATTTGCTATAAAGGCAATGAAGCTCGGAAAACACGTTTTTTCGGAAGTTCTGCCTGTGCAGACAATGAAAGAGGCGGTTGAACTTATCGAAGCAGTTGAAAAAACCGGTATGATTTATGCATACGGTGAAAATTACTGTTATATGCCTGCCCCCTACGAAATGAAAAAACTGTATAAGCAGGATAAAATCGGCGAGTTTGAATACGGCGAGTGCGAATACATCCATAATTGCGAGCCAATCTGGCCAAGTATCACCTACGGCGAGAAGAACCATTGGAGAAACAATATGTACTCCACATTTTATTGCACTCATTCTTTGGGACCGATTATTCATGCAACCGGCTTACGCCCCGTTTGTGTGACAGGTTTTGAAGGAACTAAAAACGAGCGCGCCGTTCGTGTTGGTGCAAAGGGCGGAAGCTTCGGTATTGAGATGGTAACGCTCGAAAACGGCGGTATAGTCAAGAGTATTCACGGATGCTTTTTGTACAAGGATTCCGTATGGTATTCCATGTACGGCTCAAAAGGCAGAATGGAATGCGGCAGAGAGGACGCAAAAGACGGACACATTCACAAAATTTATGTAAACTGCGATGAGTACTCCGGACAATACGGTGACGAAAAGCTTGAAAGCTATAATCCTACGCACGGTCATGAAGATAAGGTGGAAGGCTTTGGTCACGGCGGATCAGACTTTTATTCAATGTATCATTTTGTGGAGAAAATCAAAGGCAATCCCGATGCAGATATAATTGATGTCTACGAGGCGATGGATATGTTTTTGCCCGGAATGTTTGCATACCGTTCTATCCTTGATGGCGGTGTGCCGAAAGAAATCCCGAATCTTCGCGATAAGTCTGTGCGCGAAATATGGAGAAACGATATCGCGTGCACCGACCCAAGCGTTGCAGGAGATATGCTGCTTCCCACTTTTTCAAAGGGTACTCCCGAAATAGAAGACGGCGTTTATGATTATGTGAGAAAGTTGTGGGATGCTGAATGTGAAAATGATGAAAGCGGATACAGAAAAGCTGCATTTTCTCAGGGCGACGGAACCGGTGTATAAAAAAACTTTAAGAAACATAAAGAGGTGTTAAACTTGAAAACAGTAAAATTTGGTATTATCGGATGCGGTCTGATGGGTAAGGAGTTTGCAGGTGCAGTAGGCAGATGGTCACATCTTGAGGAAACATGTGCAAAACCGGAAATTATCGCAGTATGCGATACCAATCCGTCATCAAAGGATTGGTTCTGCGAGCGCATACCCACCATAAGATTCCAATATACAGATTACAAAGAAATGCTTGCAAATGACGAAATTGAAGCGATTTACTGCGCTGTACCACATGTCCTTCACGAGCAGATTTATGTTGACATAATTGAGTCAGGCAAGCACTTTATGGGCGAAAAACCTTTTGGTATGGATATGGCACAAAACGAAAAGATTATGGAGGCGATTTCTCGTCATCCTGAATCTGTTGTCCGTTGCGCCAGTGAATTTCCGTTTTATCCTGCCTGTCAAAAGTTAATTGAGTACATTAAACAGGGCAAAACAGGCAGAATCTTAGAAGTTAAAGCCGGTTTTTGCCATTCCAGTGATATGAATCCCGAAAAACCCATTAACTGGAAGAGAATGGTGGATGTAAACGGCGAATACGGATGTATGGGAGATTTGGGTCTCCATGTTGAGCATGTGCCTTTCCGACTTGGCTGGGTGGCTGAAAATGTATGTGCGAAGCTTTGCAACTATATAACTGAAAGACCTGACGGTAAAGGCGGCACAGCCAAATGCGAAACCTGGGATAATGCCATACTGATATGCGATACAAAGGATGCTTGCGGCAATAAATTCCCCATTACCTTTGAAATGAAGCGTATGCAACCCGGCGCCACAAACGACTGGTATATTGAGGTGTATGGTATGGATATGTCCCTGCGTTTTTCTACATCTGACCCGAATGCATTCTTCTTCACAGAAGCTATGGGACATGAACAGGCGTGGTGCAGACTTGTGGTAGGAAATAAGCCGCAGATTAAAACAGCAACCGGTGCTATTTTTGAATTTGGCTTTGCAGATGCCATTTTACAGATGTGGGCAACTTTTATGTGTGAAGTAGAAGGTAAGAAAATTGAGTTTGGTTGCTGCAGACCCGAAGAAACTGTACTTTCCCATAAATTACATACTGCTGCGCTTCGTTCTGAAAAAGAGAAAGCAATTATAGCATTATAAGAAACAGAGATTTCATAGAGAAAGGAAGAATACAAAATGCTGAAAAATATTTCACGCTCCCTGACAGATATTCTGGGTGCTGAGTATATGGAAGCTGTACAATCTGTTGCCACTACAATCGGGGGTATGGAAAAGGTAGAGGCCGAGCGCCTTGCCACTGAAAAAATAGATTTCTTTCCTGAAGATTATGTGGCAAATATGGACAATCTTGCGATTAAGACAGGCGAGAAACTTCTTGACGGCTTTGTAAATAACGAAAAAGGCGCGCCGACAGACTCTTTTGGTAATGCGGCACATTCATATATGGCGCCTATTGGCGGCTTTGGTTGTACCCGTATCGGTGAGGACGGCAAAGCATATCTTGTTGCGAAAAGCGAGCATTATCACGCTTCTCTGGGGCACAATTTCCCCGGATATAAGCTTATTAACAACGCGCGTAAGCTTGGCATTTTAAATGCAACTCACAACAACACGCGTGGCTACATAACCCGTCTTGCAGAGAAACGCATTGTTGCAGCGGCAAACGGAGCACAGAGTGAGTCGGAAATTGATGAAATCATAAATTCCAAAGAACCTCAGGTGTTAAATCGTGTCATAAATCTTGAAACAGGCAGTCTTGCAGTAGAAGCCGGAATCAAGATGATGCTTTCGCGTTTTTACAGACTTGACAGCAGTTATAACGCACCGGAATATGAAGGGAAAATCCCTGTATTCCTTGTTATGGAAGATAACAAAGGCGGATTGGGAGCTAATTATCACGGAACTACCGTTATCGCTCAGACGCTGCGCGGTATGTGGCCTGAATTTTATGAAAAGTGCGAGAAAAACGAGCTGTACCGCGTGGTAAGTATAAAGAAAAATAATATTGCTGATTTTACAGAAAAAATCAAGAAATATAATAGCGGTAATTATAAAACCGCAGGTTTTCTTCACGAAATTATTCTTATGAACTATGCCGGAATCCGTCTGACAAAAGAATTTTTGCAGGAGGCACATAAGCTTTGCCGTGAAACCGATACATTTACATTGGTGGATGAAATACAGTCCTGTATGTGGTATGACGGTATGTTCCTGTTCCGCAAATATGACCTGCATCCCGATTTTGTAATAATCGGCAAGGGCTTTCCGGGCGGCGAATATCCTGCAAGCAAGGTAATTACCACAGCACCTGCTGACAGCCTGAATCAGTTTGGCGCATTGGTTACTAACGGTCAGGAGGAACTTGCGAGTCTGGCATATCTGATTACAATGGAATTCTCTGCCGCAAACGGCAAGGAAATTGAGGAAATGGGCAATAAACTTGAAGATGGAATTCGTGATCTTGCTGAAAAGTATCCAAAATTACTTCCGTCTCCTGAAGGTTTGGGATTTCTTTCCTCAATTCATTTCAAAAGCGTAGAAAAGGCCGCAGAGTTCACAAAGATAATGAACGATATGTGCGTGGATATCAGCGCGCAGCTTTATAAACCTGATTGTCCTCCTGCAGTGCTTTTGAAGCCACCGCTCATCACTGATGAGAAAGTGCTCGACATACTTCTTGAGAAGATAGAAGAAGGACTTCTTAAACTGATATAGTTCGGATTGTGGAGGGGAAACATATGAAAATAGGATTTTTACCACTTTATATTAAGCTCTATGATGATATCGGGATAGACCGGTCTGTTATGGAAGGTTTTTATAAAGATACAACGAATTTATTTAAAAAACGTGGTGTGGAGGTTATAACATCTGAGTTTTGCCGTATAAAACCTGAGTTTGAAAAGGCTGTTGCGAAATTTGAAAAGGCAGAGGCCGATGCCATTGTTACATGGCATGCGGCGTATTCTCCTTCGCTTGAATCTATTGATGCGCTTGCAAAAACAAAATTACCAGTTGTTGTGCTGGATTCAACGCCTGCAAAAGACTTTACTCCTCAGCAAGCCCCTGATGAAATCAACTGGAATCACGGTATTCACGGCGTTATGGATATGTGCAGTATGTTAAAGCGCTACGGAAAACCTTATGCTATTGCGGCAGGACATTATACAGACTCTGATTGCATTGACCGTGTGTGCGGCTTTGTACGCAGTGCTGCAGCTGCGGAAAAACTTAAAAGTATGAAGGTTGGACTTGTAGGCGGCGGCTTTGACGGAATGGGCGATTTCTCAGTACACCCCGAGGAAATGAAAGAGCGCTTCGGAATAACTGTGGAGAACATTGAACCCGCGTATCTTTCAGAAATAAAAGGAACTGTTACAGAGGATGAAATCAATCAGGAGATTGAGACATACCGCAAGAATTATGAATTTGACAATAATATAGTTGATGATGAGTACAGTGCATATATGAAATCCTGTCTTACCCTTCGTAAATGCATTGAAAAACGGGGCTTTACGGCGTTTTCTGTCAATTTCCTGAATGTTAAGGAATTGGGAACTATGCCCTTCACAGAATGTTGCAGAGCTATGGAAAGAGGAATCGGATATGCCGGCGAAGGCGATTCTCTTACCGCTGCATTTACGGGCGCATTGCTTTCACAATACCCCGAAACAAGTTTTGTGGAAATTTTTTGTCCTGACTGGAAAAACAATACTGTATTTCTCAGTCATATGGGCGAGATGAATTACCGCGTAGCAGACGGAAAGCCGATAATCAGCCGTACAGGTTCGGAATTTGTCAATGGCACAATGCCGTATGCAGGCTACGCAAAGATGAAAGCAGGCAAAGGAATATATGTGAATATCAGCCGTGACAAGGATGATTATCAGATGCTTCTTGCTCCTTGCGAAATGCTTTCTGCAGGTAATGATAATATGCCGAATAAAATACGCGGCTGGATGCGTCACGAAACAAGCACAACGGCGCAGTTTTTAGAGGACCTCAGCAAGAATGGGGCTACGCATCACAGTAGTTTTGTTTACGGTGCTACAATAGAAGAACTTGAATATTTTGCAAAGATTCTTTCCATAAAAACTGTAATAATATAAAGTGAGGAACATATGAACTATCTTATCGGTCTCGATATCGGAACATCCTCGGTTAAAGGTGTTCTGATGACGGAAAAAGGGGAAATCATAAAAACGGCTCAAGCCTCTTTTGTATATACAAGGCTTGATAATGGCGGAGTTGAAATTGAAGCGGATAAATTCGTTGATGTTTGTTTTTCTGCCATAAAAGAGCTTTCGCTCGTAGCAGATGGTGAAATAAAGGGTGTTTGTGCGTCTTCGGCAAGTGGAAATCTTGTTATTCTGGATAAAGACAATAACCCTGTTACGCCAATTTTCAACTGGCAGGACCAACGCGTTACAACAGAGTCACGGGAAATTCTGGGAGACCTTGACACTGATGAACTTTACAGAAAAACCGGTTGGCCGTTCTTTGGAAATTCTTTTCCGTTGGCTCTTCTGTGTTACATAAAAAAATATTTTCCTGAAAAACTTGAGAATTGCACAACAGTCTGTATGAGCACGGAGTATCTTTACTATAAGCTTACCGGAAAATGGGGCATAAGCTCTTCTGCAGGAACACCATTTTATCTGATAGATCAGGAAAAGGGTGCGTACATACCCGAGCTTTTAGAAATTTTCGGGATAGCAGAGGACAATTTGCCGCCTGTGTTACCTTGTGGAAGCAAACTGGGCGAGGTAACCTCAAAGGCTTCTGAACTGTGTAAACTTCCACAAGGAACCCCTGTAATACTGGGAAGTTTTGACCACCCGTCAGCAGCAAGAGGTGCAGGTGTTTTTGACGAGGGAGAAATGCTTTTATCCTGCGGTACTTCGTGGGTTGGATTTTTCCCGATAAAAGACCGCAATATGGTGTTACCTGAAAAAATGCTTGTAGATCCGTTTTTGAGTGAAAAGGATGGCGCTTGGGGTGCTATGATTTCTGTAGCCTCTCTTTCAGAGCGGATAAAGCTATATACGAATCGTTATATTGATAACTCTGTAAATTCTTATAAAACGCTGTCCGAACTGGCAAAAAAAAGTAAGTTCGGTGCAAATGGGCTCAGAATTTTTCTTCTTGAGGAACCTGATGACGATAAAGTAAAGGGTTATGAAAAAGAGGATATTGCGCGAGCTATTATGGAAGGCGCGGTTATGCAGCTCAAAGAAAAGATTGACAGCATAAAAAAGCTTGGCATTGATCCAAAATCTGCAGTAATGGCAGGCGGCCCGTCAGAAGATCTGATGTATTGTAAAATCATCGAAGAAATGTGCGGTATCTCCGTGCGTGTTTCACACGGTGCAAACGCCGGAGCCGTGGGCGCAGCTATGCTGGCAGGCATAGGGGCAGGTATTTATAAAGACGAGGCAGAGGCATTTGCAATATGTAGTGAAAAGAGGTAAAACATTATGTTTAATTTAACTGTAACAGATTACGACCGTTTGGTATATGAGAAGGAGCTTAAACCTTTTCTTCCAAAAGAATTTGTGGATTTTCATATTCATGCATACAAGAGCACATTTGATGACTGGGGCGATGCCAACGGAGGCTCTACATGGATAGATCTGGTTGCGGACGAGATGACGACAGAGCAAATGACAGACTGTTTCAAAATGCTGTTTCCGGAAAACAAAGTTATTCCTCTGGTTTTCGGGGCTTGCCTTAAAAATATTGACCAGACAAATGATTATGTGCGAAAAGAAGCAATAAAATACGGATTTCCCACACTGTACAGAAGTTCTTACGATATGGATCCGGACGAGCTTGAACAAAAGGTGAAAGAGGGCGGTTTTCTGGGACTCAAGCCATACCTTACCAACTGTCCGCCATACATACCTTCAAAAGAAATACGAATTTTTGATTTCCTGCCGCACGAGCATCTCAGAGTTGCTGATAAAAACGGGTGGATTGTAATGCTTCATATCCCCCGCGACCAGCGCCTTAAGGATAAGGTAAATCTTGCGCAACTTATGGAAATTGAGGAAAAATATCCAAATCTCAAACTTGTTGTAGCACATATCGGCAGAGCATATTCCAAAGAAGATATCGGAGATGCGTTTGACCTTTTGGGCAAAACAAAGAATATGTATTTTGACTTTACTGCCAATCTGAGCGACGATGCTATTCGTGCCTGCATTAAAGCGGTGGGGACAAAACGCCTTGTTTTTGGTTCTGATTTGCCCATTTCAATAATGCGTATGTATCGCATCACAGAAAACGGTGTGTACTACAATGTTGTACCGCGCGGAATGTATGGCGATGTCAGCGGACAGGCACATATGAGAGAGACTGACGAAAAGAATGTTACTCTTATGATTTATGAGCAGCTCCTGGCACTAAAAAGGGTTGCAGCTGAGCTTAACCTAAAGGACAGTGATGTTGAAGATATACTTTGCAACAACGCAAAGAGACTGCTGAATATAAAATAAGGTCTTGTTTGGGGATAATCGGGAGCAGGCTTTCGCCGTTTTTCGCCATATCGCAAACCTCGTCACAACACATTCTCGCTCTCGCAAGCTCGCCTGTTTCAAGTTTGAATTTGTCTCCGTAAAGTTTCACAAGAGCATCAATAAGATGAAGCTGTGTATATGTGGGGCTGTAAACTTCCTTGTCGAAGATGCAGATTTCTACACCGTCGCAGGAAATTATTTCATCGACATAACCGGGGCCGCCGATTGCCGCCTCGCAGTATTTCTGCATAAAGAACACGCCGGGCAAATCTCTGCCGTTAAGTTCTGCGGCAATTCGTCGCCATTAAAATAATCTGCGCCGACATACTGATAAGGCGTAGTTGTGCGTCTGCCTAGCGCTACGTTTGCTCCCTGCAGAAGTCCTGTTGTGGCATAGTTAAGTGCATTGAAAGCCGTTACCATGTTGGGAGTCGGTGCCATCCACAGAAGGCCAGTATCTTCAAACCACATATCACGCTTGTAACCTTCCATTTTGAAGACAGTAACCTTTGCGCCTACCCCGCGCACATCATTGTACATAAGTGCAAGCTCGCCGATTGTCATTCCGTGCAGCACAGTTTGGGGACGGGGCGCTTATCGCGGCTCAAGTATGATTAACTATTGCAAGCGCGCAGAAAGAGGCGAAGTTTTTTCGCCTCTTTTTTAATTTATATTGCTTTACATCAAAAACTGTGGTAGTATATCTAAAGAAAAAATGACTTTTCACGAAAGTAGGATGTCGGTTATGAAATCTTGTTATATTCAAAATTTTAATGACACTGTACATAAACTCAGGGAATTCGGGGACAAGTTCTGTTTTGCAGTCGTTGCTGACTCGCATCTTGATAACAGCGTAGAGGATACCTGTGAAAACATCCGCAAGGTTAGCGACAATGCCTCTCTTTCCTGTGTTCTTCATCTGGGAGACCTTATGTGCGACGGCATTCCGCGAAAAACGTTGAACAAATATATGAAAAAGGAAATCGACATGTTTTGTTCCTGTAGTCCAAACGGTCACTTTTTTCCCGCAAGAGGAAATCACGACGGATTCAAGAATTTTATAAAAGGACAATCCGCAGTGCGCCTTGACGAGGACTGGTATGAGGCAACAAAATATACTGACTCGCTCCCAAATGTTTCACGCCCGCAGGGACAGCCGTATTTCTATGTGGATTACCCCGAAAAGAAAATCAGACTGATTGCGCTGAACTCATTTTTCTATGATGAGGTATGTGGCAACACAGTAAAAGGAGCGCACCTCGGCTACGACGACGCACAGCTCGACTGGTTTAAAAACGACGCACTTAACCTTGGCGAAGAATGGACTGTTATAGCATTTGCTCATGATACTCCGATTAAAAGTTTTAACGAAAACTATGCAAAAGATAACCCCATATATAACGGTCTTGCAATGATGGATGCCATAAAGGACGGGATGAAGAAAAACGGATTTAAATTTGCCGCCTGGCTTGTCGGTCACTATCACGGAGATTTTGAATACTGTGCTGACGGCATCAATTTCGTTTTTGTCGCATCGGAAACCGCATATGTGCCAACTCTTTGGGATATGCCAGAGGATGGCTATTACCCTGACAGAGTTTTAGGAACTTCCACCGAGGATTTGTGGGACGCGGTATGTGTTGATACCGATGCGCGTGTTCTCCGTTTCTTCCGCTTCGGTGCAGGCAGAGACAGAGTAATTTCTTACTGACAGGAGGGCTTTGGAAATGGATTTCTTTAATGCAGAAATACTTAAAACTGCAGATGATATACTGAAAATAAAGGGCGATGACGATTTGTGCTTTGCAATGCTCACCGACTCATTTATATCTGACGAGGGCACAGAAACATGTGCCAACATACGCGCAGTTGATGAAAAGGTGCATTTTGATTTTGTATGCCATCTTGGAAATATAATTAACGGCAATAATCCCAGAAGACCTTCAATGCAAATCCTTTGTGATGAGCTCAGTATGTACCGCAGAGCAACCGCAGGCGGAGTTTTGTTCGCGACGCCCGGACAAAATGACGGTTGGAGAGACGAGCGCTATATCGGGCAGGCTATTACGGGAATTACAACTGATGAGTTCTGGTGCGAGGCAACAAATTTCATCGATGGCTTTGAAAATGTGTCTCGCCCTGAAGGAAAGCCTTACTTTTATGTTGATATTCCAAAAAGCAATTGTCGTCTTATTTTCCTTTGTTCCTACCATTCTCAGCACGATACGGAGATTGAGTTTTTCCAGAAATATGTCGGTTTTGATGCAAATCAGGTAAAGTGGCTTAAAACTGTGGCACTCAAAAACTGTACCGATAAGGATGTTCTTATTTTTTCGCACAAAATCCCTCTCTCCCGATTTGAAACGGGGAGCGACCCATATTTGTACAAAGGCAATTCTACTGAGCCGATGCTCGCTGTTCTTCAGCAGGCTAAAAAGAACGGCGTCAATATTATGTGCCACTTTGCAGGGGCATACGGCGTTGACGAAAGTTTTTGTCTTGGCGGTATAAATTTCTCTGTTATGGGAAGTCAACTTGCGAAAGGCAGAACCCTCGGTACGGCAGAGCAGGATTTGTGGGATGCCGTTGTGGTTAAAAACATCGAGCGGAAAATCTACCTTTTCCGCTTTGGTGCAGGCGAAGACAGAGTTATAGATTTTTAATAAAAGCAAAAGGATGTGAAAATTCACATCCTTTTTTATTATCAGATTAGTATAACAAATACTTTTCGCGAATCTTTTTAAATTCTTCGGATGATTTCTTCCATTCAGGAATAATCGGGAGCAGGCTTTCGCCGTTTTTCGCCGCGTCACATACTTCGTCACAACACATTCTGTAACGACCAAGCTCGGAAATTTCAAGGTCAAGCTTATCCCTGTAAAGCTTTACAAGTGCATCAATAAGATGAAGCTGAGTATACACGGGGCTGTAAGCTTCCTTGTCAAAGATGCAGATTTCTATACCGTCGCAGGAAATTATTTCATCGACATAACCGGGACCGCCGATTGCCGCTTCGCAGTATTTCTGCATAAAGAACACGCCGGGCAAATCCCTGCCGTTAAGCTCTGCTGCAAGCTCTTCGCCATTAAAATAATCTGCGCCGACATACTGATAAGGTGTTGTTGTGCGTCTGCCGAGAGCGACATTTGCGCCCTGCAGAAGTCCTGTCGTAGCGTAGTTGAGCGCATTGAACGCCGTTACCATATTAGGTGTCGGTGCCATCCACAGAAGACCCGTATCCTCAAACCACATATCGCGCTTGTAACCTTCCATTTTGAAGACAGTAACCTTTGCACCTACCTCGCGCACATCATTATACATAAGCGCAAGTTCGCCGATTGTCATTCCGTGGCGGAGAGGATAACGGAAATCATTGAAACTGCAAACATTGTGAAAGCCAAGGTATTTTTTCGCAATTTCGCCCTCTACAATATCGCCACGCATGGGATTGGGACGGTCAAGTACGATAACTTCTGTATCAATTTCGGCACACAGAGAGATGAGCTTATACATCATCGCAGTAAATGTCCAGTGACGAAGGCCAATGTCCTTGTGCTGAAAAGACAACTGCATCAAGTTTTGCTATTCTGTCAGACTGTTCCTGAAGTGTCGTTTTATAAAGGCTCACAATCTCAATACCTGTTTTCATATCTGTATCGGTGCTGTCAGAATAGCATCCCTGAAAGTTACCGCGTACGCCGTGCTCCATTGAGATGAAAAATTCAACATTTGCACCGCCGTTTTTAAGGATGTTGTCCATAACGAAACTGCCATCGTTGTCGGTTGAGGAAACATTCATCATCAGCGCGACTTTCTTTCCTTTTATATACTCACAAAGAGCATCTGTTGCTATGCTTACTGCACCTTTTGGCCAGGTTGTCATATGATCCACTTCCTTTATCGTTTATACTTTGATTTTATACCTTTACTATCAAGGTTACAACGGCTTTTCTCATAAAAACTTAATTTATTCTAAGATTTCGCACGGATAATACTTGCTTATTTCTCTTAAATATGGTAAAATTTCACCAGCAAAGGATGTGAAGAAAATGAAAAAAGTATTGAAATCAGCAATTTTTATTGCAATCGTACTTGTCGGAATATTTGCACTTTCCGTCATAACACACGCGGCAGATATAAAACTGCCCGATATTATCAGTGACCATATGATTCTCCAGCAGGGTGAAGAAGGAACTCTCTGGGGAACTGCAGGTGCAGGAGAAACTGTAACCGTTAAGCTTACTGCAAGCGGCAAAACACTCCTCACAGCAAAAGGAACTGCAGGCAATGATGGTAAATTCAAAATAACATATGGTGCAATTCCTCCGGGAGGCCCTTATAATCTTGAATTCTCAACAGAATCCGCAACAAAAATCGTTACGGATGTAATGGTTGGCGAAGTATGGCTTCAGGGCGGACAGAGCAATATGGCTCTTCGTATGAGTAAGGCTTCTCTTACAACACAGGAAATGCTTCCCGAAAGCAAAATCAACGACATCCGCCTTTTCATCAACACCAAGGATGAACCGATGACTGAGCGCGCTGATAATGTTGAGGGCCAGTGGGTTGTTGCTGACAGCGAATCAGTAAAGAATTATTCAGCAATCGGCTATCTTGCTCTTAAAGTAGTATATGACGAACTTGATGTTCCCGTAGGCGGCATCTGCTTTGCGGTAGATGGTAAGGGAATGAGCTACTTCTCCGGTCCCACAGAAAAAGGTGGCGTAGGTAAAAAGCTTTATAATTCAAAATACGCTCCCATTGTGGACTACAAGGTTCGCGGCGTTATGTGGAATCAGTTCAGCGCCGACAGAGAAAACGAGAATTTCACAAGTGATTTCAACCAGCTCATTAAATCATGGCGTCTGGACAGAGGAGACGATGACCTTCCCTTTGTATTCATTACAGGTTACCCCTCTCCCATGAAGTATTTTGCAAGTTGGACAAATTCTTACATAATGCAGGACTGGAGTATTGCACGCCTTGGTCAGATACAGACATATTATGATACTCCCAACACTGCGTTTATCGTAACAATGGACCTTCCTCCCCAGGCAACTGATTCTGACCCACTTCATCCCAAGGATAAGAGAAGGACAGGAATCCGTCTTGGTAAGGCAGTTCTCGGTAGCGTTTACGGAAAAATAGAAAACTGGCAGAGCCCCATGTATAAGGTTTCGAGCAAAAGCGGAGACAGTGTTGAAATTACATTCAGTTATGCTTACGGCGGACTCAAGACCACTGACGGTCAGGCTCCCAGATGCTTCCTGGTGGGCAGAACAGAAAATACCCTTCGCGAAGCAACTGCTGAAATCATAAACGAAAACACCATCAGACTTAGTGCTGAAGGCGTAAAGGATATAAACTATATCTCATATGGCACAGAAGCACATCTTTATCCCTATACATCTGCAGAGGATGCTGTAATCAACACATATCCCGATGTAAACCTTGTAAACTCCGAGGGACTTCCTGCTGCTCCGTTCTATGTAAAAGTAGGCGAAACAAGAAGCGAAAAAACCTTTAATAATTTTGCAACTATCGGCAAAAGATTTGACACAGTAAAGCGTGACCCCAAGCCTGAAAAAACCGAAATGCCCGTAGAGGCGCCTGAAACACCCGTAGCGCCCGAAGAACCCACGGCAGATGATGGTATTACAATTCTTATTGACGGCGAAAAGCTCGTTTGCGACCAGCCTCCCGTTATTATTGAAGGCAGAACCCTTGTTCCGATGCGTGCTATTTTCGAAAAGCTCGGCGCAACAGTAGGTTGGGACGGCGAAACATCAACCGCTTCAGGTGTTAAGGATGAAAAGACTGTTTCATTCGTAATCGGCGAAAACTTTATCGGGATCGACAGCGAAAAGAAGGCTCTCGATGTTCCTGCACAAATTATAAACAGCCGTACAATGATTCCCGCAAGAGCAGTTGCTGAAGCGTTTGGCTGCAACGTTGACTGGGACGGTACTACACAGACAGTTATTATTACAAGCAAATAATATTTACCCACAGAGCTCCTGTTTTCACACAGGGGCTCTTTTTTGCTGCACAGTTTGGGGACGGGGCGTTTTTTGTTACATTTTTCTTGCATTTGAAAAAGTTGTGTGATATAATAAATTCGGGTGATGAAAATGAGTAGAAAACCAAGATTATTGAGCAAAATCGGAATGTATCATATTATATTCAAGGGCATCGGCAGGCAAAATCTTTTTGAAGAAAGAGCCGACTATGAAAAGATGAAGAGTATCATTGCTACGGTAAAGGAAGAAATGGAATTTGACCTTTACGCATACTGTCTTATGACAAACCACGTACATCTTTTCATAAAGGAAAAGAATATCGGCGATATTTCAAAGATTATGTCAAAAATCCTCAGCCATTATGCAACATGGTTTAATATCAAGTATATGCGCTCCGGACCCCTTTTCAACAACCGTTATCTGAGTGAGCCCGTGGAGGATGAGAAATACTATTTGAATCTCGTTCGCTACATACACCAAAATCCGCTCAAGGCTCGTATCACGGGCAGAATCGGTCAGTACCAATACAGCAGTTACGCGGACTATGTGAATGGTGATAGTTTGTTTACCGATATTGATTTTCTCCTTAATATGTTAAGCGACAACAGAAAAACCGCTGTTGAAAGCTTCATCGAGCTTAACTCCTCCGACGAGGAAGATTCTTTTGAGATTACATCGTCGTACAAAAAGAGCGATTCTCACATCAGGAGAATCATAAAGAGCGAACTTGACATTGACGATCCCGCTCTTATTAAGAGTTTTGATATGGAGCTTCGTAATGCGGTTGTGAAAAAACTCGTTGAGGAGATGGGCATTTCAAAAAGCGCCCTTGAAAGAGAGACAGGTATCTCGCGTGGCACGATTATAAGAATCTGCAAAGGTAAGCAGAAGAAGATTGCAAAGAGCCAAATGGCAGAACAAGTCAAAAAACAGACAGAAAAGAAAGTTGAACAAAAAGTGCCCCGTCCCCAAACTGTGCAGCAGGTCAGAAGGTCACTTCCGGCAGAACTTCTTTAATAAGACAATAATTGACAAAGGCATATATAGCGAATTTTCGCTATATATGCCTTTTCTTGTTGCGCCAAATATCTTTCTTTGTCGCATTATAAGAAATTTACATATTTTGGAAAAAAGTTCTTGCAATAATTTCCAAAATATGGTAATATGCTAACTACAATAAAAAATTATTTGGAGGAAACAGTATGAAAACCAAGATAAAACTGCTTATTGCAGACAGCAACCCTGAACTCGTAGCTCAGATGAAAGCATTCTTTGATGCAAAGGAAAACATCGACCTTATCGCCACTGCGACAGACGGTGTGGACGCCGCCGAGAAAATCCGTCACTTTACCCCTGACGCTGTTCTTATGGACATTGTTCTTCCCGGTCTTGACGGAATCGGGCTTTTAAAATCTGTTAATACCCTTCCCCGTGCGCATCGCCCTGTGGTTATTGTAATGAGCGGAGCAAAGCGCGAACACCTTACTAATATATGTATGCAACTTGGCGCAGATTATTTTATGATAAAGCCGTGCGACAATGAAACTGTATATGAAAGAATAAACCTTTTGTGTATGCCACGCCTTTCGCAGGACTCTCTTTCTGCAATTTCTTTTGGGGACAAGGCCTTATCAAGCGACACACCGAGCGACCGTGCGATTGAAATTTCCGTGACAAAGACAATTCATTCTGTAGGTGTACCTGCAAATATAAAAGGATATCAATACCTGCGTGATGCAATTATTATGAGCATAAAAGACACAGAGCTTATAAATGCCGTTACAAAACAGCTCTATCCTAAGGTTGCAACCCGTCACAACACTTCTCCCAGCCGTGTTGAACGCGCAATCCGTCATGCAATCGAGGTGGCGTGTATCCGTGGCAACGAAGAGGAACTTTATAACCTTTTTGGATACACCGTAAGCAACAACAAGGGCAAGCCTACCAACAGCGAATTTATTGCGATGATTGCCGACAAATTGCGCCTTGAAATGCTTGTATCCTGATGAAAAAGAAATCGCTGTTATGGGGTGTTCCCATAGGTTTTATAAACGGATTTTTTGCGTCGGGCGGTGGAATTATCGCCGTACTTGTACTGCAAAAATTTTTCGCTCTTGACGAAAAAAAGGCTCACGCAACGTCTATAATGATAATACTCCCCTTAACCGTGGCCGGCACGCTCGTCTACTCGATGTCTTCTCCCGTAAAATCCTCTGTCGTGATCGAGTGTGCCGCTATGGCTACGGTCGGCGCGCTATTGGGAGCAAAACTTCTTTCCCGCCTTTCAGGATGGTTTATCCGCACGGGGTTTGGAATAGTTATGATAATTGCGTCGTGGAAACTGATAATTGGAGGGTGAGTTATGCCTTTACTGATAGGATTTTTATCGGGAATAATCGGCGGAATGGGCGTAGGCGGAGGAATGCTTCTTATTCCCGCTGCGAAAATTTTTATGAACCTGTCACAACAGTCCGCGCAGGCGCTTAACCTTTACTGCTTCATCCCTTCTTCCATATGCGCAATATTTATACACCTGAAAAATAGGAAAATTGAATTTAAAAAGGCACTGCCCGTTATTCTTACGGGAGTACCGTTCGCCCTGCTCGGCGCGTATATTTCAACACATATTTCACAAAGTCTCCTGTCGCGTCTTTTTGGCGGATTTATACTGATTTTCGGCATTCGCGAAGTAATTTCCGGTATAAAAAGCAGAAAAAACAAGCTTTGATGAAAAAAATTTCCTATTTTGATAAAAAAATACCGAAATAATTTGACACCTCCTGAAATAAAGAGTATAATGTAAAGTAATCTTTTTATTTTCAGGAGGCGTTTTTTATGTCAAGAGTTTACAACTTTTCAGCAGGTCCCAGCATGCTTCCCCTTGAAGTGCTTGAAACTGCACAGAAGGAACTTATTGAATACGGCGACAGCGGTATGAGCGTTATGGAAATGAGCCATCGCTCACCTGTTTACGATGCAATAATCAAGGAGACTGAGGCTAATTTCAGAAAGCTTATGAACATTCCCGATAACTATAAGGTTCTTTTCCTTCAGGGCGGTGCTTCAACACAGTTTGCTGCAGTTCCTCTTAACCTTATGAAAACAGGAAAGGCTGACTATGTTGTTTCAGGTCAGTTCTCAGGCAAAGCTTTTAAAGAAGCGAAAAAATACGGTGATGCGAAATGTATCGCTACTTCCGAGGATAAGACCTTCAGTTATATTCCCGAAATCACACCCGATATGGTGCGTGAGGATGCTGATTACGTTCACGTATGCTATAACAATACAATTTTCGGAACAAAGTTCCCCGAAGTTCCCAATGTAGGCGACAAGGTGCTGGTTGCAGATATGTCATCCTGTATTACAAGTGAGCCTGTAGATGTTACAAAGTTCGGCGTTATATATGCAGGCGCACAGAAGAATATGGCACCTGCCGGTCTTACAGTTGTTATTATCCGTGAGGATCTGATGGGAAATGCCCGTGAGGATGTTCCCACAATGCTCGATTACAAAACAATGGCTGATAACGACTCAATGTACAACACTCCTCCCTGCTACGCAATTTATATTGCAGGTCTTGTTTACAAATGGGCGCTTGAAAACGGCGGTCTTGAAGCAATGAAGGAAAGAAACGAAAAGAAAGCAAATATTCTTTACGATTTCCTTGATAACTCAACTCTTTTCAAAGCAACAGCAGACAAAAAGTGCCGTTCTATGATGAATGTATGCTTCGTTACAGGCGATGCTGACCTTGATAAGAAGTTTTGTAAAGAGGCTGAAGCCGCAGGCTTTGTAAACCTCAAGGGTCACAGATCAGTTGGCGGTATGAGAGCAAGCATTTACAACGCAATGCCCATCGAGGGTGTAGAAGCACTCGTTAAATTCATGGCAGAATTTGAAAAAAATAATAAGTAAAGAAGGTCTTTTAATGTATAATCTGCTTACACTTAATAAGATTGCTGCATGCGGTCTTAATAACTTTGACAAGGTTAAATATAACATCACAGACAGCTGTGAAAACCCTGATTGCATAATCCTCAGAAGCTTTAATATGCACGACATGGAGCTTCCTGAGTCTCTTTGTGCAGTTGCACGTGCAGGTGCAGGCGTTAACAACATTCCGCTTGACAAGTGTGCGGAAAAGGGTATCGTTGTGTTCAATACTCCCGGTGCTAATGCGAACGCTGTTAAGGAGCTTGCAATCGCAGGACTTTTCCTCGCATCACGCGATATCGTTGGCGGTATCAAGTGGGCAGAAACACTTAAGGGCAACGGCGCAGAAGTTGGTAAAATGGTTGAAAAGGGCAAGGGCAATTTCGCAGGCTGCGAAATCAAGGGCAAGAAGCTTGCCGTAATCGGTCTTGGTGCTATCGGTGTACTCGTCGCAAACGCAGCGCATTATCTCGGTATGGACGTTATCGGCTACGACCCCTACATTTCCGTTAAAGCTGCGCTCAGCCTTGACAGACATACTGTAATCAAAAACGATCTTAAGGATGCACTTTGTGAGGCTGACTACATCACACTTCATCTTCCGCTTCTTGATTCAACACGCGGAATGTTCAATGCAGAGCTTTTCAAAACCTCTGTTAAGAAGGGTGCAAAGCTTCTTAACTTCTCACGCGGAGAGCTTGTTGATACAGATGCTCTCAAGAGCGCACTTGAGGTTGGTCTTCTCTCCTCTTATGTGGTAGACTTCCCCTCTGATGAGGTTATCGGCCTTGAAAATGTAATTGCTATTCCCCACCTTGGCGCATCAACTGAGGAAAGCGAAGACAACTGTGCTATTATGGCTGCTAAAGAGCTTATCGAGTATATGGAAAACGGTAATATCGTAAATTCCGTAAACTATCCCAATTGTGAGCTTCCCAGAACTGCAAATGCTGTAAGAATTACAGTTCTTCACAAAAACATCCCCAATATGATTGCTAATATCTCCGCTGCATTTTCAGCAAAGAATATCAACATCGAAAACATGGTTAACAAGAGCCGTGGCGATTATGCTTGCACAATCCTCGATGTTGAAAGCATTGACGATGCTGCTGTTGAAGAGTTCAAGGCAGTTGACGGTATTATCAAGGTACGCGTTATAAAGTAAATTAAGCAAAACTAAATCCCTTGCAACAAAAGTTGCAAGGGATTTTTTATTATTCAAATTTGTTTCTAATAAAGAGAAAAGCGCTGCTTTTCACAATCACTTTACCGTGTTCCTCTACAACAGAGCGGTACTTTTCGGGGCAAACCGTGCCGAATTCAGATGCTTTTGGTATGTAGATGGGGAGCATCGTCATATAGTATTTGTCGTTGTACGAATACAGTGTTCCCCAGAAACATTCACGCATAGCAGAGCACATCTTCACAACATCTTCAAAATCGGAAAGCTCTATCATAGTGGATTTTTCTTCTTTCGCGCACTTTTCTTTTTCGGGATGTTTTTCCGACAGTTTTTCGAAAAGCTTTTGCTCTTCCTTATCGTTAACCTTGGTCACGAAGAGTGTCATCTCGCCTTTTTCCGCCTGAATTGCCGCCTCAACCACAAGACGCGAATTGTTGCAGTCAAAACCTGTTTCCCTTTCGGCACGTCTTAAAAGTTTGAAGAAAACTTCGCGTGATTCGGGCGAATTCTTTGCCATGGCTTCAAACGATATGCCAAATTCTGCAAGGTCTTTTGCATCCATTGTTACCTTTATTTTATTTGATTTAAGCACTTCAAATTTCACTCTTCTCACCTCTTTTTGATTTTATCATAGAATGTCGCAATATTAAAGGAACAATTTATTCCTTTTCCAAAGTCCGGGTGTTGTGCCCATGCACTTTTTAAATGCGCGGATATATGTTTCCGAGGCGGAAAACCCACACTTTTTATAAGTTTGTGCAACGGTTTCACCGTTTTCAAGGTATGAAAGGCTCAATTTAATCCTTTGCGAACTTATATATTCACCCACAGTTTTTCCTTCATACTGGCGAAAAAATTTTATGAGATTTTTCTCGGTCACACCAACATATTCCGAAACTTTATCTACTGACAACTGGCTGTCGGTAAGATTTTGTTTTATGTAGCAAATTGCCTTTTTATACGCTCTTTCACCGTCTTCTTTTGCCGCATCACAAAGGATGTCGCGGAAACTGTCAAAGACTGTTTTTCGTGTTGGAGGATTGTCAGAAAAAAGCGCCGCTTTCAGTTTCTCCGTGTCAATGTAAAAGCCCCCGACAGAATCGTTTAATTCCTTTGCCGTTTCCGTCAGGAGTATTTTTTCGAGCGCCACACTATATGCGTGGCACTCGTTTTCATTATAAATATTATCAAGCAAGCTGCTTGCTTTGCTTTTTTCGCCGTTTTTAATAAGCTTTGTTAACTCGTTTACTCTTTTCATAACATCAGTTAAAATAATTTATTGCAGCATCCATCTGATTGTCAATAAGCGTCTTAACTTCTTCGTAGTTATAATCCTTCAGGAAAAGATATTCGTAAAAACCTACTTCACCTGTAACTTTATAACCCAGAATTGACTGGATTCGAGCTACTGCATCCTTGGTTTCTTCGTCGTATATACCATCCGCCTCGGGCAGATAGCCAAGCACCTCAAGACGCTGTTCAAGGGCAAGTATGCTCTTTTCATCGCGCGGATTTTCAAGCACCACATCAACATCAATTTCTTCAAACTCAGACATATCAACATCGATATATTCGTTCTTCACAACGATATCGGGAGTTACACCGATTGTGTGAATTCTCTGCCCTTTAAATGTGTGAAATTCGCCTATTGTGTATTTAAAGCCTGCACCGCCTACAGCGTTATTTACAACCTGCAAACTTCCTTTGCCGTAACTTTGCACGCCAAGTACTTTTCCTGCGCCACGCGACTGAATAGCCATTGCTAAAAATTCGCTTGCGGAAGCGCTGTTTTCATTCACAAGCACAAGCATATTGAATTTGGGCGAATTGTAGTTATTGCTCTTAATCATCTCGTTTTTAGAGCTGTCTTTATATCTTATTTCAGCGATATCACCTGCGCTGACAAATATATTAGCCATCTCAATCGCCGCGTTAAGGTCTCCACCAGGGTTATCGCGAAGGTCGAAAATAACATTCTTTATATTTTTCTGCTTTAAATCTTCCACAAGAGCTCTCATTTCATCGGGAGCGTTGGAGGTAAACTGAAGAAGCTTTATATAAGCGATTTTATCGGTAATCATCCTTGTTTCAATCTGCGAAACCTCAACAGTGTCACGGATACAGGTAAGCTCCAGTTCCTTGCCTGCGCGAAGAACTGTTACCTTAACCTCTGTTCCCTTTTCGCCTACGATGAGCTCTCTTACCTCGCCACTTGATTTTCCGCGGACGTCCTGACCGTTAACGCCTACAATGTAGTCGTAGGGCATCATACCGGCCTTGTATGCGGGACCGTCCTCAAAAACGGAAAGAATTACAACGCCGTCTTTGTTTTCGCTTATAGTAACGCCTATACCGGAAAATTCACCTGCGATATCCTCGGTCAGCAATTTGTATTCTTCGGGAGAATAAAACTCGGCATATTCGTCTCCGAGGGTTTCTACCATAGCCTCAATTGCGCTGTTCAGGTCAAGCCTTCCCTCTTCAATCACGTCGCATATAACGGAATATAAAAGCTCCTCGTCCTCAATGCCGTAATAGTAATTCGCCGCAAGAGTTTTTGCGTATACCTTTATTATATATTTCTGCATCTCGGCGCTGTATTCCTGAACGACAGCCTCGTTGTCAGATGAGGTTTGTACCTCCTGCGCCATAGCAGAGGGCGCGGAAACTATGCAGATAACTAAAATCAATGAAAGTATTTTTCTTTTCACAGTGGGTTCTCCTTTTTTGTCAAGCCAAGGGCTTTGATTACATCTTTTCGGGTGCGCTTACGCCAAGGATGTCGAGAACATTTTTGATAACAACCCGTGTAGATTCAATAAGTTTAAGACGCGCACGCATGAGGTTTTCTTCTTCGTCACGAACGCGGCAAGCGTTGTAGAAGGAATGGAAATGCGATGCAACATCTATAAGGTAATGTGTAAGATTACTGGGGTCAAAACTTACTGCGCTCGCCTTTATTTCTTCGGGGAGACGCGCAAGCGTGTGAAGAAGTTCGATTTCTTCATCCTTTTTAAGAAGCGATGCGTCAATCTCAGAAAAAGAGGGAACCTTTACGCCGCTTTCCGCAAGAATTCTGATGATTGAGCAGATTCGTGCATGAGCGTACTGAACATAGAATACGGGGTTCTCGTTAGTCTGGCTCACGGCAAGGTCAAGGTCAAAGTCCATATGACTGCCTGCCGCACGCATATTGAAGAAGAAACGAGCCGCGTCTACGCCGATTTCGTCGATGAGGTCAGCAAGGGTAATCATCTTACCTGTTCTCTTACTCATACGTGCAATTTCGCCGTTTCTCATAAGGCGGACGAGCTGAATTACAAGTACATCAAGCTTGTCACCGCTGATTCCGACTGCCTCCATAGCGCCCTTCATACGTGCAATATGTCCGTGGTGGTCAGCACCCCATATATTTATTGCAAGGTCAAAGCCACGTTCTTCGAGTTTATTTCTGTGGTACGCAATATCCGCTGCAAAGTATGTGGGAATACCGTTTGCACGGACGAGAACATCGTCCTTTTCGCTGCCGAACTCCGTGGATTTAATCCAGAGAGCACCGTCTTTTTCGTATGTGATATTGCTTTTCTTGAGCTTTTCAAGAGTTTCTGTAACACTGCCGCCATTATGGAGTGTACTCTCGTAAAACCAGACATCGTAATCAATTTTATACTTTTTAAGCGTTTCCTGAAGAGCCGCAATATTGAGAGGAAGTGCGTATGCTACGAGGGCATCCTTTCTTTCCTGCTCTTCTTTTTCAAGGAGTATATCTCCGTATTTGTCGATATAATTCTGTGCGTGTTCACGGATATCATCGCCCTGATAACCGTCCTCGGGAAATTCTATTGCATCTTCACCCTTTAAAATCTGGATATAACGTGCAGAAAGGCTTCTGCCGAATTTATCAATCTGTGCACCCGCATCGTTGATGTAAAATTCCTTTGTTACGTCCCAGCCTGCACGGGAAAGGACATTGCTGAGTGTATCGCCGAGCGCACCGCCGCGGGCATTACCCATATGCATAGGGCCTGTGGGGTTGGCGCTGACAAATTCAACAACGACTTTTTTGCCGTCTGCGATATTTACGTTGCCGTATGCTTCCTGCTCAGCTTCAATTTCAGCGATTGTGTTATAAAGATAACTTTTGTCAAGATAGAAATTGATAAAGCCGGGGCCTGCAATCTCGATTTTTGTAGCGCCTAGTGCGTCTGCATCAAGGTTTGCCACAATATTTTCAGCGATTGTACGGGGAGCAGACTTTGCGGCGCGAGCGAGCATCATGGCGATATTTATCGCGTAGTCGCCGTTTGTCTTATCCTTGGGCACTTCGATAACGAAATCGGGGATTTCGATATCTCCGTATGCCTTTTGTGCCGCATTTTTTGCCGCATCGTATATTTGTGATTTCTTCATAGAAAGCGTATTTGCCATGAAAATCGTCCTTTCGTATTAAGTACATCTTATCAAGCGCGAACCGTAAGGGAAATTCCGTTTCGTGAACGGGCAATATTGTTGATGTCCATTATATAGTCAATATCAATATTTCCGCCGTTTTCGTCAAGTGAAACATTGATATCGTTTGCCGTAACGCTGATTGTGAAATCTCCGTAAGGCGTTTCGTAATGCCCGATATGGCATTTTCCTTTTTCAAAAATCATATGGGTATTTGTCTGACCGTGACGCATCATGGTAACAATTCCGTCAGGAGAAATTTTAAGGGTCGTATTGCATTTTTCCATGCCGGAGAGGTCGCCCTCGGCATAGCTTAAATAATATTTTCCGTCCTTGTCGTAAAATTTTCCTGCGGTGGTAAGTTCCATGGCATCTTTATCTTCGCCATAGTCCTGTGAACCCTTTATTGATATGTAAACATCTTTTTTCATTCGGATACCTCCGCCTTGTGGACTTTGGACCCAATCGGCTTGCCAAGGAAAAGACTGCCGAGTTCTACGAAATTTTCTACCGAGTCGGAAACAAAAAATTCGCTGTTACCACGTTCTTTAGAAGAAAGCATATTTTCCTTTTCAAGATACTCCTTCGCGCACTCTGCCGCGATTGCGCCGGGGCTTAAGAGAGTTACCTCTTTACCCATTATATCAGAGATAACACCCTCAAGCAACGGGTAATGTGTGCATCCTAAGATAAGAGTATCCACCCCTGCCTTTTTAAGGGGCGTGAGGTAATCATTGGCAATGAGTTTTGCCGCTTCACTCTCGGCATAGCCACATTCAACGAGTGAAACAAACATAGGGCAGGCGTTCGAGTAAACCTGAGCTGACGGGTCAATAGATTTTATGATTTCGGCATACTTACCGCTTTTTATTGTGCCTGCCGTTCCTATAACGCCGATTTTTCCATTCTTTGTAACATCAATAGCTTTTTTACACGCACCTTCAAGTACGCCCATAACTTTTATGTCGTACTTGTCTGCAAGGTGCGGAAGCGCCACGCTGCTTGCAGTACCGCAAGCGGCAATAATGAGTTTGGGAGAATGTTTAAGCAAAAACTCTATATCTTCTTTTGTATAGCGGATGATAGTTTCCTCGCCCTTGCTTCCGTAGGGAACGCGTCCCGTATCACCAAAGTAGATGATATCCTCCCCCGTCATAAGCCGTTGAAGTTCACGCACGGCGGTAAGCCCACCAAGGCCGCTGTCAAAAACGCCGATAGGTCTTTCTTTCATAAATTGCTCCATTCTGAAAATATAATTTTAACTTTTATTTGATAAGGCTTTCGCCTGTCATTTCACAGGGCTTTTCCATTCCCATAATATCAAGGAGTGTGGGCGCAATATCTGCAAGGCGTCCGCCTTCACGAAGAGAACATTCCTTGCCCACTACAACGAAAGGTACGGGGAATGTTGTGTGTGCGGTAAACACATCTTTTGTTTCGGGGTCTATCATCTGGTCTGCGTTACCGTGGTCAGCAGTGATACAAACAACGCCGTCTTTTGCGCGAACTGCTTCGACTACTCTGCCGACACATTCGTCAACTGTTTCAACTGCCTTTACTGCGCATTCAAATACGCCTGTGTGTCCTACCATATCGCAGTTAGCGAAGTTAAGGATAATAACGTCGTATTTGTCGCTTTCAATTCTCGCGAGTACTTCCTCGGTAACTTCGGGAGCGCTCATCTCGGGCTGAAGGTCATAAGTTGCAACCTTGGGAGATGCGATAAGTGCGCGGTCTTCGTTCTTGTAAGGCGCTTCAACACCGCCGTTGAAGAAGAATGTTACGTGCGCATACTTTTCAGTTTCTGCGATGCGAAGCTGTGAAAGTCCCTTTTCGGCAATATATTCGCCGAAGGTGTTTGTGAGTGATTCAGGCTTGAATGCTACATCAACATTGGGCATTTTCGCATCGTACTGTGTCATACATACGTAATAAAGCGGGAAAAATCCGTTCTTTCTTTCAAATCCGTCAAAGTCGCCGTCCACGAATGTACGGGTAATTTCTCTTGCACGGTCGGGGCGGAAGTTAAAGCAGATTACGCTGTCGTTTGCGCCGATTGTGGCACCTTCGGTAACAACTGTGGGAACGATAAATTCGTCTGTCACTCCGTTATCATAGGATTTCTGCATTGCGTCTACTGCATCGGAATTCTTTTCGCCTTCGCCGTAAACAAGCGCGGAGTATGCCTTTTCCACTCTTTCCCAACGGTTGTCACGGTCCATTGCGTAGTATCTGCCTGAAAGAACACCGATTTTACCTACGCCGATTTCGTCCATTTTTGCAAGGAGTTCTGTCACGAAGTCAATACCGCTTGTGGGAGAAACGTCACGTCCGTCCATAAAGCCGTGAACAAAAACTTTTGTAAGACCATTTCTTTTAGCCATTTCAAGCGCTGCGTAAAGATGTGTGTTGTGAGAGTGTACACCACCGTCGGACAAAAGACCGAAAAGGTGAAGTGCACTGTCGTTCTTTTTACAGTTTTCAATCGCCTTTACAAATGCGTCTTTTGTGAAAAAATCGCCGTCCTTGATTGATTTTGTTATTCTGGTAAGCTCCTGATATACGATTCTGCCTGCGCCGATGTTGGTATGACCAACTTCGCTGTTACCCATTTGTCCGTCGGGAAGACCTACATCCATACCGCTGGCATTGATGAGTGTATTCGGGCATTCCTTTATAAGCTTATCCATAACAGGAGTTTTTGCGCTGTATACTGCGTTACCCTCTTTGGCTTCGTTATATCCGTAACCGTCGAGTATCATAAGCATTGTAAGTTTTTTAGTCATTTTTATTCATGCCTTTCTGTGGGGTTAAATCTTAAAGCACAGGGGTCTCCCCCTGTGCTTAATAAGGGACAGTATCCCCTTTTCTTCTTACGCGTTGCAGATGATTGAGAAATCTTCGGGTTTAAGGCTTGCGCCACCTACAAGGCCGCCGTCGATATCGCTCATTGCGAAAAGTTCTGCCGCACATTCCTTGTTAACGCTGCCGCCGTAAAGGATGCGGATATTATCTGCAGTTTCCTGATCATAGATGCCTGCAAGGCAATTTCTGATATCTGCGCAAACTTCGTTAGCCTGCTCACTTGTAGCAACCTTGCCTGTACCGATTGCCCAGATGGGTTCGTATGCAACTACAACCTTTGTTGCGTCTTCCTTGGAAATACCGCGGAATGCAATCTTGATCTGGCTGCGGATAAAGTCAAATGTTACTGTGTCTTCACGCTGCTTAAGTGATTCGCCGCAGCAAAGCACGGGAGTAAGGCCGTACTTGAGCGCCTGAATAACCTTTGCATTTACTGTGTCGTCTGTTTCAGCGAAGTATTCTCTTCTTTCGCTGTGGCCGATGATTACATATTCAACACCGATTTCCTTGAGCATCTGTGCGCTGATTTCGCCTGTGAATGCACCCTTGTCTTCAAAGTGAAGATTTTGTGCACCGATTTTGATATTGCTGCCTTCTGCAGCCTTAACCGCTGCGGGAAGACAAACGAATGTGGGGCAGATAAGAACGTCGTTCTTGCAGTCTGCCACTTTTCCTTTAAGTTCGTTTATCATAGCCTCTGCCTGAGAGGGTGTGTTGTTCATTTTCCAGTTTCCTGCTGCGAGAATTTTTCTCATTATATTTCAATTCCTTTCGTTTACTTAAATTCGAAGTGTGAGGTTCGAAGTTAGAAATGATGGAGGATTTTCGCTTTGGCGAAAATCTTCATTCACTCCGTATTCCTCATTCTGCATTTCTCATTATTTGTCTTCGAGAGCAACGATACCGGGAAGTTCCTTGCCTTCAAGGAATTCAAGACTTGCGCCGCCACCTGTTGAGATGTGGCTCATCTTGTCACCAAGACCTGCCTGATTAACAGCTGCAACACTGTCGCCGCCGCCGATAACTGTTGTAGCATCGATTTGTGCAAGAACCTGTGCAATAGCGTTTGTACCCTTTGCAAAGTTTTCCATTTCGAATACGCCCATAGGTCCGTTCCATACAACTGTCTTTGCGTTCTTAACTGCATCAGAGAAAAGCTCGATTGTCTTGGGACCGATGTCAAGGCCCTGCCAGCCTGCTTCGATTGCACCTTCGCCAACGATTTTGCTTTCTGCGTCGTTAGCAAAATCCTTTGCAACGACTGTGTCGATGGGAAGAAGAAGCTTATCGCCTGCTTTTGCCATCATTTCCTTTGCGTAGTCGATGTAATCCTTTTCAAGAAGGCTGTCGCCTACTTCATAACCCTTTGCAGCCATAAATGTATATGCCATACCGCCGCCAATGATGAGCTTGTCAACCTTGTCAAGAAGGTTTTCGATAACGCTGATTTTGCTTGAAACCTTGCTGCCGCCAAGGATTGCAACGAGGGGACGAACGGGATTGTTTACTGCGTTTCCGAGGAATTCAATTTCCTTCTGGATGAGGTAGCCGCAAACTGCGGGAAGGTAATCTGCAACACCAACTGTTGAGCAGTGTGCTCTGTGTGCTGTACCGAATGCATCGTTAACAAAGATGTCTGCAAGAGAAGCAAGTTCCTTGCTGAATGTTTCAACATTCTTTGTCTCTTCAGCTCTATAGCGTGTGTTTTCAAGAAGAACTACATCGCCGTCGTTCATTTCGGCTACTGCCTTCTTTGCGTTTTCGCCAACTACATTGTCGTCAGCTGCAAAGATAACCTCCTTGCCAAGTTTTTCTGAAAGACGCTTTGCAACGGGAGCGAGTGAAAACTCGGGCTTGGGCTCACCCTTGGGCTTACCCATATGTGAGCAAAGGATAACCTTCGCACCGTTGTCTGCAAGATACTTAATTGTGGGCATTGCGCCGACAATTCTGTTTTCGTCTGTGATGTTTCTGTCTGCGTCGAGCGGCACATTAAAGTCGCAACGCACGAGTACCTTTTTACCTTTTACCTGAATGTCTTCGATAGTCTTTTTGTTCATAAAAAATCACCTCATAAAATATATAAAAAATTATTATCATTTTACTGCATAGTATATTATATCATTATTTGGCTCAAATGCAAGTGTTTTTAGCCTAAAATCGCTATTTTTTTATCGGTTTTTACTATTCTTTCCAAATCACAAAAATATACACAACAAAGCGCCTTCAATTTTGAAGGCGCTTTGTTGCTTTTTTAATCATAAATTGATTCCTGATCCCACGATATGATTTCGCCGGTTTCGGCATCAATTTCAAACTCATATTCCATTTTGTCGAGAACAATTTCTACCTCATATTCCCATCGTCCGTCATCGCGGTCCTTATGGAATTTGCGGATGTTTTCTTCAGTTGCCCCTTCCACTTTTGAAAGGGCGATTTTTTTAATTTCTTCTTCGCTCTTTAAGTTTTCATTTCCTTCATTTTTCACATTGACAGCCGAGGTTGTATCCGCATTGGATGTACCGTCGTTATTGGGGGTGGTGTTCATGCCGCAGCCTGCAAAAATTAAAATTGAGAGAGTTATTGCAAAAATTATTTTCATTATACTGATTCTCCTTTCAGGTAAATTTTATGCATTTTTTGAGATGTTATTCAAAAAGGACTGCCCGAATTCGTCAGGCAGTCCTTTTTAAGATTATTCTTTTGAACTTTCTATAACTTTCTGTGCGATTGCATCAGGAACTTCCTCGTATCTTTCAAATGCAAAAGTAAACTTACCTCTTGCACGAGTCATACTGCGAAGATCTGTTGCGTATTTGCACATTTCAGCCTCGGGAACTTCGGCAATAACTTCGCCAAGTCCGTCACCGATGGGATTCATGCCGAGGATTCTGCCGCGGCGCTTATTGATATCGCCGATGATGTCACCCATAAGGTCTTCGGGCATTGTAACTTCGAGATGTCCGATAGGCTCAAGAAGAACGGGGCTTGCCTGAGAAAGACCGTCCTTGTAAGCGATACCTGCGGCAACCTTGAATGCCATTTCTGAAGAGTCAACGGGGTGATACGAACCGTCAACAAGTACTGCCTTGAGGCCTACTACGGGATAACCTGCAAGAACACCCTTTGCGATAGATTCCTGAAGTCCCTTTTCAACTGCGGGGAAATAGTTCTTGGGAACTGCGCCGCCGACAATCTGTTCCTCGAAAATGAGCTCTGTACCGTCATGGCGTGAAAATTCAATCCAAACGTCACCGAACTGACCGTGACCGCCTGACTGCTTCTTGTGTCTGCCCTGTACCTTAACAGTCTTGCGGATAGTTTCACGGTATGCAATCTTGGGAACTTTGAGTTCTACGCCTACGCCGAACTTGGATTTTAATTTGCTTGTAATAACGTCAAGATGAAGTTCGCCTGTACCTGAGATTGTAAGTTCCTTAGTTTCTTTGTTATTCTTCACTGAGAATGTGGGGTCTTCCTCACGAAGTTTTGCAAGACCTGCACTGATTTTTTCTTCGTCGCCTTTTGCCTGAGGAACGATAGCCATTGTAATAGCGGGTGCGGGATAATCAATTCCCTCAAGTGCTTCTGCGCCCTGCTTTGCAAGGGTGTCGCCTGTAAGAGTTATGCCGAGCTTTGTAGCCGCACCGATATCGCCTGCGCGAAGTTCGGGAACTTCAATCTGCTTCTTGCCGCGAAGAACATAGAGTTTACCGATTCGTTCGTTTTCGCCGCGGTTAACATTATAAACTGTTGAGTCAGCCTTAAGTGTACCGCCGTAAACACGAAGGAGAGAAATCTTGCCGTAAGAGTCTGCAAGAGTCTTGAATACAACTGCGCCGAGCGGTGCAGAGGGGTCTGTGTTTTCAGCCTCTATCGGAGAGGGAAGGTACTTAAGCATAGCGTCCATAAGAGAACGAACTGCAAAAGTCTTGCCTGTGCAGTAGCCACCGTAAACGGGAACTACCTGACCCTGCTTAACACTGCCTTTAAGTACGGCACGCATTTCTTCGTCAGTGATAACGTCGCCTGCGAAATATCTTTCAAGGAGTTCGTCACTTGTAAGAGCAACCGCTTCAACAAGTGCGTCGTGATACTTGTCGTAAGATTCCTTCATGCTTTCGGGAATCGGGATTTCAGTTTCAACGTCGTTTTCAACCTTATAAGCCTTACCGCTTACGATGTTGACATAGCCTGTCAAATCCTTGCCTTCCTTAATCGGAATTCTGAAAACGGCTGCACTTGCACCGAATTTGTCGTGAATCTGAGAGACAACCTTGTCAAAATCCGCACTTTCATCATCCATACAGTTGATGAACATCATACGAGCCATTCCGCGCTCCGTTGCATATTTCCAAGCGTTCTCGGTTCCTACCTTAACGCCGCTTTTTGCATTGATAACGATGAGGGCACTTTCTGCAGCGCGGATACCGCCCATAGCCTCACCCACAAAGTCAAAGTAACCGGGAGTATCGATAAGGTTAAGCTTTGAATCGGGAATCTTGGGAGTATGCCATACGCAGGGTGCCATTGAAAGGTTAACTGAAATCTTTCTCTTTACTTCTTCTGCGTCGTAGTCACTTACAGTTGTTCCGTCGGCAATTTTACCGAATCTGTCGGATGCGCCGGCTTTATGTAAGATCGCTTCAACAAGCGATGTCTTTCCTGCTCCGCCGTGTCCTAATACTACTACGTTTCTAATGTTTTCTCCACTAAATACATTCATTGCTGTAACCGCCTTTCTACGAAACTTCTGGATTGTTTTTTACCCAAGGTAAAAGCAGTTTCGTTTCTTTGATACTTCGAAGTAAACTTCGTACTTATAATTTTACTATAAATCGGGGTTTATATATATCTGTATAATACACAATATTTTATTTTTTCTTTCGTCATTTTGCACAAAGGATTGCTGTTTTCCAGTGTATTTTTTGTCATTTTGTCACAGAAAACGCGCCGAAGAAAGCTCTTCGGCGCGTTTTTTACAATGTTCCTCTTAAATAATTTGCCATTTTTTTGCACAGATGATATACATTCACATCTTCTTCGCATTTTGCCAGCCACAGTTTTCCGTCAGTGACGATGCCCGCGTTTATGAGTTCCCACACGATATCGTTTGTTTTATCAACGCTTCTGAGGGCGCCTTCTTCCCCGCAAAGAAGGGGTAATAAATTTTCCTCGAATGCTTTTTTTGTGTTTCCGCCGAAAAAGTCTGTTCCAGGACAGGTTTTGCACGATTTTGTGCTGATGTAATCGCCAAGTGATTTTCCTCCACTTGTCCACCACGCGTGGTAGATGATGCTGTCTTTCGGAGAAAGAGAAAACTTTTCAAGAAGCTCTTCTAAAACTGAAATTATCGCATCTTTTTGCGCTTGTGTCATCACATCTCCGCCGCGGTCAAAATTCCCGAGGCATTCGATTGCAATTGCACCTGTGTTTGCGCCTTTTATTCCTGCGGGTACCATTTCAAGACTGCGCCCTGATACGATAATTCCGTCAGGAAAAATCGTAAAATGCTGGGCGATATCACTCCACCCGTTTGTCTTTATATGATAGTTTCGCATATTCTCCTGAAGCTCCATATGGTTATCACCCGTAAACTGTCTGTAGCTTGGAGAATATGTGTGATGAAGTTGAATTTTATTTACCTTGCGCAAGAGTTTGGCGCTTCTTATGTACTGCTGAAATTCTTTTGAATCATATTTTTTGAAACCGCTCATTTTATCCCTCCGTTTTATGATATTCAGGCGCTTTTCCCGTTATTACCTTCGGTTAGTGTTTCAAGCGCTCTTTTCAGAAAATCGGGATATTTTATCCCCATAAGTGCAAGGTTTTCCATAACGCTGAGCCCCTCGTTTCCCAAAAAGAAAAATATTGTTGCGTTTCTGATGTAATGAGTGCCGCTTATTTCGTCTACTCTTACGGCAAGTGCAACGAGAAGGAGCATACATACCTTTTTGACGATGCCCTTGTAGCCAACCTGACTCGATGCGCCGCCGTTTTTCGTTTTCTGCGACTTATGAAACACCAGCGCCACGGTCATTCCCGTTATGTAGTCAACTGCCATAAACATAACGAGAGCCTTCAAAAAAGAATCCCACCCACCAAAGGTGTCGGCAATAACACTGCCTACACTTGCAAGTGTTATCAGAAATATATTTTTTGTACTTGTCATTTTTACACCTCCGTTCTTTTGTACATTCCCGACATTCTGACGGGATTTTCT
>CAYMHB010000013.1:0-35252 GCA_964390145.1 uncultured Oscillospiraceae bacterium
TCGCAAGTACAATGTCGCCTGAATTTATCATCGAAAGAAGGTCTGAAAGCGCCTGTTTTGCTGATTTTTGGTAAGCTGCAGAGTTGGTTTCTGATTCTTCTGCATTTTCCGCTGCGGTCTCGGCTCGTTCTGTCAGTTCTTTAGCTTTAATTTTATTTTCCAACGCCGCTTCTTCCGAAGTCTTTGCATTTGTTTCGCTTGTTGCAGCATTATCAGCTGATGTTTTTGCAATTTCAGCAGCGCTCTCGGCACGTTCTGTGTAACCGAGTATGATTGCCTGATATTTGTCCCACACATCCTTGGGTATAGAATGAGATTCTATGCCTACTCCGTTTTTTACCTCAAGGCATATGAGATTGGTGCTGACTCTCTTTGTCGCTCCAGCATCGAGACCGTATAGGCCTATCATTATTACACCGCTTTCAGATGTCGTAATCTTAAATGTGTTATCGATTATTACGTCCTCTGTGGCTACAGTTCCATTCTCAAGAATAACAATATGGGGAACAAGCCCGTCCCAATCGCTATCAAAAGTAAACTCGGCCGTATAGTATCCATATGAGCCGCTATTAAGCGGACGATAAGACCCAAGATGAAGCTTGTCCCCGGTTACATTGAATTTAAGCATTTTTATTACCTCCTTACGCTAAAAATATAATAGTTCCTATGTTCGTACTGCTTGGAGGGTAGCATATTATCCGGGTATCAGAACCATTATAAATTTCCAATAGATTACCTGTTATTCGGAGGTAAAAATTACCTCCAATCTTTTTTCCATTATAATTCGATAGCTCACTAACAGGAATGCAGTATGTCGCTTCTTTGAGAGTGTCATAATGATACATAATATACAGATTGTTATACCTAGACAGGTCTTTAACCTCTACCTCGCAAATAGTTTTTCCTGAACTGAACCCTACAGCGGAACCACCATCACTTATCACGGTACGATACAATTCAAGGATTTTGTTTTTGCCCAATGTCGCCACCTTACTCTGTGCAACAGTTCTCTTATCAGTAACAGTGCCATCTGCTGTAATTGTCGCGAGCATAAGAGTATATATGCCTGTAGCGGTAGTAGGCTCGCTTTCTGAAGTTAAAAACCCACAAGTGTTGAGTGCTTGATTGTATTCTGCATATACATACAAGGTTTCCGCAACAGTGTATTCCAGTTCTTCTCCTTCGCTGTCCACAACTATCGTTGCACCGTTCTCAAAATAGCCTATGCCCTGTGATATATGAATTTTGTTGTCGGAGAAGTTTACCTTAAGCCCGTCAAAGGAGGTGCCTTCTTCAACAAGTGCACTTGTGAGGGAGTTAAGCTCTGACACATCATATGTATCACCGGAAGGGAACGGAGCAACTCCAGCACCAACCAAATTGCTGACGATAGCATTGATATCATCGGTTCCATAGATGTTGTCGTATTCTCCATCAGATTTTTGTATAGAATCTAAGAAATAAACTTTTTTACTCATCTGACATTATCCTTTCATCAGTTTTTTTATTATGTTCTTTTTTACCTCGCCGAAAGAGGGAACAACGATTATATTGTTCGGCTCGTAAACGTATTGAATTTCCGTAATCTGCTGCGAAGCGACAGAACTGAATTCCTCAACCTTTACATTGTCACCAAGAATGTAACCTACTGCTTTAGGTGTTGCCGTTCCTGTTATATAATCACTCGCCTCTGTGATCTCATCACCTTCCCTGCGAAATATTCCGCTACCGGTGTTATTAACTTCGTCATAGACATCGAAGATGCGCTCTGCATTTTCAAGAGTCTTGTGTTTGCGGCTGAAAACAATATCAGGATTGTCACGAGGTTCTATAAAAGAGAAGGTCAGGACGCCCTTGCTAAAGGTTATATCCCAACCTATGTTATGCTTTTTGCATTGTTCCCCCAAAACATCAGACAATTTCGCACCTTCTGATATTGTCAGTTCTTCCGAGAATGTCTTTGTCATTCCCTTAGATTCCTCAAGCACTAATCCTTCAATGGCACGTTCTCCTGTTAGAAGGTAGGTTGTTACCCACTTGCGAAGGATAGTTTCCACATTCGAGCCTGCAGTGATTGTCTGTTCTGACATCTTGCGGAAGTTGGCAATTCCCTTAAGGTCGTATCCATAGATATTGCAGCCTTGCCACGCTTCTTGTCCCTTCATCACAATACCGCATCTGCCCTCGTGCGATATAATATCGTACTCTTGGAAAATGTTATTTTTAATAGATAACTGAAACGAGCCAACTTCGTGGAAACGTTTCGTCCATATGATTGATCCTATTTTGGATATCATGTCAAAACGTTCCCATTTGCCGTTATTAAGTCTATAGCAGCCTATCATTGTTTACACCCCCAAGAATCGTTCTCTGTAACGTGCAACAACGCTTATTCCGACACGGGCACATTCAAGACGGTTATATCCTTTTTCAAGCTTGAAAAATTCTGATTCTTCAGAAAGATGCTTGATGATATTCCCGTTTAGCGAGCTTTTTATTGTGTACTCATCGCCAGTTCCCATATTTATAGAAATAATCTCACCCTCTAAAAAGGTGTAATCTTCTATAACAATAGAAAGGTCATAGGTAGCATTCCTGATAACAAGCGTTTCGGCAAAAGCTTCGTGAATGCTTATATCTATAACAAGTGGCACTGCAATAGATCCATTATTATAAATGACTGCCCCCTGCGCTCTGACCGTAAAAGGTTGAGGCAAGGAAAGTGAGCCTTTTATGTTATTCTCACGCACAAACACACCCTCGTTGATTTCAGAAGGGGAAAGCCACCAGAAAGCAAACAAATCGAGATATACAATAAAACGATATGTATTATTGTTAAGTTTTTCATACGTTGGCAATCCAGAAGCATAAGCTTCAGCATAGTATTCTTTGTCCCCATTGTTGTAATATATTTCTGCCTTTTCAAGGGGGTTGCAAGCACGTTGAAGCTCATCCTTCAGCTTTTGAACATCCCCGATAGATTCACCAAAGAGAGTGCCGTTAACCGCTACCATTCGTGGATTTAAAGTAATATCAGAATACTCCGCGCCGTCAAAACCCGCATATTGAGTTTCCTTCCTTGACACGCTTCCGCTTGCGCTATCCTGAACCGAGCGGAGCATAATTCTCTTGCTTGCGGAGCTGATTTCAAAATTGCCGATTTTTACATAACTCAATTAAAGCACCCCCTGCATAGCGAGATTGTTCGCAGTTTTTTGTGTTTCTTGCACAACCTTATAAGCAGTATCAGGAGTAGTTCCGGAGATATAGTTGTTGATTTCAATACTTTTTCCCCCTGCATAACCGCTTACCTTCCTCGCCGCTGCATCAATCTGTTCCTGTGATACCCCTTGACTCTTAAGCATAGCACCGTACTGAACGTGGTATGCTGCATACTGAGACGCAGCGCTAAGGCCTCCTGATGTATCGGATATGCCTATTCCAATGTATTGAGATTTCTGTTTGTTGACATTCTCAATTTCTCTACCGAGGTCTTCGTAGGCGGCTTTTTCTTCGTTGAGCTGTGCAAGAAGTTTTTTGCTCTCTTCTGCGTTTTCTCCATTAAGCTGAATCTGTATATACAATTCATCATTGAGGTCCTGTACTTTGTTGCCTTGTTCCTCATATTCAACATTTAATTTCTTCTCCTGCTGAAGCAAATCTTCATACTCTGTCGCCTCAGGATTTCGGGCTTTCCATAGCTCATACTCGCTTTCTGCAAGGTCTATATTTGCCTGAGAAAATTTAGGAGTCAATTCGCTTTTAATAAGAGCTTCCCCTGCTTCAATAAGAGCTTCCTCAGCCTTATAAGTCTTGATTTTTGCGTCGTTAAGTTCTGACAGTATCTTCCTATATTCTGGAGAGTCAGTTCCAGTAAGCTCTCCCTGATACCACAGGGCATCATTTATGTTTTGCACATTCTTCTGATTTGCGGCATAAATTCTTTCGTGCATAGCTTTCTGATGAGAAGCTTTTTCTGTTTCGCTTGCGTTGGGGTTATCATAAAGCCATAAATCATACTCGCTTTCTGCAAGACCGACATCCGTCTTAAAATCGTCCGTGTATTCTGAAAGAATTTTCTTAAGATTGCTACACTTCTTTTCGAGCTTTTCCTCTGCCGACATATCCCTTTTGATACCCACAGCTATACCCTGGGAAATGGCTTCACCTATAGGAATTGCCACTTTTGCAGGAGAGTTTATTCCAAGGAAATCCTTTGCCCATTGGGGTATGTTGTCGCACAATTTCGAAATTGCGTTTTTTACATCCTTATCATCAGAAAGGCCTACAACCAAGCCCTCATTTATTGAAATACCTAAATTTTCGGCTTCTTCTTTTGTTTTTACCACATTATCCTGAAGTTCTTTAAGCCCGGCTTCGGTGTAACCTTCTACACCTTTTTTATATTTCTCAGTATATTCTGCAAGGTCTACTATAGCATCGTTGTAAGCATTGCCCGCCTTTTTCTGCTCTTCCGTGAGGACTGTTGTGCGGTTCATCAATTCGGCAACAATTTTTTTCCCGCCATCTTCGTTTATAGAAATTTGGGTATTCTCATAATCTTCTATATCAGAAAGATATTCTTCGTGAACTTTTAAGTCTTCATCATAAGCCTCTTTCTTATTTTCTAAAATAACCTTCAAGCCTTTCAACTTACTCTTTTCAAGTGTTGCCAGCCTTCCTGTAGCATCAGAGTTTTCGATTGATTTAGCATAATCATCATATTCTTTTTTTGCTTTTTCATAGGCACTCATCGATTTCTTAAGTTCTTCTGCGGAGGTCTCTATGTTTTTTATAGCTTCTTCAAACGCATCTTCTTTTTCGGAGAGTATGATTTCTGCTTTCCTTTTTGTGAGCAGCTTGTCAATTTCGATAGACATCTCTTTAATACCGCCTACAATATTCCCGGTCATTCTATACTCAGTTCCTAACGCAGCGTTAAGTTCGCCTAAAATGAATGTTGCACGGGACTTTTCACTGTCTTCGACCCTTCCTGTTTCGTCAGCAAGTTCTATCAACTCATCCTTCAGCTTTTCTATGTAGGATATTTCAGAAAGGCTTGCTTTAGCCTGTTCCTCAGCCACCTTTTTATTTTTCTGATAATCTTCATACCTCTTAAGATTAGTCTCGTGCAGTTCCCTCGTTTTTTTTGTTTCCTCATCAGTAGCACTGGTAACTTTGGAGATTGCTCCTACAAGAGCAATTGCCCCGGAAACAACTCCTATAAATGGGATTGCTTTTGAAGCAATAGAGGCTGCAGTTGCAGATGCCGCCATAGTCTTGTAAGCAGTGCTTATTGTGCCTATTGCGGTTATCATTTTGCCAGTGCCGATAAGCAAAGGGGGGATAGTTGCAAGTCCTATTCCGATGCCGCCAATAAGTTTTAATTGAGCATCATCAAGGTCTGATATTACATCTACGACTTTAACCAACTTGTCAGCAGCAGGCTTCATAAGTGGTGTCAATTTAGTGGCTATCTCGGAACCTATTTTAGCAAAAGAGCCAACTGCTGTAGCCTTTAACTTATCAACTGCATCATTGAGTTCGTTTGCTGAATCCAATGTCTCCTGACTCAAAATAAGCCCTGCTGCTTCAGCTTCTTCCCCATACTGTTCCAAGGCATCTGCCCCACCAAGGATAAGAGGATTTAAGTCCTGCGCAGACTTGCCAAAAATCTGCATTGCCAAAGCATCCCTTTGTGTACCATCTTCCATTTTTGCGAGAGCATCTATTGCTTCATTAAAGACATCCTGATTACTTCTCAGTTTCCCTTCATTGTCTGTGATGGAAATTCCAAGTTCGTCAAAAGCAAGCTGTGTATTCTTGCTTCCGTTTTTAGCGGACTGCATATTTCGAGTCAGCTTTGCCATAGAGCCCGTCAATGTTTCAAGCGGAACATCTATTCTTTCCGAGGCGTATTGGAATTTTTGAATTTGCTCTGTGGATAATCCTGTTTGTTTAGAGAGTGTGTTTATGTCATCTGCGCTTTGAGCCGCTTTTATCCCCAATCCTACCGCCGCAGAGCCAATGCCGAGGATTGCTCCAGATAATACCATACCTTTTTTGCCGATAGTTTCCAGATGATCTCCAAGTTCGCGTGCGCTGTTTCCAAACTTATCATTTTGGCGGATAAGACTTTTTAACTGCCCTTCCGCTGCTGAAATCTCACGAACTAAAATACGGTACTGTTCCTGGTTAATTTCTGTGCCATTAGCCATTTCAGCATCCGCTTTGGCTTTTGCCTCTTTCATTTTCTCGACTCTGATACGGACATCTTCAAGTTGCTTTGCAAGAAGTTCCTCTTTCTGCTTGAGGAGGTCAACATTTTTAGGGTCAAATTTAAGCGCCTTATTTACAGCGTTAAGCTCATTCTGTGTTGATCTTGTTGCGACAGACATATCCTTCAATGCTTTTTGAAAACTCGTGGTATTGCCACCAATATCAAGGGTTACGCCTTTTATATTTCCTGCCACTTTTATTCCTCCTCTATGTTGAAATTACGCCTGAGCGCATTACGGTCAGGTTTGGTCTGAGAAGAAACCCAACACCTATCCAGATAATCTCGCCCTTCTTCTGACTTATTAAGAGAAGAAATATAGGAATCTTTTGCCATGGCAAGAAACTCAACTAAATTTAGTTCTTGCTGTTTCATAAAATCAATTCCTGTATACTCAAAAACAAGGCGCTCTTTGAAAAGGCGAGGATAATATCTTATGTTCCCCTCCGGCTCTACTGTCGAGCAGGAAGGGAGTAGAAGTTTGGGTTTTGGTCAATCTCTTTAACCCACGCAATATATCCTACCACAGTAGAATATACGATGTCGTATTCAAGCTCCTCAACGAATACCTTATCGTATGTCTCTTTGTTGTCGTTGCGATTAAGAATGAGTAATGCTGCATCTACCATTTCCTCACTGCTAACCCCTTTTGAATAGAGCTTTCCTACAAATTCGTTAATTTTATCTATCTGGTTAAGTTTAGGCGGCAAGAGATTAAGCACCTTCTCACCGATTTTAACTTCGAATTTTCGTATGTTATATGCTGAAAAATCAAGCATTTGTAATCCTCCTTAATGATAAAGGGGCAAAGCCCTTGCTTTGCCCCTCTCTTTTAATTATTCTGTTGTTGCTGTCGAAGTCTCAGGATGGAAGAATACAACCTGAATAAGTGTACCCTCTCCATCCTGAGGTTCTGCAATAAATTCAGGATTAAGAATACTGCCGGCGCTCTTCTTAAATGCAAGCTTAAGACCTGCAGTGTTTTTGCCGACAAGAAGAACTGCAATATCGCCGTCCTTCTTGTCTTCGTGATAGAAGAGGATGGCGTAGCTCTTGCCGTTGTCATTGTTCGCACCGCCGATTTTCACAATCGTTCTGTCTGTTTCCGAGGTTATCACACGGCCTGTAGAAACAAGCTTTGATACCACATCACTGTTTACAGCAATAAATCCGGGGCGAAGCTTTGCTTCTTCCTCCGTGTATATAGTTTTCTGCACAGTGCCATCATCTGACTTTTCAGTAAATGTTGATGCTGTGTACTCAAGCTCACAGCCTTCCTTTACTTTTGAGAAAAGATTTTTCTCGTTTTTAAGCTCCTCTATAGTAGGGAGAGTGCCGTCAAATTCGGCAAGGTAACATTTACCGCTGCCGAGCGCGATTCTTTCTTTCTTTTCTGCCATGGTAGTCGTTTCCTCCTTACAATTTTTCTATGATTGGAAGATGGTATGCTACTTGAAGTAGCTTTTCATCCTCTATCCATGATTCAAATTTTTCAAATTCATAACCGTCAAAAAGCTTGTCAAGCTTCCCTTCGGTCTCAAGGTCCTTTTTATCCGTGTAAAGCTCTACAATTATTAAAGGCTCTTTTATGTAGTTTTTATCGTCTGCACCGCTGTGCTGCTCATTATCAACGAAATAGCAAATAAAGGGAGGATGCACAGCGTCATTCTTACCAAATTCCCTGTAAGCTGTTGGAGCTATTTTTTCAAGCGATGCTTTTAATTCTTTAAGTTCCACTTTCTATCCTCCTCTTTAGTCGCTCGGGCAGTTCGTCAACAATCTCTTGAGCATCTTTCCAGTGAGGAAAAGCTCTCACTCTTCCACCGTTGCGCTTTGCATATCCATACTCGAGCAGATGTGCCTTGCGGTATTCAGGAGATTTGTTATGAAGTTTATAACTTAATTCTCCCTTGCTGTCAGATGTTTTTTTCAGCGCAAAACTCTTCTTGTAATCACCCGTTCTTTCAGGGATGCCTGGATGATTGCGAAGTTTGTTCAACGCTTCCTTGGCAACTTTGGTTATTTCATCTCGAGAAGTTTCTTCAACCCTTTCAGCTTCTTCCTGCAAAGCTTCCATAACCACATCTGCAAAATCTTCAAGTCCGGGAATAAGATTACCCCCTTTGAGTGCCTATTGCTTTGCGAAGATAAAGTTCTATTTTATCGCCAACAACATATGTGCGATAAACTTCATACACTGTGTCGGCATACCTAACTTCGTCTTCGCCGTTGTACTCAAAGTTCCAGATTGTTGCTTTGTAGTCAGCGCCAAGCCCTGTTTGGCCTGCTTTCCAGAACTCTGAAGACGAAGCACTCACAATCTTTGCAAAAACAGATTTTTCCGTAGTAATGGGAATTTGGTTCCCGATTTCGTCACTTTCGTACACACTTTTCAGAAGTGTAATTTTAACTTCATTCACGGAACTCACCTGCCAAGCTCATTGAAATCTTAAGTGCTTGATATGCATTGAGGAACTTGTTGTTATTGTCGTTGTCCCCGAAATGTGCCTTGCAATAAAGCTTTATTGCCTGCATTACAAGAGGGTTGTTATCCGTTAAAACCTTAACTCCACTCAACATAAGGTCGGCCTTTGCACTGCGAATAAGGGACTCAAGCTCGTCATCGAAATCACTTGTAGTAATTCTAAGTGCTTTTTTTACGCTTTCCTTTAACACAACATCAACCCTCCTGTTCTTTCAAAAAACTTTCAATCAACTGTGCTTTGGTGTTGCCGCTGATACTGTAGCCAAGTTCAGAAGCGAGCGCCTTGATTTGTATTATTGTCAAGGCGCTTAAGTCTGCCTCTGTGTAACCTTTTAAGCTATATGTACCAGCGGTTAAGCTTTTTTTGTCAGTGTCACAAGAGAATTGATGTCGGCAACCTTACCGTCAACAAGAGCGACTGCCTTTGTAACCTTGTCCTCTGTTTCGTTGTCCTCGTACTGCTTGATAGTGATGTTAAGGTTCATATTGAGAGTGTAATCCTCGAAGTTGAAGATAAACGCAAATAATGTATCCGCATCCACGCTATCAGCATAAGAAGGAACATCTTTTGAGATTACAACCGGTCTGCCAAGAAGTGTTCTTTCCGGTCTGCCGTTTATTCCGTAGTTTGTACGAGCAATAGGCTGGCCGTTCAAGTCTGTCATGCCGGCGAATGACATAAATGACTTTTTAGACATACACCAAACGGAATTGTTCTCGTATTCTTCCGGAATAGCGCCCTCTACATCGGTAAGAGTCTTGTAGGAAAGCTTTTCGCCAGAAGCTACTTCGATTGCCTGTCCTTCGGGAACCTCGTTTGCAAGAATGCCCTCGGGCTTTCCATTGCCATCGCCATTGATGATAGATTCCTCAATAGCCTTAATCATTGCTTTTGATACATTGTTAACAAGCATTGTTTCAAAGGCTGCAATTGCCATAGTATCGGTTTCAAGAGTAACAGCAACCGCGCAGCGAAGCTTGTGATATGCAAATGTCACGGTGCCGTTTGCAGGCTGTTTCTGCTTTGTGCTTGTTGCACCTTCTGCAACCCATGAAGCAACAGGCTTAACATTGTTTTTAGGGATGGAAAGGCCACCCTTATAGGCTGTTCTTGTTACAAGATTATAGATGGTTCCCACATTGTCGAGCTTCTCAATAATGCGTTCAAGGACTGTTGTAGGAATAACAACACCTACATCTGATGTCTTGGTTGCATCGTTGCTGAATGACGCGGGAATTGACTCGCCTTTAAGAACATGATTCATAAAGGCCTTGCGGTAATCCATAGAGCCATAAATATCATCGTCATTTTCATTCTGATGAGAGGTAGTAGCAATAACGCCTTCTACAGGAATAGCCGTCTGAGGTGTTCCGTTGAGAGCGTTGAAGTTCGCCTGTGCTGTAGCCGCGGTTTCAAACGCATTGTCCATCGCTCTCACATTTTCCATTTCGGCATTTGCTTCCTCTGTTTTGCCATTTGAGAGAAGACCCTGAATCTTGTCCATAAGTGCCTTTCTCTGAGCCTGGTAATCTTCTTTGTTTTTAAAATTAAACATACTTTTATTCTCCTTTCAATTTTAAGAATTCATAATTTGCATTTGCGAGCATTTGCTCTGCGTTATTTTCATCGGTTAATAAATTTCGAAGTTTATTCACTACCGACTGAGGAATAAGCTTCACGGTGCTTGCCACAAGTCTGACATTCTGAGTGTCGGCAATTTTATCTATCAGACCCTTTTCAACAGCTTCGGCAGCAGGAAGCCATGTCTCGGCATCCATAAGGGCAAGTGCTTCCTCTTCGCTCATCCCCGTTTTTGCAATGTATGCAGCGGCAATAGCCCTGTTGGCTTTTTTAAGGGTCTCGCTTGATTTATCCATGTCGTGATAATCCCCTTGTGTTTCTGCTGAGACATTATGAACCATAAGCATTGCAGTGGGGGCGATGTCACTTTCCCCGGCACAAGCAATTACCGATGCAGCACTTGCAGCAAGTCCAACGACATGAATTTTCACAACACCTTTATAAGACCTTAACGCCGAGTAAATTGCTGAACCTGCAAAAATATCCCCTCCACCGCTATCTATATAGACATCAAGCGGTTCTCCGTTTGCTTTGTCAATGATAGACTGCACACACTTAGGAGCGGTATAATCCCAACCAAGGAAATCGTAAATCCACGCATAGTCGTTAGGAATGATAGTGCCTTTAATGTCAATTCTCATTCTTCTCACCTCCCTCTATGGTAGGTCTTGTATCAAGTCTGCGAATTGGAACATCTCCACCATCTACAGGGGAGAGATTCATAGTTTCTCGCCACTCGTTTGGTGTCATTGCGCCACGGTCTACCATTTCACGAAGCTGAAGCTTTGTTTTAAGTGTCGCTGCGTGCAGATTATTTGCATCGAAATAAATTCTGTTTCCGCAACCACGCTCTCTCCTTGTAAAGAGCTTTCGTGTGAATTCGTTAGACCATTGCAAAGCTCTCGGCTCTACAACCATCTCGAAATATGTATTCCACTCTTCTTCCGTAGCGGTAGACTTGACAATTTTTTCATTGGTGTTAAAGAAAGCGTAAATACGGTCTTTTGTTCTGTCCGTTTGTGCTGCATTCGGGACATAGTCTTTCGGCTCTACTCTTACAGCATCTACTTTTCCGTCAACACCTGCTGCACCAAAGGTGTCACTTTCAATGTCAAGGTAGTTGTTTACAAACTCCTGAACATTTTTCTTTAAGTCTTCGGGGCGCATCGGTGTGGTGTATTTCAATAGCCACCGAATTATTCCGCTATTCTTGATTGCCTTTATAATCCCCTGGTCGGTAGTAGTAACAATGTTCATAAGCGACGTCAATGCTTTTGCAGAACTTTCTCCGAAAATGTCATTTCCGCAAAAATCCAACCGAAGATGAATAATTTCGCTATAGGGGAATATAGATGTCTTCCCATTCTGATAATAAAACTTCAGATATAGCTCATTGCCTTGATATATCGCATCAGCACTTGTTGCGGGAATAGGATATAACTCTATAGGAACACCAAAAGGGTCACGCACAATCAAAATAAATGCATTCCTGTTAAGCTCAAGCTGGTTTGATGCCTTCTCCTGCATCACCTGACCGCTCATAAATGGATTTGGTTCTTCAAGAAGCATTCTCATATATGCTTCAGGATTCTTTTTGATGGTTCCGTCAGAGTCTTTGCGAACATGCGTTGCCTGCATTTTCCCTATTGCCAAGGATAAAGGTCTGATGCATGAACGCACCATATCGCTTTCATACAGTTTGCCGTTCCAAGCATAGAAACCATTTCCTCTTTCCGTAACCATAGAGAATCGTTCTTTGACGGTAGCGTTTTCGCAATTCTTCTTTTTTCTAAAAAATTCCATTTCCTCACCGCCTTTCTGTATTTGGGTATAATAAAAGAGCGCATCTCTGCACTCTTTTAAATCATAGTATTTGGTTATTTAACGGGGCGGAATAACCGCTTGCCTCGGTCGCCGTGTTGGTAGCGAAAATGTAGCACCTTATAATCTATTCCTGTTCTTTCCGCTGCCTCGGCAAGTGGTATCATTTCCCCCTGATACTCAACGAAAACATTTCTTTGCCTATTCCTGCACTGTGTTTTCCTGTCAGTCCATCTGCAATTTGATGGTTCATAGTTTCCATTTACATCAATGCGGTCAATAGAAAATGTATCATTATAGCCATTGGCTAATGCCCAGTCACGGAAAGCAACAAAGTCATTGAGCCATTCATCACATATCGTTATGCCTCGAGCGCCGTAGTTGTTGTAATTTCTCGTGTTTGGATTAAGGCACCGTTTTTTTATACCGTGATATATTTTATATAATCTTGTGTTTGCATTACCATGCGTTCTGTTTAACCGCACTATTCTTTCTTCTCGCAAACACCCACAGGACGTTGTTCGCTCTTCTTTTAAATGTCCTGCACGAACAGTCGCCGTGTTCCCACACTCACAACGGCACAACCAATATGTGAACCTATCCTCTGTCGGCACAAATTCAAGCACTGTAAGACGACCAAATCGCTGTCCTGTTAAATCAACTTTGAAGCTCTTGCTCATACAACTTTCGCCTCCTCTTGTAACGCTGTAGTCTTGTACATAATGTACATCGCCCTTATGAAGCCATTGATAAAGCCTGCGGAGAAATATTCGTTTGCATATTCGCTAAGTAATTCATCATTTTCACGCCATTCTTTATCTCCTGCATCTTGTAAAGAATCGACAAATTTTTTGTCTATCTTTTTATCAAGTTCAGATACTTCTTTAAAACTAATACAGCTACCATCACAATCCATTTCATCTATTTGTTCTAAAATTTTTGAATAATCCTTAAAACTTTTCATAATAAAAATACTCCTTTCAAATTTACATTTGACAGAAGCACCCTAACTGTAGTATAATATTTACAGATGGGAATACTCCTATCGTACTTGGGCGTTGCGTTCACTTTCTCAGGGTGGCAACGCCCTTTCCATTACTTTTCATTCTTTTTTAGGTAATCATCTACACATCTGTTAATGACACCATAAATACTGTCGCCTTTTTCGGCTGTCACTTTTTTGAAGCGTTCAAATTTCCCCTCATCTAACCACACTCTAAGTTGTTTTTTTGTGGATAGATGTTTTTTTTGTGCTTCATACTTGTCTGCGTTACTCATAGTCACCTACGCTTTCTAATGTTTTGTATGATGCGTAAAACAACCCACAACAATACAACTGCGTAAAAAACGATTGACCACGTAGTATTTGTTTTTTCTGATAATGCGTGAAACAAAACCAATAGACACACCAACAAATCATTGCACTTAGATAAAAATACTTGCATATTTTTCACCCGTATGATATAATTCGATTGGAAGGGGCTTTCGCCCCTCCGCTCGGTAGCTACTTTAAGAGTTTTATAATCGCTGAAATTGCCGTTCCAGTTCCGATTATTAGCTCTAAGGTAGCTATTATTTTATCTATCATACTGTTTCTCCTCTCTTTGATACTCAGGTTTCCCTCAACCCTGTATCTATATAATACCATATAGTGCACTATATGTCAAGAGGTTTTTGAAAAAATTTTAAATATTTTTTAGCATCTGTTTTCAGGTGCTTTTTTTATATCAGACTTTGGTATTCAAGAGCTTTGTCCTTGAGTACCTTGTATGCATCAATCAACGCAAGCGTGCCGTCTATTCGTCTGCGTGCGTCTAACCCTTTTACCGGTTGGATATTGCCGTTCACATCAACCTTGATTTCGGTGTTCATAAGGCAGAATTTAGTAATCGGATTATTGTCATAAACTATAAGCTTTGCGTCCAAATCGGCACGGAGGTCTTTCATCGGGTTACTGAGTGTCATCGCTCCCTGCCTTACAGGTATCATTGACTTTTCGCCAAACTCATTTTTAAATTCACGAAGAAGAGCATCCGAAATATGCCACGGATCGAAGCCGATATAAAGAATAAACAAATCTTCCTTGTCACGAAGCTCGCAAAACCAATCAAGAACTACACGCTTATCTACTTTATGTCCTTCGACTGTTCTGAGGCAACCTTGGTCACGCCACAAAAGATACGGAACATTGTCCCTGCCCTGGCGTTTCCCTTCATTCTCAAACTTATCAATAACCGATTGAGGAAGCCAATACATGGACTTTGAATAAATATGTTCGTCATCAGGTCGCATACACAACGCTGTTGCAGCGCAAAGGTCAACACTGTCCGCTGCATCCAGTCCACCTATACCGTATTTGAATGAATATTCGGGAATCTTTTCTTCGTTGTTAAGTGTTTCCCACGAAAGCCATCTTGCGGCCGCGTTTTGCTTTAGATTGAAGTCTTTTGTAAGCACAGTAGGTTTGAATGATGGGTCTTTTTTTGCTTTTTCCACCATTTGCCTTTGATAATCGAATGATTTTATTGTGCCGATTCCTGGATTTGCTTTTATCCAACACTCTTCTTTATCCCACTCATCCTGATTGTCAAGCTCGTAGATGAAGGGAAGGAAACGGTTATCCTTTATTTCACCATATAATATTTTTCGTGCATATTCATATTGGGCATCAAAAATTCCGTCACGAATAAAGCCATTTGTAGTAATACAAAACAAAAGCGGCTGACTTCTTGCACCCATTGCCTGCTTGATAAGGTCATAAATGTCACGGTTCTTTATAGCTGCCAATTCATCAATTACCGCCATATGAACATCAAGACCGTCAAGACTGTTGCTGTTTGATGCAAGTGCCTTTATATATCCCATGTTGTGAGAAAAATAAAGGTCTGATGCTCGTTTTTTAATATGCTTACTCAGCATAGGCGATTGACGTATCATTTTATGCGCTGCATTAAAGCCAAGCTTTGCCTGGTCAAGCATTGTCGCAATATTATATATCTGTGGAGAGCCTTCTCCATCATTCACGAGACCGTCAATTTCCACCGCCGCAGTTTCGGTGGTCTTTCCGTTTTTTCGCCCCTCAACAATAAGGCACTCGTTGTATTGGCGTAAGTTGTTATCATCTACAAATCCAAATAAGGCTTGGAGTCTCGCTTTTTGGAACAACTCAAGTTTTAACGGCGTACCGATTTTACCCGTAGGAAGCTTACAAAAACGCTCTATAAACTCGGTATGCCTCTTTGCGATGTCATAATCAAAATGAAACTCGCCAGGAGTAGCATACTGCTCAAGAAGCATCTCTGATATACGCTTCATCTTATCGCAGGCGTTGATGCTACCGTCATACAGACTGCTAAAGTATTTTTCAAATTCTGTCACTCGTTATCACCGCCGAGGAACTTCATCAGTTCATCGCCCTCGCCGTTCCCTGAAGGAATCATATCAACAAGCGATTTTACCATTGCATTATACCGCCCAACCATTGTGTTGTAGCTCTTTTGGGCAGGGTGTTCGCTCATTACATTAAATCCGTTTCCGTTTGCCGCGGTAATGATTGCGCCTTCCTCCCGAACTTGTTTTTCAAGTTTATTCAAAGTCTTATCCATAAAGCAAATCCTTTTGTAAAGCTTTTTTGCAAGCTCCCTATGTGCTTCGCTGACAAGCTCAACTGCTTCTTTTGCTTTAACCGTTGATGTAGCTCTATCTTTTGCCATATCCTTTCACCTTCTTTCAATACCCCCCTTATATGTGTATATCGTGCGTAAAATTTAAGGTACCCCTCTCGGTACCCTTAAAGCCATCCCGCTTTTATTTAGAGGGGGGGATAGGCTGTCCGTCAGCCCCAAACTCACACAATAAAGAAGAGCTTTTAATAAAAGCGTGAGCCTCTTCTCTGTCGTGACAATCCTTGCAATCGTATCGCAACAAGTTGTGATTGAGAGATACATCAGGATTATTTATATTTTCAGGAGTCAAAACAACTGTATGATGAACAATGTAACCAGTTCGCTCTCTACAAACTTCGCATATTCCACCATCAATGCTTTGACGATACCCGATATATGAAGCTCTGCACCTTTTCCAAGCTTTTGATTTATAAAAGGCTTTTGCCCATTCCTTTGCCATTTATACTGCCACGCCCACCTTCATATCATTTTGCAGTATTACCCCACGGACTTGTCACGCAGGAGTCGTGACAGTTTCCGCACATCCATTTATTTTTAAGCATAACAAAAAGCACTACCGATAGTTCTCGATAGTGCTAAATATTAAATTGTATATGCTTAGCGTTCTGACATTCCTAAATTCTTTGCTACAAAGTTTCGAGTTTCAAGAAGTTTAGTATTATATTCTGCAATATCCTCTTCCGATGCTTCATCGTAAGTAGTGAGATGTATCCCGTAATATATTGCATTTATACCCGATTGTAATATATTGCCAAAGCCTGTTTCCAAGTTATCTTTATTGCCAATATACATTTCCGCTATGCTTTCAATTTTATTGCAAGCTTCTCCCGCATCAATCTTTCCGTCTAAATATCTATCTGTAATCTTTATTGTTTTTTCAGTAACTTCAACAAGCCATACATCGCCCATAATCTTTGCCATACAAGCATCATAGCCCAAGTCGTACCCTGACATACTTCCATCATCTTCTCCTGCACTATATCCAACAAGAATTCCAATAAAGCCTGCAAGAGCCAGCATTACTATGGCAACAATTATAGCTAAAATAATAACAAAAGTTTTCTTCACATAAAACATCTCCTTAATAAATTTCACGCACACCTCTTTGTATGTATACGCAAAATCCACCTCCTATGACGGAATTAAAAAAGCGTGCGACCAAAGCCACACGCCGAAAAACGCACAGCTCCAAGCCACCACAGCCAATTGTAACCTCTATCACAAGTGCATACAAAATAGAGCGTGCATTTATTCTCAGAAATAAAATACACACTTGTGAAAGAAATTATTCAGTTGGCTGTGGTTAACTTTAATATATCACAAGAAAAGATGTTTTACAACAATTTTTTGTACAAGAAGAGCACGTCGTTGTTTTGACGTGCTATAGATATACTTTCTTCAGTTTACATTTTAACATAGTAAAAAGGGACAAGTTGCAAAATTTTAGAAATTTTTTGATTTTTTTCAAAAAACCCTTGACATATGTGTACACATATGCTATAATAAATATAGAAAGTGAGGTGAGGAACGAAATGTGGACAATCATAAAAGAAGCACTCTACATAATATCGGCAATAGTAACCATTGCAAGCGGACTAATTGCGATAGCAGAGCACTTCAAGAAATAGGGACGGGGCGAAAGCCCCTCTCTAAATTCAATATACCACATTTGAAAAATTATGTCAAACAAAATTCTTAATTTGTTGTTTTTGTGTCTATCCATTATGTATATGACGCAAGTCAATTACAGCAGCCTTTCATTCGCAAACTATATTGCTTTTACGCTTGTTGCAATATGGGCTGTTGTTGTAATTGTCGAATTTATCATCAAGCGGAGGTAAAGAAATGTCAGCAAACACATCTTCGGCAGTCATTCAACGCTATAAAAACAAAGTTTATAAGCGTGTTGTTGCCGACCTTGACAAAAACCTTGTTTCTCAATGGGAGGAAAAATTAAAAGAAAAGGGGATTAGCAAGCAGGAATTTATCCGCTGCGCTATCACCGAATTCTTGAAAGCGGAGGAGTAATCCTTCGCTTTCTCTTTTTCCAGTATATACTGTATCACAGATGTATAGTGACATTCAATGACATCTTATGCTATCTTTATTTTTTGCAGAGCATCACCATGCAGTCTATGTACTTGCCTTATTCCATAATTCATCTGAACTGCAACTTCCTCCCAGCTTTTGCAATTTACATAATATGCAATAAGCAAAGTACGGTAACGAATATCCTCAACAGATGCTATAGCCTCAAGAATTTCAGCCTTGCACATCAAAAGCTTTTCTTTTTGTCTGCTTATCTGCAAATCATATTCAAGAAGAGTCAGGAGCTTTTTTTCCGTAGCGTTGCCAGAGCTACTTTTTACTCGTTCTTTTGATGTATCAACCGAAGTTCCTGTAGCAATATCATAAGCCTCTTGCTTTGCAATAGTAAGTTGTTTTATTTCTTTATCAATTATTCGTGCTCTTCGAAGCCAATCTTTTACATTCATCAGACATCACCCCTCCGTCCATTTTTGCACCACACCGAGGGCAATAATTTAAGTGTCTGTTGTTACCACTCTTGCGACCACACAACGAACACTTGTAGCACATTTGCTTTGCAAGGTTTGTGCTACGAACTTTCCTAATATTGTGAACTTTATCTACAATCCACTCTCCGTGCTTAACTTCCTCAACATCTGCAGTAGGCGTATTATCAATCAAATCCAAAACCACGTTTTGCAGAAGTTTACTTTCGTACCAATAACTTTCGAGATTTCTGAACGCAGGCGATGCCTTAATTCGTTGTGATAATTTATCCGCATCAATATACCTTTCCATCACTCCGCACCGCCTTTCTGTAATCTACGTTGACGGCGTTCTTCAAGTTCTTGTTGCCGCTTATAATACTGCCTTTTTTCTTCTTCTGACATAGATTGCACTTTGATATAGTCAATTTCTCTTTCGGTATCATTAATGCAACCATTTATTATTTTTATCATTTGAGTTTGAATGGTCGGCATATCCTTTAGGGCTTCTTTTTTGTCGCAATACTCCCGGTATGCCTGCATACGCCTATCGTATTCTTCCTCGTCATATGCCCCACAACCATAACCATCCATAATATCAAGTTCAGAAGTTTGTTCCATTTCTTCATCAATCTCTATAAGAGCTTGAAGTTCTTTTACTCTGTTTTTCTCAAACCTTGTTCTTATTCTTTTTAGTTCAGTAATAAAAAGCCTATTGCATTTTATATAAAATTCTGACTTTGCATCTTTCACCCCTGCACACCTTCTTTCAACTTTGCTTCTGCTTCTTCTTTGGTGAGGAATACTGTTTTGCCGTTTGCATCGGGAAGAATTTCAAAACAATTCAAATATCTCAAATCAATAACATTTATTTTAAGGCTTCCATCTTCCCTTTGTAATATGGAACGGATACGGCATTCATCAATTATTGTTTTGTTATACCTATTGAATTTATATACGGTCTGTCCCACCTTACAAGGCGGTACAATTACACCATTTGCAAGAAGCTTGTCAGCCATAATAGCATCTCTTTCAGAAGAACTCGGGTTCCACGAATACTCATCGCTATTCTTTATTTTGGCTATTAGCTTAATCAATCTGTCTCTCATCCTTATCCTCCTCTAAAAACTCCACAACATAATCAGGCAGGTCGCCCACGTGTATTACCCCTGCCTCCGCCTTATCAATAAGCAGGTGTGCAAATCCCTTTACCGCTGCCTCGCGTTCGTGCTTTACATCACTTTCAAGAATTTTTATAACACCCTTGTATCGTTCAACCTCTGCATTTTTGCGGTTGATAAGATCAAGGGCAAGTGTTATTAAGTTTTCGCCACATTCAATATTTTCATCAAAAGCGGGACACTGTTTGCAGTCTTTTTTACTGCAACACTCCAAAGCCTTTATAATCTGTTCGTCCGTCATCTTCTCATTCTGCATTCTTAATCTCCTCCCAACCCAAAATCTTCAGGTAATGTACCGTTATAAAACATCTGCTGTGCCTGTCCGTATGTAATATGAAACCGCGCGCACTCAGTCGTTAACTCCGTCCAGTTCATCCGCGCCCAACGTTCTGATGCATCGGATGCAGGCTTCATTTTCTCGACCTTTGGCGTTTGTGCAGCTACCACAACGCTTTTCTTATATCTCTGATGGCGTGCTTCTGTATTACATTCTTTGGAGCAGTATTTTTGACTACTACAATTTGGCTTAAATTCCTTACTGCAAATTGGACACATACGCAAACTGTATCCCTTTGGCTCCTTCTTGGGAGCAAGTTTATAACGATACTCATAACCGCATTCATAACTGCAGTATTTTTGACTTCTATGTCCTGGGATGAACTCTTTTCCGCAATTGATGCAGGTTATAGGCGTGATTCTTGCCTTTCGCCTCTCGTAGCTTTCCACGTGGGATTTTTCTATCGCCTTTTCACGACATATCGCACTGCAGTATTTCTGTAGTCCGTGTTCGGCATAAAATTCTGCACCACATATTTCACATATTTTCATGTTGTCACCTTCTATCCTTGCAATACTCCGGCAAATTTGCCCTTACCATAGCGGCAGGCACAGGCGGAGTAACAGCATTACCGCACCTTGCTACTTGCTTTGTTTTTGGATAAGGGTTTCCCGCTGCATCGTGCTCAATTATGTAATCCTCGGGAAATCCCTGTGCATTAAATAGTTCTCTCGGTTGAAGCATTCTCATACGAATGTCAACAATGATGTATTCTTCTCCGTGAATAGTAACTAACGCATATCTGTCCTTCGTTGTCAGCGTATCAAGCGGAGCGTTAACAGATTTCGGTGTCCCTGTTGAGAAATACTTGATTAGGAAAGCTTCCACTTCTGCATGATGTGCCCCGCTACAGGATATTGTTGTCAAGGGTTCATCCATGGCTTGACCGTCCATGTTATTACGAAGCGTTACTATATGAGCTGTAACAAGTTCATTATGGTCCTTCGCTGTTACTGTATCAAGGGGCTTATCCGCTGCACTTCCTGCACCTTGATAATTCCCTCCGTAGTTTTTCATAATATGTGCAACTGATAACGCATATCTGGGCGTCGTATCAATTGTCATTATTGGCTCTGTAAGTTCTTGTCCCCTTACTTCACTGTCGCTCTGCTCACTGTGATACTGTATAAGAGTGGGAGATACAAGCCCAAACCGTGTGGAGCCTGCCATAACAGTATCAATCGGCCTATCAATTTTTTGTCCGCTACTGTTTTGATTAAAAGTAGTGAGTATAGGCATTGAAAGATAATGTTTGCTACTTCCTACAACTGTTCCTAAAGGTTCTTCAACATCGTTTACTCTTGGTTTTTGTCCTTCCCTTTCCCCATATCCAACAGGCACTATTGAAGGAGCGACCACAAAATTTCTGTTTCCAGTAGTTATCGTAGGCAACGGAGAATCAGCACTCGCTCCAACATTGCCTGTGTTATTGCACATAATTGTGGGAGTCACCACATAATGGCTGTTCACGGATGTAATGGTGGAAAGTGGTTTATCAATGCTTTCAGGCTCATTTTCAAACTTGTAGTGAATAATAAACGGCTCCGGATTGTCAATTACAAATTTCTTTATACCCCTTGCAATCCTTTTAAGGGTGTTTTCCGCAAGAGGCTTGTCACGTTCAAATATGCTCTGCGTAGGGATATTCCAATCAATACATTCCGCTGCCGTTCTATACGGCTGAAGCATACCACACCTAACCTCTATACTGTCCTTGGGTGCGTGGGTAGGTTCAGGCCATATAATCTTTTTTCCATCACACCTCGCAATCATATAGAAGCGTGTACGTGTTGTAGGCGCTCCGTAATCGCAAGACCGTAATATTCTAAAATCCACAGCATAGTGTAATCCCTTTGAGAGTTCATCAGCCGTTTTTGAATTAACATCAATTTCCAATGCCTCGCACATTTCAATAAATGCAGGGTGCTCTTTTGAAAGCCCTGTTGTGAGAAGAGCTATAAATCCAGTAAAGGTTTCTCCGCTACGCTCTTTTATAGGTTTTCCATTTTCGTCAAGAGGTCCCCACGTCTGTATCTCTGGAACATTTTCAAGCATTATTACTTTTGGCCTCACCGTGTATGCCCATCTTATAGTAACCCATGCAAGTCCTCTGATATTTTTCTCTACGGGTTTCCCTCCTTTAGCCCTTGAAAAATGCGTGCAATCAGGAGAAAACCAGGCAAGAGCAACATCTTCACCCTCACAGGCCTCTTCGGGGTCTACTTCCCATACGCTTTCGCAGTAATGCTTTGTGCTTGGATGATTTGCTTTGTGCATTGCTATAGCATCAGGGTCATGATTGATTGCTATATCCACGCTTCTGCCTATTGCCATTTCTATTCCAGTAGAGGCACCACCGCCGCCGGCAAAGTTGTCTACAAATAAGCTCATACCTCCACCTCAAAACGGCAAATCTTCATCTTCGCCCAATCCTATAGGCGCATCAGAAAGTGTATCATCTGTTTTCTTACTTTCAGCGAAATATACACCACTTACAGCAACATCTGTTGCATAACGCTTCTTGCCATCCTGGTCGTCCCAAGAACGTGTCTGAATACTTCCTTCAAGAGCGACCATGCTGCCTTTTCTGAAGTACTTGGAAATAAACTCCGCAGTCTGTCTCCACGCAACACAGTTGATGAAGTCTGCCTTGCGTTCCTCGCCCGTGCGGACGAAGTTACGGTCTACCGCGATAGAGAAAGAGCAAGTGCTGATTCCCTGCGGTGTGCTGCGAAGTTCGGGGTCGCGAGTAAATCTACCCATTAAAATTACTTTATTAAGCATTGTTATTCATCCTTTCAAGTCTTATTTTCCGTTCAACCGCTGCCATATCGTCAAGCTCATAAGTTCCCTTCCTTGCAGATTTCTTCTGTTCTGTCTTATTCTCTGCATCCGCACGGGTTTTCTTGCCGGACTTATAGCAGTTATTAATTACGCCGTTGATGTAGCTCCAACTTTTTTTGTTTTTTAATACTGCTTGCTCTAGGGCATACATAATTAAAGAGCTATCAACTTCTTTTAGCCATTCTTCAATCTTTTCAACTATGATAGATGATATGGGAGCAATGTTTTTCTCATATTCAGAAACAATAACGACAAGCTCCTTGTTTTCTTTACTATCCTCTTCTTTACTATCCTCTTCTTTACTATCCTTTCTTTTACTTTGTTCGATTGTGTTTGCATTTTTTGTGAAAATGTCACCATTTTTATAAAAAATGTCAACATTTTTTAAAAATTGGGCGCAATCACACAAGAGGTACTGCTTTTCGACTTCAACACTTTTACGGCGACTTACTGCCTTGAAGTACCTTTTTTGAATTCCTGAGGAAGTCAGTATTTTGTACTTCTCATATAATGTCTTATCAAATATACCTCTCTTAACAGAAGCGCTCACTATTTCTGAAACAGCATTACCACCAAGACCTATTTTCCTGCTAAACAATAATGCAACCTCGTCATTCCATTCGCAATAGTAACCTTGCCCTCCGTAAATCTTTTGAAAGAGCTTAACAACTACTGCAAAGCCTGTAAGTCCAAATTCCGCTTCCGTCAGTTCTAATTTATCGTCCAAAGTAACGTCAAGGGGAAAGTAATCTACCCCATTACCCAAACGATTAACCTCCTAAATGATATTTTTACAACTTGTTTTTATTTTATATAGTGTTAGCTTTTTCTTGAAAAAAGCTTATAGTTTTAGTTTCCTTACGGCATATGCATCAAGCTGTACGCCGTAAATATGATTGCTTTCAAAAAACTTTTTTTCGTCATTATGAGCAATACTGTGACACTTCCGACAAAGAGCTATAGCATATCTCCCGATATTGTTCACCTTTCGGCGATTAAATCCCATACCAATACGAGAACCTTCGCAATGGTGTATATCCGCTTTTTGATTACATACCGCACATTTGCGATTGACGAGACAGGAATATAAATATCTGCTTATATCATCCGTGCGATTCAAAAGAGTATCACGGGTTCCTATATTGTTTTCAAAACAAAAATCAATGAGATAATTTATAAACTCTCTTGCCTCTGTGACTGTGCAATCAGATAAACTGAAATAGTCCACTCCGTATCGTTCTATGTAGAAGAATTTCTGCAATGCCTTTTCCATTTCGGGAGCATTACCGGTATATTCTGCAATATCCGCGATAGTAGCATATATCTTTCTCCTTTGGTCTGCAGAAATGTGCCGTCCGTCATCATACCGAACTAAGCAGCTCTTTATTTCTTGCCTTTCTGCCTTGTAAGGGTCTATGTCAGCAACAATAATTGCGCGACCTTCTTTCACCTTATAAATTTGCCCTATAGTTTCAAGCATCAAAGCACATCCTTCCTGGTTAATTCCCGAATAAACGCCGGGATAGATACCTCTTTTAGCCCCTCCTTGATATTTGCAGGAGTTGAAACAAGATATCTAAAATGTAACCGTGATATTCAGAACCGCTGCCGCCATCCAGTATATAAACTTCTTGAAATCTCCGCCCGAAAGGTACACAAGCCCTGCCATGGCATCGAGGGCAATCAGTATTAAGGGGAAAATCTTTTCTTTGTTCATACGTCAGTCTTTCTCCTTCTTCTCCTTTTTGCAATCGCATTTTTCACCAGGGTCTAAATTTGCCCCGCAATCAGGGCATTTACGTCCGTACATATTTGAACTTCCTTTCGTTAAAATATTTTTTATCATTTCATCCATTGTTTTACCTAACTTATAGCAATTTCCATGTGATATGTGATTTTTCCACGCATTGTATGAAGCATAGAACTTCTCTTCTGATAGTTTCCCGGCAGAAACCAACTTTGCCATTTTCAAAAACTTCCGTTCGGCATTTCTTTTATTCTGATTCTTCAGTTTCCTTATGACCTTGCCTGTGTTTGTTATGTAGGTGTGAAAACCAAGATAACTTACACCATTCTTAAATAGGGATATCTGCGTCTTGCCGTTAAGAGTTAAATCGAGAGTTCGCAAAAACTCTGTTATTATTTCAAGGCAATATTTAAGATATTCCTTGCTATGGTGAATTAAATAAAAGTCGTCCATAATATATAGCCATTATGTCCGTATCTTTTGTAAAACGCTTTCATCTGCTCACTTAATCTGTCAAGTCCAAACAATGTACCTTTACCTTTTTGCCCGGCACAATTGTCATAGATGAAAACCTCTTGGAGTTTTGGAAGTATCACATTATCACATAAACTATGTTGTATGACCTTATCCTTAAAAGACGTTGTCTTAATAACGCGCTCTTTCGGTTCGTAAACCATAAACTCGTTATACGGAGATATCTTATAGGTCTTATTCTTTAACTGCTCTATCAGGGCGTTAATTCCGTCAAGAGCCATAATGTTAAAGCGTGCAGCACTTGTTTTATAGCCTTTGCCACATTTGGACCTGCGATAAGCTCTGTACATATTATTAAAATCAATAACCTTCTCAAAATCAGTCATACAACACAGTCCTTTTTGTTTATCTTTTTTCAAAGAAAGGTTGTGCATTCTTTTGATGTGGTGTTCTGATTTCGGCTTATGCCTACTCTGTCTGACTTTCCACCAGTACGGGCGAACGCCGTTATTGTTGTTGTAATTGTTGTTGTTAATGTTGCCATCGGGCGAAACGCAAGAAAAAATACAACGCACAACCTATTAGAATTATTTCTTTTCTGCCGTTCTCCAAGCTATCGCCATATACTTCACATCCGATACCATTTTCGACCAATACTCCGCCGATTTAGGATTCAGAACTTCCAGTTCCATTGATAACTCAATATATGTAAGTAGCTTGTCGCAGTTCATAATCGCCTTTGTTATTGTTTCGCATCTGACTCGCTTTTCGGTTTGGTTATTTATCCTGTTAGCTTCAAGCAAAAGCTCGTATATATCCATACTTACAATCTGCATTCTGTCTACGAGTGAATGTCTGAACTTTTTAGGATATCTGTTCGGATTGGATGTAAGTACATATGTATGCTTCATCAGTTCTTTTGCTTTGACAATAACCTTCAGTTCCGTATCAGCCATACTTTATTCCTCACACGATACAAAGATAGAAGATACAAATTTCAAAAACGGGCGAACGCCGCTATTGTTGAAGTAATAGTCGCCGTCAACGTTGCCACCGGGCGAAACGCAACGACACCAATAGTCGTTATAATGTTCGGGCGTTGTATCCGGAGTCGCGAGCCACCACCATTTGTCGATTTTGTGTTCGTCAAAAATCTTCACATTCGCACGGTAAAAATCAAATGTCGGGATGCTGATTTTACTCTTCATACTTCCGTATGTTTTGAGTCCGTCAAGACTTGTAAGGTCTACTTCGTGTTCAAGAATATTTTCCTCGCCTATAGCATCAGAGAGACCGGGGAGAATTTCTTTTTCAAGTCTTTCAATAATTGTGCTGCCTGAAAGGTTATTGTTCTTTCCAAATTCAGAACGGAAAACAACATCTTTTGCTACTGCAGTAACTTCGCCATTTTCCTCTGAAAATTTTATAAATTCAATGTTGCCAATCTTAAAGGTCTTTTTGTTTTCGATTTCGCTTAATTTAACTGATTTCATTTTATTTTCCTCCTCAACGAGATACAAAGATATTAGAATTTAAGATACAAAACGGGCGAACGCCGTAATTGATGTTGCAAATGGTGACGTTAACGTAGCCACCGGGCGAAACGCACTTTATCCAACTGCTGCTTTCATGTGTAGGTGTGCTATATGCAGTAGCAAGCCACCACCAAGCATCTATTTTATGCTTGTCCAGTATCTCTACATATCTGCGATAAAGCTCGGTAGTGAGTAGCGACATCTTTCTTTTGATTTTTCCGTAGTCCTTTAATCCATCATCAGATGTAAGGCCCACGGTGTGTTCGATGAGATTCTCTTTGCCGATTACATCTGCAATTTTCATTGCAAAATCATTACACAAATCATCAGCGTATGAATTCTCGTAGTTGTTGTTCTTGCCGAACTGTTTCTCTTTATGTAAGAGGTCTTTCAGAATAACCGCTGCAGCATCTTTTGAGTGCTCGAGCACAATGAACTCATAGTCGCCTATTTTGAAAGGCTCTCCCACGGGTATGTCCTTTAATTTAACTTGCCCTACGCCGATTGCCTTTTTTATTTCCGCAACCTGCGTACTGCTCAACTCGATTTTCTCTCCGTTAAAACAAATGTAGTTCTTCATATCTTTTCTCCTCTCAATTTTCCTCGTAAATAACTTCATTCCAAAATTCCAACACAACATCTTTAATGATGTACCCCATCAGAAGAAAGTAAATAATACAATCAACCTTCGTTACTTCTGTGGCATCGCCTACACAATAAAGAAAAGTCAGACAGGCAAGCATCCATATCCATCTTCCGTATTTCTTCATGCCGTAGCCTCCTAACCACACAAATAGGAAGCGAGGCTTCCTATCGGGATTTTATCTTCACAAAGTTTTATTCTTCCTTTGGAAATTTCTCTGCGCAGGTTCTGCTGACAAATGCCCAGGAATGAGCTTGCCTCTTTTCTGGTGCTCATCATAGGGCAACCCTGCTCACGAAGGAAAAGGAGCATTTCTCTATAATTGCTTTTTTCCATTACTCTTCCTCCTTATTTACCTCTATGAGCTTGCTACGGTTCTCCCAGGCATCAACTTCATCATTGCACATCTGAAGAACCTTCTTTATTTCCTTATCTGTGAAGTCTGATTTCTGCAGATAAGCGAGAATGCTATCTCTTGCTTGTAAAAACCTTAAATCCATAATTTACATCCTTTCTATTGCTTTTTAATTTAATCTGTGTTATAATTTACTTGCATTTTTAGTTGACGGTTGTAGCTTCTGCTGCGCCGTCTTTTTTTATCCCTAAAGAAGCTTTTTCATTTTAATCACCCCATCTTCTTGTATTGAACATCCTCCCACAATATGGTATAATTCCATTGAAGGGAGGTGTTATAAATGAAACATACTAATGCAGAAAATTTCTCAAAAGACATTCAAAATCTTATTTTGGAATCTGCTGAAGAAATCATTTCCGATGAAGAGTTTGAAGTCGAATGTCCGCACTGCAATGCTTCGATTCTTGTGACAAATGGAGAAAACATTTGTCCTGAGTGTAACAATATTGTAGAACTAACGCTTAACATTGACCTGTAACTCAATGTTTTGCAATTCAGAAGCTAAAGCCTGTACAATTGCTTTGGCTTCTTTTAATTTTTCTCTTAATTCGTCAATACGGTTGATTGCTGCGGTAACATCTGATTTATCAACATCCACCTTTAGTGAAAATGTTGCTTTCTTTTTTTCACCCAACTTATTCACCTCCTCGTTTGCTGCATCGAAATAAGGTTCTTTTTCTGCTTTGGCTTTACGATGATGTACTAATTAAGCTGTCGGTTATACAGATTCCATATAAACTAAAAGAAAATACTTTTATGGCTATCATTTTCACTCTTATTGAAGGCTTTGTCCTGTATCTTGGCGGTCTTGCTCTTGATACAAGTGGCGTTGGCCGTAAGATTTTAGATTATCTATACGCATTTTTAACTGTCGTATGGCAGCGTATTTTGGGATGGATTCGCTAAGCTCAATATCATATGGCTCAATTTTTCTAAGCTCCTTATGGAGCTTTTTATTTTTTTCCAGTTCCAAATTTCAGCTATAGTATTAAGAACAATTACCCCAAAAAACAAAAGTGTAAATTCACCGATTTCAATTTCGGACAACTTATTCACCTCCTTGTATTTAATGCGTAGTTGTGTTATAATCACCTCGAAAGGAATGATTATAAATGAATGAAATTGATAAGGTTCTATATTCCGTTATGATTTATGCTGAAGAGGCAGAGAGGAAAAGGCAACGAGGCCATACTCTTCTTAGCAAGAAACAAACACGCATTTTAGATTTTTTATATTCTAAACGCAATGTAAAATTGAAGAAATTAAAAAAGCAGTTCAATTTGTCTGATGATATTAGCATCATTCGAGAAATAAATAATGAATATTTGAAAATTTCTTATAAGAACAATGTTGAAGTTGTAAACATTACCCAAGAGGGAAAGGCCATTGTTCAGAAGCTTAGAAAGGAAGCTCGGGAAAAGAAAATTTCAAACAAAAAGCAAAAAACAAATACTATAATCGCCATTCTTTCTCTAATTGCCGCTATAATTTCCATCATAATAGCCTTAAATCAATAACGTATTACCTTTGAAAAAATCTCAAGCATCACTTTAATGTTTAATCTTTTTTGTTTGGCATCGGTGATGCTTTTATTATCCGCACTTAGTGCCCTGAATTGCTCCAACAGAATATTTATGCAGTCGACTTTAAGCTCTATTAACTTTGCTTCTGATTCTTCTTTTGAAGAAGCACCTTTTTTATTAGAGTTCAACACCTAAATCACCTCCAAGCTGATTTTCATATTCTTGCGGAAACGCAAGTTATTGAGCAAAAAAAATTTTATCTCTATCTTGTTTTGTGAGTTCAAGCAATTCAGCAATTTTACCAATCTCAAAGCGTGAAAAATCACCGTCGCGAGCTATCTTTCGGTAAAAAGTTGCTTCGCATATTCCTGTTTCATTACAAATTGATAGTGCCGTAACACCTTTTTCTATCATTTTTGCCTTTAATAAATTTTGATTAAACACTATTACCACCTCCTTGTGTTTAATGTGTAGTTGTGTTATAATCACCTAGAAAGGAATGATTATAAATGATGCACTTTGACCGTAGAACACTGAAAATTTTAAGGTATATCCGCCGCCATAAAGGTGTTACGGAAGACGAACTAAGAACAAGGTTTAAAACAGAAGATGATGATGTTTCTATGACACTCATTCTCTTTGTTCAAGAAGGGTATGTTGTTTCTAAAGACGGCGATGGGAAATGGTGTGCCCACGATGAAATCCCATACAACACAGCCTATAATCATACATACTACATAAGCACAAAAGGCAATGAGTTGATAGAAGCGCGTCAAGCTTCATTTTGGAAATGGATTGTTCCCACAATTTTATCCTTTGTTTCATTGCTTGCCAGTCTGGGAACTCTTCTTTATACCCTATACGGTGATGACATCATTAAAGTATTACTCGTAAAGTAAATACAACAAGTATTAATACAAAAACGCTTATACCACCCGTTATAGCTCCAAACAGAGCAATACTTCTTGCCCTGTCTATTCTGCAACTTTGTGCCATCATCTGGTCAAAAACCCAGTTCATAGACGGGACCTGCACACCATTGACCTCTACAATACTAGGGGTCTTCTTTTGTTTATTCAATTCTGTCACCCCTTCCTTAATAATACACGCGCCATCGCATAATATGCAACAGGCGACTTGCGTTTCCGCAAGTTTAATATAACATATGTTTTTGATGTTGTCAATACGTTTCCGCAAGTTTTTTGGATTTTTTGAAAATTTCTCTTGCATTTTTGCAAGAAGTGTGCTATACTGCCTTTGTAGACAAGAAGAGGCTGTTGTTTAGATGCCTTGAAGTTACGATGAAGAAATTAAAGTAGTCTACCAATGAAATACCAAATACCGAGAGGTGATTTTTTTGGATTTGAAAATAGAATTAAAAAAAAGACGTAAGGAACTTGGGCTGACTATGCTCGAAGTTGCTCAAAAAGTTGGCGTTAGCGAGGGAACAGTTTCTCGCTGGGAAAGCGGCGACATTGCTAATATGAGACGTGATAAAATTGTTTTGTTAGCAAAGGCTTTGAAAGTATCTCCGTCATTTATAATGGGATGGGATGACGAGGATAGCCATAAAGTTGACACTAAGCCTATTACATCTATTCTTTCTCCATTAACACCTACCCAACAAAAAATACTTTCAAATTGCCAACAGCTTAACGTAAAAGGACAAGAGAAAGTCCTTGACTTCTCTGATGACTTGATAGACTCTGGTAAATATACCGAACTAGACCGTGAGCCTGGTTCAAGAATAGCCGCACACGGAGCATCAGAAACAAAAGAAGATATTCAGCTTCCGACAGAAGAAATTACCACTTGATATATATAATGGTACAGTGTTACTCTTAATAAGTAACACGATAGCAGCCCGAAAGAAAGGAGTTGCTCAACATGAGTAACAAAGTGAAAAAGGCTGCGAATAAATTTTACAAACAATTAAAAGGAAATATCACCTTTGAAGCTGTGGAGGATTTCCTGAAAAAGTTAGGTTACAAGATAACTTTCTTTAATACCACTTATGGCGATGCGGAGCTTGCTCGTTTCGGTCTCACAGAAAAGGCTCAACGAACAAACGCATTTACCTACTGTGGCAGTGCTAAAATTGTTTTTATAAACAGCCTGATATCAGTAGAGGATAGATTCTACCTTCTATTACATGAAACAGCACATATAATTCTTAAGCATCTTGAACCAGGAAGAATATCTATGAGTAATGGTATACTACTCGACATAGATGCTGATGCTTTTGTTCACTATCTGCTTAATCCACAGCAATCTTCACGCAAGACTGCTGCTGCAGGGTTAATTGCATTGGGATTAACAACAGGAGCATTTTTCTATAATTCGGAAACATCCAATAACACACCCGTAGCAAATCTTACAGGACGGACTGATAACGTAGTGTATATCACATCTACAGGAGCACATTTCCATTCTATACGTTGTGGCTCTATTAAAGGGAGAGCAACTGCACAAATAGAACGGGAAGAAGCTCTGAGGATTCATACACCGTGCAGTCTATGCAATCCGTAATATTTAATTACTAAGGAAAAAAGGGCTGTTATTGTGTTTATAAATTTTTGAAAAATAAAAAAAGCCCCACAGTGTTGGAGCACTGCAGGGCAACGTCAAGGAGTGTATCCTTAACGCCTCACCAACGTTATTATATTACACTCCTTGGGTTTTTGCAACCATTTTTTTAATAAAGGGAAGTGTAATATATGGGTGTAACACGCAGAAAGGATGGACGTGCCGTAAAAACATTTGTTATAGACGGTGTTTCCAAGTCCTTTTACAGTCGGGAAAAGAATGACCAAAAGGCGGAAAGAGATATTCAGCGACAAATGCTCGAATACAAAGGGCAAGTAGAAAAAGGGAAGACTGTTGCAGAAGTTGCAGACGAATGGGAAAGCTGGCATATGGAAAGAGTAGAAGAGTCTACTTCTCACAGATATAAAGCCTGTGTAAGACGTGTAAAAGAGTGGTTTGAAGGGCAATATATCAAAGAAGTGACGGTAATGGACGCAAATCGCTTTATTCAGCATTTTGCCCTGCTTTATCCCATGAAGAAAACTGTAAAACAGCAAAAAACTGTCTGTAATCAGATTTGGAAATTTGCTATACTTAATGGATACATTGAGGCAAATAACATCTGGCAATTCGTCCCGATTCCTCAAGGTCTTGGCCAGAACGAGCGAATACCTCCATCCGATACAGTTCTCAAAAAAGTGTTTCGTACAAATCCTAAAGAAGTAACAAAAGGAATTTTGTTTGTAAACATTCTTTTGTCTACAGGAATTCGCAGAGGCGAAATCCTTGGCTTGGACTATTCAGATATCGACCGTGTTACAAATTTTATAAATATTAACAGGCAGGTAACTCACATAAGTAATGCACCTATTGTGAAGACCTACCTAAAAACGAAAGCAGGAGAGAGGGGAGTAATTCTCGCAGAAAGACTTGCTGAAATTATCCCCCGAAAAAAGAAAGGCTTCATTTTTTGTAATGATGATGGAAGTCCTCTCACACAATCGCAGTTTGAAAGATTCTGGATTAACACTATGAAGGAACTTGATATTGATGAGCACGTCACGCCGCATCAGTTCAGGCATGCTTACGCATCCATCCTTCACGAAACGGGTGTTGATGAAAAGGATGCGCAGGTCCTTCTTGGGCACGCTGATGTTCATACCACGAAGCAAACTTATATGCACGTAACAAAAAGAAGTTTGGAAAACGCAGCGAAGAAAATAAACTCGTATAAGATGTGAGAGATTGTCAAAGTTTTGTCAAAAGGCATAGGACGTTGATTGTTGCGGATGTTTAGGGGAGTTCAAGTCTCCCCACTCAGACCAGAAAGGGCAATCGTTTAGTCGATTGCCTTTTTTATTGAAAAACATTTGAAAGGAGCGCGTTATGGGAAAATTTGATAACATTTTAATCGCGACAGATCTTGACGGAACGCTTCTTCGGAATGATAAAACCGTTTCCCCCGAAAACCTCTCGGCGATAGAGTATTTCAAGGAAAACGGCGGGACATTCACTTTCATTACGGGACGCAGCGTTGTTGTTGTGGGATACATCTACGACCTTGTCCGCCCAAATGCACCGATAGGCTGTTTTAACGGTGGCGCAGTATATGATATGGAAAAGGGAGAATTTATCTCAAGGCATATCCTTTCTGCCGATGCCCTTGAGCTTGTGCGTCTGGTGGACGAAAAAATGCCCGGTATGTCAATTCAGCTTTGCGGGTTTGAGGACTGTTATTTCTGTAAAATGAATGACGCCATGGAGCGCGTTATGAAACTGTTCAAATTTCCCGAATTAAGATGCCGTTATACTGATGTCAAAGAGGAACTTTCCAAGGTTATTTTTGTTCATTCCGAAGAGACAGAAATTATAAAATTGCGCAATCTTCTTGAAAGCCATCCGCTTGCGGAAAAGTTCCAGTTTGTGCGTTCGGATGCCGAATATCTGGAAATGCTTCCGAAAGGGCTTGATAAGGGGGAAAACCTTGTTAAAATAGCAGAAATTATGGGGATTGACATAGAAAGAACCATAGGTATCGGCGACAATGAAAATGACATCTCGCTGATAGAAAGAGCAGGCATAGGCGTAGCGGTAGCAAATGCAAGCGACTGTGCAAAAAAAGTTGCTGACATTATAACTGTAAGTAATGAAGAAAACGCAATCGCAAAGATAATAGCAGATATTGAAAACGGAAGAATCAGGATGTGATGAGGATGCAGACAAAAGAAAACAAAATGGGCGTGCAAAATGTAAATTCGCTCCTTCTCAGCATGGCAATTCCCATGATGATATCCATGCTTGTTCAGGCGCTTTATAACATTGTTGACACTATGTTCGTGTCAAAACTTGGACAGGATGCCCTGACGGCGCTTTCGCTTGCGTTCCCCGTTCAAAACCTTCTTATTGCAGTTGGAGTAGGAACGGGTGTCGGCGTAAACGCGCTTCTTTCAAGATGCCTTGGAGAAAAGAATTTCAACCGCGCAAACAGAGTGGCGGAAAACGGAATTTTTCTTTCTATGGTAAGTGCTCTTGTAGTCATGATATTAGGCTTTACAGTAGTAAAACCGTACTTTAGTTCATTCGGCACCAGCGAAAGAATAGTCGCTCTCGGCACAGATTACCTCAGTATCTGTATGATATTCTCATTCGGCCTTTTCGGTCAGGTGATGTTTGAAAAACTGCTTCAATCAACAGGTAAAACCGCTTACAGTATGGTGGTACAGCTTGTCGGCGCAGTCACAAATATAATCCTCGACCCCATTATGATTTACGGTCTTTTGGGATTCCCCGAAATGGGCGTAAAAGGTGCGGCGCTCGCCACCGTAATCGGCCAGATAGTTGCCCTTTTTGTCGGTATGGTAATCAACAGCAAATTCAACCGTGAAATAAAAGTTGCACTTAAAGGATGTATAAAACCCGACGGCGAAATAGTAAAAAGAATTTACGCAGTCGGAATTCCCTCAATCTGTATGGCATCAATCGGCAGTGTTATGAATGTCTGCATCAATCAGACGATGCGCCTTTTCAGTGCTGCTACTGCCGCAACAGGACAAGCTGTTTTCGGCATATACTTTAAACTTCAAAGCTTTATCTTTATGCCTGTTTTTGGCATAAATAACTCGATGGTGCCAATAGTTGCATATAACTTCGGCGCAAAAAAACCCGACCGAATTAAAAAGACAATAAAACTTTCCGTAATGTATGCGTGTCTTATTATGGTGGCAGGCTTTCTGGCGTTCCAGATTGTGCCCGAGGCGCTTCTGCGCATATTTGACACAGGCGGAGAAGACATGAAAGAAATCGTCCGTATCGGAAAACCCATGATGCGCTCTATTTCCATAAGCTTTCTTGCCGCAGGTTACTGTATCGTGGCAGGAAGTGTATTTCAGGCACTTGGCAAGGGTATGCTCAGCCTTATCGTATCGGTTTTGAGGCAGCTTGGTGTACTTGTTCCCGTTGCATTCCTTTTAGCATACTTCACAAGGGATATTACAATAATGTGGCTTTCATTCCCGATTGCCGAAATCGCATCGTTTGTAATGTCATATATCTTTATGAAGAAAATCTACAAAAACGAAATAAATACTCTGAAATAAAAAGTGGCGGGTCAAAGGCCACCGCCAGATAAGGAAGTAATGGTTTTGAAGCCTTATTTTCCGTTTA